>NZ_JBRREO010000017.1:0-200 GCF_056760355.1 Stenotrophomonas sp. STEN013 | reverse complement strand
ATACGATAGCAATGCAGCAAACCGAATCCCACGCCATATCTGGCGAAAAGCCCCGCAGGCCTTACGTTCTGGAGGGGATAAGGCTATGTGTCGCCCCGATGATGGACTGGATCCACAGTCCTTAAAAATATATATAATTCAGTGACATGTGGTGTTTTATGTTTCTAATGTTGCACTTTCGTGGCATGTGGCAGGTGTTT
>NZ_JBRREO010000016.1:0-223 GCF_056760355.1 Stenotrophomonas sp. STEN013 | reverse complement strand
CCCCCCCCCCCCCCCCCCCCCCCCCCCCCCCCCCCCCCCCCCCCCCCCCCCCCCCCCCCCCCCCCCCCCCCCCCCCCCCCCCCCCCCCCCCCCCCCCCCCCCCCCCCCCCCGCCCCCCCCCCCCCCCCCCCCCCCCCCCCCCCCCCCCCCCCCCCCCCCCCCCCCCCCCCCCCCCCCCCCCCCCCCCCCCCCCCCCCCCCCCCCCCCCCCCCCCCCCCCCCCC
>NZ_JBRREO010000015.1:0-543 GCF_056760355.1 Stenotrophomonas sp. STEN013 | reverse complement strand
TCCGTGTGGCTTGACCATATAACCTCAAGTTGCCTTGGCCGACATGACATGTCGATAGATCCAAGTGCACGCTACGTCACAAGACCAAACGTGAGACTGAGCGCCTTTATGTGCTTTTTGCTCAAGTAACCAAGGGATCACTCCCGGTTGCTCGAATAAAAAGCCGGCGACGCTCCAACCGTCTCCCTGGTGAAATTAGCGCTATGGAACCACCCGATCCCATCCCGAACTCGGAAGTGAAACGTAGCTGCGCCGATGGTAGTGAGGCTTAAGCCTTGCGAGAGTAGGTCATCGCCAGGGTCTTTACTAAAATCCCCGCTGCATACGCAGCGGGGATTTGCTTTTTTTGCAAGCACCATGTTTTTGATGTTGCTTACATCAACAGCTTCGAGGAAAACTTGAAGTCTACGTCGCAAGTTGTTGACAAGTATGAAAAGCCTGCGCATAATGTGCGGCTTGCTTCAACGAAAAGCCCTCGGGCCTTACGCAGAAGCCGCTGAATCAACCGCCTCGAAAAAAGGTGTTGACGAGGCAAAAAAGTCG
>NZ_JBRREO010000014.1:2500-5150 GCF_056760355.1 Stenotrophomonas sp. STEN013 | reverse complement strand
CATAAAGGCGCTCAGTCTCACGTTTGGTCTTGTGACGTAGCGTGCACTTGGATCTATCGACATGTCATGTCGGCCAAGGCAACTTGAGGTTATATGGTCAAGCCACACGGATCATTAGTATCAGTTAGCTCAATACATTGCTGTACTTACACACCTGACCTATCAACCACATAGTCTATATGGTTCCTTTAGGGGGCTTGTGCCCCGGGAAGTCTCATCTTGAGGCACGCTTCCCGCTTAGATGCTTTCAGCGGTTATCGTTTCCGAACATAGCTACCCGGCAATGCCACTGGCGTGACAACCGGAACACCAGGGGTTCGTCCACTCCGGTCCTCTCGTACTAGGAGCAGCCCCTCTCAAACTTCCAACGCCCATGGCAGATAGGGACCGAACTGTCTCACGACGTTCTGAACCCAGCTCGCGTACCACTTTAAATGGCGAACAGCCATACCCTTGGGACCGACTACAGCCCCAGGATGTGATGAGCCGACATCGAGGTGCCAAACACCGCCGTCGATATGAACTCTTGGGCGGTATCAGCCTGTTATCCCCGGAGTACCTTTTATCCGTTGAGCGATGGCCCTTCCATACAGAACCACCGGATCACTAAGTCCTAGTTTCCTACCTGCTTGATCCGTCGATCTTGCAGTCAAGCACGCTTATGCCTTTGCACACAGTGCGCGATGTCCGACCGCGCTGAGCGTACCTTCGAGCTCCTCCGTTACTCTTTAGGAGGAGACCGCCCCAGTCAAACTACCCACCATACACGGTCCCCGATCCGGATTACGGACCTAGGTTAGAACGTCAAGCACGACAGGGTGGTATTTCAAGGATGGCTCCACTGCAGCTAGCGCCACAGTTTCATAGCCTCCCACCTATCCTACACAGACGAACTCAACGTTCAGTGTAAAGCTATAGTAAAGGTTCACGGGGTCTTTCCGTCTTGCCACGGGAACGCTGCATCTTCACAGCGATTTCAATTTCACTGAGTCTCGGGTGGAGACAGCGCCGCCATCGTTACGCCATTCGTGCAGGTCGGAACTTACCCGACAAGGAATTTCGCTACCTTAGGACCGTTATAGTTACGGCCGCCGTTTACTGGGGCTTCGATCAAGAGCTTCGCCTTGCGGCTGACCCCATCAATTAACCTTCCAGCACCGGGCAGGCGTCACACCCTATACGTCCACTTTCGTGTTTGCAGAGTGCTGTGTTTTTGATAAACAGTCGCAGCGGCCTGGTTACTTCGGCCATCGTCAGCTTTAGATCGCATGATCCACCGACAATGGCGCACCTTCTCCCGAAGTTACGGTGCCATGTTGCCTAGTTCCTTCACCCGAGTTCTCTCAAGCGCCTGAGAATTCTCATCCTACCCACCTGTGTCGGTTTACGGTACGGTCTGCGTAAGCTGAAGCTTAGGAGCTTTTCCTGGAAGCGTGGTATCAGTGACTTTGTCATAAAGACTCGTCTCGGTGCTCGGTCTTAAAGGATCCCGGATTTGCCAAAGATCCAAACCTACCGCCTTTCCCCAGGACAACCAACGCCTGGTACACCTAACCTTCTCCGTCCCTCCATCGCACTTACGCGAGGTGCAGGAATATTAACCTGCTTCCCATCGACTACGCATTTCTGCCTCGCCTTAGGGGCCGACTCACCCTGCGCCGATTAACGTTGCGCAAGGAAACCTTGGGCTTTCGGCGTGCGGGTTTTTCACCCGCATTATCGTTACTCATGTCAGCATTCGCACTTCCGATACCTCCAGCAAGCTTCTCAACTCACCTTCACAGGCTTACGGAACGCTCCTCTACCGCGCATAACAAAGTTATGCACCCCAAGCTTCGGTTCTGTGCTTAGCCCCGTTAAATCTTCCCCGCAGACCGACTCGACCAGTGAGCTATTACGCTTTCTTTAAAGGGTGGCTGCTTCTAAGCCAACCTCCTGGCTGTCTGTGCCTTTCCACATGGTTTTCCACTTAGCACAAAATTTGGGACCTTAGCTGTGGGTCTGGGTTGTTTCCCTTTTCACGACGGACGTTAGCACCCGCCGTGTGTCTCCCATACAGTCCGTCTCGGTATTCGGAGTTTGCAATGGTTTGGTAAGTCGCGATGACCCCCTAGCCATAACAGTGCTCTACCCCCGAGAGGATACATATGAGGCGCTACCTAAATAGCTTTCGAGGAGAACCAGCTATCTCCGGGTTCGATTAGCTTTTCACTCCTAATCACACCTCATCCCCTACCTTTGCAACGGGAGTGGGTTCGGGCCTCCAGTGCGTGTTACCGCACCTTCACCCTGGGCATGACTAGATCACCCGGTTTCGGGTCTACTGCCCGCGACTATGCGCCCTTATCAGACTCGGTTTCCCTTCGCCTCCCCTATACGGTTAAGCTTGCCACGAACAGTAAGTCGCTGACCCATTATACAAAAGGTACGCAGTCACTCTTGCGAGCTCCTACTGCTTGTACGCACACGGTTTCAGGATCTATTTCACTCCCCTCTCCGGGGTTCTTTTCGCCTTTCCCTCACGGTACTGGTTCACTATCGGTCGGTCAGTAGTATTTAGCCTTGGAGGATGGTCCCCCCATATTCAGACAGGGTTTCACGTGCCCCGCCCTACTCGTCTTCACTGGAATGGCCCTTTCAAATACAGGGC
>NZ_JBRREO010000013.1:0-33475 GCF_056760355.1 Stenotrophomonas sp. STEN013 | reverse complement strand
CCGGCAGCGGCCGGGCTTGGGGGAACGCCGCCAGAAAATGGCGTTCAGCGCGCCCGCTGCCGCATCCGCACCGCATGCGCCCAGCGAGAAGCAATACCCGGGGCGGTGATGCACACCGCCTCGTCCGTCACCGTCGTCACCGCACGCTCCAGCAGCTGGATGTCGGCCTCGTGCTGACGCGCCACGTGCGGATCCTCGAAGAAAATCGCACGCTGGCAGCGGTGCTCCAACACCCGGTCGGCGATCTGCGCGTCGCCACCCAGCGGCCCGCTCTGGAAGCGCTGGATCCACTCCTGGTCACGCGGCCAGCCGCGGCTCCAGGCCAGCTCGTTCAAACGTTGGCCGGTGGTGCCGGTGCCGATGCGCTGGGCGAATTGCGAGAGCACCTCGAAATGTTCGGCGGCGAAGTCCAGCATCTGCGGCTTGCGCGCGTCATGGGCGATCAGGGCCAGCGTCTGATTGGCAAAGTCATACAGATCGTCCGCGCCGGGATCGACGGAAAAGCCCGCATGCATCCGCTCCATCTCGATCCAGTCCCGCGCAGTGGCCACGGTGGAGATGAAAGGCTTGCCGTGGATCACGCACTGGCGTTTCAAGGCGATGGCTTCGGGGAATACCGAGGACGGGTCGACCGGGTCGATCAGGTAGATGGCGCCGTCCAAAGTCCGTTCCGGTGTGCCCATGCCGACGACTTCGGCCACCAGTTTCATCAGTCCGCCCTCGCGGCCGTAAGGGTAGCGCTTGAGGGCGGGATAGTTCTCCAGCGGCCGGGTGCTGGCGATGGCGTCATAGGTGCGACCAACCGCGTGCAGCTCCACGCCGAGCTCGCGGATGCCGTTTTCGCACGCGCGCAGCCAACGGAACAGGGCCGAATCGGCCCCGTCATGATGCAGGCGGTTGGCCGCCAGACCGATACGCATTGCGGGGACGTCTCCGGATGGGGAGCGCTGAGTGTAGAGCGTGTGTCAGCGTTGCAGCAGGGTGATGATGCTCTGCGCTGCGTCCCGGCCTTCAGCAACGGCCGTCACCACCAGGTCGGCACCCCGCACCGCATCCCCGCCGGCGAACAGCCGGGGGTTGTGGGTCTGGTAGGGCAGCAGGGAGCTGCCGCCGGCGATGATGCGGCCGTTGCTGCTGGCCTGTACGCCTTGGGCTGCCAGCCACTCCGGCAGCGTCGGCGAGAAGCCGAAGGCGATGATCACCACATCCGCTTCCAGCAGCGACTCGCTGCCTTCGATGGGCACCGCGTTGCGGCGGCCGTTGGCATCGGGTGCGCCCAGCCCGGTTTCGACCACCGTCACGCCGATCACTTCGTCGTCGGCACCGGCCTCGATCGCCAACGGTTGGCGGTTGAACAGAAAGCGCACGCCCTCTTCGCGGGCGTTGGCCACCTCGCGTGCTGAGCCCGGCATGCTGGCTTCATCACGGCGATACGCGCAGGTCACTTTGGCCGCGCCCAGGCGGATCGCGCTGCGCACGCAGTCCATACCGGTGTCACCGCCGCCGAGTACCACCACGCGCTTGCCGTTGAGGTCGGGCAGGGCGATCTGGTCTTCCCAGCCGGCGATCGGCCGTCCCTGCGGATCATCGCCACTGACGATGCGGCTGTTGTGCACCAGGAACGGCAACGCCGGCAGCACGCCCTTGAGATCCTGGCCGATCAGGCCGCCGTCGGTGTAACGGTAGGCACCGGTGCCGAGGAACACCGCGTCGTAGTCGGCCTGCAGCTGCTCGATGCTGATGTCACGGCCGATCTCCACGCCCAGGCGGAACTGCACGCCCATGCCGTCGAGGATCTCGCGGCGGCGGTCGATCACGCTCTTGTCCAGCTTGAAGCTGGGGATGCCGAACTGCAGCAGGCCCCCAATCTTCTCGTAACGGTCGAACACCACCGCCTGCACGCCCGCCCGTGCCAGGCGATCGGCGCAGGCCAGCCCCGCCGGGCCGGCACCGACAACCGCCACGCGCTTGCCGGTGCACTCGACCGCGTGCAGATCGGGCTTCCAGCCGGTGGCCAGCGCGGTATCGACGATGTATTTCTCGACCGCACCGATGGTGACCGCGCCGAATTCCTCCAGCGTGCAGCTGCCTTCGCATAGGCGGTCCTGCGGACAGACCCGACCACAGACCTCCGGCAGTGGGTTGGTTGAATGACAGAGCGTTGCCGCTTCGTGGATGCGATCCTCCTGCACCAGCTGCAGCCACTGCGGGATGGCGTTGTGCACAGGGCACTTCCAGCTGCAGTAGGGATTGCCGCAATCCAGGCAACGACCGGCCTGGTATTGCGCATCGCTCTTGTCGAACTTGCCGTAGAGCTCGCCCCAATCGCCGGACGTGCGCAACTCCACCGGAATGCGCTGCGGCATGGTGCGGGGCAGATCGAGGAACTGGAAGGCTTGCTTGCGGCTCATGGAAGATTCCGGGCGAGCTTCCCGCCTGCGGGAAGCATTGGCTAAGGCACAACGGTTGGATGTGTCGATGCGGGGCGTGTCCGCACCGACGCCAGATCAGGCTGCGCGGCGCAGCGACTCGGCCAGCGACTCGATGCTGGCGGCCTTGGGTTTGACCAGCCAGAACTTGCCGACGTAGTCGCGGAACTCGTCGAGGATCTGCTGCGCCCAGATGCTGCCGGTCAACTCGCGGTGACGGCCGATCAGGGTGTGCAGGTGTTGCCGGTAGTTCTCGAAGCCTTCGGCCGAAATGCGGTGGATGTCGATCAGCTCATGGTTGTAGCGGTCGACGAAGTCACGGTCGACGTCGAGCACATACGCCAAGCCACCGGTGAAGCCGGCGCCGAAGTTCAGGCCGACCTTGCCCAGCACCACCACCACGCCGTCGGTCATGTATTCGCAGCAGTGGTCGCCGGCGCCTTCAATCACCGCCAGCGCGCCGGAGTTGCGCACGCCGAAGCGTTCGCCTGCGCGGCCTGCGGCAAACAGCTCGCCACCGGTGGCGCCATAGAGGCAGGTGTTGCCGATGATGGCGGTGTTGCGCGCCTCGAAGCGGGCGCCGCGCGGTGGGCGTACCACCAGGCGGCCGCCGGCCATGCCCTTGCCCACGTAGTCGTTGGCTTCGCCTTCCACTTCCAGGTTCAGGCCGCCGACATTGAACGCGCCGAAGCTCTGTCCGGCGGTGCCGCGGAAGCGCAGGTTCAACGGCGCTTCGCTCATGCCGTGGTTGCCATATGCGCGGGCGATGGTGCCGGACAGGCGCGTGCCCACCGAGCGGTCGGTGTTGTGGATCAGGAAGCGGTGCTCACCGCCACGCTTGTGGGCGATGGCATCGGCCAGCAGGTCGTCCATCTGCGTGGCCAGGCTGTCCGGCGACTGGTACAGGCGCTGTGCGGCGCAATGCGCGCCCTCGTAGTGGGCAGGCGTGAGCAGGCGCGACAGATCGACCTTGACGCCTTCGCGCGGCGACACGTCCAGCTGTTGCAGCAGATCGGTGCGGCCGACGATCTCATCCAGCGAACGCGCGCCCAGGTAGGACAGCCACTGCCGCACTTCCTCGGCCAGCAGACGGAAGAAGTTCTCCACGCGCTCCGGCAGGCCGGTGAAGTAGCCCGCACGCAGACGCTCGTCCTGGGTGGCCACACCGGTGGCGCAGTTGTTGAGATGGCAGATGCGCAGATACTTGCAGCCCAGCACGATCATCGGCCCGGTGCCGAAACCGAAGCTGTCGGCGCCCAGCAGTGCGGCCTTGACCACATCCAGGCCGGTCTTCAGGCCGCCGTCGGTCTGCAGCAGGGTGCGGCTGCGCAGGTCGTTGGCCACCAGTGCCTGGTGCGACTCGGCCACGCCCAGTTCCCACGGTACGCCGGCATAGCGGATCGAGCTGACCGGTGAGGCACCGGTGCCGCCGTCATGGCCGGACACGGTGATCAGATCGGCGCCGGCTTTCACCACGCCGGCAGCAATGGTGCCGACGCCGGCATGCGATACCAGCTTCACCGAGATCAGCGCCTGCGGATTGACCTGCTTCAGGTCGTAGATCAGCTGTGCCAGGTCCTCGATGGAATAGATGTCATGGTGCGGCGGCGGCGAGATCAGGCCGATGCCGGGCTTGGCATAGCGCAGGCGCGCGATCAGCTCGTTGACCTTGTGGCCCGGCAGCTGGCCGCCTTCGCCGGGCTTGGCGCCCTGCGCCACCTTGATCTGCAGCACTTCGGCATTGACCAGGTATTCGGCGGTGACGCCGAAGCGGCCGGAGGCCACCTGCTTGATCTTGGAACGCTTCCCGGTGCCGTAGCGGGCGGGATCTTCGCCGCCTTCGCCGGAGTTGGAGCGGCCGCCGAGGCGGTTCATCGCAATCGCCAGCGCTTCATGCGCTTCCGGCGACAACGCGCCCAGCGAAATGGCAGCGGTATCGAAACGCTTGAACAGCGCTTCGACCGGTTCCACCTCGTCCAATGGCACCGGCGTTGCCGCCGGCTTGAGCTGCAGCAGATCGCGCAGCGCCGAGGTCGGGCGCGAATGCACCGCGTCCATGTACTTGCGCCAGTCGGCGGCATCGCCGGTACGCGAAGCGCGCTGCAGCGTCATCACCACGTCCGGGTTGTACATGTGGTATTCGCCGCCGTGCACGTACTTGAGCAGGCCGCCGACTTCCGGCTCGGCCAGATCATTCCAGGCACGCGCCATCAGCTCGCGGGCTTCGGTATCCAGGCGCGCCAGGCCGACGCCGCCGATGCGCGCGGCGGTATCCGGGAAGCACAGTTCAACCACGTCCGGGTCCAGGCCGACGATCTCGAACAGCTGCGCGCCGCGATAGCTGGCAATGGTGCAGATGCCCATCTTGGAGATGATCTTGCTCAGGCCCTTGTAGATGCCCTTGCGGTAGCTGCGGCCGATCTGCGAGACCTCACCGCCCTTCTTCAACTGCAGGATGCCGCGCCGGCCCAGATCGAACAGGGTCTGGTAGGCCAGATACGGATATACCGCGGTCGCACCAAAGCCCAGCAGACAGGCCATGTGGTGTGCATCGCGGGCGGTGCCGGTCTCGATGATCAGGTTGACGTCGCAGCGCAGCCCGACCTTCGAGAGATGGTGATGCACGGCGCTGGTGGCCAGCAGTGCATGCACCATCGGCCGGTCGGCGACCGGGTAGCGGTCGGACAGCAGCAGCATCACCGCGCCTTCGCGCGCGGCCTGTTCGCACTGCGCGCAGATGCGCTCGATGCCGGCCTTCAGCCCTTCCTCGACGCTGTAGGACAGGTCGATCAGGCGGTTGCGCGCGACGTACTGCTCCATCTTCAGCAACTGGCGCAGCTTGCGCTGGCTCAGCACCGGCGAGTTGAGGATGACGTGGTTCACCGTCTCCGCACCGGCGTGGAAGATGTTGGTTTCCTTGCCGAGCTGGGTGGTCAGCGACATCGCGCACTCTTCGCGCAGCGGATCGATCGGCGGGTTGGTGACCTGCGCGAAAGCCTGGCGGAAGTAGTCGTACAGCGGACGGGTGTGGCGGCTGAGCACGGCGATCGGCGTGTCATCGCCCATCGAGCCGGTGGCTTCCTGGCCGGTTTCGGCCAGCGGCCGCAGCACCTGTTCCAGTTCCTCGGTCGTGAGCTGGAACAGCTTGTGGTAGCTGCGCAGCGTGGCCTCGTCGAACGGCTCCTCGGCCAGCGACGGATCGATCAGCTCGGTCTGCAGGTAGGTCACGCCCTGGTGCAGCCATTGCTTGTACGGCGCACGTGCACGGTTGATGCGGTCGATGGCGTCCGAATCGAGCAGGTCGCCACGCTTGAGATCGATGGCCATCATCTGGCCCGGACCGAGCTTGCCCTTGCGCACCACGCGCTCGGTGGGCACTTCCCAGACGCCGGCTTCGGAGGCGACCAGGAAGTGGCGGTCGGAGGTCAGCAGCCAGCGCGCCGGGCGCAGACCGTTGCGGTCCAGCGTGCAGGCGGCATAGCGGCCATCGCAGGCGACGATGCCGGCCGGGCCATCCCACGGTTCGCTGTTCAAGCCATAGAACTCGTAGAACGCGGCCAGATCGGCATCCTTGAATTCCAGCGACTGGGTTGCCGGCGGTACCAGGATGCGCAGCGCCTGGATCAGCTCCATGCCGCCGGCCACCATCAGCTCGAGCATGTTGTCCATGCTCTGCGAATCGGAGCCGTGCATCGAGATCACCGGGTCGAGCTCGGCGATGTCGAACTTCGGCGTCTTCCACACCTTGCTGCGCGCCTGCGCCCAGCGGCGGTTGCCTTCGATGGTGTTGATCTCGCCGTTGTGGGCGAGCAGGCGGAACGGATGGGCCAGCGGCCAGCGTGGCAGGGTGTTGGTGGAAAAGCGCTGGTGGAACACCACCACGCTGGAGGCCAGTTCATGGCGCTGCAGGTCCGGGTAGAAGGTGCTCAGCTTGTCCGGCAGCACCATGCCCTTGTAGCTGATGGCTTCGGCGCTGAGGGTGGTGACGTAATAGTCGGCGACATCGCGCAGCGCCTGTTCGCTGCGACGGCGGGCCATGAACAGCGCCAGCGCGAACTGTTCGGCACTCTGCTCGATGTCGGCATCGACGAACACCTGCTCGATCTTCGGCAGCGTGTCGCGCGCCAGCTGGCCACAAACGCTGTCATCGGTGGGCACCTCACGCCAACCGCGCGGATGGCAGCCGGCGCGGCGCAGCTGGGCATCGAGTTCGTCACGGCAGCGCTGTGCGGCATCGGCGTCGTGCGGCAGGAACACCACGCCGGCGGCGAAATTGGGCCCCAGCGCGATGCCGGCTTCTTCGGCCAGCTGGCGCAGGAACACGGTGGGTTTGCGCAGCAGCAGGCCGCAGCCGTCACCGGTGAGCCCGTCAGCGGCGACGCCACCGCGGTGGGTCATGCGCGACAGGGCGGCGATGGCGGTATCCACCAGCAGGCGCGAGGGCTGGTCATCGAGCTGGGCGACCATGCCGAAGCCACAGGCGTCGCGTTCGTCTTGCGGGTCGTAAAGCCCTTGCGGGGTTCGGACTGCCATGTGTGCCTCTTGACGATGTCAGGTGAGCGGCGACACTCGCCTCGCGCTCAATCCCTGGAGCGCACCTTGAGGCCACCGGATGGCATCGACTAGATCACAGATGCTGCAGTGCCGCAATACATCGTTGCGGACGCAACCAAAGCCTTGTGGGACAAGGCTTTGGCGGGTTTCCATTCAGCCGCAACGCACGCCGCTGACCAGGCCTTTTTCATCGATCTCGATGTTCAGGCGCTCGCCGATGAACTCCATCGTGACCGGCTGGTTGGGCTTGAGCACGCGGACCTCGCTGGCGCCGGCATCGTCCTTGGCCTGGGCCTGCATCGCCTCCGACCAGGTCTGGCCGACCAGCCCCTGCACCTGGCTGGCATCGCAGCTGCCCACCGGCGGTGGCGTGGCGGCTTCGGCGGTGGCAGCGGCGGCGGCGGCCTGTTGGGCCTGGTCCAGCGCCTGGTCCTGCTCTTCCGCGGCCGGGCCCGAGCACGCGCCCAGCAACACGAGCGAGAAAGTGGCGGCAATCAGCGCGGCGGAGCGGCGCGTCGTGGACGGAAACTGCATCGGAACTCCAGAACGTTGTTGGACGTCCCCAGCATATCGCCTGCGTTCGGATGTGTACTGTCGCGCTGCAAAACGGCGGGTCATCCGCAGCGCAGCGCGGTGATGTTGTTGGTGGGGCCGATCTCGATGGTCAGATGGTCACCGCCAGCGCTGGCACCCACGTTGGCGTCATTGCGCCCGCGCTGCCCGCGGACCACGCTGACGCCCAGGCTGTCGCTGTCCACGCGTGCGCGTTCCACCGTTCCCGGTGCCGCCGCCAGGCCCACTGCGCCGCGCACGCTATCGGTGTGGCATTGCCCGGAAATCACCCCGTCGATCGGTTCCACCGACGCGACCGGGGTGCTGCTGCAGGCGCTGAGCGCAATCGCACTGATGCCGACGACAACAAGGATGCGGGACATGTTCGACTCCGGGTGTGGCAGTTGCCTACAGCCTGCCGCCGCTGGCGTAAGCGGTTGATGAAAAGCCCGGCGGTGCTGTTCCGCAGATGGCTCACCGGGCGCGCACGCAGGCCGGCGATGCGGGGCATTCGCGACTCGAACGCAGGCATGCGGACGCGCCGGTTGGCGGTCACCTGACAAAGGCCTGCTGCGCTGCCGATAATCGGGCCTTCACTTCCGGAGATGGCGATGTCAGCGCAGGAACGCTGCCGGGTACTGGTACTGGGCGGCTATGGCCACTTCGGAGCACGCATCGTGCGCTCCCTTGCGATCACGCCGGGTATCACGGTGATCGCCGCAGGTCGCAATCCGGCGCAGGCTGCCGCCCGTCTGCCAGGAGTGGATCTGGCGAACATCGAGCTGTGCCGATTGGATACTGCGGCTGCGGATTTTGCAGCGACGCTTGCCGGCACGCGCGCGGACCTGGTCATCCACACCGCCGGGCCGTTCCAGGGGCAGGGCTACGACGTGGCGCAGGCCTGCCTGCGGGCCGGCATGCACTACATCGATCTGGCTGATGGCCGTGAGTTTGTCGCCGGCTTTCCCGGGCAACTGGACGCGCTTGCGCAGCGGATGCAGTGCTGCGCGATCACTGGCGCCAGCACGTTGCCGGCGCTGTCCAGTGCGGTGGTGGATGCGTTGGCGCCGCAGTTCGAACAGCTGCACAGCATCGACATGGTGATCGCGCCGGCGCAGGCCACGCCGCTGGGCATCGCCACGGTGCGCGCGGTGTTGTCCTATTGCGGCAGGCCGTTCGACTGCTGGATCGATGGGCGCTGGCAGACCCGTATCGGGTGGGCCAAGCCGCAGCCGGTGCGCTTTGCGCGCATCGGCCCGCGTCTGGCCTCGCCCTGCGATGTGCCCGACCACACCTTGCTGGTGCAGCGCTATCCGGGCGTGGCGACGGTGCGTTTTCGTGCCGCGCTGGAACTGCCGTTGCTGTCGCGCTGTCTGGCCGCGCTGGCGTGGCTGCGCAGTCACGGCCTGCCGTTGCCGATGGAAGCGCTGGCCGGGGTGTTCGCGCGCGCCGGACGCTGGTTCGACCGTTTCGGCACGGACCTTGGCGGTATGCGCATCACCCTGCGCGGCCAACGCGGTGGTTTGCAGCACACCGTCCATTGGGACCTGACCGCGCCGATGCTGCACGGCCCGGAGATTCCCACCTTCGCCGCGGTGCTGCTGGCGCGCCGCTTCGCCCGCGGCGAAGGGCTGCCGATTGGCGCCCATGCCTGTATGGGCAGGCTGAGCCTGGCCGAGTTCGAGCGCGAGTTCGCGCGCTGGCGGATCGACAGCGCCGTCAGCTGAAGCATTCAGCCCGACAGGGGTCAGGGTGCCGACCGGGCTATTGACGACAGTTGTAGTCAGGCCTACCGTGACGACACATGTAGTCACGGAGACGGCCATGCGCCGCAAGACCATCGGGGACCAGGAACTGGCCCTGCTGCAGTACATCGGAGAGAACGAACCGGCCAGCGTCGGCGAGGTGGCGGCCTGCTTTGGGGAGGCCCGCGGGCTGGCCCGTTCCACCGTGCTGACGATGATGGAGCGCCTGCGCACCAAGGGATACCTGCAGCGTGAGCACGACGCCGGTGTATACCGCTACACCACCACCACCGGGCAGCAGGACGTGGTCAGCGGTGCGGTCGGCAGCTTTGTCGAGAAGACCCTGCAGGGATCGATCTCGCCGTTCGTGGCATGGATGTCGCAGAAAGCCGAGGTCAGCGACCACGAACTGGCCGAACTGGAAGCGCTGGTCAGCAAGCTGCAGTCGCAGCGCCGGGAGGACTGAATCATGGATTCCACCTTCGAACTGTTGGGCAGCCGCTTGCTGGCCACCAGCGTGCAGACCGCCCTGTTGGCGGGCCTGGTGTGGCTGCTGTGCCGCTGCGTGCGGCGGCTGCCGGCCAGCACCCAGTGCGCGCTGTGGTGGCTGGTGGCGCTGCAGGCGGTGGTCGGCGTGTTCTGGGTCGCACCGCTGGAACTGCCGGTACTGCCTGCAATAGAAATGGTGACGGTGGTGCAGCAGGCGCAGGCCGCCGCTCCGACGGTTGCAGCCACGCCGCTGATCGTGATGAAGCCCCTGCCGGTGGACAGCGGCTGGTCGTGGTCGCTGGTGCTGATGGCGTTGTGGGGGGGCGGCGTTGCGGTGATGGTATGGCGCACGTTCACTGCCTGGCGCGGCAGCCGTGCGCTGCTGCGTCATGCCCAGCCGTGCCGCGACCACAAGCTCGGTGCCGCCTTGCAACTCGCCGCCGCTGCCCATGGCCTGCGCCGCGCACCGCGTCTGATGCTCAGCACGGCCATCGATTCGCCGCAGCTGATCGGGCCGTGGCATCCGGTCCTGCTGCTGCCGGCACGTGGCCTGCAGCGCATGGACGATGACCAGCTGGACATGGCGCTGACCCACGAGCTGGTCCACCTGCAACGCCGCGACCTGTGGCTGGGCCTGGTGCCGGCACTGGCCCAGCACCTGTTCTTCTTCCACCCGCTGGTCCACCTGGCCGCCCGCGAATACGGCATTGCCCGCGAAGCGGCGGTGGACGCCGCCGTGGTTGCCGGGAATCGCCACTGCCGCCACCACTACGGACGCCTGCTGCTGCAATTGGGCGTCGCTCCACGTCCCGGCGCTGGATTGGCCAGTGCCTCGCCCAGCTTCCTCAGTCTGAAGCGGAGATTGCTCATGTTGCAGGACACCCCATCTTTCCCGCGCGCCGGCGCGGTGCTGATTCTTGCCGTCGTCGCGCTGGTCGGCGTGGCACCGCTGCGGCTGGTGGCGATGCCGGCTCCGCCCGCACCTCCCCCGCCGCCCGCTCCCCCTGCTGCGCCACCTGCCCCCCCCGCGCCTGTCATGCCGGCCATGCCCAAAGCCCTGCCCGCGCCGGCGATGCCGGCGGCACCGACGATGCCGTCCGCTCCTCCCGCGGCACCAGTGAAGACGCAGGGCGTGCTCCATCTCTCCAGCCAACCCCGCAGTGATGGCTATGTACTGCTGAAGGGGGACTACAACGTGATGAATGGTTCGGTCGCGGATCTACGCCACGCACAGCAGCTGGACGACGGCAACGGCGTGCTCTGGCTGCGCCGCGACGGCAAGCAGTACGTGGTCCGTGACGCCGCCACGCTGACACGCTTCCAGCAGCTGTATGCGGAGACCGCGCGCCTGGGTGAGGCACAGGGCCAGCTGGGTGAACAGCAAGGCAAGCTGGGCGAGCGGCAAGGGGAAATCGGTGCACGCATGGGCGAAATCGGCGCGCGTATCGGTGCCCTGGCCGCGCAACATGCCCAGCTGGCGCTACGCAGCGATGACAGCACCGAGGCCATACGCAGCGCCGTCGAAGCGGCCCGTCGCAAGGCCGAGCAGGCCCGTGCCGAGCTAGACACCCCGGCGCTGCGTGAGGAAATGCAACGTCTTGCCCGACAGCAGGCGGCGCTGGGCACGCGACAGGCTGCACTGGGCAAGCAGCAGGCCGCAGCCAGTGCCCGCGCCGAGCGCGAGGCCGAGCAGTTGATCCAGCACGTCATCCGCGAGGGCCTGGCCAAACCGGTCAGCGGCTGACCGGCCGATCATGCCCCGGGCCGCGCAACATTGCTGCGCGGCCCTTCTGTTTTCGGCAAAAGTGGAAGCGGGTCACGGTAAAGGGGTGTCTGGTCTGCGAGTCTTCGGCAACAGTCGTTTGTGCCGGCGTGCTGTGAACTCGCCGAATTCCATCTGCGGCACAATCGGCTCCACTTACGTGTCATGGAGGACCGATGAAGCCGATTTCTCTATCCGTTATGGCACTGTTCCTGGCCGGTATCGGCACCGCATGCGGAGCACGTTCGATGTCTGACCCGATCGCATCCAATCCTTACGCGGATGTAAAACACAGGGCGCCGCCGCAGCCCGAACTCAAGCGCAACCCCACGCCCACCCCGTACGAAATCACGGTGACTTTGAAAGACGCGCCGGGGCCATTCGCCTCGATCAAAGGCTTCATGCAGTACGAGACGAAACTGGCCGATCCCTGTCTGCCGGATCTGGGGGGCATGGCCGGTACGCGGATGCGGATCAAGGAAAACGTGCCGTTCGAACTGCAACAGGTCGATGTCGATACCTATCGTGGTGTGATCTATACCGATCTGTTCGAGGACCACGATTACTTTGGTCTGGGGAGCTGCCATGTGGGCCTTGTAGCAGCAAGGGTGGAGTTGCGGCCAACCGGAGCGACGACCGAAAGCGCATTTGTTGAATACCTGTCGCTGGATGAAATCCAGAAGCAGACTCCCATGCATTCGGGATTTCTGAAGCGTCAGTATCCCGCAGGGACGTTCGGTGGCGCATCTGTTCCTTCATTCCGGGAAGGAACCCAGATGCGCGCCAGAGTGGATGGGAAAGACCTCTTCGGCATCGAGCTTGTTGCCCATAAGCGGAACTGACCGGGCATGGACACGACCATCAATTCCAGGTTGGCCGTAGATGTGTATGAGGCGGCGAAGCCGCGTCAAGAAGAAGAATGGTTTGATCTTGATGGACACAGGATCAAGGTTGTCAGGCGCTTCGATGATGAATCCGGCTATCAGGGAGTTCTGTATGAAAGCCTGCAGACCGGTGAGCTGATCCTTGCCCACCGCGGCACCGAGTTCGACAAGCAACTGGTCAAGGATGGTCTTATCGCCGACGGTGGAATGGTGATGTTTGGAGCGAACAGCCAGGCCAAAGCTGCGATGAACGCAACAGAGTTCGCGTTGGAATATGCGAAGAACAATGCTGAAGCCTGTGGAGCAATGCCACTCTCAGTTGTTGGTCATTCTCTTGGTGGAACGCTGGCGCAGATCACCGCTTACCGCTATGGCCTGCGCGGTGAGACCTTCAACGCCTATGGTGCTGCAGGTCTGACCGCCGACCTGCATGAAGGGGGCAGCCAGATCATCAACCATGTGCGTGCGACCGACTTTGTGAGCGCTGCGAGTCGGCATGTCGGCGAAGTCCGTGTTTACGCCGCACAGAAGGATATTCAAGCATTGGAGTTGGCTGGGTACGCCAACGATGACCGTCGTTTCACTGATCTACGCAATCCGCTGGCCGTAGTGGCTGGCGTTGGCGTCGAGACGCACTACAGCCGCAACTTCCTCGCGGACAATGATCTCGGTATCGGCGGCTCGATCACCGGTGCTGAGAATGCCGCCCGCTACGAACAGTACAAGCCGATGATCGATAAGTACCGCGCGGACGTGGCCACGCTCCACAACACACTGGCGCTGCCACGGAACGTTGTCGACGGTGTCGTTGACCGGGCCCGCAACGTGTTCGCCGGACGTGACATGCAGGAACAGCCCGCGGCATTGCGACAGACCGGCTGTGCATTGCCTGCATCCGTTGATGCCCGCGATCCTGCACACCCGGATCACGGGCTCTACGTGCAAATCCAGCAGGGCATGAGGGCGGTGGATGCCATTCTTGACCGGGTCCCGGACGCAGCGACAGATCGCGCCAGTGCGCGACTGTTCGCGGAGGCCAAGGCCGGTGGCATCACCCGTGCCGACCATGTGCTGATGAGCCCGGGAGGCGCTGCCCCTGTCGCAGGTCCCAACCTGTTTGTTGTCCAGGGCGCGTTGAATGACCCGGCGCACCTGCGCGTGCAGGTGATTTCATCCGAAGCCGTGGCCACTGCCGTGGAGCAGTCTTTTGAGCGTGCTGCGCTCTTTGAAAAGCGGCAGGCCGCTTCGCCTTCGCAACAGATGCAACAACAGGAACAGGGCGCACCCCGTCTTTCGATGTGAGGGCGCGCGCTTGCCGATAGCACGGCGGGTGCGCGCCGATTCACTATTTCATCGCCTCTATCGCTGTCCGGCGGTGCGTCTCAACGGTGTAGTCCACAGGAACACCTGCACCCCCCCGACTTTTCGGATGCCGATGTCGAAAGCGTCTGGTTCCGATTCCGCAAAGGCGTTCTGCTTTCGTCCCGTTTGGATCAACGTGCCCGTCATGGAGGACTGATGAAATCGATACTTCGCATCCTTGGGGCGCTGCTGCTGAGCAGTGTGTTTACGGCATGCGGCGTTGGCTCTTTCACCTCAGGTGCCTACGCGGATGTGAGGCATAGAGCGCCGCCGCAGCCCGAACTCAAGCGCAACCCCACTCCCACCGCGTACGAACTGACGGTGACGCTGAAAGACGCGCCGGGTCCATTCGCCTCGATCAAAGGCTTCATGCAGTACGAGACGAAACTGGCCGACCCGTGTCTGCCGGATCTGGGGGGCATGGCCGGTACGCGGATGCGGATCAAGGAGAACGTGCCGTTCGAACTGCAACAGGTCGATGCCGATACCTATCGCGGTGTGATCTATACCGACCTGTTCGAGGACCACGATTACTTTGGTCTTGGTCCATGTCGCGTCGGCTTTGTCGAGGCGCGAATAGATCTAAATCCAGATGGCGGCAGTACTTCGACGCGTTTCATTGGTGGTGTCGATGGTGGCGAGATTGAAACGGAAAGCGCTGTTGACGTCTATTTCCCCCGTAGGCAATACGGTCGAAATGATATGGATGGCGTGGGTGTGCCGGGTATGCGGCCGGGAACCCCTTTTCATGAACGCTGGAAAGCTGAAGATCTGTTTTCCGTGGAGATGTCAGTCCTGAGGAAGCCATGAGTCCCTCAACGGATGCGATGGCCGTAATTGCCGTCGACAGCTACGTTGACCCACGCAGCCGTGGCGATGATGAGACGATCAAGATCGATGGACATGGGTTCCACGCGATCAACCACTTCAATAACCCGGCTGGATATCAGGTAGCCGACTATCAGGACGAGGTGACGGGCCAGCTGGTTGTCATCCATAGCTGTACGGCCTGCGACAAGTCACTTATCGAGGAGTGAGCACCGCTCCCGATACGATTCCCGCGAGCAACGAGAGGTAACGGTAAGAAGCGATGCGGGCAACGGAGTACGTCCTCAAGACACCGCTGCGGCAGATGATCCGGCAGCTTCCAGTTCATGCCGACTTTCGTCGTTGCGCTGCTCCTCGACCAGCCGCAGGAACAGCTGCGCCAGCGTCACCACATCCTGATGGTTGTGCTCACCGACACGGCGCAGGTTGCGGGCGCTGCCGCCGCGCAGATAGCCCAGCCACGCCGCCGGGGCTTCGGAGCCGGGCAGGTCATCCTCGCGGGCGATCTGCAGCAGCTGCCGTTCGATGGTGCCCAGCCTGCAGTTCTCCCAGGTGCCGCGATAACGGCGGCGGGTCGGGAACAGCAGGTCCACATGGTCCAACGCCGAAATGGGATCGCCACGCCGTGCCAGCCGGTAGCGCGTCTTCAGCAGCGGCGCGTCGTAGCAGCGGCCGTTGTAGCTGGACAGCACGGTGGACGGCGCCAGCCAGCTGGCGAACAGCTCCAGCATCGCGCTCTCGGCGGCCATCGTGGCCATCAGCAGCTGGCGCACACGCAGGCCTTCACCACGCGCGGCATCACGATGCCAGTCGGCGACGCCGACCATGAAGGCGCGGGTGCCGGTGCCGCCGGCCAGACCGGTGGTTTCGGTATCGAAGAACAGCAGATCGTGCGGGGCCACCGCCTCATCGGGGCGCTTGCTGAAAGCCAGCGACAGCGGCTGCGCGGGAATTGGCTGGGGCAGAAAGGCTTCGATCAGATGCAGGCCGGGCGCGATCTCGCTGCCGGGCAATTCGCGATCAACGGGGCCCGCAGGTTCGGCGCGCAACGGAGCGCCGGCAGCCCGCTTGCGGGTGGCGAGCAGGCGCCGCAACACGTCGCCATCCTGCGGCCGGCGCACAGCTGGCCGCGTGGAAGTTGCGGCAGGCGCACGCGGTGCCGCGACCGCTTTGTGCTGGATCTGCTCGACCCAGCCGAACACCGAGGTTTCGCGCGGCGCCGGTGGATGTTGTTGCGCGCGCGCTGCCGTATCGCCGTGCGCGGGCAATGGCGGTGTGGCGACATCTGCGATGGGGGAGGCGGTGGCGTTTTCCGCGGTCGATGTCGGCGACGTCGCTACCGTCGCCGCGTCTGCAATCGTCCCATCGCTGTCTGGTTGCGAAGAACCTCGCGCGTCCCTTGTCGTCGCTGAAAAAGCGGAAGCGGGTGACGTCGCTGCATCCACCACCAATGCGGAAGACGGCGCAAGCGCTGCCTTGTCCACATGCCCGGCCTGTTTCCGCAGCGCTTTGAGCTTGTCCAGGCTGATGCTCATGGCAGCAGGTCGAGCGCCTCGTCCACGTCATCGACCATCACGGCGGGCACCTGATCGCAGCGCTCGGCCGACAGCAGCGCCAGTACCCGCAGCGCCAGCGAACGCGGCGTGACGTCGTTGTTGTCCTCCTGCGCGGCCAGCACCGGACCGACACAGGCCGGGCAGCCGGCGCTGCAGTCGCAACGCTCGACCAGTTCCAACGCGCGCTGTACCAGCTCGTCCTGACGCTGCCACAGCGGCTCGCTCAGGCCCACGCCGCCGGGGAAGTTGTCGTACAGGTACACCGTCGGCACGAAACTCTGCATCAGTTCCACCGTGGTCTCGCCGGCGTCGTTGCCACGCAGCTGCCCGCGGCCGGTCTGGTCGGCGATTGCAAACCAGGCGCCATCGCCGCTGCCCACCGCCTTCTGCAGGTCGCGCGCATCGGCCATCACCGCCACCGTGGCGACGATGTGCAGCGCATAGGCCGCGCCGAGGAAACCATCCAGCGCGTCCTGCTTCTGCGCGAAGCTGCGCAGCAAGGTCGCCTGCGGCAACTGCCACCACACCGCGGTGGTATGCAGTTCCTGGTCGGGCAGGTTGACCGGGCCGTAGCCGATGTTCTCGTGCGTGTAGTAGCGGATCTTCTTGTAGCCGGCCACGCGCCGCACGACATGCACCTCGCCATGGTGCGAATCGCCGCGACCGGCGCTGTTGCCGTCGAAGCGGTCCAGCACCTTGAGCTTGGTGAAGTCGATGCTGTCGGTGTAGTAGTCCACGTGCGTGCGGGTCACGTAGGCCTTGCGCCCGTCCCAGTCCAGCCGCTCCACCTGGTAGGGCGTGCTCTGCACCATGTGGATCGCGCCTTCATACAGGGTCAGCGCGGCGGCGGAATAGTCCACCTCGGCGATGATCTGCTGCTTGCCGTCGCTGCGGTCCACCACCACGAAGTTGCCATCGGCCACCGCGCGCAGGCTCACCGCGTTGGCGGGGTAGCTGTCGGCGATCCACTCCCAGCGGTCGCCTTCCTGGTGCACCACTTCGGTCTCGGCCAGTGCCTGCAGGAACACCAGCGGGTCGATCGGCCCGAACGGTTCACCGGCCAGGAACGGCAACTCGAACGCGGCACAGCGGATGTGGTCGAACAGGATCAGCGGCTGGTCCGGCGAGATGCGTGCGTGTTCGGGCGTGGCATTGGCGAAGAAATCCGGATGTCGCACCACGTACTGGTCCAGCGGCTGGCTGCTGGCCACCATCACGCCCAGCGCCGCCTGCTGACGCCGACCGGCGCGGCCGAAGCGCTGCCAGGTGGCGGCGACGCTGCCCGGGTAGCCGTTGAGGATCACCACATCCAGCGCGCCGATATCCACGCCCAGTTCCAGCGCCGAGGTGCTGACGATGCCGTCGATATCGCCGGCGCGCATCGCCCGTTCCACCTCGCGCCGTTCGGTCGGCAGATAGCCGCCGCGATAGGCGCGGATACGCGCCGGTTTGCGCGGGTCGTGATCGAAGATGTCTTTCAGATACTTGGTCAGCACTTCCACCATCAAGCGCGTCTGTGCGAACACCAGCGTCTTCAAGCCGCTCTTGATCGCGATGCGTGCAATGCGATTGGCTTGCGAGCGGGCGGAGGCACGCAGGCCAAGGTCCGGGTTGATCACCGGCGGGTTCCACAGCAGCACGTGCTTGGGTCCGCTCGGCGCGCCGGACTCGGTGATCGCATGCACCTTCTCTTCCACCAGCGCCTCGGCATGCGCATGCGGGTTGCCGATGGTGGCCGAGCACAGGATGAACTGCGGTTGCACGCCGTAGAACGCGCAGATGCGCTTGAGCCGGCGCAGCACATTGGTGACATGGCTGCCGAACACACCGCGATAGGTGTGGATCTCGTCGATCACCACATAGCGCAGGTTCTCGAAGAACTGCGCCCACTTGGTGTGATGCGGCAGGATCGCCTGGTGCAGCATGTCCGGGTTGCTGACCACGATATCGCCATGCAAACGGATCGCCTGCCGCGCATCGCCGGGCGTATCACCGTCGAAGGTGAAGGCCTTGACCCCAAGATCGCCGGCCCGGTTGAGCTCCAGCAGCTCGGCCACCTGGTCCTGCGCCAGCGCCTTGGTCGGGAACAGGTACAAGGCCTTGGCATTGCCCTGCATCGCCGCGCTTACCACCGGCAGCGTGTAGCACAGCGATTTGCCAGAGGCGGTCGGGGTGACGATGGCAACATGCTCGCCGCGCTGGGTGGCGTCCCAGGCCTGCGCCTGGTGCGAGTACAGCTGCTCGATGCCGCGCGCCTTCAAGGCGGCTTTCAGCGCCTCCGGCACGTCATCGGGAATTGGCGCGTAACTGCCTTCGCGGCCGGGAAGGGTGAAGCTGCCGGTCACCCGGTCCTTGTAGCGCCGGGCCAGGCGCTGGCCCAGCAGCGAGCCGTCACGCGAAGGCAGGCCATCGGTGGTTGCCAGCGCCCGTTCGCTGGCTTCGGTGCGGGGAGCGAGGGAGAACGCCATGCACGCAACTGCCGGTCAAAGGAGCGGCATGGAAACACACCCCGATCTCAGCGTGTGAGACGGATTTGTTTTCCAGGCTGAACAGGGCTGGGCATCCACCAACAAAATCTGAAGCCGCGCCGCCGTATCCTGCGCGCTCGGCGGAACAGGCGGACGTGGATGATGGTGGCAACACGTGGATGGCAGGCGATGATGGCCGGCCTGCTGTTGGCAGGGGCGGCGCAGGCGCAGGCGCAGCAGACGCCGCCGTCCGCACCGGCGTTACCGGGAACCGCCGGGGTGGCGCCCCCCATCGCGTCGCCCGCCGGGCAGCCGGCTCCGCCAACGCCGGCGCAGGACAAGGTCACCACCCTGGAAGAGGTGCGGGCGCTCAAGCCCGAGGACGAGCAGCCGCTGGACCTGTACCGCTTCAAGAGTCCGGTCGCACCTGCGCCCAACCGTTTCAGCAAATCCTGGAGCGAGCCGCCCACGCCCGAACAGGTCAGCATCAGTGGTGGCTACCTTTTCATGGGCATCAACTACGGGCTGATGGCCGCGGCCAAGGGCCTGCATAAACTCACCAATGGCCGCGACCAGATCCAGTCCGCCATCGCCCGCCCGCCACCGGAGTTGGACGCCGAACAGCAGCGTCGCGCGCTGCAGTTCTGCCAGCAGCAGGGGGACTGCCCGGCGCCGCCGGGTTCGTGAGTCGAACGGTCCACGCCGACAGGAGGCTGGCCGCGGGGCCGTCACCGGCGCTGGGTGGGCGCGGCGGGTTCCGTTAAAGTAGCGCCATGAACAAAGAAAAGATCACCGGCGGCCTGCTCATCGCCATCGAAGGCATTGATGGCGCTGGCAAATCCACCCTCGCGCGCAAACTGGCGGGGGTGCTGGAATCTGCCGGTGCGGAAGTCGTCCTGAGCAAGGAGCCGACCAATGGCCCCTGGGGGACGCGCCTGCGGGAGACCGCGGCTACCGGAAGGCTACGCCCGGAAGAGGAGGTGGAATACCTGCTTCTGGATCGCCAGCAGCATGTGGAAGAGATCATCCGGCCGGCGCTGGACAGGGGGCAGATCGTCATCCTGGATCGCTATTTCCCTTCAATGGTGGCGTATCAGGGCGCTGCGGGTCTGCCGGTGGAGCAAATGCTGCATTCCAATGATTTCGCACCCCGGCCGGATCTGCTGCTTTTGCTGGACCTGACGCCGGCGCAGGGGCTGCAGCGGATCCGCGCGCGCGGTGATGTGCCCAATCATTTTGAAACGGCCCAGAATCTGGAGCGCTGCCGCGAGATCTTCAATCAGCTGGAGTTGCCCGGCAAAACGGTGATCGATGCCAGCCGGGGTGAAGCCGAAGTGCTGGGGGATGCACATGCCGCCACCGTGGCGGCCCTGGCCAGGCGGATTGCGGAAGATGGGGGCCTGACGCCGGAAAATGTCCAGAAACTGGAACGCCTTACGGCCGCGGTTGCCTCCTGACCTGCGGAAACGGCGCCCGGCCCTCCCGGACCGGTGTCTACGCACTGCCCGTGTCTTCCGGGCGGTACGGCTCGGAGCGTTTGCGGTGGCTGCATCCCGCACTCCCCATGGCGTCTAATACGTGCATGAATTCCCCATCCCCGCGCCCGTCACCGCGGCGTACCGCCGCGACGCCTGCCGCGGCGACGCCCGGCCTGCATCCCCGCAACCGCCATCAGGGCCGCTATGACCTGCCACGGCTGGTTGCCGCCAACCCGGCGCTGAAGGCGCACCTGGTCCGCACGCCGGCGGGCACGCAGAGCATCAATTTCAGCGATCCGCTGGCGGTGCGCGAGCTCAACCGCGCGCTGCTGGCCAGTGATTACGGCATCAGGCACTGGGATATTCCCGAGGGCTACCTGTGCCCGCCTGTGCCGGGCCGGGTGGACTACCTGCACGGACTGGCCGATCTGCTGGCCGCCGATGCCGGCGGCACGATCCCGCGCGGACCGCACGTGCGCGTGCTGGATATCGGCGTTGGCGCCAACTGCATCTATCCGCTGCTTGGGCAGGCCGAATACGGCTGGTCGTTCGTTGGCAGCGATATCGATCCGGACGCGTTGCAGTGCGCCGCCGCCAACCTCCAGGCCAACGGTCTGGCCAAGGTGATCGAGCTGCGCCAGCAGCATGCGCGTGGCAGCCTGTTCGCCGGACTGCTGCAGCCGCAGGAACGCTTCCAGCTGACCATGTGCAATCCGCCGTTCCACAGCTCGGCCAAAGAGGCCGCGCAGGGCAGCCAGCGCAAGCGCCGCAACCTCGGCAACGCGCCGGCGCCACGCGGCAGCCGGGCGCCGGCATTGAACTTCGGGGGCCAGGCCAACGAGCTGTGGTGCACCGGCGGCGAAGCCTCGTTCCTGCGCCGGATGATCAAGGAAAGCGTGGTGTTCCAGACGCAGGTACTGTGGTTTTCCTCGCTGGTGGCCAAAAGCGAGCATCTGCCCGACCTGCACAAACAGCTGGCCAAGGCCGGCGCCGCCGAGGTGCGCGAGGTCGCCATGGCCCAGGGCCACAAACAGAGCCGCTTCGTGGCGTGGAGTTTCCACGCGCCGGCCGCGCGCAGGGCGTGGTTGCAGGAGTAGGTCGCGGGGGGGAGGGATAAAACCTGCTTTGGCAACCGGCCCAGCCGCCCACAGCCCGGGCCAATGCCGACATTTCCGTCGGCGCCTGGCCGCACGCGGCGGGATGCCTGTCAGGCCGCCGGACCTCGCGCAGGTATTTCGGGTATACAGGAATGCGCTTTGCCCGCCGTTTCCCTGACCGACTTTCGAGGATCAACGTGCTGACCCATTACCGTGCTGGAAGACTCGTCGCCAAGATTTTCATCAGGCTGGCCTGGGCCATTTTGATGGCCTTCGCTCTCATCCTGTTGATCGGGTTGCCCGGCTATTTCCTGTTTACCGGCAACTCCATCGCCGGGAGTTTGCAGCTGCTTCCCCATTCTGTTTTTCCCCTGCTGCCGTTGACATATGCGTGTCTGGCGACCGTGCTGTTCGGCCATGTCGCGCTGGCGGTGTTCGCCTGGCGGGTGGGGGCGCTCAACCCCGGCCCCCCCCGCCCCCCCCGCCGGCGGGGGCGGTCGACTGGAACGGGGCCAACAGAAACCGCGGCCTCGGCCGCGGTTTTCCATTTCAGAAAACGTGCCGCCGCCGGACCCTGACGATCCCGCATCCCGCATCCATGCCCCCTGCAGCGTGCGCCGGGGACACTCGCGGCGCCGCCATCCGACTTCGTTTTCACATGAATGAATACGAGCGCGGTTATGTGCAATGCTCCGCTGCCCGCCCTCTGGGCGTCCACCTGTGGAGACCGGAAGACCCACCATGCTCAAGCCACTTGTCCTCTGCGCCGCGTTGTTCCCCGCCACCGTCTTCGCCTGGCCGACCCCGGAGCAGGCGCTGGACGCGTTTGTGAGATTCGAACTTTCCGGCGGCCGGCTGGAAACGGACCCGGACACGCTGGCGCCGCTGGTCCACGCCCCTGCCGACTACGAAACCATCGGCGCGGACACGATCTCCGTGGCCAGCACCCACCGCATCGGCAAACTGCGCTGCAGCACCGGCAGCTGCATCGCCGAGGTCGCCTACGTGCTGCCGGCCGCGGCCAAGTACGGCGATATTCCTCTGTACAACGGCACCCGCCAACGCACCGAGAAGGTCCGCTACCGGCTGCTCAACCGCGACGGCGACTGGCGCGTGGACGCCGGCTCGATCAGCGATGCGCCGATCGTGGATGAGGCGGCGCTGGCCGCGCACCTGGCCATGCTGCAGGAAGATGCTGGCGAGGCCGACGCCGAAGGCTGATCCCCCCGCGCGGAACCGGTCGTCGTAGCTCCACGCGTCGCGTTCGATTCCCGCCCGTCGCAACAAAAAGGGCTGCCTTCTGGCAGCCCTTTCGTTAGGTCGCGGTGTTGCGGCGACGGTTTATCGCCCGGTCGCCAGCCGCTCCTCCTCGGCGGTATAGGCCGAGTGTGTGCCGGCCGGGGCGCCGTCCATGCCGGTGGCGAAGTAGGCCACGCCGGTGCCGCTGGCCGGGTCGATCCACAGCCCCGAGCGCAGGCCGTAGGCGTTGCCCGAATGGCCCACGCGCACGATGCCGTCGCCGAACGGGTCATCGCCGCAGTCCGGGTGGCCGCTGGCCAGGGTGATGGTGGACAGGCCGTAGCGGCACATCGTGGCGCGCGGCTGGCCCGGCGGCGGCTCCGGCTCGCCGTCCTCCCAGGTCTGGCCGTTGCCCGGCGCGTACACCCACTGCGGGGTCAGCAGGGTCTGTACCGAGGCCGGACTGAGCACCCGCACCCCGTCGATCTCACCCTTGCCCAGCAGCAGCCGGCCGACCCGCGCCAGCGCGGTGGCGCTGATCCGCAGCCCGCCCTGCGGCGAGAACGCGCCGCCATTGCGGCCCGGCTGCCACAACGCCAGGTCACAGCTGCCGTTGGCGGCGCGGCGCACGTTGCATTCGGGTTTTGCGCCGCGGTTGTCATCCACCGCCGGCTTCCCTGCGGCGTCATACAGCACCACCGCACGCGCGGCGGTGGCGGCATTGCAGCTTTCCCAGCCGTAGCAGGCGGTGATCTTCGCCGGCTGCAGCACCAGCCGCTGCATCAGCAGGTCGAAGCGCTCGCCCGTGGCGCGCTCCATCATCGAGGCCACCAGCGGCGAGTTGAGGTTGGTGTAACGGAACCAGGTGCCCGGCGCGTGCGTATCCCAGGCGCGCGGATCGTCCAGAATCTCGCGGATGTCGCCATCCAGCGGTGTGGCCCAGTAGCCGGCGTCATCGGTCAGCCCGGAGCGGTGCGAGAGCATCAGCCGCAGGGTGATCGGGGTATCGGCAAAGCGCGGATGGCGCAGCGGCCAGCCCAGATAAGTCGACACGTCGGTATCCAGGTCGAAGGTGCCTTCCTCCACCAGCCGCATCACGCCGATAGCCAGCACCAGCTTGGAGATCGAGGCGATCCGCACCGGATCCTCCACGCTGAGCGCGCGCTGGGCCTGCACATCGGCCAGCCCCTGGGCCTGGGTGGCGGTGACGCCGTCGCGGTCGAAGGCCACCCGCGCGCTGGCGATGGGCTGGTGGGCCGCGGCGGGCAGGGCGAACAACAGCAGCGCGGCAAGGCTGCCGGACAGGACGGTACGCATGGTGATTCCCCGGTGATGTACCGGTGTTGATAGCCAGCCGGCGGGAAACCGTCAAGCCGGCGTGACGCCCGTCGCCCGGAAAGCCGGGGCCGACGTGGGGTGCGCGGAGCAATTTGCTCGGGCCGTCGAGCAAAAAGCCCGGCGTGCCGAGTAGGAGAGTTCGGCGTTTGGAGCAAATTGCTCGGGCTTCCGAGCAAAAAGCTCGACGCTCCGGGTAATTTGCTCGGGCTTCGGAGCAAAAAGCCCGGCGTGCCGGGCAGGGGAGCTCGGCGTTCGGAGCAAATTGCTCGGGTCTCCGAGTAAAAAGCTCGACGCTCCGGGCAAATCTGCTCGGGCTTCGGAGCAAAAAGCCCGGCGTGCCGGGTAGGGTAGCTCGGCGTTCGGAGCAAATTGCTCGGGTCTCCGGGCAAAAAGCTCGACGCTCCGGGCAAATCTGCTCGGGCTTCGGAGCAAAAAGCCCGGCGCGCCGGGTAGGGGAGCTCGGCGTTCGGAGCAGATTGCTTGGGCTTCCGAGCAAAAAGCTCGGTCGATGGAGCAATTAGCTCGACGCTCCAGGCAATATGCTTGGCTGTCCGAGCTCTGAGCTCGGAACAGTCATCCCCGGTGTGCCGCTGCGGTGCCGCGAAGCTTTCTGCTTTCCGCTGTTGACGTGCCCAAGCCGTGAAAGCATGCCGAGCATCGCAGCGGAGCGGGGGAATAAGGCGCGGGTGTCTGAGCGCAGCGAGTTCCGCGCCGCCCCGTTCCGCGAGAAGCGCAGGGCACCGATGCGGCTTTACCGCATCGGCATGCGTCCGGCGGAAGCGGTTTTGGTTCCTTTTGCCGCAACCAAAAGGAACCCGGCTGCGCAGCAGGCGGAAGCCTTTGCTCTCGTCTTTAAATCTTGAAAAGCCAAGGCAGAACAGCTTTCGTGCACCTGCGGTGCGCGAGTCACTTTGACCAGCCATTCGGCTGTTGAGGAACTTCTCTTTGCTTGTGCAAAGAAAAAGTAACCAAAAGAGGCGCTTCTCCAACAGCCGAATGGCTGGTCAAGCATACCCGGGACGCATGCCCGCGCGGTGCGCGGGTCCGCCACTGCCCGGCGCATTTTTCGACGGCACATCCATGTACCGGCGAAAAACGACGCGCTCCTGCGCGTCGCCCTGCGGGTATCCGAGCCGGTCATTGGCCATGCTCTACGGGGTGAACGTCAAAAGCGGAAAGCAGAAGCTTATAAGTCAACCTCACCCGGCTATCGTGACCCCGTTATAGCGAGTTCCCAGGATTTATTGTTGAAGCCAAGTCGCTAGCCTCTGGATAGTTGTTTTATCGCCTGCGTGATCGATATTTCCGTTAGTTTCAGTTTTGTACGCGAACTGAGCCTTGGCGGAGTTGGATTTTGGTATTCCCAAGTGCGACTCAATTGCGCCGCCTGGCCATATCCAAATATTCTTTGGAAGAAGCTTGCTATGCAGATTCATACAGCTTTGAGTGTTTGCACCAGCCATGATTG
Source organism: Stenotrophomonas sp. STEN013 (assembly GCF_056760355.1). Taxonomy (NCBI): domain Bacteria; kingdom Pseudomonadati; phylum Pseudomonadota; class Gammaproteobacteria; order Lysobacterales; family Lysobacteraceae; genus Stenotrophomonas; species Stenotrophomonas sp. STEN013. Next base: position 8,226 of record NZ_JBRREO010000013.1, on the reverse strand, counting down.
CATAAGCTTCTTCGGCCTTTATGGATGCGCCTGATTTTTCCGGGAGGCCGGCTTGGTTGAGGTTTATGTTGTGTGCTGCGCTATTTGTGGATAGCCAAGATAGGCATGCTAAGAGATCTGGATCGTTGTTTGATATCAATCCAATTGATGGGGCTAGCTTGAAAGCAAAATCCAGGTCATAGATGCACTTGGGTGAATATCCAAGACTCTCTAGCAATTCAGAGATTGGACGCGATCCGCTGCCTCCCCCGGCTTCAATGAGGGCGATGCTGGATTCTTGAAGTGTTTTGTTTGAACAGATTTTGTAGATTAATGGAAGTAGGGTTCTCTCCGTTTTTCCCTCTACGACAACCGGGCGGTCGGAGAATAGCCATTGAGAACTATGATTAAGCGAAAAAAGAACATCTGCAGAGTTGTTGTTGTTCAATGAGGCTAGCGCATTGGATGCCTTTGGACGGGCATTCGTTCCGCCATTTGGGCATTTCCAAAACACCATGGTTTGAGCAGCGTCTCCTGCTTCAATCATCAGTGGTGAGTGTGTTGAGAAAAATATCTGAAAGTCCCCATTTGATAGTGTCTTTAGCGCCGACTTGACCTTTCCTATTGCTTGGGGGTGTAGATAAAGCTCCGGCTCGTCAATTAAGATCAAGGTATTCGTGTTTGAGTGGGTGTTCTTGGTTGTTTCGGCGAGCAGGTTTATCAAGGCCATTTGCACGGTTCTTTGTGTGCCGTGACCGTAATCTGAAAAGTCTCGGTCTTGTCCGCCAATTTCCCTTAATTTTATTTTCGTTGCTTTTATTATTTCATCGATGCTTGGAGGGGGCATTTCTAGGTTTATAGAGATGCCGGGAAATAGCGAGTTGATGCTATTTGTTGCCCTTAGCTCAAGGTTGTTGATCTCATTTAATCTGTTTGGCCCGTTCAGATGTGCTCCCACTCTTGCTATATCAGATTCAAGAGTTTGGACCGACGCCTGGTTGTTGAGTCGAGCACTTTCCATTGCGAACTTTATTAGTAGTCCGATTGTGTTCCGCGCTCCGAATTTGGCAACGTCATCTTCAGCATCATCCATTGCTTTTATATATACCGGCTCTGGAAGGGCCTTCCCAATTGCGGTATCCAGCCCGGTAGGGTTGGCAGCCCACTGCCCGTTTCCGTCGAGGACTTCGATTTTTATATCTTTCGCAGAACAGTTTGGGCTCGGCTGAATTCTTCTAAATGTGATTTTGTCGTTTGCGATGAAGCTTTTGATTTGCCTTTGTTGGTTATCCGGGAGTACCGATATCATGCTCTGGGCATCATCTATGGTTGCGGATACCCATAGTTCGCTTCCTTGATCATTGAAGTCGCGTGCATCTAGAGTCGATTTCTTCAGGAGCCAGTAGATGGCCCTAATTAAGTTTGATTTTCCACTGTTGTTGTATCCAACAATTGGGTTGAAGTTGCTGGCATCTATTTCGAGAAATTTTATTGTTCTAAAGTTGCTTATTGAAAGTTTTATTATTTGAGACATTGGTTTTCCTTTCGTGAATATTGAGATTTCGGTGTTAATCCGAATTGGATTCACCCACCCCGACACCGCTGCCAGCCACCGGCTGCGGCGGATACCTGCTCCCAGCCATTGCTCAGGCGCTTGAATGCCTGCCCGCCGACGCAGGCATAGCCCAGCGTCTTGGCCGGCTCGGAGCCCAGCGGCGGTAGTTCGATGATGGAAGACGAGGGGGCGGGGCGGCCCTGCCGGCGGGCTTCGCCCTGCAGGGTCATGTTCTCGATGCCCTGGCAGTAACCGGCCATGCCCGGGTGCGGGTGGTGGCGGTACTGCTCGCAATTGAAGGGCGTGGTGTCGCGCGCCATCGAATTGTGTGGCTGCCGCGGCGGCGGAATGTATTGGCGCTGCTGCGTACCCACCGCCGCGCGCACCGTCTGCGCATGGGCGGCGGTGCTGCACAACATCCCGGTTATCACGATCCACCGCACGACAGCGCGTGCGGACAAAACACATTCCATGTGTCCCCCTGTGATTCCCTGCGGAATCGGACTTCGTGAAGACTCCTTCACCCCGGCCCTTATTTCAAGTCCGTGACTCTTACGATCAGGGCATTCCCCGCGTCGGCGTAGGAATTGTCGCGATTGGAATGTCGGTGGTTGCCGGGTGATGATGGCTCCAGAGCAACAGGGAGCGTGCAGGGAATGCTGGCCGAAGTCGTCGCTACGCCGCTGGTCGAGAACCGGCGCATCAATTACGTGCTGATCGATCACGAGAACGTGCAGCCCACCGATCTGCAGCTGCTGGACCGGGAGGATGTGCGCTTATGGGTGTTTGTGGGGGCCGGACAGGCCAGGTTGTCGGCCGATCTGGCAATCCAGATGCAGGCCATGCGCGAGCGGGCCGACTACGTGCGCATCTCGGGCAATGGTTCCAACGCGCTGGATTTCCACATCGCCTTCTACATCGGCCAGCTTGCGCGCGAAGACCCGCGTGGGTTCTTCCACATCATTTCCAGAGACACCGGCTTCGATCCGCTGATCGAACACCTGAAGGCGAAGAAGATATTTGCCTGCCGTTCGACGGCGATTGCGCAGATGCCCCTGTTCAAGCCGGTGGTGGCAAAAGCCGTTGCCGCATCGCCCGCGGTGACGCCGGAGGCGAAGCCAGTGGTCAAGCCCGCCGTGAATGCGGTGACGGTGATAGTGGAGAAGGCGTCCCAACAGTCGAAGCCAACGAAGATGGCGGCAGCCAAGGGGATGACAGCCGCGGAAAAGCTGGTGCGGATGAAAGAGCTGTTGGCCAAAGCGAAATCCGGCAAACCCGGAACCTTGGCGGCGTTGAAGAAGCACGTGGCGTCGCACTTTCAAAACCAGCTCAAGGCCGAGGAAGTGGATGCGCTGATTGCGGGGCTGACGAAGGCCGGCGTGGTGAAGGTGGAAGGCAGCAAGGTGCGGTATGCCTGAGGCCCACAGCGGGAGACGTCAAACAGCCAGCGCTCTGCATTCGGCGGTACTGGTCTATCTGCGATCCGGGACGCGCGGCGTCATGACGCCAGATGCGCAAGCGGCGCCGCCGCCGCGTGCGGGCTGGCGGTTCTTCATCGCCCGGCACCGGGTTCACGGCGGGCACATGGGGGCCGGCGCACCGTCGCTGGGGTTTTGCGGGCGCGCGTCCGGTCGCCGCGCCGTTGAGGAGAGGTGTTGATGGTCTTCCTGCTGATCGCCTACCTGGGCGGGGTACTCACGATCCTGAGCCCGTGCATCCTGCCGGTGCTGCCGTTCGTGTTCGCCCGCGCCGACCGCCCGTTCCGCCGCAACGGCCTGCCGCTGCTGATCGGCATGGGCGTGACCTTCGCGCTGGTGGCCAGCCTGGCCACGGTCGGTGGCGCGTGGGCGGTTCGGGCCAACCAGTACGGACGCTGGATCGCGCTGGCGGTGCTGGCGCTGTTGGGGCTGACGCTGTTGTCCGAGCGGGTGGCCGAATGGGTCAGCCGGCCGTTCGTGCGTATGGGCCAGCGCCTGTCGCAACGGGCCGATGCGGGCGGCGATTCGATCTGGGCCGCGCTCGGGCTGGGCGTGGCCACCGGCCTGTTGTGGGTGCCGTGCGCCGGGCCGATCCTCGGCCTGCTGCTGACCGCCGCGGCGATCAACGGGGCCAGCGTGGCCACCGCCTTGCTGCTGCTGGTGTACGCCGCCGGGGCCGCGACCTCGCTGGCACTGGCGTTGCTGATTGGCGGGCGCGTGTTCGCGGCAATGAAGCGCACCCTGGGCGCCGGGCAATGGTTGCGCCGCGCGCTGGGTGTACTGGTGCTGGCCGGGGTGGCGGCGATCGCCCTCGGGCTGGATACCGGGCTGCTGACCCGGGTGTCGCTGGCCAGCAATGGGCCACTGGAGCAGAAGCTGCTGGATACCTTGAAGCCGCCGCCGGGCGGCCCGGCGGTGGCGCAGCCGGCGTCCGAATCCGAGGTGCTGCTGGCCGACCTGGGCCCGATGCCGCCGCTGGCCGGCGCCACGCTGTGGTTGAACAGCCCGCCGCTGGACAATGCGGCGCTGCGCGGCAAGGTGGTGCTGGTCGATTTCTGGACCTACTCGTGCATCAACTGCCTGCGCGCGCTGCCGTATGTGCGCGCGTGGTCGGACAAATACGCCGCGCAGGGGCTGGTGGTGGTCGGCGTGCATGCCCCGGAATTCGCCTTCGAGAAGGACCCGGGCAACGTGCGCCGGGCGGTGCGCGAGCTGGGCATCGGCTATCCGGTGGCGTTGGACAACGACTATGCGATCTGGCGCGCGTTCAACAACCAGTACTGGCCGGCGCACTACTTCATCGATGCCAACGGCCGCGTGCGTTACCGGCATTTCGGCGAGGGCAACTATGCGCGCAGCGAGGCGGTGATCCGCCAGCTGCTGCGCGAGGCCGGCGATGCCGCGCTGCCGGCGGCCGGTACCGCGCCGCGCGCGGCCGGGGCGCAGGCCGCGCCTTCCACCGGCCTGCGGCAGTCGCCGGAAACCTATATCGGTTACGAACGTGCTGCCAACTTCGCCGGCGGCCGGCTGGTCTACGACGATGGCTGGGACTACCGCGCACCGTCGCAGCTGCGTCCGGACCAGTGGGCGCTGGACGGGCGCTGGAACGTGCAGCGTCAGTTCGCCCGCAACGAGGCCGCCGGGGCGCGCGTGCTGTACCGCTTCCGGGGCCGCGACCTGCATCTGGTGCTCGGCCCGGCCGGCGGTGGCAAGCCGCTGCGCTTCCGCATCCGTCTGGACGGGCAGGCGCCGGGCGCCGACCACGGCGTGGACACCGATGCCGACGGCCAGGGCGTGGTCACCGAGCACCGCCTGTACCAGCTGGTGCGGCAGCAGGCCGGCGGCGGCGAGCGGCTGTTCGAGATCGAGTTCCTCGACCCGGGCATGAAGGTGTACGCCTTCACCTTCGGCTGAGCGGCAGCGGGTCAGATCCAGCGTCGACGTCGATGAATGCGGCGCGTTGGCATCACCGCAACATCGGCTGCGGCAGGGTGTCGATTCTTCGCGCTCTCGCGCGTCGAACACTGGAAGGCGGCCATTCCGGTCGCCATCAGCCCGGAGCTGCCCCATGTCGTATGTCGATGGTTTCGTCCTGGCCGTGCCCACGGCCAACAAGGAAAAATTCATTGCCCATGCCCGCACTGGCGATGCGGTGTTCATCGAGCTGGGCGCGCTGCGCGTGGTCGAATGCTGGGGCGACGACGTCCCGCACGGCACGCAGACCGATTTCTTCCGCTGTGTGCAGGCCAAGGACGATGAGACGGTGGTGTTCTCGTGGATCGAATGGCCGGACAAGGCCACCCGCGATGCGGCGATGGAAAAGATGATGGACGACCCGCGCATGGACCCGGCCAACAACCCGATGCCATTTGACGGCAAGCGCCTGATCTACGGCGGTTTTGCGCCGCTGGTGCAGCTGCAGGCCTAGCCGGGCCCGCCGGCCGCTGAACACCTTGCATGGCCGCGTATCGCGCGCCGGATGAATTCACATGCACCAAACCCGGCCGCGCGCAGCGTTCGCCCACGCCCCGCCGCCTGTGGCGGCCTTTCCTGGAGAACACGATGAAACGCATCGCTTCCACCCCGCTCGTGCTGGCCGGCCTGCTGCTGGCCGGGGCCGCCCACGCCGAAGAGAAAGCCCGCTCGATGGATGCCAACGGCGATGGCATGGTCTCGGCCAGCGAGCATGCCGACGCGGCCAGGATGAAGTTCGAGACGATGGATGCCAACAAGGACGGCTTCGTCACCGCCGCGGAGATGGACCAGTCCCCGATGGCGATGGGCAAGGACCGCCCGATGCGGCAGCCGCCCGCAGCCGACCGGATCAGGATGATGGACGGCGATGGTGATGGAAAACTCTCCGCCCCCGAGTACGCCGCCGCCACGAAGAAGATGTTCGACAGTACCGACACCGACAAGAACGGCATGATCAGCCGCGCGGAAATGGAAGCCAGCCACAAGCCGATGGCCGCCAGAGCCGGCGGCAACAAATGATCCAGCGCCGGGCGCCGCGGTCGCCGCGCTGACTGCCGCGACCGCTGGCACCAGCGCCGCCGCGCCCATGCCGTTCGGCTCATGCGCGCACGCGGCCATCACGACAGGATGGAAGGTCCTTCCTGATCGAGAACTGCGTGATGCGTGTACTGCAACTGGCGGCGTTGAGTGTGGCGTTGGTGACGGCCACGGGACTTGCCTCGGCCGCGCCGCGGGTGCCGGACACGGATGCACGCGGGGTGCGGATCAGCGAGGCGGCCTACCCGGGCACGATCCGGCTGGAAGTGGATGCCACCGCGCTGGGCCAGCGCGTGTTCAAGATCCGCCAGCAGGTGCCGGTGCGGGCCGGCCTGCAGCGCTTCCACTACCCTGCCTGGCTGCCCGGCAACCACGCCGCCAGCGGCGCGATCGAGAAGCTGGCCGGGCTGGTGATCACCGGCAACGGCCAGCGCCTGGACTGGGTGCGTGATCCGCTGGATGTGTTCACCTTCAACGTGCAGGTGCCCGAGGGCGTCACCGAACTGCACATGGACTACCAGTTCCTGAGTCCCACCGATCCGGCGCAGGGCCGCACGGTGATGACCCCGAACATGCTCAACCTGCAGTGGAACGCGATGCTGCTGTACCCGGCCGGGCATGCCGCGCACGCGATCACCTATGAAGCCAGTGCGCGCTATCCGCAGGGCTGGCAGGCGGCGTCCGCGCTGGAGGTGGCGCGCCGTGACGGCGACACGGTGCATTACGCGCCGGTCAATCTGGAAATCCTGATGGATTCGCCGGTGTTCGCCGGCCGCTACCACAAGACCTTCGATCTGGCCCCGGCCGGCACCCGCCCGGTGCGGCTGAACGTGTTCGCCGACCGCGCCAAGGATCTGGAGGCCAAGCCCGAGCACATCGACCAGCACCGCGCGCTGGTGACCCAGGCGCGCAAGCTGTTCGGCGCCGAGCACTACGACCACTACGATTTCCTGTTCGCGGTGACCAGCCAGCTCGGCGGCATCGGCCTGGAGCACCAGCGCTCCAGCGAGAACAGCGAGGACCGAGACTACTTCAGCGGCTGGGACGCCAAGCTCGGCAGCAGCGACCTGCTCGGCCACGAGTACACCCACTCGTGGGACGGCAAGTACCGGCGTCCGGCCGATCTGGCCACGCTGAACTACAACGTGCCGATGCAGGGCAGCCTGCTGTGGGTGTACGAGGGCCAGACCCAGTACTGGGGCAACGTGCTGACCGCGCGCTCGGGCATCCGCCCGCTGCAGGCCTCGCGCGATGCGCTGGCGATGGTGGCGGCCACCTACGCCGACAACCGTCCCGGCATGGCGTGGCGCTCGCTGGGCGATACCACCAACGATCCGGTGATCGCGCGGCGCAAGCCCAAGCCCTACCGCGGCTACCAGATGAGCGAGGACTACTACCAGGGCGGGCAGATGCTGTGGCTGGAAGCCGATGTGCGCATCCGCACGCTCAGCGGCGGCAAGCGCAGCCTGGACGATTTCGCCCGCGCGTTCTTCGGTAAGAACGACGGCCAGTGGCAGCGGCCGGACACCTACACCTTCGAGGACGTGGCCGCGACGCTGGAACAGGTGCAGCCCACCGGTGACTGGGCGCGGTTCCTGACCGAGCGCGTGGACGGCCGTCGTGGCCTGACCGATGGTCTCGAGGCGGCCGGCTGGAAGCTGGTCTACCAGGACACGCCCAGCGCCTACTTCAAGGCGATGATGAAGGGCCGCGGCGTCAACCTGATCTATTCGCTGGGCCTGAATGTGAGCCCGGCCGGGACGGTGACCGAAGTGCGCTGGGACAGCCCGGCGTTCAACGCCGGTATCGGCAGCGGCATGCAGCTGCTTGCGGTCAACGACCTGCAGTACAGCGCCGAGGAACTGGAAGGCGCGGTGCGCGCGGCCAAGGACGACACCGCGCCGATCCGCCTGCTGGTCAAGCAGATGGACGTGTACCGCACCTTCGAGATCGACTACCACGGCGGCCTGCGCTATCCGGTGCTGCAGCGGATCGAAGGCCGTCCCGATCACCTGACGCCGATCCTCAGCGCGAAGAAATGATCTCCGCGTAGTGCCGGGCAATGCCCGGCAGAGGGTGGATGGGAAGACCTTGTAGCCCGGGGTAGGGGCGCGCCCCCCCGGGGGGGGGCGGCAGGCGGCCCCGGGGGGGGGCGGGTCACGGGGCGCGGCGGGCGGGGGGGGCTCGGGCCCCCGAGCGGCC
>NZ_JBRREO010000012.1:0-43448 GCF_056760355.1 Stenotrophomonas sp. STEN013 | reverse complement strand
GTCGCCCCGATGATGGACTGGATCCACAGTCCTTAAAAATATATATAATTCAGTGACATGTGGTGTTTTATGTTTCTAATGTTGCACTTTCGTGGCATGTGGCAGGTGTTTCGGTTTAACACGGGTTGCATTTGCTGAAGCCACCATCAGTAGACAAGGTGAGGCGTCAGATATAATTTCAGGTTTGCGGTGTCAACTTGATGGATCAGGGGAAGGCATGGAGCGTCTAAGGACGGAGACCATCGTTGATGGTTTCCTGAACAGCTGTAATTCAGATCTGGCAACAAAACTTCAGGCCGACGTTGTGACAATCGTCACGCCTATGGCTCCGCCATGGGATGACGTCGTCCGATTAGCAATTGAGGAACTGGCAGAGCAAGCATCGGAAGGTGGGGAGCCTTTGCCTAAGCTTGCGGTTGTGCTTGAGACTGGCGGCGGCTACATAGAGACCGTTGAGCGAATGGTTCGAGCCATGCGGCAGCATTATTCGGAGGTTGTGTTCATCATCCCGAATTACGCATACAGCGCCGGAACAGTTCTTGCATTGTCTGGTGATGACATCCTGATGGACTATCACTCAGTTTTGGGGCCGATCGACCCTCAATATTCAGCAAGCGGTGGAGACTACGTTCCTGGCATGGGTTACCTTGCCAAGTACAAGGAGTTGGTGCACACGATCAACACTGCTTCTGATGCAGGAAACGTTCGCGCTGAAATCTCATATCTGATTGAGAAATTTGACCCGGCGAAACTCTTTCACATTGAGCAAGCAATTGAGCACTCAAAATCCTTGCTCAAGGAATGGTTGCCTAAGTACAAGTTCAAAAACTGGAACTCACGAGACACTTCTGGTGTCCAAGTGACAGATGCGAACAAGCAGGAGCGAGCCAATGAGATTGCCGAAATTTTGGGCGATGCTCAGCGCTGGCATTCACACGGTCGAGGCATCACATGCGACGATCTGGTCAGTGAAGAAATTAAGCTAAAGATCACCAACTACGGCACCGATGTAGATTTGAAGCGAAGCATTCGCAACTACCACAATTTGTTGGTCGACTACATGGGAAAGAAAAGTTGGCCGGCGGCAATCCACACCAAGCTCGGCATTCGGATGCCATAACCAAAGGTAATGATCATGAACGTTGTTAACCAGCACGAAGAGGTTCTTCGTAGCGTCCGTAAGAAGGCTGAGGAACTAGGGAGCCTGGGACGTGAGTTGGAAGCGTCTGCTCAAGCCCGCGGTGTTGTCAGGGATGTTGCCAAGGGCGAAAGCTCGGGTATGTACAGACAGCCATACACGAGTACACCGGACTTCATTGGTGAAAGATGGAGTGCTTGATATAAGCTGAAAAAGCCCCGCGAAAGCGGGGCTTTTTCATGATGCACGCTGCAGCTTTTGCCACTGCTTCGTAGCTTCGTCGCGCTGCCCGTCGATGTAAGCGGCCAGCACGTCCGCAGCTACGAGCCACGGCGACTTCTGGCTTCCCAGGCGGAAGACAGGCACTGGCAGCGACTGGCGCGCAGCGCGCTTGTTCGCTTCCTCCGGCTTCATGCCGAAGTGATGGCAGCACTTCTCCAGGGGGATGTGCCCGGTTCCGAACTCGGCCAGCAGCAGGAAGACGGTAGTTGTGGTCATGGTGCTTTCCTTTCAACCTGCGCAGCGATCGCTTCGTAGCGCTCTGCTTCTGAGATGTAGTGCTTTACCCGCTCGTCGCGGACTGTGGGTGGGAAGTTGTAGGCAAGCTGCGCGTGTTCCGCTGCAACCCGGTTGGCGGCTGCCATGCGCTGTGCGCTGTGATCGAAGATGTCGAGCTGACAACGGTCGCTTCTCATGCCGCCATCCTTTCGTCCTGCAACACGGGATCTAGATTTGCGCGGGCTAGCGCTGCTATCGGTGCAGGGCTCACGCTGTTGCCGACCATGCGCACGGCGGCGCTGGTGGTCAGCGGGCTGCCGTTGGCGGTGCGGTCGATGATGTAGTCAGGCGGGAAGCCCTGGGCGGTGAAAAGCTCCCGGGGCTTGAGCATGCGCAGCCGGATGTCGGTGATCACGTAGGGCGTGGCGCCGATCATCACGGTGACCAGTGCCATGCGATCGCGCGTGGTAATCGTATCCAGCGGGTCGCGAACGTCCAGGGCGGTGCCGTTGCCGTAGTAGTTGATGAGGAAAGCGGCCACGCGCAGTGCGCCGGCTTCCTGCTCGGGCGAAAGCTCGGCCACATCGGCGGTCACCAGGCGCTGCTGGCTTCCGCTGGCGGTGATGGTGCTGACAGGTTTGCGCAGGTCGTGGCCGCTGTTGTCGGCAGCGAACCCGCCGTTGGCCTGCTCGAGGAAGGCGGCCATCAATGCGAGTGAATGAGCAGCGCCCGCGGGTCGTTTGCAGGCGCCCCCTGCGGTGATCGTCGGCAAGGGGGAATGGACCGGTTGGCCAATGCTGTCGCCCTTGAACTTGACGAGCGCCGGCGCCACCACCGCAAAGTGCCCGCCCTTCACCCCAGCGCACTGGGTACGCAGCGGCTCCTGCGCCGACCAGATGCGGCCGCCGTTGCCGGCGTTGGCAAACTCGGTGAGGAAGAATGGCTCGGCGGCATCTATGACGTGTCGCTTCAGGCCCTTGGCGATACGGCGCATGGTGGCGTCGGCCAATGGGCGCGGCCGATCGAAGATGGAGCGGCCCAAGTCGCTGAAGTCGATGCTGTCAGCGGCGGTGACAAGCTTCTTCAGGCCGTGCGCCTTGCCGTGTGTTGGGCTGGGCCAGTGGATCGGCTGGCCGTCGCGTCTGGCGAGCAGGAACAGCCGCTCGCGGCTGGTGCCGGCGCCGTAGTCGCTGGCCACCAGCTTTCGCCATTCCACTGCATAGCCCAGCGATTCCAGCGCAAGCACGAACTGCCGCCAGGTACGGCCGCTGTGGCGCTTGTCCGGGATGAGCTGCTGGATTTCCACCGGCACCCGCTCGCCGGGCTCGGCCACGCTGCCGTCCATGCGCAGCACACGGCCGGTGGCCTTGCAGCGCTTGGCCACCAGCGGCCCCCACGTGAGGATCTGCCACACGTTTTCCATGCTGATGATGCGCGGCACGGTGTTGCCGCCGGCGCGCTTGTCGGCTTCCAGCAGCTGGCCCACCCACTTGAGCACCACCCACGACAGCGCCCGCGTCTTGCGGCTGCGCGGCTGGCCCCCTTTGGCCTGGCTGAAGTGCGTGCAATCGGGCGAGGCGTGGAACCAGCCGATCTTGCGGCCGGCCACGTCCACGCGCGGGTCCGCATGCCAGATGTCCTCGCGGTGGTGTTGCGTGAGCGGGTGGTTCGCGGCGTGCATGCCGATGGCCTGCTCGTCGTGGTTGTAGGCCAGTGCGGGATCGATGCCCAGCGCCTGCTTCAGGCCTTCGCTGGCGCCGCCGCCGCCGGCGAACAGATCCACCACAATCTCGCCCGGGCGCAGCCGGGACATTTGCGGCAGCGGGAAGTTGAAGCGCAGGGAGCCGTCAGCCATCACTTCACCCCCTGCGGGCGGGCGGCGGTAAGTTGCGCGATAAAATCGGGCCACAGGTGTTTCCAGAAGCCCAGCGCCTGAGGGTTCACGACACTGCCGAACGGGCCGCCGCAGTCCAATAGATGGCGATGCAGCCATTTGCAGTCCAGCACCATCTGATGCCACTCAAACTCTGTGCTTACGCTCCAGAAGGCGTTGAATGCCTCGCGGGCATCCTCCTTCGACAGGTCCCCGTCGCGGCGCTCGCGGAGCAATTCGGCTTTGGCCTGTGCCACGGCGGTATCGCCGCAGAACACGGTTGCATCGGAACCCCACAGCTTGCCGATCAGGTATTCGCTGTTGAGCTTGGATAGGAACCACGCGGCCGGGCCGCCCATGCTGCTCCAGTAGTGGCCGACCACACCGAACCCGGTGTTGCAGGTCAGTTCGCACCAATAGCTCTTGCGGTCACCTTCGCCATCGACACCCTCGCGCAGGTAGAACGACCCATACTCGCCGTTGTTGCGGACTCGAATGTGTAGCACCTCCGGCGCGGCGCGCAGGGCGGCGGCGATGGCGGCTAGGGCTGCTCGGTCCGCAGAGAAAGCCTCATCAACAGCGCCGTCGTATATCCCTGCTCTCTCATACTCCGCCGCCAGCAGCTCCCTGGCCCGCTGCATGTTGTCAGTCATGGCGCACCTCACTGAGTACAGTCACGACCACGTCAACGCGCGCAAGTGCGAAGCCAACGCGCAGAATTCCGTCGTAATCGACATCTATCCGCTTTGCGACGACGCTAATTGATTCGTCGGCGGACTCGGAGAGCGTGTCCAGCATCGGATCGCCTGCATGATCCGTAATCGCCCACATGCGCTTACGCATCAGACACCCCCGCGCCGTGGCCGCCCCGGCCGTGCTTACAGGTGCCGATGCAATCGCATCCCCCGGATAGCGTGCAGCCACCCACCTCGGCGCTGGTGACCTGCATGGCGGAAGTCTTCCACGGCATGATTTCACGGCGCAAAAAATCCCCGTAGTCGCCCTCACCACGGTTGTAGAAATCGATCCACTTCTGATACTCGCCCGCCATTGCCGCGTTCGCGAGCGCATCGCTGCCGCCCTTGGGGCTGGCGGCAATCACAGGAGCTGCAGCTCGTTCCAACTTGAGGATCTGCTGTTCGCGTTCCGCCACGCGCGCGGCCAGGTCCTCCACATGCGCCGACAGCGGGCGCACAAAGATCGCGGTCGGGCCGTCTTCGGTTTCGGCCTTCATTGCCAGCCGCCACTCGCCGACCATCGGCGGATCCGGCTGCCATGCTGCAAGCCACGAGCACACATCGAAGTCTGGGGCTTCTATGTCATCCGGGAATTCCTCTGAGACAACGAAAGCCTGGAACCCTTGGGCCTCGATCAGTGGGCGGATGCTGCGCTCGTCGTCATCAGGCCATACAGGCAGGTCCGCGTGGTAAACCACGTAGTCGTTGACGCCATCCATGACTGGCATAGCTTCCGGGCGGTACAGGCCGCGCCACGGGTCATCGATGGCAGGCGCTGCGGCGACGGGGGCGGCGATACGGGCAGCAGCGCGGGAAACGGCCTTCGCCCAGCCGTCATGCTCACCGAACCGGCCCGCAATAAACACTTGAACAGCGCGGAGGATTTGCACGTCAGCCAACGCCTCCTGCGCTGCGGCGGGCTGCTCGTTGTGTGCGCTCATGCGTTGTGTCCCTTCGGGTTGACGGTGGGCCGGCGGCCTGGGAATGAGGTGATTGGCTCGTCGAAGTTGTTGGGCAGCACTTCGGGGCGTTTGCCGGTGCGGGCCATCCATTGCTCGATGGTTTCCGGCTGGATGGTTGGTACCTCTTTCGACGTGGTGGTTTCCCCGGCGATGCGGGCAGTGGCGGCAGCCAGACGGGCGATCTGGGCGCTCTGCTTTTGTGCGCGCAGCTGGGCGCGCTTGAGTGCCTCACGCTGGCGGGCATCCCGCGCAAGCTTCTGCTGTGCGAGGCGCTGCTCACGGGCGATGCGGCGGGCCTCGGCGCGCTGCAGCTGTTGCGCTTGTCTCGCAGCCTGGCGTTTCAATCGGGCGGCGGTGCGCTTTGCGTTGTTGCCGGCCGGCTGATGGCGAGGTGTGGCAGTGGGCTTCGCGTCGCGCAGCCAGCGGTAGCGGAGTGGTCGCCCTGGAATGCGCTCCAGCATGCCGTCGCGCGCCTGGTTGTGGATGATGGAGTACATGCGCACGCGGCCCACTTCCGGCGACAGACCGAGCGCGGTGTAGATCTCATCGGCAGAGGCGGTGCCTAGTTGCTTGACGATCTGGCGCACGCGCTCGCCAATGGATCGCTTGTCGGCAGCGGTGTCGTCACGCCATTTCATATAGGCGGCTTCTGCGTTTTTGTAGGCGGTGGCTTGTCGCTCGGCCCACATCTGCCCACGTGGGCGTGGCGCGACGGAGATGTTGCGCTCCTGCGGCTCGCGCAGGATGCGCCAGCGCAGAGGCTTGGCACCTTCGGAGCAGGTAACAATTCCGTCCTGCTTCATCGCGCGCATGGTGGACCGCACGGCGGCCCGCGTGTAGCTGTCGGTGATCCCCATGGCGAGGCAGATTTCATCGGTGGTGCTGGGCCCATTGGCACGGAGCACGGCGCGGATACCGGCAGACCGATTGGTGCCGCCGCGAATATCGGCCGGAGTGAGGTTGAGCGCGGTCATGCGTCGCAGCCCTTGCCGATCTCGCCGCGGCGGCCATCGCCGGCGGCGGTGAAGTCGCGCCAGTGCACCCAGCCGCGCTGTGGGCAGTGGAAGCCCCATTCCCGCAGGATTGGCGTGGTGATGAAGAGCGTCCAGCAGGGAGATGGGCCGTTGCTCAGTGACTCCCATAGCTCCACTCGGTGCGCAGCACGGGGGCCGGACAGCTTCAGGTTGCCGCGGGTGCGGACAGTGCGCTTGTGGATGCCACCGGCGGCGATGGTGTGCTCGATGTAGCTGCCATGCAGAAGGAGCGACGCCCAGGCCCATGGGTGATCATGCAGGGCGCGTTCGTCATCGCTGCGCAGGAACTTGTGCAGGTACACGTTGGGCAGGCGCATGCTCAGCCACACGGCGAAACGCTGCCAGCGGGTGCGCTGCGCTTCGTCGATATGCCGGTACCAGCCCCGCCAAGGGGTGAGATACCAACGCAGCAAGTACGCGCCGGCGGGATCGTCGGCACCGACGATGAAGTCGGGTGGGCGGCGACCGGCGATGCGGGTGATGAGGAAGGTGGAGATGCTCATGGCATGGCCCCCGTCAACCTGGCAAGGAGACCTGGCTTTTTCACTTCCTCTGGTGAGGAACCTGGCTCATTGGCCGGTAGTGCTCTTTCAAGAGTCTGGATATCGATCTGGAATGCGGGCCCATTGGCAAAGCACTGCGCGATCAAGTCAGGCAGTGCGGCTTTGAGCGCAGCGGGCATGTCGCCGTAATGTACGCAGTGGAGTGTTCTGAGGATTTTGTAGGCGTCCCCTTCTTGGTGGATATTCAACATCGACGCGATGCGGTCGATGGTGCAGATATCGAAGTACCTGCCAGCCAGCATCTTGTTCAAAGCTGTGACAGCGGCCAATTGTTTGATGTCGGTCATGCCTGCAGATCCTGTGCAGCGGCTTCACCGGCCAGCGCGATGTAGGCGGCGCCGTCCTGGTAGTCGTCGGGGTGGTGTGTGCCGCCCGCGGCGCGGGCGAGCTTCAGCAGGGCCATGAACTGCCAGCCCTGCACTTCGGTGAGGGAAGTGCCGTGCATGGCGTTGAACGCAGCCACGGTGCGGGCCATGGAGCGCTCGCCGGTGGGCTGGTCACGCAGCGCGGCGCGCTGGGCGATGTCGTCGGCGGCTGCGGTGAGGATCTGGGGAGCGGTGGGCGCGGTCATGGTGTAACCATCCCCGCCGCCTTCAGCAGCGCCTTGTTCAGCACGTAGTAGTTGCCGCGTGCTGCAATCTGCGGGTGTGCGTTGTTGGTCAGTACCAGGCAGTCGTAGCTTGGGAACGGGCGGCTGCCGTCCCAGTCGTCGACGATGCGCTCCATGCCGAAGTGCTGCCGCAGCTGCTCAGCGTGAAGGGTCTTGCCGCTGCCCTTGGGGCCAAAGACGATGACGGAGCGTTTCACGCAGCCACCGCCTTTTCATTGCCGGCGAGGGTGAGCTGCTGGGCCATACCCACGCCGCGCTCGGTGAGCTTCACTGCGCGCGGGAATTCCGGGTCGTCGAAGGCGACCAGGCCTGCGTTGTCCAGCCAGTTGATGGCGCGCCGGGTGAAGACTTCCACGGTGACGGCCTTGCTGGTCTTGACCTGCACTGGCGTGCTGACGAATCCGCCGCGGGTGCGGCGCAGGGTGTGTCCCTGGGAGGCGAATGCGGCCAGTAGGGCGCGCTTCGCGACGGGTTGGAGGTGCATGTGTGGCTCCGGAAAGTTTGGGCGGGCGCGGACTATTCGGTGACGGGCGGCGAATTGGGGCGCAGGAACCCGATACGGCGGCGTCGCAGTGCGCGCCGCCATCGCTTGATGGCGTAGACGACAAGGGCCAGCCACGCGGCGGCGAACACCAGCAGCAGCGAGTGGGCGCTGGTAACCCATGCGCGGTGGATGAGGCACGACAGCACGCCGAGCGCGGTGCCGATCCAGAACAGGGCGACAAGATCAGCGGTCTTCATGCCCAGGCTCCCAGCACTGTGACGACGCCGGCGCCAAGGGCGAATGCCACACCCGCAATCAGCCCCATCAGGACCATGTCCTCGCGGGCGCGCCGCTTCAGCTCGCGCTCAAGAGCGTCGCTCATGCAGCACCGCCGGGCGGGTTTGGCCTGCTGGTGCTGCGGCGCTGTATGGACAGCTGCAGCAGCTCGCCGACGACATGGTTTCCCTGCTCGCCATGGCGCTGGGCTTCACGGATGCGCGCGAAGGCCTGGGCATCGCTCACTCCGGCACGGGCGGCGAACTTCCGTGCGGATTGGAAGGTGTGCAACGTGTAGATGTCGGCGCTCATGCGCGGAACTCCCTTACTTTGACGCCCTGGCGGTCGAGCCAGCGGCAGGCGCGCTGCAGGGCGCGCGGATTGAGTGCGAAGCGGGCACCGCCCACATGCAGGGTGCTGGTGCGAGCGGTGACTCGCCGGGCAACGCTGACGGCAACCTGTTTCGGCGCACCGGCAGTGCTCTGGCCGTAGCGGCCAGCCCACAGAAAGCCGGCGCAGACCATCAGCACCAGGGTTTCCCCGCCATGGCCGGTGGGGAAGTGTTCTTCGATGGGAAGGGTGTTCATGCCGGAACTCCGCTGGTGTTTGCAGCGCTTTGGTGAGGCGCTGCTGCCGCGTTGTGTGTGCAGCGCTCAATGGCATCGGCACGGTCAATTTCGGCGGCGATGTAGCGCTCGCAGAGTTCCCGGGTGGTAGGTGCTTCGATCGCGGTGTAGCCTCGCTCGGCGACACGGCGGTGATGCGCCTGGGTGTCTGCGACGACGCGATCAAAAGCACGGTCGGCGGCGAGCAGGTCGCTCAGTGCCAGGGCGTCCAGCTCTTCGACGGTGGCGTTCGGATCGAAGGCGCGAAAGTCGTCGATGGCGTTGTGATCGAGCACGCGGGCGCGGGGCGTGCCATCAGCGGCATTGAAGCGGTGCAGGAAGATGCGCGTGCTCATGCCCGGGCCTCCGCCGCGGTGTCGCGGGCGAATGCTTCAGCCATACGGCTGGCCACGCCCATGCGGCGGCTGCGGCGCTTCTGGTTCTTGCTGTGTTCGCCAGCACTGCGCCCGCGCAGCAGGATGGCGCGGCGGTGTTCGCGGGCGGCTACGTAAAGCAGGCAGTGCAGTGCGCGCAGCGGCAGGGAGGCCGGTGCGGATACGTCATTTGCGAGTTGCTGCGTGCTCATGGCGCTCTCCGGAAGAAGGAGGGCGCCGGCGGGTCAGTTCGGCCTGGGGAGTGGCCTGCTACCGGTCAGGGGGAGGGGCCGGCAGGGTGACGACCCGCCGGTCGCCCACCAGCTTTGTGGGCTGGCGGGGTCGATAATACGCAAACGAATAGCCAATGCAATACCTAAACGAATAATTTTATGCATAAGCCCTCAATGACACCTGTCCACGCGTGTGCGTGGATCAGCATCGCGGTGGAAATGGCTTCACTCGGAAGGCTTGGGGGTGTACTTCTCTTCGATGCGCTCTTGCCTCAGCCTGCGCTCTTCTGCGCACTGCTGTCTGGCCGATGCCATCTGTGTAGCAGCGGCGCTGCGTTCGGTCGCGATGGATTGATTGAGGCCGGCAATCTGAGTGTGTATGCCGCTGGCAAATGTAGCGCCGGCAAGATTGTTCTTTGCAGTAGCGAGTTGCCTGTTGAGGCCCGCGATCTGCTGCTGGTAGCCGGCCACTCGCTCGTTCGATGGGTTGTTGATTGATGAGCTCGCATTGGCCAGGCAGCCGCGCTCGGAGATGGCGGAATCCGACAGGTCAGTGGACTTGAAAACCGCGGCCCGAGTCTGAACTTCAGCGTCAGTGATAGTGGCCGCCTTGGTGCCGCGTATCTGCATTGGTTTGGCAGTGCTGTCGCATGGATCTTGCGAATAGACGGTTTCCCCAGACTTCCCTTTGCACTTGAAGACTTGAGAATGGGCGGCCGGAGCCAGCAACAGTGAGGCGACAATTGCAGCGGCGATCTTCATGTATAGCGTCCTGGCTTTTCAGAAGTGACTTGTGATTGTGGCGTGCTAGAGGCCGCCTCGACCACTCCGGTCGATTACGCGGCCAATAACCTGGATCTGCTCGATCTCGTGCGCGTCCAGGTACTCGTCCGGGTACTGCGTCTTGTCCAGATTGTCGCTGACCACGCGAAGACGGCCATCGCTGGTGCGATACAGGCGCTTCACTTTGACGTCTGGATAGGCGCCGCCAGTCATAAAGACGTACACGCGGCCATCCATGATGTCTTTGTCGGCGGTATTGACGGCAATGCGATCACCGTGGAACAGCGTGCGCTCCATACTGTCGCCGGTCACCTTCATGACGCGCACGTTGTGTGGTTTAGCACCCACTTGTTTGAACCAGTTGAGCTGGTAGGCCATGCGATAGCTGGTTTCGACGAACTCCGGAACCGCGGCACCGTGGCCGCCGGACACCACCACATCGACCTCGGCAACGAGCACTTCGCGATCGCCGTCCAGATCGTCTGCACCGTCGAACGCACGCACCTGGTATGCCGGGATGCGGTCCCCGACACGGCCAGTGGGCGCATCAAGGTCGGGTAATTCCGTGCGCAGCTGTTCGACCGTGATACCGAAGAAGTCGGCGAGTGGGCGCAGGGTGCCGTCGCGTGGGTCGGTTGATTTGCCGCTGATAACGCGATGAATAGTGGGCTGGGGGACGCCCGTCTCCATCGCCAGTCGGTTCTCGCTGATCCCCTTGCGGGCTATCAGGGCGCGCAGGTTGTTCGCCACTTTATTCATTTACGAATTGTCCCGAACAATACGCAGGGCAAATAGATCGTTTGCGTATTGCGCTAGCTATTCGTTTGCGTATAGGATGCGCGCCATGACACCTCAAGAAGCCGTCCTCGCTTTGGTTGCTGCCGGTTGGTCCGAATCCCGCATATCCCGGGAGGCCGGCACTTCGCAGCCAACCATTCATCGCATCAAGCGCGGCGCGATGCCCCGTGGCCCGAGCTTTGCCGTATCCCAAGCCGTGATCGAGCTTGCCGAGCGGGTGGCCCAGGATTCTGATGTGGCCGCCCAAGAGACCAGCCCACCCGCGCGCCGAAGTACGGCCGACGCGGCGGCGCCGGCCGAGGCAACTGCAACTGTTCCCGTGAGCAAGGCCGCTTAGATGGCACGCCATATCGAACCGCTGGCTGATGACCTGGGTAATGCCGAGATCAGCGCGTTGCTCGACGAGCCCCTGATTGATGGCGCTGCCGGTTTCGAACCGATGTTGACCAGCGACCAGTGGGCTTCCCTTCTCCAGCAGCGCCGGGCCACAGGCCGGCCGCTGCATCTTGACGAGGTTCGTTGATATGCGCCGCTTAAACACTGTGAAGACCCTGCGGTTTGCGCTGGCGACCCTGCTGTTGGGCATTGGCATCGGGCTTCTGATTGCGGGCGGCATTGGCCGGCTGGAAGAAGACCGCGACGACAGCGCCCGGACCGGTTCGGATATCGAACTGGCGAAGGACGGTGAAGCGCAGCGGGAGCGAGCGGTTGGTCATGTCTCAGCATGCTCCCCGCAACGAGGGCTTTGCGCATGAAGGACGTCCGTCAGTTTCTGCCGCCGCGGCAGTCCGTTGTCTACGGGCACACGCGCCGCATGCTTGATGCAACGGCAATGAATTACACGTCGTTTGCGATGCTGGTGGCGGAGAGCTACCTATTGATGGTGGCGCCCGACGTGAGGCAGGTGAAGCTGCGCACGGGCGAGGGCACCGAGTTGATCAAGGCGATGGAGAACAACGCCCAGGTGCTGAGGCGCTATATGGATGGCACAGTTAAGACGCTACCGGTGGACCTTGAAGATGCGTGGGTATGCAGCCTGCCGGAGCCGTTTCGAAGCGATTGCGAGCGTGACCTTGCGCGACGGCGCGGAATGCTTTCCGTTCGCTTGCCGGATTGTGGCGAATGCGGGCAGACAACTGGGCTTGCAACATTGGTGCAGGACTTCGGCGAGTTGATGACGGCACTTGCGCCGGCCCTTACCGACGGGAAGATCGACAGTGGTGATCGCCCGTACGCGCGCAAGATCCTCGACAAATCGGATGATCTGATCAGCGCTGTTCTTGCTCAGCGCAGACCGGTGCAGGCGTTGCTGGATGATGGCGGGGTGGGGGCATGAGGCGGTGCATAGCCCATGCAATCAGGGCGCTGATTCGGCGGCAATGGAGGCCAGCTGATATGCCGGCCTGCCGTGCACAGATCGCGGCTGCAGCTGCAGCGCTTGAAGATGAGCCAGGCCTGCAGGGCGACGACGCTCTTGCACTGCGTGAGCAGATGAAGGTGCTGGCAGCAACGCACAGGCAATCATCACGGCCACTAACCAACGCTACATGCGTAACGCACGAAGCGTTACATGATGCGAAGAAATGTAGCGCAACCGCAATGCCGGCCCTGGCGATCACCCGCCACGCTCGCGGAAGGTGGGCTGACTGATGGCTGCGTGGTTGAAGATGGGTGTAGACCTTCCGGAGAAGCCGGAAGTGTGGCAGATAGCATCACGCTGCTCGCTTGATCCGGATGCTGTCGTTGGCAAGCTGCTGAAGGTGTGGCGGTGGTTCGATTCCCATACCGAAAACGGTAACGCTGCTGGCGTTACGGTTTCGATCATTGATCACGTAGCAAGCGCTACAGGTTTCGGCGAGGCAATGGTTGCTTGCGGGTGGCTGGATGCATCGGACGATGGGTTGACCTTGCCAAAGTTTGACCGGCACAACGGAGAAACCGCCAAGAAACGGGCACTTACGGCAAAACGCGTTGGTGCGCATCGCGGAAAGGGTAACGCCGTCGGTAACGATGCGAGCGTTACGGAAGGCTTACCTAGAGTAAGAGAAAGAAGTAATACCCCCATAGCCCCCAAGGGGGCCGATGGAATTGATTCAGGCAAGGGCAAAAGCGGTAAACGGATGACGTGGCTGGAGTTCGCCGCGGCGTGTGCCGATGCCGGCGAGGACCTGCTGCCCGAGGGCCATGCGGTTTTCGGTTATGCCGAACGGATCGGGCTTCCGGTTGAGTTCATCGGTTTTGCTTGGGCCTGGTTCAAGGCGCGGCACTCGGACAAAAGGCAGGTGGGCGTTCGCGGTTGGAGGCAGGCATTCAGCAATTGCGTCCGGGAGAACTGGGGCAAGCTGTGGTGGGATAACGACGGCTCTTGGGAGCTGACGACCGCAGGGAAGCAGGCGCAGCGTGAGGCGCAGTCACAGGCGGTGGCGGCGTGAGCGGCGACGTTGCTGGCGGCATGCTTCGGCAAGCGCCTTGCGCAATCGACGCGGAACAGGCGGTGCTGGGTGGCGTGATGCTGGTGAACGAGTCGCTGGCGAAGGTAGGCGACTGGCTGAAGCCGAGCGACTTCTTCAACGCGCTGCATCAGAAAATCTATGCGGCAATGCTGGAGATGGCGGCATGTGATCCGCCCCGGTCGATTGATGCGATCAGTCTGGCGGACTGGCTGGAAGAGCACGGGAACGGCGATGGCCGTGAAGGCGGAAGCTATCTGATCGAATTGTCGAGCACCACGCCAAGTGCTGCGAACGTTGTGGCATACGCAGAGATAGTGAAGTCGAAGTCTGTGCAGCGGCAGCTGATAGGAGTGGGCCGTGAACTGATAGACCGTGGGTACTCGCCGCAAGGTGAGGACGTATCTGTAATCGTCGCCGCAGCGACGACAGAGCTTGCTGGACTGGCGGGTGTCAGGCAGGGATCGGTAAAGCCGGCAAAGCTGGTGGGCAAGCGTTGGTATGAGGCGCTGACTGAGCGATTCAACAATGGTGGCCAACTTCAGGGCCTCGCCACACCGTGGTCGAAGTTCAACACGCTCACCAATGGCCTGAAGGCTGGCGAGCTGGTTGTAGTTGCAGCACGCCCGGCGATGGGGAAGTCGGCTTGGGCCGTCAACGTAGCTACTTCGGTGGCGATGCGAGGACAGCGGGCGCTGATCTTCAACCTGGAGATGACGGACACAGCGATCTACAACCGCGCTGTAGCATCCCTGACGGATGTACCGTTGAGCTGGCTGCAGAAGCCTACCGATGACGAGGACTCGTGTTGGCAGCGCGTGAGCGTGGCAGTGAAGAGCCTCAATGAGTCTGGGCTGTTGATAGATGACAGCCCGGGATTGAGCATGCCGCAGATTGCAGCGCGCTGCCGGCGTGAGCGCATGAAGGGGGCGCTCGGCTTGATCGTCATCGATCACCTGCACCTGATCCCGTTGCCGGGTAAGACTAAAGAGTCAACCGAGATTGGTGACATCTCCGGTTCTTGCAAGCGTCTGGCGAAGGAGATGGGCTGTCCGGTGGTGTTGTTGTCTCAGTTGAATCGCGGGCTTGAAGGGCGCACGAACAAGCGCCCACGTATGAGCGACCTGCGCGAATCCGGGGCGATTGAACAGGACGCGGACCTGATCGTGTTCCTCTATCGCGATGACTACTACTCCCAGCAGGATGGCAAGGTAAGCCAGCTCGCTGGAATGGTGGAGATGATCATTGCCAAGCAGCGCGAGGGAGAGACTGGAACTGTGTGGGCGCGTAACGCCCTTGCGTTCGGCCGCATTGATGATTTCGATGGAGCCGCGCCGCATATCGCAACGGCTGTAGATGGCAAGAGTGGTGGGGGGCTGAACTGATGGCGTTGGTGGTGATGCCGTCTCCTCGTGTTCCACGGGAATCCAGTCTGGCGCGGGGTGTGTCAAGCCGTTCATGTTCGAAGGGCAGTCGGGCCGTTCAGGTTCGCGGGTCCTCCCCCGACCTGTCGGTTACGGGTAATCAGCCGCGCAATCCTCCGCTAGTCACAGGGGTTTTCGAAGGGGGTTATGTTGATGCATGACCTGACCTCGCCCGTGACTCAGGCGCGATTCGGCGACCTGGTAGGCATCACCCAGCCGGCGGTCAGTGAGCTGGTCCGCCGCAAGATTCTCCCAGACGGTGCCAGTGCCGATGAATGGCTGCTGGCCTACTGCGATCACCTGCGCGAAATGGCCGCAGGCCGTGGCGGCGAGAGTGGCGCAGAGCTTGTGGCCGAGCGTGCGCGCCTGGCTCGCGAGCAGGCCGACAAGATCGCGATGCAGAACGCCGTCACCCGCGGCGAGCTGGCCCCGGCCTACGTGCTGGAGGAAGTTCTTTCCCGGGCTGGCGCTCGCGCCGCGCGGTTGCTGGAGACAATCCCCGGCACGCTCCGCCGGCGACTGCCGCAGCTGAGTGGCGACGACATAGCTGTAGTCACCGGCATCGTGGCCAAGGCCCGCAACCTCGCCGCATCGCTAAAGCTGAGCGATGTTGACGCTGATAGCGATGGCGTCGTTGTCGACGATGTTCCTGCCTCAGCGGGTGACGACGAATGAGTCTGCTCACTGGCATCGATCCGCTGCAGCTGCAGGCCGTTGAGCGTCACTTGGTACGCGGCCTATCGGCCTTTGCCGCGCAAGAGCCGGTGACGTTGGAGTGGTGGGCCCGCGAGAACTTCTACCTGTCCGCCGAATCCAGCTACGTGGAACAGTCGTGGACGCCGTGGCCGTTCCAGCGCGCCATGATGGCGGTGATGAGCAACGACGATGTCCGCTTCGTCGATATCAAGAAGTCCGCCCGCGTCGGCTACACCAAGATCCTGCTGGCGCTCATCGGCTACAACGCCGAGCACCGCCGCCGGAATCAGGCGCTGTGGCAGCCGACCGACGATGACGCCGAGGACTTCGTGAAGTCCGAATTGGAGCCGATGCTGCGCGACGTGGAGGTCATGCGCAGCGTGTTCCCCATGTACCTACAGCGGCACAAAGACAACACGCTGCAGCAGAAGAAGTTCATCGGATCCATGCTGCGTGTGCGTGGTGGTAAGGCAGCGAAGAACTACCGCCGGATCTCCATCGACACGGCGATGCTCGACGAACTGGATGCCTTCGATGGAGACGTCGAGAAAGAGGGCGCACCTGACTTCCTGGCCGGGAAGCGCCTGGAGGGCGCAACCTTCCCGAAGCTGATCTGTGGCAGCACCCCGAAGCTCAAAGGCTTCAGCTTGATCGATCGCCGCTTCGATCAGGCCGACGAGCGATTCACGTTCCAGATCGAATGCCCCCAGTGCCACGATCATCACCCGCTTACGTGGGGCGGGAAGGATGAGCCGCACGGCTTCAAGTTCGAGCGAAATGAATCCGGTGATCTGATGGGCGTGTATCACCTGTGTCCGCACTGCACATTTCCGCTGCAACAGGCCGACTACCTCAATGCCGCAGAGAACGGCGTATGGATCAACGAGCGCGGCGATGTATGGCTGACGGATGAGGGCCGCTTCACCACGCCAGCCGGTGATCCGGTAGCCGCACCAGCTCATGTCGCGCTGCACGTGTGGACGGCCTACAGCCCCACCGTGTCCTGGCTGTCCATCGCGCAGGACTTCTTCGCCGCATACGCCAAACAGCAGGAAGGCGACGACGCGCTGATGAAGGCCTTCGTCAACACCACGCGAGGTGAGGCGTGGGAAGGTGAGATCGAGCGTACCGATGCCGATGAGCTCAAGGCCCGTGCAGAACCCTTCCCGCTGCGGCACATGCCGCGC
Source organism: Stenotrophomonas sp. STEN013 (assembly GCF_056760355.1). Classification (NCBI taxonomy): domain Bacteria; kingdom Pseudomonadati; phylum Pseudomonadota; class Gammaproteobacteria; order Lysobacterales; family Lysobacteraceae; genus Stenotrophomonas; species Stenotrophomonas sp. STEN013. Next base: position 26,723 of record NZ_JBRREO010000012.1, on the reverse strand, counting down.
GATTGCCTGCTGCTGTTGTGTGGTGGCGATACCCAAGGCAACCGCCTGGAGTTCGGTGTGTGGGGTTTTGGCCGCGGCGGCCAGGTCTGGACCATTGATCACCGCGTGTTCTTCGGCAACCCAGCGCAGCAGGCGGTGTGGGATGAGGCGGAGGAATTCCTCCGCACCGCCGAATACACCCATGCCTGTGGCCGTAACCAGCGCATCTACGCCACCGGCATTGACTCTGGCGGCCACCACCCCGATGCCGTCTATGCCTTCGCCCACAAGCTCAGAGGCCTGCGCGTGCATGCAATCAAGGGCGCCAGCGGCCAGGAGCGCGCTATCGACAACGGCAACACTCGCGTCGGCTACCGCTGGAACGGAAAGATTGAACGCAACGGCCCGGTGCTATGGCACGTCGGCACCAACATTGCGAAGGATCGCTTCCAGTCTCGCCTTGAAGTCACCGTGCCCGGCCCGGGCTATGTCCATTTCTCAAGCGAGCTGAGTGACGAGTGGTTCAAGCAGATGGCCAGTGAGGTGCGCGCCACTCGCCGTACCAAAGCGGGCAGCGAAAGCCGCTGGACACCTATCCGCAAGCGCAACGAAGTGAAGGACTGCTGCACGTATGCAACCTGGCTGGAAGAGCGGCTCGATCTGTGGTCGCCGCGCAAGGCGAAGTGGTGGGATCAGCTGGAGCAGCAGGTTCAGCCAGACAACGATCTGTTTAGCGCTCCAGCGCAGGTTCCAGCTCCGGTAATGACGGTGCGTGATCCATCCCCGCCCAGCATTCCAGTCACTGCAGCAATCGTGGATTCCCGTGGAACACAACATGACGACTTCGGCTCCAGCCGTTGGAGCAGCCGCCTATGAGTAATTCGCGTGACATTGATGCCGTCGACCACCTGCGCCGCCTGGTGGTTCGGGGCATCGTTGAACAGACCGGCTTGAATGAAGAGCACGCCATGCCGTACGCCACAGCCGTGGTGATGGTGTTGCAGACAGAGTTCGGTGGCGAGCGCATCCACATTCCAAAGCCAGCTATGCAGGCTCAGAATCGACCGCGACAGGATGTGATCCGCTCCGACCTTGAGAGAGGCATTCATTGGCGAGTTGTCTGTCGGCGGCACGGTATATCGCGCACCGCGCTGTTCCGGATGTTCCCTGGTGGATTGCCGAAAGCCTCATGCGCAGCCGGCGAATAGCGTGGTTTGCAACAAACAGTCCCACCTTGTGGCAAAGACTGGGACGCGGGATTTTTAAGCCGTTGATATTCAACGGGTGAAATGCGCTGGAGTCCCACTGTTCTGGTAACAGGTGGGACGGCTGAATCTTCAAGCTATGCATCATGAAGACGGCCGCACAAACCATGCTCGACACCTACATCGCCGCCGAAGTGGCGGTGCTCAGTGGTCAGTCGTTTCGGATTGGTGAGCGTCAGATCGCGCGCGCCGATCTCGCCGAGATCCGCGCTGGTCGTCGCGAGTGGGAAGCCCGTGTGCGCACTGAGGCCAATAGCGGTAACCGCATGTCGGTGGCCTTGGCTGACTTCCGGTGCCGCGAATGAATCGGCTGGATCGCGCCATTGCCACGGTGTCTCCCGGCTGGGCAGCGAAGCGGGCGCATGCCCGCATGAAGATTGCCGCGTACCACTCTGCATACGATGCAGCGGCGCCTACGCGGCTGCGTGATTCGGCGAAGGACTTTGGTTCCGGCAACACCGTTGTTGCCAGTGGTGCCGGGCGCATCCGGACCCAAGCGCGTCACCTGGACCGCAACCACGACATCGTGGTCAACGGCTTCAACCAGATGGTGCAGAACGTCATTGGGCGCGACGGCATCGGCATCGAGCCGCAGCCGCGCGACGCCGCTGGCAACATCGTTGAATCCCTGGTCGACCAGATCACGCCACTGCTGCGTGACTTCTGGAAACGCCCGGAAGTCAGCTGGTGCCACGACTTCGGCTCTGCGCAGCGCTTGATGGCCCGCACGTTGTTTCGCGACGGTGAGTGTCTGTATCAGGATCTGATTGGCCCCGTGCCCTACCTGGACCACGGCACCGTCGTGCCCTACAGCATCGAGATGATCGAGCCGGACATGATGCCGCTCGATCTCAACGACGCCACCCGCAACATCATGCAGGGTGTGGAGCGCAATGCGTGGGGGCGGCCCATTGCATACCACCTGTACAAGCAGCATCCGGGTGACCCTAACGTTCTGATGCCGCAGCTCAAGCGCGTGAGCGCGGACTTCGTGCATCACGCAAAAATGGTGGACCGCATCGGCCAGGTGCGCGGCGTCAGCATGCTGGCGTCAGTGCTCACCCGGCTGGACGACCTGAAGGACTACGAAGAGTCCGAGCGCGTCGCCGCCAAGATTGCCGCCTCCATGGCCGCTTTCATCATCAAGGGCGATCCGCAAAGTTACGGCGAAAACGAAGACAAGCCCAACGGCCGCCGCATGCGCTTCCAGCCGGGCATGGTGTTCGATGACCTGGTGCAGGGCGAAAGCGTCGGCACCGTCGACACCAATCGTCCAAACCCGAATTTGGAAACCTACCGCAACGGTCAGCTGCGCGCTGTCGCCGGCGGCATGCGCGTTTCGTTCTCCTCGCTCTCAAAGAACTACAACGGCACGTACTCCGCTCAGCGGCAGGAACTGGTGGAGCAGTACGGTGCCTATGGCGTATTGGCCTACGAGGTCATCTCACAGATCGTGCGCCCCATCTACGAGCGCTTCATCCAGGCAGCCATCGCATCCGGTGAGCTTGTCATTCCGGCGGGTGTGTCGCGCGCCAGTGTTGCCGATGCGATGTTCATGCCGCCGGTGATGCCGTGGATCAACCCGGTTCACGAAGCCACGGGGCTGCGGATGATGATCCGCGCCGGTATCCGCTCGCTCACATCTGTGATCAGCGAGCGGGGTGGACGGATGTACGACACGCTCGAAGAAATCCGCAATGAGCGGGCGTGGGCTGCTGAGCTGGGCATCACGCTGGATAGCGATCCGGGTCAAGTGAGTGACTCCGGTGTTGCTCAGGCGGCGCCAGCGGAGCCGATCAACACCGCAGTTCCTGAGGACACCCAATGAACCACCTCCACCCTCACCGGCTGCACGCCGGCATCGCACTGGTGCTGGCCGCCACATTCGCGTTCGACAACGTCGGCCTCGAAACCATCGCGCCGGATTCCAAGGGCAAGTCGGTGCTCGCACTCAACACCACCACGGGTGGTGAAGCGGAGCTGCTGATCTACGGCCCCATCGGCGACTACTTCTGGGATGAAGGCGTCACCGCCATGAGCGTGGTCGAGCAGCTGGCTGGTACCACCGCCAGCTTGATCAACGTGCGCATCAACTCCGATGGCGGCGTTGTCACCGATGGCTTGGCCATCTACAACGCGCTCAAGCAGCACCCGGCCACCATCAACGTCACCGTCGATGGCGTGGCCGCCAGCATCGCCAGCCTCATCGCCATGGCTGGCACCACCCGCCGCATGCATGCCAACACCATGATGATGGTGCACGGCCCGCAGGGTGGGGGCTGGGGCTTCGCCGGTGATCTGCGCGATCGCGCAGATGCCATCGACGTGTATGGCCGCTCGATGTTGGAGAGCTATTCCGCCCGCGCGAAGAACCCGGCCGACATCGAGACGATGCTCACCGACCGCAAGGACCACTGGCTCACCGCCGCCGATGCAGTAGCGCTCGGCCTGGCAGATGAGGTCATTCCCGACGTGCAGCCCGAAGCCGTCGACCGCGTGGCAGCCGCCGCGCTGCTGTCGTACGTCTCGGCCATCTCCAGCACGCAAGGCGAAGTGCATGCAGCGCTTCGTCAACGCATCCAGGCGACCACCACGGCGTCTGCTTTTGCCTCGCTCAGCGAGGGACACCAGCGGGCCGTCGTGGCCCAACTTGAGGACTCCAGCATGAAACAGCAGTGCCAACTGATCATGGCGCAGGCGGGCACCGCTCCGGCTGCTGCCCCCGCCGCTACCGCAGCCCCCGTGGTCGCGGCCGCTTCCGCAGCAGTGCCTGCTCCTGCGGCGGTGCCGGCCCCGCCCGTTGCTGTCGGTATCGCGCCGACGGTGAGCGAAGTGCTCGCCGCCATGTCGGTGCGCGCCCAGTCCATCCGCACCGTGTTTGCGGGCTTCCGCGATGTTGCCGGCGTTACCGCGCTGGAGAACGAATGCCTCGCCGATCACACCATCACGGCCGAAGCCGCGCAGGGCAAGTTGCTGGCCAAGCTGGCATCAGGCGGGCAGCCGCTCAACGGTGGCTTCAACCAGCAGATCAGCGATGTGGTCCCGGAAGAAGACAACCAGCGCCGCGCGCAGGTCAATGCCTTGCTGTCGCGTGCCGGCGTACTGACCGGCGATGCCGCGGTGCAGGCGCGTGACGGCAACCCGTTCGTTAACGCCACGCTGCTGGGCCTGGCCGAGCAGTCGCTGATCCGCGCTGGCGTCAACACCCGCAGCATGGACCGTGAAGAGATCGCCCGTCGCGTGCTGGCCGTGCAGACCACCAGCGACTTCCCCGTGCTGCTGGAAAACACGCTGCACAAGATCCTGATCGGCGCCTACAACCTGCAGGCGTTCACCTGGAACCGCTTCTGCTCCACCGGCACCCTGTCCGACTATCGCCCGCACAACCGCTACCACCTGTCGTCGTTCTCTGACCTCAAGGTTGTCAACGAGGCTGGCGAGTACGAAAACGGCGTGCTCGGTGATGGTGAGAAGGAAACCATCAAGGGCAGCCGCAAGGGTCGCATCCTGCAGATCACGCCCGAAGTGCTGGTCAATGATGACCTGGGCTCGTTCGTGCGTATCACCACCGCCCTGGGCCAGGCCGCCGGCCGCACTATCGAGAAGGACGTGTACGCCCTGCTCGCCTTGAACAGTGGCCTCGGCCCGGTGATGAGCGATGGCAAGACGCTGTTCCATGCGGACCACAACAACATCGCCGCCGCCGGCGCCGCGCCGAGTGTCGATGCCTTCGATGCTATGCGCCAGCTGATCGCGATGCAGATGGACCCGGGTGGCAATGACTACCTGGACATCTCGCTGTCGCGCTTCCTCGGCACTGTGGCCATGCAGGGCAAGGCCGCACTGGTCAACAACGCCGAGTACAACCCGGACGTCAGCAACAAGTTCCAGTTGCCGAACATCGCGCGCAACACCTTCACCGACATCATCACCTCGCCGCGCCTTGGCACTGGAAAGGCGTGGTACGGATTCGCCGATCCGGGCATCGAGCCGGTCATCGAGGTGGCATTCCTCAATGGTGTGCAGACCCCGGTGCTGGAGCAGGAAACCAATTTCCGCACCGATGGCCTCAGCTGGAAGGTTGTTCACAAGTACGGCGTCGGTGCGGTCGGTTGGCGTGGCGCCGCTCGCAACCCGGGCGAGTAATCGAAGAGGCCGGCGGCATCGTGCTGCCGGCTTCAGGTTGCTTTACATCGAATTCAACTACGCCACTTGAGGACCAACGTCATGGCGAAAAATTACAAATTCCCCGGTGCTGTGATCGATATCACCGCCGCGGCCAATCTCACCAGCGGCCAGGCCGCCATCGTCGGCACGTTGCTCGCCGTAGCCCTGGTGGACATCCCCAGTGGCGGCAAGGGTAGCGCCCAGATTGAGGGCGTGTTCGAGCTGCCCAAGCTGTCCACCGCAGTTGTCACCGAAGGTGCCGCGCTGCATTGGGACGTCTCTGCTGGCCAGTTCATCGTTGCCGCTACCGCGGCGGGCGATCTGGAGAACTGCGCGATCGCAATCGCTGCGGCCGGCAATGGCACCACCAAGGTGCTGGCCAAGCTCGCGCCGGGTGCCGGCGCAGTCAAGGCCTGATCCACGCCCACCACCGCACACAGACGCCCGGGTGGCGTGTGCGGTGGTGGGGCTTCCAGCTCCGCAACAGGGGGACCGATGAAAGACCAGATCACACAGGATTTGATGGCCGCACTGGCAAGGACAGCGCCGACCGCAACCGTCGCCGTTGCCACGTATGACCCATCCAAGCACTTGTCGATGCTGGTGATGGTCGTATCCCTGTTGGTTGGTCTGTCGCAGTTCTTCACCACCATGATCCGCAATTGGGGTGACTGGATGAGCTGGTGGAAGGCGCGCGGTGCAGACGTCGTCCGTCTGGTGAGGTGGGCCCGTGGCCGCTGATACCTCGCCCCCGCAGAACGGTACCGGCCGCGGTGCGCTGGTGCTCGGCTCCACAATCCTCCTGGGGTTTCTGGCCCTGTGGGAAAGCAGCGGCAAAACCGTAACCACCGTGTACGCGGACAAGCTGGCCGGTGGCCTGCCGACCGTGTGCGACGGTATCACCCGGCACATCACCAGCACCCCGATTGTTGTCGGCGAAAAGTGGAGCGCTGAAAAGTGCGCCGCCGAGACCCGCGCCGCCGTCATCAAAGTGCAGAACCAGCTGTTGCGCTGCTTCAAAGTCACCCCGCCGCAGCCTGTACTTGATTCCGCAACCTCGCATGCCTGGAACTTTGGCGCGACCGCCACCTGCGGCAGTGGTGCGATGCAAGCGTGGAATGCCGAGCAGTGGGCGCTTGGCTGTCGCCGGCTGCAATTGGCCGACGACGGCCGGCCGGTGTGGAGCTACGTGAAAACCGGCCGGCTCCTGCCCAACGGCAAGCCGGAAATGAAGTTTGTTCAAGGCCTCGCCAATCGCCGCAGCAGCGAGCGCGGGTTGTGCATGAGTGGGGTGGTCCCATGATCCGCATCCTCGTCGGCCTGCTGCTGGCCCTGCTCGCCGTCATCGTCTGGCAGCGCGGCAGTGTCTCCATCGCCCACCGTGCAGCCGACAACGCCGCCGCGGCACGTGATCGCGCCATGACCGAGCGCGATGTAGCCAGCGCGGAGTTGGCCCAGGCCAACACAGTCATCACCACCGAACGCGCCAACGCGGCCAAAGCCAGCGCCGTGGCCGCCCAATACGAAAAGGACAAAGCCGATGCGCAAGCCGCTTCTGAACGCCTTGTTGCTGACCTGCGCGCTGGCAATCAGCGCCTGCACGCGCGTTGGCAAGCGGCCATCGCCACCAGCGAACTGTCCGCAGCCGTCGCAGCCGGTGCCGTCGCTGATGGTGGCGCCGACGACCGGCACCAAAGTGCGGGCCGAATTATTGGCGCCGCCGACGCCTGCGACGCACAAGTAAAGGGACTGCAGGCCTTCGCCCTGCTGTGCAGTGGAGGCGGCCAGCAATGAGCCAGAAGGCCTTCCTCGCAAACTTCGATGCCATGTCACACGCGGCCTTCGCTGATGCAGGCATGGCAGACGCTGGGCGCTACTACGCCAACGCATCCGATACCGACGGCCAGCTGGTGAAGGTGTTCATCGACCGCGACACGCAGTCCATGGGGCTCAACGACCAGGCGCAGGCAGGGCGTGTCGAAGTGTCCTACGTGCTGGCATCCGGGTTGCAGATTTCCCAGGGCGGGCGGCTGGTGGTGGATGGCGATGTCTACGTCAATGCCAAGCCCATAAGCGACGATGGCTCACTGAGCCGCTGGCTGGTGCGTCGTGGCTGATCTTGTCGAGCCGTCGAGCTGGCAGCTGGTGGAGTTCGTCGCCACGTGCGTCAAAGGTATCGGCACTGCATCCGGGTACTACACGGACCTTGGCTCCGGCGCGGTCATCACCGATGACACCGATGCGGATCTAGACGCTGGTGCCCCGACCACGATCATCTTCGCCAGCGACATCGACCCCACCGGAGCGGGCGGTAGCTTCGTCAGCTCCGATGTGGATTTGACCATCCAGTTCAGCGTTCCGCGCGGCTATGGCGAGACCAATCCCAACAAGCTGATCCATCGCGCGCGCGCCGATCTTGTGCGCGCTTTGACAATGAAAGAACGCGATCTTCCGCCCTTCATCCGCACCTTCGTACTCACCGGCTCCCAGCTTGCCGCTGTCTCTGAAGACGATGGCAGCTCCAGTGTTGTCGCTCAGGTCACCGCGCGGGCCGGCCTGACCGAACTCAAGTCGCCCGTCACAACTCAACCGCAGAGGTAACCCCCATGGCTAAAGCCACAGTTCGGCAGTATTCCGGCGACATCCGCATGTGGCGCAAAGCCGCTGATGGTTCGCTGATTGCTGTCATTCCCGAGCCTGCCGACTCGCAGGGCAACCAGCCGATCGAAGTCAACGCCAAAACCTTCAGCTATGAAGCCGGCGATGAAATCAAGGTCGTCAGCAAGCGCAATGGCAGTCTGTACAACCAGCCTATCTACACCGACACCCTACCGGGTACCACCAGCCTGTCGGTGAGCCTGCTGGAGATTCCGCCTGCCATCATGGCGCGCATTCTCTACGGTACGGCCTCGGATGCGTCGGTGGTCGAGGGCTCGGTCACGGACGAGGTGGTCACCGTTGCTGACCTGGCGCAGCCGGTGCAGTTGCCCCATCGCTTCATCAAGGCCACACCGGCACCCATCTTCACCAAGGGCGTAACCCCGCTGGTGGCTGGCACCGACTACACCCTCGATGCGCGTCGTGGGCAGTTCACCGCTATTGCCGGTGGTGACCTGGTCAAGGGTGATGCAGTGGAGTGCAGCTACAGCTACGACGCCGTGGATGCCACGCGCATTCTGGGCGGTGCCACGCCGACCGAATCGTTCTACGTCACCGGCGACATGCAGGACCGTGTGAGCGGAGAGTGGGGCGAGCTGGAAGTGTTCGAAGCACGCCTCACCGTTGATGGCGAAGTGGACTGGCTGGCCAGCGAGCCGATCAGCCCCACGCTGGCCGGACCGCTGGTTGTGCCGAGCGGCGCACCTGCGCCCTACGTGTTCACCAGCTACGCGTTGAAGTCGTAACTGATGCGCCGTCGCTCGAACAGCGCGGCGGTACCGGCACCGGCGGCAGCAATGCCGGCGGTGTATCGGCCTGTTCCGCCAGAGCGCGTGGTCGTGTTTGTGCGCAACCACAGGCATGCCGGTCTGGACTATCGCGAAGGCGATACGCTCACCTGTACGCCGGCCACCGCTGACCTGCTGCGCCGTTTCGGCGCGATCGGGGAGGGCTGATGGTCTCCAAGCGTACAGGTGCTGAATCGCTTCGGCCCGCTCTGGCACGTATCGCTGCTGCGCTTGACGGTGTAAGCCCGGCGAGCATTGCCAAGGCCGACAAGCGCGCCGTGGTCACGGTGCGCCGCCGCTTCGAGCCGGCGGCAAAGCGCTTGGTGCGCGAAACCTACAACGTGCGTGCCGGTGATCTGGCCGGAAAGTTCACCGTTACCACCAGCGAGCTGTCCGGCGCGGGTGCGGTGCTTCGCTTGAATGCCAGCACATACAAGACACCGCTCGCCGCGTTCGGCGGTCGGTGGACTGGGCGCAAGAGCCCTGGCGCCACGGCGGCCATCAGCAAAGGCGGCGGTCGCAAGGTCTACCACCACGCCTTCATCGCCACGCTCAACGGTCAGAAATGGATGCTGGTGCGCCAGTTCTCCAGCGGCAGCCACCTCGCGAGCGGGCGCGACCCGCGCAACAAGCTCAAACGCCTGGCTGGTCCCAGCCCGTTCCAGATGGTGCGCGGGCAGGGCGATGAGAACGCAAAGCGATTGAGTCGCGAAATGAATGAACTACGCAGCAGGGAAATCGTCCGCTTGCTGCGCCTCACCCGGCAAGGAGGAATCTGATGGCCACGCCTGCGTTTGAGGAAGCCATCCGGCTGGTGCTGGAAACCCGCGGTGCCGAGGGCATCGCACAGCTGCAAGCCGCACTGTCTGAGTTGGGTGATGTCAGCGATGCCACCGTTGCCGACACACGCAAGCTGGTTGATTCGCTGATCGGGCTGAATGAGGCAGCCGAGGGTGCGGCGCGCTTTGATGAGCTGACTACTGAGCTGGGCAAAGCAGAGAGCCAGCTCGATGCTGCCGAGCGTGCTGCCTACCAGCTGGCCCTGGCCATGGCCGAGGTGGAAAAGCCCACCCGGCAGATGGAGCAGGCGCAGAAGGCCGCCCGCGCTGAGCTGGAAAAGCAGCGTGCCGCCTACGCGGACCAGTGGCAGCAGCTGGAAAAGCTGGAAGGCGAACTCAAGGCTGCCGGCGTCAACACCGGCAACCTGGCTGCCGTGCAGCGCGAGCTGCGCAACCAGATCGGCAGCACCGCCGGTGCCATCGACCGCCAGGCCCAGGCCGTGCGCAACGAAGCCTCCGCCGTGCAGCAGCTCAAGCAGCGCATGGCCGATGGCGATGAAGCGTTCCGCAAGCAGGCCACCCAGAGCCGCGCTGCTGCTGAAAGCCTGCGTGCCTACCGTGACCGTGCGGCCGAGGCCACGGCGCAGACCAAGAAGCTTGGGGACTCCGGCGGCGCACTGAGCAAGCTGCGCGGGCTGGTAGCGCCGCTGGCCGGTTATCTCAGTTTCCAAGCCGCAGTTGCCGGTGCCAAGAACCTGTTCGGCGTTGCCGCTGCAGCCGAGGATGCGCGGCGATCCTTGGGGAACATGTACGGCACCCAGGCCGCGGGCAATCGCGCCTATGGCGAGCTGGCTGACCTGGCCAAGCAGAACGGCCTGGCCTTCGATGCTGTGCTGTCCTCGGCACAGAATCTCAAAGCCTTCGGGCTGGAACCGCTCAACGGCTCGCTGCAGGCACTGATCGACCAGAACGCCGCAGTGGGTGGCAGCCAGGGGGATCTGGAAGGCAAGATCCTTGCCCTTGGCCAGGCCTGGGCAAAGCAGAAGCTGCAGGGCGAAGAGATCCTGCAGCTGGTCGAACGCGGCGTGCCTGTGTGGGACCTGCTGCAGAAGGCCACCGGCAAGAACGTGGACGAGCTGCAGAAGCTCTCCAGCGCCGGCGCGCTGGGGCGCGATGTCATCACCGCGCTGTACGAGGAAATCGGCAAGGCCAATGCCGGCGCCGCCACGCGCGGTCTGAGCAGCATGAGCGGCCTGGTGGCGCAGCTCTCTGCGCGCTGGCTGGATTTCCGCCAGCAGGTAGTGGATGCCGGTGTTGGCCAGTACCTGCAGCAGCAGCTGCAGCAGTTGCTGCAGGCCACCGGCGGCATGGAAGGGCTGGCCAAGCGCGTCAGCGATGCGATCGTCAGCACGCTGCAGGCGGTCAAGGACCTGGGCCAGCAGTTGCTGCCGCTGGGCAAGGCCATTGCCGGCATCACGCTGACGCTGGCCAAGCATGCGGAGGCTATCGTGCTGCTGGGCAAGGTGTACGTGGCGCTGAAGCTGGCCAGTGTTGCCCAGGGCTTCCTGGGCATCGCCACGGCTGCGCGCTCTGCCACGGTGGCCACCACCGGCCTGGCCGCTGCCGAGGCGGCGCGTGGCGCCGGCATGGGGGCGCTCAGTGGCAAGGTGAACGGACTGGCCGCGGCCATGGCGCGCCTTGCGCCACAGGTCGCGCTGGTCGCCTCGATCGATTTCACCGTCAACAGCGTGATCAAGGTGACCGATGCCATCGGCCAATACAACGACATGCTGGCCAAGACCGCGCTGTACCAGCAGACACAGGCCAGCTTTGCCCAGGAGCAGATCCGCCTGGGCCAGCAGCTGCAGCAGCTGTACCGTGCCAACGCCGACCAGCAGCTTGCCGCCGCAGGCGATCTGCGCAGCATGACGCTGGAGCAAGCCCAGGCCTACCAGCAGAGCCTGCTGGCTGCGCAGCAGTATTTCCGGGGTGTGGTACTGGAGGCGCGAGGTGCCGGTGACAGTGTGCGTACCGCGATGGCGAGCGAAAAGGCCCGCGAGCTGCGCGATGAGCTGGAGCGGGTTGGCCAAGCGTTGGCCGATCTGAATGCAAAAGCCAAAGCCGAGAACGCAATCCGCGATTCTGCGCAGGAGGCAATCAATAAGTTTGATGAGCTGCGAGGTGCCGGCAAGGGTGCCGCCGATGCAATCAAGGGAGCATTTGACGGTATCGACTTCACCAGTGGTGAAGGTCTGCAGAAGGCCGCGCGGATCATCAAGGATCTGGAGGCACGGGGCAAGCAGGCTGCGGCAGCGATCCAGGGTGAGCTGGGTAAGGCGCTTGCCGGGATTGCGGATTCAGACCTGCCAGCGGTTCGCGAAGCATTTGAAAAGGCCTTCGGTGCCGGGTCGGCGGAAGCGGCCAAGCTGGCGTCGGCCATCGATAGCATCAACCTCACCCGGCTCGGTGTCGATGTTGAGCAGGTGCGTACCGGTTTCAGTTCTGCCGGCCGTGCCGCTGTTGATCAGTTCGTGGCTGCTAATGCTGAGGTCAACAAGCTTGGCCTGACGATGGAGCAGCGCAGCCAGGCTATCGGCCAAGCATTCACCAGCGCCATTGGCAAGATTTCCACCAGCACTGAGCTGGGTGCGCTCAAGCGCGCCCTGTCTGATGCCTTGGCCGCCGGCAACTTGCAGTACGGCGATTTCGCGAAGGCGATCGAAGCCATCGACGGCAAGCTTGGTTCGGTTACGCAGACTGCCAAAGACATGGGAGCTGGCGTCGATGAAGGGGCGTCGCAGGCTTCTGATGCATTGCGCGGCCTTGCCGGCGCAGCCAACGAGGCGGCAGACGCGTCAGGAAACATGGCAGAAGCTGCCGATAGTGCTGCTGGCCGGTTTGATCAGCTCCTGCAGGCAAGCACGCAAATGTCGTTCAGCCTTGGAGAAGTGGGTGATGGCTTCCGGGAAGCGATGAAGGCCATGTTTGCGTCCGCGCGAGCGGGCTCGCCGGTGCTTGAGAACTTCTTTGGTATCACCAACGAGCTGTCGAGGCAGCGCCGCGAGCTGGCCGGCTTGGCTGCAGACCTTGACGAGGCGTCCGGGAAGTACGACGAGATGGCCAAGCGTCGTGCCCAGCTGCGCAACCAGTTTGGATTTGTCAGTGATGGTGAGCTGGACGCCGTAATTCAGAAGGAGGCGCAGATAGACGCTATGCGCAAGCAGCGCTCAGAGGAGCGCGCTCGCGAAGCGGAGGCAGAGCGGCGCGCGAACGAGTCGCGGCTTGCCGCGATGAAGGAGCAGAAGAACGCCCAGCGGGCAGCTGGCGATGCGATGAGCACCGATGAGCAGCGCCTGGTGATCGATTGGCGGGCGCCATCCAAGGGTGTGGCTGCCAGCGCCAGCGCTGCGGAGATCGAGCAGGCCGAACGGCTGGCTGAACTCGTGGCACCGCGAGTCCTGCAACGGATTGAACGTGCCCGCTCTATCAGCATTGCGCGCAGGGGTGTTCGGTGAGCTCATCACTTGCAGGAATTGATCTGCCTGCAGATCTCAATTGGTCTGACGAATTCACTGCATGGAAGGTCGGCCAGGCTATCAGCACCAGCCTCACGGGTGCGCGCATCGTTCAGGAAAGCGCCCTGCAGACCGGCAGGCCGATCACGCTGGAGAGCCAGCAGGACGGCCGTAGCTGGGTGGCGGTGGTTTCGCTGGAGGTGCTGCGTGCCCTACAGGCCCTTGAAGCGGTGCCGCGCTCAACGCCGATGCTGCTCACTGTTCCTGCCCACAACAGCGGCAGCCGTACGTTCAACGTTCTGTGGCGCCGCAGTGATGGTGCGGCTCTGGAGGCCAAGCCCATCAAGTTCATTGCCCCGGCTTCTGACGGGGACTTCTTCGCTATCACCCTTCGACTGATGACGGCCTGAGCCCATGACCATTTCTGCAACTGACATCAAGCTCCGCCAGAGCCAGCGGCTCACTGACAACCCGGATGGTGGTGGGCGCATGGTGGCCACTGAAATCGTGGACGGGGCGATGAACAACCTGTTCCCCGATATCGGCGACGAAGAGCGCACCACCGGCCGCAGCACTCTGCGCAAGCTGTTTGTGCATGTGGATACCGCGGGCACCGATGTGCTGAAGGACGCCATCGCGGTAATCGTCGACCCGCCTTCCGATCCGGACGTGCAAATCAGCATGTTCGCCACGGGCTCCTACAGCGACGTGCGCAACGATGCGCGCAACCGCGTGGAGGGCTACATCACGAAGGGGGTGGAAAGCCGCTACGTGCTGCTGGGCGCACACTTCATTGGTCAGCAGGCGCTGAGTTTTTACTGCATGAAGGATGCGCCAACCCCGGACATCAACGACACCCTGTGCCTTTCGATCACCGGTTCCGGCTACACGCCGAACGAGCAGTACATGCGTGTCCGCAGCATCCTGAGCCGCAGCAGCCAGACTTTCTGGGATGACCAGGGCGCTTTCGAGCGTGATGTGATCATCGTGGAGACGGTCACCGCGCTGCTATACGACTTTCCCGGCCAGGAGGTCAACCGCCGCACCAGCATCAAGCCGGCCACGCGTGTGCTGCAGACCAACGTGGTGGATGCCACCAGCTATTACAGCGTCAAGCGCCTGACCGTGGCGGCCGAGCCGGGCGACCTGTCGGTGAAGGTTGGCACGCCCTACGTCAACATTGTGCCGGCTACCACTGCCGAGACTCCCGTGGTGGATGTGTTGGCTGGGCAGGGCACAGTGTGCTACGTGCAGGCCGGTGCTACCGACTCGCTTGGCCTGAACTTCAATAGCGCGTTTGCTGCTGGTGTAGGCGTCACCCGGTTCCTCGGCAATACCCTGCTCAACGGCTCAGTGAAGGTGACTGTTGGCAGCGTGGTACTGGCTGACAACGGCAGCGGCCAGTTGGTGGCCGTGGGTGTCTCGCCGTGGAGCGGGAGCGTGGACTACCTGGCCGGTAGCGTTTCCGTGGCCAACGATGCCGGAGCCGGCAACACGGCCGTGACCATCACCGCCACGCCGGCCGGTGCGATCGTTGAGCAGGGTTATACCGACCGCATTGCGATCACGCCTGGCAACCAGGGCTTCAACTACATCTTCCAGTGTGTACCGTTGCCGGCCCCGGGCACGGTATACGTCGACTACCGTGCCCTTGGCCGTTGGATTCGCCTGTCGGACAACGGTACCGGGCAGCTGGTTGGCAATCCCGGGCAGGGTAGCGGCACGGTGAATTACGCCACCGGCGCGGTTGTTCTCACTGCCGGCGCACTGCCAGATCTCGGCAGCGAGGTGATTCTTGGCTGGGGCACCGGTGTTGTGGGGGAGCGGCGCAGCGGCGATGCCGCAATCAAGACGCCGGAGCTGAACTTCATGCTGCCGGATGCCGGCATCCGCCCGGGCAGCTACGTTGGTGGTCTCACAGTGGGCGGCGCCCCATTGAGCGTCAGCGACAACGGTGCCGGTGGTTTGCTGATCGCCGGTGTGCAGCGCGGCAATATCGTATATGCCACCGGCGAAGTATCGCTGCGCCTGGCTATCTTGCCGGATGGCGACACGGTGCTGTCCAACAGCTACGAAGTGGCCGGGAGCAGCAACAGCGATCAACAGCCCAGCCCGGATGCCGGCGGCATCGGCAGTTTCACATTGCCTGGTGCACCCCTGCGCGCGGGCAGCCTGCGGTTGACGTGGCTGGTATCTGCTCAGCCGATGGATGAGGACCTGGGTACCGTCACGGTGTCGGTGCGCATCGAGGCGCGTGACGACGGCGCCGGCAACATCCTGGCTGTGTCGGCCAATGGCCGCGCACTTGCCGGAACACTTGGCACCGTCAACTACACAACCGGTGCGGTCAACTGCAAGTTCGGCAAGATCGTCATCGAGGACTTTCCAATCCCGGTGTATGCCGCGTCCAGTGTGGGTGGCGGCCGGCGCTTGCAGTCCCGTGACCGGGCTGACATCACGACAACGTTCAGCGCTGGCACCATTGTCAGCGCTGAGTACCAGGACACCAGTACGCCGGTGGTGGCTGAGTCGGTCACCCTGCCGTTGCCGCCCGTAGTGTTGGAGCTGACGCCGACGGTGATGGACAGCATCATTCCCGGCTCTGTGCGCTTCACGTTCCGTGGGCGCACGTATGTGGACCGCAATGGCGCCTTGTACTACGGCATCGACCCGGCGAGCGGTTCCGGGACCTACGCTGGTGTCATCGATTACGCGGCCGGCAAGTGCAACATCGCCCAGTGGGCAGCCGGCGGTGCGAATACGGTGAGTGTGGATGCTTTGGCCACGCGCATCTTCGACGCTGGTACCGACGCGGTGTTCTTCCGTGCACCGGGCAGTCCGTTGCGCCCGGGTAGTTTCACTCTGCGCGCCACCACGCTTGGCGGCCAGGTGGTGACCGCCGCGGCCGACATCAATGGCGTGCTGATGGGACCCTTGATCAGTGGCGCAGTGGATTGGGAGAGCGGTACAGCCAATGTGCGCTTCGGCGAGCTGGTGCAGGCCGCCGGAAACGAGGGTGAGCCGTGGTTCGATCCGGCCAACGTCGTCGGCACCGACGTATGGCGCCCGCACCTGATGATGGCCGGCAGCATCTACATGGGCACGGTGGTGTACCGCTCTATTCCGCTGTCCAGCGTGGTGATTGGCCTGGATCCGGTGCGCCTGCCGAGCGATGGCCGCGTTCCGGCGTTCAAGGCGGGCCAGACGGTGCTGGTGCACCACACCGCCATCCACAGCATTGCCGCGCCAGTCGCGGGGCAGCTGGTCAGCTTCGGGCGCACCCGCATCGCCCAGATCGAAGTGCGCGACAGCGCAGGCACGCCCATCAACAGCTCCTGGTACACCTCGGACTTGGACGCCGGCACGCTGCAGTTCAGTGATCCGCTCAACCTGAGCGCCTACATCCTGCCCGTCGTCATCCGCGAGCGCGTGGAGGACCGCCGCCTGTGCGTGCAGCCGCAGATCACTGGCGAGATCGAGCTTAATACGGGCCTCACGCACGACTACCCGGCCGGCGAGGCGATGATCAGCACGGCCCTACGGCTGGGTGAGGCGAATGGATCACTCGATCTGCAGGCCCGCGTGGAGAATCTGTTTGACCAGGGCACCTGGTCAAACAGTTGGTCGAATACGCCCAGTGGCGGGGCAGCGCCTGGTACTTATAACGACACCGACTATCCGCTGCTGGTGACCAACGCCAATGCCATCACTGAGCGTTGGGCAATTCGCTTCACCAGCGCAAGCAACTTCGAGGTGATTGGCGAGGCGGTAGGCGTGATCGCTGTCGGCAGCATCGCGGCTGATTGTGCGCCACTCAATCCACGTACCGGCCAGCCCTATTTCACGATCAAGCGCGAAGGCTGGGGCAGTGGCTGGGCAGTAAACAACGCCGTGCGCTTCAACACCATCGGTGGCCTTGCGCCGGTGTGGATGGTGCGCACCACTCTGCCGGGCACGGCGTCAACCGCCGCCGATTCGACCCGTCTGCAGGTCATCGGCAACATTGCAGGAGGTACACCGTGAGTTTGATTCCAACTATTTTCCGCAGCACTGATCCGGGCGCGCCGATTCTTACAGGGACGGCCGGTAGCTTTGCGGCGTTGATGGATGCGGTGCTTGTCACCGGCTATGGCACCGGTGCGGAGGCGAAAGCACCTTTGGGTTGGACGCGGGCGTTCTACGATGGGCATAAGCGTGCGTATCAGAACAGCCTGAGTGATGGCGGAACGGGGATGTTCTGGCGCATCGACGACAGCAACGCGCGGCATGTTCTATGCAGCGCATTTCACACGATGAGCAGTATCGACACTGGTGTTGATGGATTTGGTGGTGGTAGTAATTCTTGGGGGAAGAGCAATACAGCCAACACTACGGCTCGGAACTGGTTGATAGTGGGCAACAGTCGTACGATTTATATATTCATCGCATCCGGCGACCTTGCTGGTGGGTTTGAGAACTTTTCGGGATCTTTCGTTGGTGATTGGACTACGTTAGGACAAGATTTTCCGTTTAATTTTGGTATTTCCTTTAGCAATCAAGCTACTTGGAATTCAGGTCCATCACGCCCTGGGCTTTTCTATGGGACATCTGGATACGGCTGGATCGCCGGTGCACGCAGTGTGGATGGATCACAGATTGGCATCGATGTGTACCCGCGTGAATCGCTGGTTTGCAGGATGAACCTACTCGGCGGAGTGAGTTCCGGTCAGTTTCCCTATCCCTACCCGGTGACTGGTGGGATGTTGGTTTCCCGTGCGTTCCTGAAGCAGGGCAGCGCCAGCTCGGCATTGCTAATTGGTGCTTATCCGGGGATGTGGGTACCTGAGCATGGAAAGGTACTTTCAAGATTCGAAAGATACGTTGATCCGGGTGGTGTTCCTGGTGAATTTTTGAGCGTATCCAGTTTTGGCGGACCCAGCGAAGGTCAGGGCCTGATCAGGATTGATGCCGAGTGGGAGTACTAATGAGTAGCGTGCTTACCAGTAAACATGTCGTTAGTGCCAGTTTCGGACGCGGGGCTCCATGGGGGGGGCACGGCTTCCTAGGCGGCCTACCGCCGGATACTGAAGGCGGGGATGACGGCCGAGTTCGGGTGATGAATGAGCCGGCGCGTATTGATATCACCGTACTCGAGCCGAATACCTATGCTGTGGTGGCTCGAACTTGGTCGCGGCCAGATGGAACGTGGCGTGTGCCATATCTCAGTGAGTCCACTCGGTTCACTGTGATTGCCACCGATCGAAGCCAACAAGTCAACAGCGCGATTCAGGATTGGATCTATCCCGCGCCAATGGTTGAGTGATGGAGCCGATACCCGGCGGGTATATTGGGCTGAACCTTGGGCCGCTTTTCACCGGCCCCGGCAGTCACACGCCACTCAATCTCGGCATCGCGTGGGACGTGGAACCCCCTGAGCCACCGGAACCGGTTGTGCGCGGGCTTCGGTCGCAATGGGGTACTGCGTGGGCTGTTGCGGCATCGCGTCAGATCGCGGTGGACGCCAGTTGGGGGCAGAGCCAGCGGGAGCGACGCGGTGCTGCCATTACTTGGCATGGGGCTGCTGCTCGCAAGAACGGCATTACTGCCTTGCTGTGGAGGGGAACGCCGCGAACGGCGATGACGGCGGAGTTGCACTGGGGCGGTCATTCTGCAGAACGCCGAAGGGCACTTGGCTCAGGATGGCAATCCCAGGGCTGTGAGCGAAAGGCTGGGATGTTCCAGTGGGCGGGTCAGCAACAGCACCGAATCGCGGCCTGCACGCCGTGGTATCACGCGGCCCAGGCCCGTCAGGTGGCGGACATGTTGTGGCGGCCAGGTGCATTTTGCAGGATGCCGGTGGGTCTGCTTCACTGGATGAGTCCGGAACTTGGCAGGTGCACCACGACGCTGCCTTGGGGGCCTGCTGCACATCTGCCGTGGATTGTTCGGCCGGCGGTTGTGCCGCCCGAGCCGCCAGAGCCCAATCCATTTCCTCCTGGCGACAAGGTCGCACTGAATCTCGGTTGCCCGGTGATCGGCATGGGCGGGTTCGCGCCCCTCAATCTTGGCGTGACTGCGTGTTATGCGGTGCGCCCTCAGAAAGGTACTTACATCGTGCTCAACACAATCTCGGTGGTCCGGCTGCCGGACCGCGCGCCCATTGAAGTGGAATCGGTCAGCATCAGCGGCAGTGCCGGCGCATGGGGGTACGGCGTTGATATGACGCTGGCCGACCCGGCGCACCTTGCATTGCTGAAACCTGCGCCCAGTGGCCGGCGTGAGGTTGAGATCACAATCAATGGGTACGTCTGGACAGCGGTGATTGAGAACTACAGCCATCGTCGGGAGTTTGTACGCAGCGGTGTGACCGTGACCGGCCGCAGCCGTACCTCACTGCTGGCCGCGCCGTACGCGCCTTCACGGGCCATGGTCAGCAGCAGCGAGCGGAGCATGGCGCAGCTGGCGACAGATGAGCTTGCCGATACCGGCTACACCATCGACTGGGGCACGGTGGATTGGCAGGTTCCTGCGGGCGCCTGGTACTACGACGGAATGACCGCGCTGGACGCCATCAGTGCATTGGCCGAGGCGGCCGGCGCCGTGGTGCAGTCGCATCCGGAGAGCAAACACTTGCGGGTTTTGCCGCGCTACCCGGTAAGCCCTTGGGATTGGCCAGACTCAACTGCAGATCACGTGGTGCAAGATGACATTGTCATCACTGAGAGTGGGCAGGTTCGCAGTGCCCCGGTTTACAACGCTGTTGTGGTGACCGGCGAGCTGGCCGGTGCCGGCGTTACGGCACGCATCGTTCGGCAGGGTGAGGCTGGCGATCTATATGCCGCACAGGCATCCAGTCCGCTGATTACCGTAGCGGCTGCAGCAGCAGAGCGCGGCCGCAACATCCTCAGCGATCGTGGTGACCAGGACGACATCGACTTGACCTTGCCGATGTTCCCTTCTCCCGTAGTTGCGGGAACCACGGGACGCGTGTTGCCACTGGAGCTTGTTGAGGTGCGAGGATCATCCGGGAACTGGCATGGCCTGTGCACTGCAACCCGGATCGATGCCCGTGTGTCAGGCAATGCCGTGACCGTGGAGCAGACCATCACCCTGGAGAGGCATTACACCGATGCGAACTGATCTATGGAGCCAGTTTGGCGGCCTGCTGCAGACAGGACCACGGCTATTGGCAACTGTCACCGCCCACAACCCGGACGGCACCAGCTCAGTCACCAGCTATGACGGCGCCCAGTTCCGGGTAATGGGCCAGGTGGGGGATGCCGGTGGTATCCCGTACAACGTGTGGGTGCGCGACGGCCGCGTGCTGGAGACCGCGCCGAACCTGCCGCTGATCGAGGTCACTGTGTGAGGGAGGTATAGCGGATACGGTCCTTCTGCATCGCCTCGAAGATGAAACGCTCCAGTTTGACCAGATCCTCGCCAAGCTGCCCCGGCAGGACACCTTTGGCGATCCAGTCGGCGATTTCGTCGAGAAAGCTGAGGTGGTCGAGGCCGTCGTGCAGCCACTTGATGTGCACCTCGTCTCGCCTGTGGCAGGGTGTGGCTTGTTGTTGGTGGGGTGACTTCCGGGTGCCTGCCGACTGCGTTTCGATGTGATCCATTCATGTGCTCCGGTGAAGTGGTGGCACAGCTTCATCGGCAGATTGCAGTCTGCCAAGCCCCTAAAAAATCGCCATTTTCAGCGAGGTTCGACGCCCCCTCTCCGAGATACCACGAACCCACCGGAACCTAAGTTAGCGCGTGAAACTTGCAAAAATTTCCGGACCGCAATCGAAATTGCGTGACGCATGTCACGAAGACCTAAGGGTTGGAGGGGAGTTTGGCGAGTACCGGCAGGTGTGGCTGCGCAAGAAAATAGTTGAAATTTGTTGTGTCGAGAGGCTGCTTGAGAGGCTCAAGGCTAGAATTCTGCGCAAAAACGGGGTTGGGTTGGCCCGTGATGACGGCGAGCTCTTCTGCTCCAGGTGGAATCTCCCGCCCGAGGTTGTGTGACGAAGTTCCGGCGTGTCAGGAAATACCTACAGCAACCCAGGCCGTTGGCCGACTGACGGCGCCTTGCAGAAGCGTGATTGTGGAGTCGCCAGCAACGGCGGCGCCGGCTCCCAGCCAGGCCATCCACCCGCCGGGCTTCCGCAGGGATGCGGAGCTGCTGGAGGCCAGCAACGACGCATTCCCCGCGTCCACCCGGTCCCTACCTCCCCAAGAGGGCCGGGTGCTGGCTGTGGTACTGGTGGCTATACAAAGCCTTGGAGCTCTCCCTCCGGGTGCACGCCCAGCTTGAACAGCCAGGTGGCGACCAGCTCGATGATTGCGACTTCGTCCTCCGGATACTGGTCGATAAGCCGTTCCTCGACCTCGTCGCAGATCTCCCAGAACTGCGGCGCTTCCCCGTACTGCAGGAGCGCGTGACTGATCTCGTTGAACGCCAGTTCGTAATCAGCGCCCTGTTGGCTCATCTGCCTTTCCCGCTCTAACGCAAGCCAGTGCGTCAATGAGGCTGCGTACCTGGTCATGGAAGTGGTCGAAATCTGCCATGGCGACGCGGGGTTCGATTACCTCGACCTCACCTGCAACAATTTCGGCGATATCTCCGACCAGCGCCGTCTCTGCTTCCGGCTTCATTCGCACCGCCAGATCCTGCAGCCACTGGTCCAGCTCTTCTCGGGTCAGCTTGGTGGTCATGAGGGGATCCTATGCCGGCCGCCCGTTATGATCAGGTCAATCGTGGCTGTTCACATTCAGCAGCGCACGCGCGGCAGCTGGTGTATGGAGGTGGTGTAACTGGGGGAGAGCATGTGTTGGCGCATGCGCCATTCCGGCTTTGCCTGCCAGCCGGTTGCGCCGAGCCCAGCGGTGCCGCGGCCGAACTTCTTGTTGATCGCGTCCAACGTGTCCATCAGGCGGTCGTTCCCCACCATGGCAGGGGTGAATAGATCCTGCTGCAGTGCCTCCGGTCGCGCGAGATCCAGCAGCGCGACGCCTGCCTTTTTGTAGTCGATGCCCCGGCGGGGCATGCCCTCAAACAGCTGGCGTACGCATCGCAGGATGATCGTGGTGTCAGCGGTGGCCGCCGAGAGATTCGCCGCGCGGGCTGGGTGGTGCTGCGGCAGCTCGGGGCGGAACGGGTCGGAGTTCAGGAATACCTGGACGCCACTGGCCACCAGGCCGCGAGACCTCAGCTTCTCGCAAGCACGCACGGCGAACGTGGCCAGTGCCTCATGCAGCGCCTGCGGATCGGAAACGCGGCTGCCGAATGAGCGGCTGACGACGATCTGCTGCCGGTCGGGCTCCACTTCTTCGATGCTCATGCAGGGGTGGCCCTGCAGTTCCCGCTGCGTGCGCGCAAGCGTGACACCGAAGGCTGCGAGGATGTCATCAGTTGAGGCGTCGCGCAGTTGCGCGGCGGTGTGGATGCCGCGTGCGGCAAGCTTCGGCGCCAGTTTGCGGCCCACGCCCCATAGATCGCCGACGGGGAAGTCAGCCAGCGCCGCATGGCATACGACAGGGTCACCGAGATCCATCACGCCATTGCCGGTTTTGGCCAGCTTGTTGGCGAGCTTGGCCAGGGTCTTTGTGGGGCCGATGCCGATGCAGTTGGGGATACCGGTCCAGCGGTGCACCCGCGTGCGCAAGTCGCACGCGAACTGCTCGCGCAGCTGGATGCCCGTCAGGTCGAGGAAACTCTCATCGATGCTGTAGACCTCCACCCGTGGGGCGGCATCACGCAGGATTGAGACAACGCGGGCGCTCAGGTCGCCGTACAGGCCGAAGTTCGCCGATCGCATTTGCAGGCCGTGCCGGCGGACCAGGTCTTTCAACTCATGGGCCGGGTGGCCCATCTTGACCCCGAGTGCCTTGGCTTCTGCCGATCGGGCAATCGCGCAGCCATCGTTGTTGCTGAGTACGACCAGTGGCTTGCCGCGTAGCGCCGGCTGGAATACGCGCTCGCAGCTGGCGTAGAAGTTGTTGCCGTCGACCAGGGCGAACATCACAGCTCCCGGATTTCGGCAGCGCCGGTGATCAGCGGCCGCACCAGGATGCGGTAGCAGTCCCGGTCGAATGAGGCGGAGGGCTGGTCCAGCTTCCGGGCTTTCGCGAGCGTGTCCGCGGTGCCGAGGTAGTGCCAGTTGCGTACGACGTGGATCTGCTGCAGCTCGTCGGATTTTTCGACGATGCCGACAGCGCCCGGGTAGGGCCATGCATGCACGTGGCGATCAATGAGCGCCGCCAGCAGCCGCTGCCGGTGGTCATCCTCAGGCTCTGCCCCACAGCACACGCCGGCGCATCGCTTGAGCGCATGACGGAAGCAGGGGCGGCCCGCCGGCAGCTTTTCGATGCCCAGGCGGCTGTAGCAGAGCAAGTGGGTGTCGGAGATCTCACGCAAGGCCTCTACTGCGGCGAACCGGCTGGGATACAGCCCGAACGACGCTGTGTCACCTGCATCATGCACGTCGGTTATGCGCAGCTCACCGGCCTGCAGCGTGATCGTGCAGAGCCGCTTGTTACGGCGCAGGCGTTTGTTGAACAGCGGCTGCAGCAGCTTCACTTGCTGCGCCTCCAGCAGCTGCGCTCCGATGTCACCGGCGGTGCGCACATAGGAGAACCGGCGGGTCAGGCTGAGCAGGCGGATCTCGTCCGGCGTACGGATGTGATCGAGCACGCGGCCGCGAATGTTCACGCTCTTGCCGATGTAGAGCGGAAGCGGTGACTCGCCGTGGAATGTGTAGACCCCGGGGGCGGGCGGCAGCTGTTTTGCCAGCTCGCGGAGATCCTGCAACAGCTCAGCGGCCACGGCGCGGCCTGCGGATGATCTGGCGGGCAAGGCCCACCATTGCGAACACCTCCACTTCCGTGCCTGGCGTCAGGACGATTGGCGGGTAATCGGGGTTGGCTGAGTGCAGTTCGATGTGGTGCTCGAAGGTCTGGAGCACTTTGCAGGTGGGCTGATTCCCATCCCACACGGCGATCACGATGTCGCCGGCCCGCGGCTGAACGGAGCGGTCGACAACCAGGATATCGCCATCACAGATTCCCGCGCCGATCATTGACCAGCCGTCTGCCCGATACAGGTACGTGGCCGCCGGATTACGGATCAGCAGGCGATGCAGGTCGATGTCGTCGTCGAGGAAGTCCTCGGCCGGGGACGGAAAGCCCAGCAGCGCACGGGCGCCGGCCATGGGGACGGACTGCACAGGGCCATCGATAACTGCCGGGCCCAGGAAACGAGCGTTGGGGATTGGTGGGGGAGCGGGCAACATGGCGCGAACTCTCGCGGGGCGCTGTCTCAAGAAGCGAGACGGGCGGAGAATGTTAGTACAATTACTAACCATAGGGCGATGTCGGTCCGTTTACCTGCCTGGCGCTATCGTCAGATGCCCTCTCCCTGGAGTTTCCCATGTGCTTTTCCGCCGAGGCATGGCAGGACTATCGTGAATACGTCGAAAAGTACGGCGCCGATATCAGCATCAAGGACTTCGTGATCCTCTATGGCGATCGTGGCGCCGGCGCCAAGATCAAGATTCCGAAGGGGATGGACGCGCCATTCATGCATGCAACGTCTGGAGAGGCGCGGCAGGTTCGGCAGCTGATCGAGCGCTTCAACGCCGAGCAGATCGCGAAGCTCGAGCAGGACCTGTTCAAGCAGTCCAAGCGTTTGGCGGATGCCGAGCGCTCGCTTCTGTCGAAGGAGACTGTGAAGGCGCGCGAGGATGTCCGTATCGCCACGAACAAGATCGCTGCTGGCAAGGCAAAGCTCGCGGATATCAAACGGACGACGGCGAAGCCCGGTGACGGGCGGATCTTCCCGGGGGCGTATGGGCTGGTGCTGGTCAGTGAGGGCGGCAAGAGGGTAGTGCGGCCGATGCGCTACCAGTGCCGGCCCGCGGGGAAGCCGGCGGTCTACGATCGCAAGTACCCCGGAACCTACAACGCCCGGCGCGACAACCTGGAGGGGTTCTGGAAGGGCCAGTTTGGCCACAGCCATGGCCTGATGGTGGTGAACACCTTCTACGAAAATGTGGAGGGGCCGGCCGGCAACCAGGTGCTGCAGTTCACACCCCGAACCGGAGAGCCGATGCTGGTAGCCTGCCTGTGGTCGCACTGGAGAGACCCGAAAGGCTTGGAGCCGGACCTGCTTTCATTCGCCGCGGTCACTGACGAACCAGAGCCCGAGGTTGCCGCTGCCGGGCATGACCGGACCATCATCAACATCAAGCCCGAGCACATCGATGCGTGGCTGAATCCAGATCCCGGGAATCTCGGCGAGCTGTACGCGATCTTCGATGACAAGCGGCACCCGTTCTATGAGCATCGCATCGCAGCCTGACTCAGCTGCAACGGCTACCGGTGCGCCAGCTGCTCCGGCCGCAGGTTGGTGTAGCGCTTCAGCGTCGCCCAGCTTTCGTGCAGCGTGAAAAGGGAGACTTCTTGGATGGTGTAGCCGGCTTCGAACAGTCGGCTTGTTGCCTCGTGCCGCAGATCATGGAAGCGCAGGTCGGAGATCTCCAGGACGTGGCAGGCCCGGGTGAATGCAGCGCCGATCGACTTCGGATTGAACGGGAAGATCAATGGCTCGTTTCCGCGCGGCTGGGCTTCAATAATCGCCAGGGCTTCGGCAGTCAGCTTGAACGTCTTGTCATTGCCGAGCTTCTTCGTGGGGTGCTTCAAGTCGCGCAGGCGGCATGTGGCCGTCGATCTATCGAGATCGTCCCAGCGTAACCGCGTGATCTCTTCCTGTCGCCGAGCGCTGTGGATTGCGAAATGCATGATGTCCAGCATCGGGATCTCGGCGCGCACGTCACGGTGGCTGAAATACGCGGCCAGCTTCTCCAGTTCCGCGGCAGTGGGCCGCCGGTCGCGCTCCTTCGGCTTGCCGATGATGCGATTTTGGCGCAGGTATTCGGCCGCATCGTCCAGCTCCTGAAGCGGCACCGGCACGCCCAAGGCAACCCGTGCTGCGCGCAGCACCTGGCGGAGCCAGATCAGATCGTTGGCGGCCGTGGCCGGGCCGGCACCCTCCTGGCGCCGTCCCTGGGCGTAGGCGATGAAATCAGCGCGTGTGAGGCGGTCAACCCGCTTATCGGCTATGGCGCCTTTTCCAATGCGGGCCAGGTCCGCCTTCTTCGAGCGGCCCCATGGGTTATCGGCAGCCATCTGGCCGGAGTACCAGTCGATCATCTGGGCCACCGTCATGCGGGTACCGACGACCTCCCCGCGCGCACGTTGGCCGGCCAGCTCTGCTTCACGGCGGGTAAGCCATTCTTTTGCAAGCGCACGCGTTGGAAAGGTCGCCGACTCGCGGTGCGTGATCTTCCCATCGGCCTTTAGCCGGATAGTCGCTGTGTAAGATGTGGCGCCTGTGGCCCGGCGGCGGGCGAGGATCGATCCCATAGTGCTACAAGCCTGTTTCTGTAGCCCCGAATGTAGCACCGTCGCAGCGGTAATGCCCTGAAACCCCCGGAAATACGATAGCAATGCAGCAAACCGAATCCCACGCCATATCTGGCGAAAAGCCCCGCAGGCCTTACGTTCTGGAGGGGATAAGGCTATGTGTCGCCCCGATGATGGACTGGA
>NZ_JBRREO010000011.1:0-55185 GCF_056760355.1 Stenotrophomonas sp. STEN013 | reverse complement strand
GGGCCGCCCCCCCCCTCCCGCGCCGCGCCCCTCTCCCGCCGGCGCCCGCCGCCGCCTGGGGGGGGGCGGGGGGGGGGGGGGGGGGGGGGGGGGGGCGGGGGGGCGGGCCCCCCCCCCCCCCGCGGCGGCCTGCCACGCGATGTACTGACGCCGGCGTTCCAGTGCCGGCGTTACCATGACCGCCTCGTTGAATGCAGGTGTGTGCCATGGCGTCGTATCAGACAGTGAATCCTTTCAGCGGGCGGGTCGTAGGCACGATCGCGCTCATGGGCGCGGCCGAGATCGAGCAGCGGCTTGCCGCCGCCGAGTCGGCGTTTCCGGCATGGTCGTCACTGGCGTTGGCGCAGCGGGGGCAGTTCCTGCACAAGATCGCTGCCGGCTTGCGCGCGCGACGCGATGAGCTCCAGCGCACGATGACCGCCGAGATGGGCAAGTTGCGTCGCGAGGCGCTGGCCGAGATCGAGAAAAGCGCCGCCGCCTGCGAGTATTACGCCGATCACGCCGGCGACTATCTCGCGCCGCAGCCGATTCCTACCGAAGCGCAGCGCAGCTACGTGGTCTATCAGCCCATCGGCTGTGTGATGGCGGTGATGCCGTGGAATTTTCCGGTCTGGCAGGTGATCCGCTTCCTTGCACCGGGCTTGATGGCCGGCAACGTGGCGCTGCTCAAGCACGCCAGCAATGTGCCCGGATGCGCCGATCTGTTGCGCGAGGTGGTGGCTGCCGCCGGTGTGCCGCAGGGCGTGTTCGACGTGCTGCATATCGACAATGAGCAGGCCGCCGCGGTGTTGCGCGACCGCCGTATCAAAGCGGTTACGTTGACGGGCAGTGAGCGGGCAGGGCGTTCGATCGCGGCCAACGCCGGTGAGCAGCTGAAAAAGTGCGTGATGGAGCTGGGCGGAAGTGACGCGTTCGTGGTGCTGGCGGATGCCGATATCGATACGGCGGTCGCGGCTGCGGTGAAGTCGCGCTTCGACAATGCAGGCCAGACCTGCATCGCGGCAAAACGCTTCATCGTGGTGGAGCCCATTGCCGACACCTTCGTGCAGCGCTTTGTCGAAGCCGCCAAGGCGCGCATCCACGGTGATCCGCAGGACGAGGCGACCACGTTGGCGCCGCTGGCGCGTGGGGACCTGCGCGACGAGTTGCACCGCCAGGTGCGTGAGAGCATCGACAAAGGGGCAACGCTGCTGCTGGGCGGTGAGCCGGTGGCCGGCAGCCATGCCGGCTATCAAGCTTCCATCCTCGACCATGTCGGTCCCGGCATGCCGGCCTACGAGCAGGAGCTGTTCGGGCCGGTGGCGGCGATCCTGCGGGTGAAGGACGACGCAGAGGCGGTGCGTGTGGCAAACGATACGACGTTCGGTCTGGGCGGCAGCGTGTGGACTGCCGATGTCGCACGGGGCGAAACGCTTGCGCTGCAGCTGCAGTGCGGCGCTGCGTTCGTGAACTCGGTGGTCAAAAGCGATGCGCGTCTGCCATTTGGCGGGACCAAGCGTTCCGGCTTCGGTCGCGAACTGGCCGGGCATGGCATCCACGAGTTCATGAATATCAAGACCGTCTATGTGGCTTGAGCGGGAGTCGGTATCCCCAATTGGTGCGCGTCGGCGGTGGAAGCCGCGCCGCGGCGGTTACAGCCAGCGTGCCCGTTTGAACAGGCGGTACAGCACGACGCAGGTGACCGCCACACTGGTGATCAACAGCGGATAAGCGAAGCGTCCCTCCAGCTCCGGCATGAACTTGAAGTTCATGCCGTACCAGCTGGTGATCAGGGTGGGCGCGGCCAGCAGCGCGGCCCAGGCGCCGAGGCGCTTGACCGTCTCGCCCTGGGTCAGCGTCACCAGTGACAGGTTCACGCTCAACGCGGTGCCCAGCATTTCGCGCAGGGTATCGATGGCATCGTTGACCCGCGCGGCATGGTCCTGCACATCGCGCAGGTATAGGCGGACTTCTTCGTTGATCAGCTGCGCCTGGTTGCGTTGCAGCTGCGCCAGCGCATCCTGCAGCGGGGCGACGGCCAGGCGCATCTTGTTGAGCTCGCGCCGCAGTTCGTACAGGCGGATCACCGTGCGGCGTTTGTAGCTCTCGGCGAAGATGTCTTTTTCCAGCAGATCCAGCGTTTCGCTGAAGCTGTCGGTGATCGGTAGGTAGTTGTCGACCACCGCATCGAGTACCGAGTACAGGCAGAACGAGGGACCCATCGCCAGCTGCTCGGCCTCGCGCTCCAGTCGCGCCCGCACCGGCGCATAGGACAGCGAAGCGCCATGGCGCACCGTCACCAGATAGCGCGGGCCCAGGAAGGCATGGGTTTCGCCGTAACGGATACGCTCGTCAACCACCTGCGCGGTATGCACCACCACGAACAGCGAGTTGCCATAGGTCTCGATCTTGGGCCGCTGGTGCGCCTTGCGGGTGTCTTCGACGGCCAGGTCATGCAGATCGAACTCCTCCTGGACCTTGTCCAGCACCGCGTCGTCGGGCTCATACAGGCCGACCCAGACAAAACCCTTGGCATCGTCGGCCAGTACGTCGCTGATGCTGTCCAGGTCCAGTGCGCGCAGCGTGCCGTCCTCGCCGTACCAGGTGCAGTTGATCACGCACGCCGGGTTCACTGGCGGCGAAACGGATGCGGGCAGGGTCGGTTCCATGTGGCCTATTCTGCCTTGGAAACGGTCGCTGCCGGGTTGCCGAGCAGGGTCGCCAGAGTCAGGTGGATCGGCAGCAGCAGCACGATCCACTGCACATTGAACTGCGGCTGCAGCGACAGCCAGTGCAGCGGCAGCGCGACCAGTGCGATCACGGCCAGCAGCCCCACTGCGATACGGAAACCGCGGCTGGGGCGACGGCCACGCAGCAGGCTGACCGCGCCGGGAATCAGCAGCAGGGCCATTGGATTGAGCAGCAACAGATTGCGATTGGCCCAGGCGGCTTGATGCTCGCTGAAGCCCCACAGATAGGTCAGCAGCGCACCGGCGATACCGCAGAACAGCCAGAACGGCAGTGCGAACGCGGCCATCGCCCGGGATTTGCGACGTGCCGCAAACAGGGACGCGGACACTGCCAGCCCCACCAGCAGCCATGGCCACCAGTGACGGCGCTGCTCCTGGGGTTCGGCGGCCAGGCGCTGCGGCAACAGCTGCTGCTCGGCCTGCACCAAGGGGCGCCCCTCACTATTGCGGGCTTCGCGCAGGCTGTCGGCCAGGCGCATCGGCACGAAGGCTTCCTGCCAGCGCGACAGTGGCCGGTCGGCGAACGGCCCCAGTCCCAGGTCGAATCCCAGCCACATCCACAGTGAGGGCGAGGCAAGGCGAACCGATTCGCTGCGATAGGTATTGCCGCGCGAGCGCCCGGCCAGCTGCGATTGCAGGCCTCCGCCCATGGCCTGATCCAGGCTGTCACGCACCATCGTGGCGCAGTTGGCGGTGAAGTAGTCGTAGCGGTAGCGTGCATTTTCCGGTTTGGCACGCTCGGCCAGGGCGTCGGCCAGATTCCGCGCCTGCTGCGGCGGAAGATCCAGCCACTGCAGGCTGGCCCCGCGGCCGGCGTCGCGGTACTGGGCCAGGTCTTCTTCCAGGGGCAGCGCCACCAGGTAATACATCATCCGGCCGCGCACGAAATTGCCGATGAAATCCGGTTCGGACGGATCGAAGAAGCCGAAGTTGTAGGACGTGGCCTGGCCGCTGGCCGGGTCGAGCACCACCAGCGCATCGTGGCCGAAGCGCTCGAAGAAGACCTCGCCCGGTAGCATGGTCACCACGCCGATGCGTGGCGTGGTGGCGTCAGTGGATGGGACCGCGGCCGGCTGGGCGCTGCCGGTCGTGCAGACCAGCAGCAGGCACAGCAGCATGAACGCGGACAACAGCCGCGGCAGATGCCGGCGGATCAATCGTCGTCCCGGGTTTCGGGGGGCAGCACCGTGACGTGGAATGCCTGCACGCGACGGGCATCGGCACGGGCCACGCGGAACACGAAACGGTCCAGGGTCAGCTCGTCCCCGGTCTCCGGCAGGTGGCCGATGGCCTCGGTGACCAGACCGCCAATGGTGTCGTAGTCATCGTCGGGGAAATCGGCGCCGAAACGCTCGTTGAAATCCTCGATGGCGGTCAGTGCGTCCACCACATAGCGGCCGTCGGCCTGGATGGCGATCTGCGCGGTGTGGTCCTCGGTCTCGTCATGCTCGTCGTCGATCTGGCCGACGATCTGCTCCAGCACGTCCTCGATGGTGACCAGCCCGGCGACACCGCCGTATTCGTCCACCACGATCGCCATGTGGTTGCGCGAGAGCCGGAACTCCTTGAGCAGCACATTGAGCTTTTTCGATTCGGGGATCAGCACCGCCGGACGCAGCAACTCGCGCACGCTGGCGTGGGTGTTGTCGGCGACCACGCCGCGCAGCAGGTCCTTGGCCAGCAGGATGCCGAGAATGTCATCCTTGTTCTCGCCGTGGACCGGGAAGCGCGAGTGGCCCGATTCCACCACCTGCTTCATCAGTTCCAGGAACGGCGAGTCGACCGGCAGCGACACCATGTGCGAGCGCGAGATCATCACGTCGCCGACAGTCAGTTCGGCCACCGAGATGGCGCCTTCCATCATGCGCAGGGTGTCCGCGGCGATCAGCCCGTCCTGTTGTGCCGTGTGCAGCACGGCAAGCAGTTCGTCGCGGGTGTGGGGTTCGCCGGAGAAGGCCGCAGTCAGGCGCTCAAGCCAGCTGCGCTTCTTCTCGCCTTGCTCCGGGGAGGTACTACTGTCGTCTTCAGACATCTCTTCAATTGACTGCACCCGCTAAACCGGGCGTTGGGCGCAAGTCTAACAGGATGTCCGCTCCGGTCCGCTCATGCCGGTGACGGTGCCGCCGGGGCCTCCGGCGCTTCATCCTCGGCGGGGATGTCCAGGCTGTAGGTGCAGCCGGCCAGGGTCTTGCCGGGGTGGGATTTGACGTTGGACACGCTCAGGATCACCGATTCGATCAGGGCTTCGCCACTCTTGGCATCGATCACGTCGCGGCTGACCAGTTCGCGGCCGAACATGGCTTTGTCCGGGGTATCCACTGCCGATTCCAGGTCCAGTTCGCGGGCCAGTTCACGGGGATCGGGCAGGTCGAGGATCGCCACGATGGTGGCGCCGGCCATGGCGATATGGTCGGCACGGCGGCCGAACACGGTGATCGGGGTGTTGAGCCGGTATTCGGCCATGAACAGGTTGCCCTGCGGCAGCGGCCGCCAGCCCAGCGCCACGGCCTTGAGCGGGTCGTTGGCGATCGGCGCCAGCGCGGTGAAATCACTCACGCTCTGGCGACATTCGATCAACGCCGGCAGGTCGATGGCGGTGGCGGCGGCGCTGTTGCCGCTGACCAGGCACAGCAGAATGCACAGGGAAAGACGCTTCATCGGAATTCAGCGTTCGCCGGCGTAGGGATCGGTGATGCCGAGGTCGGCCAGGATTTCGCGCTCCAGCTGCTCCATCGCCTCGGCTTCCTTGTCGTCCTCGTGGTCCCAGCCCAGCAGGTGCAGCACGCCGTGCACGGTCAGGTGGGCGTAGTGGGCATTGAGGGCCTTGCCCTGTTCGGCGGCCTCGCGGGCCACCACCGGCGCGCAGATCACCAGGTCGCCCAGCAGCGGGAACTTCACGCCCTTGGGCAGGCCCTCGGGCAGCTCGGCCGGGAAGCTGAGCACATTGGTGGCGTAATCCTTGCCACGGTAGTGGTGGTTCAGCGACTGGCCTTCCTTGGTATCGACCAAACGGATGGCCAGGTCGGCTTCGCGGATACGCCCCTTCAACGCGGCAGCGGCCCATTTGCGGAAGCTCACCGCCGCCGGCAGGCCGGCACGGGGCAGGGCGTAGCTGACGGCTACATCAAGGCGGGTGGGGCCCCTGGTCATAGGTCTGCTCCGGGTTTGACCTGCTGCAGGTCGCGGCGGTCATAGGCGTTGACGATGCGCGCCACCAGCGGGTGACGCACCACGTCGCGCGATTCGAAGAACGTGAAGCTCACGCCTTCCACGCCACGCAACACCTCGATGGCGTCGCGCAGGCCGGATTTGACGTGTTTGGGCAGGTCGTTCTGTGTCAGGTCGCCGGTGACCACCGCGGTGGAGCCGAAGCCCAGCCGGGTCAGGAACATCTTCATCTGTTCGATGGTGGTGTTCTGCGCCTCGTCCAGGATCACGAACGCGTCGTTGAGGGTGCGTCCGCGCATGTAGGCCAGCGGCGCGATCTCGATGACGTTCTTCTCCAGCAGCTTGGCCACTTTCTCCACGCCCAGCATCTCGTACAGCGCGTCGTACAGCGGACGCAGGTACGGGTCGACCTTCTGCGACAGGTCGCCGGGCAGGAAGCCCAGTTTTTCGCCGGCCTCCACCGCCGGACGCACCAGGATCAGGCGCTGCACGCGCGCTTCGTTCAGTGCATCCACCGCCATCGCCACGGCCAGGAAGGTCTTGCCGGTACCGGCCGGGCCGATGCCGAAGTTGATGTCGTGGGTGGCGATCTGGTGCAGGTATTTGGACTGGTTGGCGCCGCGGCCACGCACGGTGCCGCGCTTGACCTTGATCGCCACTTCCTGCGCCTCGTAGGCCTGCCCGGCGACGTGCTCGACGTTGGCCCGGTTCAGTCGCAGGTGGATGGCGTGGCTGTCGAACACCGTCTCGGCGGCCTCGGCATATAGCGCCTTGATCAGTTTTTCGGCCTCGGCCGGGGTTTTGCCCGGGCCGCTGATGCGGAAGATCGGGCCGCGGTTGGCGATTTCCACGCCGAGTTTGAGCTCGATCTGGCGCAGATGTTCGTCGAATGGGCCGGCGAGGTTGGCCAGCCGTTCGTTGTCTGCCGGTTCCAGGGTGAAATCGCGTTGGGAATGGGTCGTCATTTCAGAAAAACGCTCGCGCCGGGGCGGCGCGGAGGAAAGAGGGACAAGGAAGGGTAGCGCGCGCGGCAGGGGACCACCAGCAACCCGGACCCAGGAGCGTGGGCCGGCTGCGGCTCACACGCGGTCGTGGAGCGGGATACCGTTTGTCGGCGCCGTTGACCTGCGTGCCGGAGGCGTATGGGGCTGGCCGTCGCGTGCCTGCTGGAGCGACCGGTGCCGGGGCAGGTCCCGCCTGCCGCGAGAGCCGCCGGGTTCTCCACAGGCGCTGTGCAGTGCTGTTGCAGCAACCTGTGGACAAGGCCTGCCAGCCATTGCGGCACAAGGCTTTACG
The DNA here is from genome assembly GCF_056760355.1 of Stenotrophomonas sp. STEN013. Taxonomy (NCBI): domain Bacteria; kingdom Pseudomonadati; phylum Pseudomonadota; class Gammaproteobacteria; order Lysobacterales; family Lysobacteraceae; genus Stenotrophomonas; species Stenotrophomonas sp. STEN013. Next base: position 47,992 of record NZ_JBRREO010000011.1, on the reverse strand, counting down.
CGGGGTGGTGAAAATTCCGCCAGTCCAGCTGGCGTCATCCACAGCGATTGTGGGCGGTTGTCGGAGAAAGGTGTGGATAAGCCTGCAAGACGCCACGCTGGCAAGGGTTTCCGGGTGCTGGTCAAATAATCGCCAATGGCTGCTGATGCGGATTTAACGCCGGCGTGGCCAAGGTGAGGGTGTTGTCCGCTGCCGCCTGCTGCACGCCACTGCGAGGGTTCTGCCGATGCCAGCGTTTTTGCCTGCACCGCGATTGCCGCTGCTGCCGGTGGTACTGGCATTGCTGCTGGCGGCCTGTGGCAAGACGCCACCGCAGGTGCTGGGCACGCTGGAATGGGACCGGATCGTGGTGCCGGCGCCGGCGGCCGAGACCATCGTCGGCATTGAAGTCACGGAGGGGCAGCGGGTCGAGGCCGGTGCGGCGCTGCTGCAGCTGGAAACCACCCGTGCCGCGGCGCAGCTGGCCGCCCTGCAGGCGCAATCCCTGCGCGCGCAGGCCGCCTGGGCCGAGTTGCGCAATGGCCCCCAGCAGGAGGAAATCGCCCAGGCGCGGGCAAACCTGGAGGCGGCGCGGGCACGCGCGGCCGACGCATCGGCCTATCTGGCGCGCTTGCAGCCGTTGGGACGGCAGCAGCTGGTGGCCGCCGCAGAGGTTGACCGTGCGCGTGCGGCAGCCGGCAATGCCCGCGGCGCGGTGGAGGCCGCCGAGCAGGCACTGCTGGCCCTGGCCGGTGGCACCCGTCCGGAGCAAGTCGCCCAGGGCAGGGCGCAGCTGCAGGCCGCGCAGGCGCACCTGGCCGAGCAGGCGGTCACGCTCGAGAAGCTGGCACTGGTCGCGCCGCGTGCCGGGGTGGTCGATGCCCTGCCGTATCGCCAGGGGGACGTCGCGCCGGTAGGGGCACCGCTGGTGGTGCTGCTGGTGGGCGCACGCCCCTACGCGCGGATCTATCTGCCGGCGCCGTTGCGGACCTCGGTGGTGGTCGGACAGCGCGCGCAGGTCGAGCTGCAGGGACGGGCGGGGCGCTTGGCCGGGCGGGTGCGGGCGATCCGCAGTGAGCCGGTATTCACTCCTTATTACGCGCTCAGTGGTGATGACGCCGGACGCTTGAGTTATCTGGCCGAAGTGGAGCTGACGGCCGACAACGATGCCGGGGAGCTGGCGCGGTTACCGGCCGGCGTGCCGGTGCAGGTGACCTTCTGAGCGGCCCGGCGGAGCACGCTGCAGGGGCTGCCAGGGACGCGGGTCCGGCGATCCGGGCGCGCGGGCTGACCCGGCGTTTTGGGCAGCTTGTTGCGGTCGACCAGGTCGACCTGTGCGTGCCGCGGGCCAGTGTGTACGGGTTCCTGGGCCCGAACGGTTCGGGCAAGTCGACCACCATCCGCATGCTGTGCGGCCTGCTCACGCCCAGCGCGGGCGAGATCGAGGTGCTGGGGCTCACGATTCCGGCACAGGCCGAGCAGCTGCGCCGGCGCATCGGCTACATGACCCAGCGCTTTTCGCTGTTCGAGGACCTGAGCGTGCGCGAGAACCTGGAATTCCTCGCCGCGGTGCAGGGCATTGCCCGCGCCGTGGCGGCGCGCCGGATTGCCGAGCTGATCGAGCAATACGATTTCCAGGACCGGCAGAAGCAGCTGGCAGGCAACCTCAGTGGCGGGCAGAAGCAGCGGTTGGCCCTGGCCGGCGCGGTGATCCAGCAGCCGGAGCTGCTGTTCCTGGACGAGCCGACCAGCGCGGTGGATCCGGAGTCGCGGCGCGACTTCTGGGAAAAACTGTTCGATCTAGCCGATGCCGGCACCACGCTGCTGGTATCCACGCATTACATGGACGAAGCCGAGCGCTGCCATCGTCTGGCGATCCTGGACCGCGCCCGGCTGGTGGCCGATGGCTCTCCGGCCGAACTGGCCGGCGCGCTGCATGGCTGCACGCTGGGGGTGTCGGTGGCGCAGCCGCGGCAGGCGCAGCGCGTGCTGTCGCAGCTGCCGGGAGTGCTCAGTGTGGCGCAGATCGGCAATCTGCTGCGGGTGCTGGTCCAGCCCGGCGATGACCTCCCGGCGCGCCTGCAGCGGCAGTTGCAGGCCGCAGGGCTGCGGGCACAGGTCACACCGGTGCCGCCCAATCTGGAGGATGTGTTCGTCTCGGCCACCCGCGGCCGTGGCGGTGCCGATGCCGAGAAGGGCGGGAGGGACGCATGAGCCTGCGCCGGCTCTGGGCCATCGTGCTGAAGGAGCTGCGCCAGCTGCGCCGCGATCGCATCACCCTGGCCATGATCGTCGGCATCCCGGTGATGCAGCTGGTGCTGTTCGGCTATGCGATCAATCTCAACCTGCGCCACCTGCAGGCCGGCGTCGCCGACCAGGCCGGTACCAGCGCCTCGCGGGCGCTGGTGATGGACATGGTCGCCACCGGGGTGATCGCCCCGGCGCTGTGGGTGCAGACGCCGGAGGAGCTGATGCACGCGCTGCGGCGCGGCCAGATCAGTGTCGGGGTGGTGATTCCTGCGGATTTCGAGCGTCGCCGCTTCGAGGGGCGCGAGGCGGTGCAGGTGCTGGTCGACGGCAGCGACACGGTGGTGCAGAGCACGGCGCTGCAGCTGGCGCAGGTGCCGCTGGAGACACGGCCGTTGCGCAATGATCGGCCGCTGCGCACCGGCGCGAACGGCGGCGGCAGCGGCCAGGTCAGCGTGGTTGCCTTCTACAACCCGCAGCGGCGTTCTGCGGTCAATATCGTGCCGGGTCTGATTGGCATCATCCTGACCATGACCATGGTGATGTTCACCGCGGTGGCGATCGTGCGCGAACGCGAGCGCGGCAACATGGAACTGCTGATCGCCACCCCGCTCAGTCGCAGCGAGCTGATGATCGGCAAGGTGCTGCCGTATGTGGCGATCGGCCTGGTCCAGACCTCGCTGGTCCTGCTGCTGGGAGTCTGGCTGTTCCAGGTGCCGGTCCGTGGCAGCGTGCTGGAGGTCTATCTGGCGACGATGCTGTTGATCGTGGCCAACCTGGCCCTGGGGCTGTTGATCTCGACCAAGGCACGCTCGCAGTTCCAGGCGATGCAGATGACGATGTTCGTGTTCCTGCCTTCGATCCTGCTGTCGGGTTTCATGTTTCCGTTCGCGGGGATGCCACGGCCGGTGCAATGGCTGGCCGAGCTGCTGCCATTGACCCACTTCCTGCGCCTGATCCGCGGCATCATGCTGCGCGGGGCGCGGCTGTGGGAGCTGTGGCCGGAAGTGCTGGCGCTGCTGGCTCTCATCGTGGTGATGATGGCGCTGGCGATACTGCGCTTCCGCAAGCGGCTGGATTGAACGCTGCAGTATCCACAGCGGTTGTGGACCGGGGCTTGGCAAAGATGTGGATAAGCCCCGGCCGTGCAGGCAGGCCAGGGCTTTTGCGCGGGTGGTCAAAAAATCGCCAAGGCCTGCCGCCCGGCCGGAACGGGTCCGGCCGGAGCGGAATCAGGCCGCGACGATGCGCCCGCGCAGCGAGTTGCTCAGCGCCTCGGTGATGACCACATCGACGAACTGGCCGACCAGGCGCGGGTGGCCGGGGAAGTTCACCGAACGCATGTTCTCGGTCTTGCCGGTCAGCTCGTTGGGGTCCTTGCGCGAGGGGCCTTCGACCAGCACCGACTGCACGCTGCCCACCATCGACCGCGAAATGCCGGCGGCATGGTCGTTGATGTGCGCCTGCAGGCGCGACAGGCGCGCATGCTTCTCGGCGTCGCTGATGGTGTCCTCCAGGTCGGCGGCCGGGGTGCCCGGGCGGCGCGAGTAGATGAAGGAGAAGCTCTGGTCGAAGCCGACGTCCTCGATCAGCTTCATGGTCTTTTCGAAATCGGCCTCGGTTTCGCCGGGGAAGCCGACGATGAAGTCCGAGGAAATCGAGATGTCCGGGCGAACCGCGCGCAGCTTGCGGATCTTGGCCTTGAATTCCAGCGCGGTGTAGCCGCGCTTCATCGCGCTGAGGATGCGGTCACTGCCGGCCTGCACCGGCAGGTGCAGATAGTTGGCCAGCTGCGGTACGTCGCGATAGGCGTCGATCAGCGAGTCGCTGAACTCCAGCGGATGCGAGGTGGTGAAACGGATGCGGCCGATGCCGTCGATTTCGGCCAGGGTGCGGATCAGCAGACCCAGGTCGGCGATCTCGCCGTCCCCATAGGGACCCCGGTAGGCGTTGACATTCTGGCCGAGCAGGTTGATCTCGCGCACCCCCTGCGCCGCCAGCTGCGCGCACTCCACCAGCACATCCTCGAACGGCCGGCTGACCTCGGTGCCGCGGGTGTAGGGCACCACGCAGAACGAGCAGTACTTGGAGCAGCCTTCCATGATCGACACGAACGCCGACGGGCCTTCGGCGCGGGGCTCGGGCAGGCGGTCGAACTTCTCGATCTCCGGGAAGCTGATGTCCACCTGCGGCTTGTTCTGCTCGCGGCGGGCGCGGATCAGCTCCGGCAGGCGGTGCAGGGTCTGCGGGCCGAAGACCAGGTCCACGTAGGGCGCGCGTTTGACGATGGCTTCGCCTTCCTGCGACGCCACGCAGCCGCCGACACCGATGATGACATCGCGGCCACCGGCCTTGAGCGCCTTCCAGCGGCCGAGCTGGCTGAACACCTTCTCCTGCGCCTTCTCGCGGATGGAGCAGGTGTTGACCAGCACCACATCGGCTTCTTCGGGGTTGTCGGTCAGCTCCAGGCCTTCGGATTCGGCCAGCACGTCGGCCATCTTGGCCGAGTCGTACTCGTTCATCTGGCAACCGTGGGTCTTGATATAGAGCTTGCCGCGCGCGCCGCCGGCAGGCTTCGGCTTGGCGCCGGGCAGGGGAATGAGTTCAGGAGTGGTCATTTCAACAGACGGCACGGCGGAGCCGGCCGGATTCGGCGAGGGAGAAGCGGGCGTCCCGGGCATGGTGCGTATTCCAGACGGGTGGGCGGGCAACGACCCGAAGGCCGCATTCGAAGCCGGCTATTGTATCGGGCCATGCCCGGGCGCAGGGCCGGCGGGCCGTCAAATACTTGGCAAGCCCCGGTGAAGCTGGGAGACTCCCCGCCCATGAAGGGGATTTTGGGGATCGCCGCAGTTCTTGTCGCGACACTGACCGCCGCGCCGGCCAGTGCGGGCACGCTGTACAAGTGTGTCGGTGGCGATGGCGTGGCGAACTATGTCAGCAAGCGCATCGGCGGGGCCCAGTGCAGCGTGGTCAGCAGCTACCGGCCCGCGCGCGAGGCGCCCCGGCGAATGCCGGTGGTGGCCCCTCCGGCTTCTTCGCCGGCGACGCTTGCGGACACCGCTTCCGGATCCAGCCCCACCCCAGTGGCCGCCCAGGTCGCACCGGCTGCGGTGGCGCCCCTTCCGGCACCCGCGCCTGCGACCGCTGGGAAAGCCCAGCGCGTGGTCAGCGGGCAGGTCTATTCCTATATGAAAGATGGCGTCCGCCATTACACCAGCGCCCGGCCCGCACAGCTGGCCAGCGTCGGCCAGGTGCGCACCATCCAGTACAGCTATATCGAGCGCTGCTTTGCCTGTGGGGTGCAATCGCGGGTCAACTTCGGCTCGGTGCGTCTGAACACCCACGCCTACAGTGCCGAAATTGCGTCGGCTGCCCGCGAGTTTGGAGTCGAGGAAGCGGTGGTGCGCGCCATCATCCATGCCGAGTCGGCGTTCAATCCGACCGCGCTCAGCCGTGCCGGAGCCCAGGGTCTGATGCAGTTGATGCCGCCGACCGCACGTCGCTTCGGGGTTTCCGATTCCTACGACGCCGGGCAGAACATCCGTGGCGGCGTGCAGTACCTGGCCTGGCTGCTACGCCGCTTCAACGGCAACCTGACGCTGGCGGCGGCCGGTTACAACGCTGGCGAAGGCGCCGTCGACCGTCATGGCGGCGTACCGCCGTATCGGGAAACCCAGTACTACGTGCAGCGCGTGGCGCAATTGGCTGACCGCTATCGGGGCGAATTGGCGACGCGGCAGTAAGTGCTGACGTTTCTGTTGCAACAGGCCGTGACAAATTTTACGGACTGGTGTTTGATCGCGTTGTGTCACCGTTAAGCGTTCCGCTACACTCGGGCGCGATTTGTTCAGAGCGGGCTGGCCCCCACCAGACCGCTGGCAGCCTCAAGCTACCTAATCAATATCGGAGTGCCGGATGGCCAACGATGGGGTAAACGATCCAGTCAACACCGGACGTCGGCGGTTTTTGACAGCGACCACAGCGGTGGTCGGAGCAGTCGGCGTCGGCTTCGCAGCGGTACCGTTCATCAAGTCGTGGAATCCCAGCGCCCGCGCCAAACTGGCCGGGGCCCCGGTGACGGCCGATATCAGCGCCTTGCAGGAAGGCCAGCGCCTGATCCTGGAATGGCGTGGCCAGCCGATCTGGATCGTCAAGCGCTCCAAGGCCATCCTCCAGGCGTTACCGGGACTGGATGGCAGGCTCAAGGATCCGGAGTCCGACAACAAGGACCAGCAGCCGGACTATGTGCTCAAGGGCAATCCCGAATTCCGCTCGATCAAGCCGGACATCTCCGTGCTGGTCGGGCTGTGCACCCATCTGGGGTGTGCCCCGGAGATGGTCGCCGAGATCCGTCCCGAACCGTATGACGCGCAGTGGAAGGGCGGCTACTTCTGTCCCTGCCACAAGTCGCGTTTCGACATGTCCGGGCGCGTGTTCCAGGACGTGCCGGCACCGATCAACCTGCTGGTGCCGCCACACCATTATGTGGATGACAACACCATCGTCATCGGCGTCGATCCGCAGGGGGCTGCCTGATCATGGCCGACAACATTCTCACCCGCACCGCCACCGGCGTGGCCAACTGGGTCAATGAGCGTGCTCCCGGCCTGATGCCGGTTTATCGCAAGCATGTCAGCGAGTACTACGCGCCGAAGAATTTCAACTTCTGGTACTACTTCGGCTCGCTGGCGATGGTGTTGCTGGTCAACCAGATCCTGACCGGCATCTTCCTGACGATGCACTACAAGACCAGTGCAGCCGAGGCGTTCGCATCGATCGAATACATCATGCGCGACGTGGAGTGGGGCTGGCTGATCCGCTACATGCACTCCACCGGTGCCTCGTTGTTCTTCATCGTGGTCTATCTGCACATGTTCCGCGGTCTGATGTACGGCAGCTACAAGAAGCCGCGTGAGCTGGTGTGGATCCTGGGCATGCTGATCTACCTGGTGCTGATGGCCGAAGCCTTCATGGGCTATGTACTGCCGTGGGGACAGATGTCGTTCTGGGGCGCGAAGGTGATCATCTCGCTGTTCGGTGCCATTCCGGTGATCGGCAACGGCCTGACCGAGTGGATCATGGGCGACTACCTGCCCGGTGATGCCACCCTCAACCGCTTCTTCGCCCTGCACGTGATCGCGTTGCCGCTGGTGCTGCTGCTGCTGGTGGTGCTGCATCTGGGGGCGCTGCACGAAGTGGGCTCCAACAATCCCGATGGCGTGGAGATCAAGAAAGGGCCCAAGGGCAACCGCTGGTCGGCGGGCGCGCCGGCCGATGGCATCCCGTTCCACCCGTACTACACGGTCAAGGACATGGTGGGCGTCGGCTTCCTGCTGGTGATTGCGGCCTTCATCATTTTCTTCGCCCCGGGTTTTGGCGGGCTGTTCCTGGAGCATGACAACTTCACCGAGGCCAACCGGCTGGTGACGCCGGCGCACATCAAGCCGGTCTGGTACTACACCCCTTACTACGCCATGTTGCGTGTGGTGCCGGACAAGCTTGGTGGTGTGATGGTGATGTTCTCGGCCATCGCCATCCTGTTCCTGGTGCCCTGGCTGGACCGGGCCAAGGTGAAGTCGATCCGTTACCGCGGCCCGCTTTCCCGGTTGATGCTGGGCCTGCTGGTGGTGTGCTTCGTGTGGCTGGGGGTAATCGGCTCCGGCCCGGGAACGGCGATCTGGGAAACCTGGGTCGGGCGTGTACTGACTTTCCTGTACTTCGCCTTCTTCATCACCATGCCGCTGTGGACCAAGCTCGACAGCACCAAGCAGGTACCGGACCGGGTGACGACGCATGACTGACAAATGGATGGTGCGGCTGCTCTTTGCAGCAGCGATGCTGTTCTGTACCTCGGCGTCCGCAGCCGATGGCGGGGCCTTGCAGCAAGCGGGAAATGACCTGGGGGATCGCGCTTCGCTGCAACGCGGCGCCCAGGCCTACATGAGTTATTGCTCGGGCTGCCACTCGCTGAAATATCTGCGTTATTCGCGTATGGCCGAGGACCTGGGGCTGACCGAAGAACAGGTGATGGACAACCTCAACTTCACCGGTGCCGCGTTCGGCGAGCAGATCCAGGTGGCGCTGCCGCATGAGGCGGCCACCCAGTGGTTCGGCAAGATGCCACCGGATCTGAGCCTGATTGCCCGGGTTCGAGGAAGCGACTGGATCTACAGCTATCTCAAGTCGTTCTACGTGGACGAGTCGCGGCCGCTGGGCTGGAACAACGCCGTATTCCCCAATGCCTCCATGCCCAATCCGCTCTGGGAGCTGCAGGGCATGCAGCATGCGGTGTATGGCAAGGCCGAGCAGCCCGGGCTGGATCCACCGGTCACCGGGCTGAAGATTGACACGCCTGGCAAGGTGGATGCCCGCGCATACGACCAGACGGTACGGGACATCACCAATTTCCTGGAATATGCCGGTGAGCCGGCAGCCCTGAAACGGCAGAGTATCGGGGTGTGGGTGGTGTTGTTCCTGGCGCTGCTGACGTTCCTGGCGTATCTGCTCAAGACCGAGTACTGGAAAGACGTGCATTGATTTCACGTGGCCCGGTGCGGGTGCAGGCACGGGGTGATGGCAGGGCCTTGGAAATTGTCTCGCCCGATTGCACACTCGGGAGACCGTGGCGACCGTCGGCAATGGGTTGGCGGAGCTGTAAGGCTGGCGGATTCCGGCCGTTGGAGAGCCTTTGATGGCGGCGAGTGTGCGTATGCGTAATACCCTGACTTTGTTCTCTGCCAATGACGATGTGCTGTGCCATCGGGTGCGGTTGGTATTGGCGGCCAAGGGCGTGACCTACGATCTGGTCCCGGTCGACGCGCAGAATCCGCCGGAAGATCTGATCGACCTCAACCCCTACCATTCCGTGCCGACCCTGGTCGAGCGGGAGCTGGTGCTCTATGCCGCCTCGGTAGTGAGCGAGTATCTGGATGAGCGCTATCCGCATCCGCCGCTGATGCCGGTCGATCCCCTGTCGCGGGCGCGGCTTCGCCTGGCGATGCTGCGCATCGAGCACGACTGGGTACCGCAGGTGCAGGCCATCCAGCTGGGCAACAAGACCCAGGCCGAAGCCGGACGCAAGCGCCTGAAGGAGCTTGTGGCGCAGTCGGTGCCGCTGTTCAAGGCGAGCAAGTTTTTCCTGAATCCGGAAATGAGCCTGGCCGACTGTGCGATTGCGCCGATCGTGTGGCGGCTGGAGTCGCTGGGCATTCCGCTGCCCAAGGATGGCAAGGCGATCGAGGATTACGGCAACCGCATCTTCCGTAACCCGGGGTTTATCCGCAGCCTGACCGACCAGGAAAAGAAGCTGCGCGACCTGCCGGCCTGAGCGGGGAACAGCTGTACTTGCTCCCATCGAACACCGCCTCCGGGCGGTGTTCGCGCTTCAATGCGGCGTACACTTGGCATATGAGTGAAGAATCTTTTCGCATGAGCAGCCACCGTCCGTACCTGTTGCGGGCGCTGGTGGAATGGATCAACGACAACGGTATGACGCCGCACATCATGGTGGATGCGGGAGTCCCGGGCGTGCAGGTGCCGGCCAGCGCGATCAAGGAGGAGCGGGTCGTGCTCAATGTCGCCGAACGCGCGGTAATGCGTCTGCATATCGACAATGAGACGGTCAGCTTCACGGCACGCTTCTCCGGTGTCAGTTTCCCGGTGAGCGTGCCGATCTCGGCGGTACTTGCGGTGTACGCGCGGGAGACCGGGCAGGGCATGGCGCTGCCGGACGATATTCCCGGTGCTGATCTGCCCCCGGACGATGACGATACGCCGCCTTCGGCACCCGAGCCGCCACCGGCGGGCAAGCGCCCTTTCCTTCGGGTGGTCAAGTAACCCGACACATCGCCGCCGCAAGGTGGCGATTCTTTTTTGGGCGATGGCACCGGTCCGGGTTGCCCGGACTCGCCGGCTGCAATCTCCCCCGCCGTCGGGCAGGGGCGCGATCAGCTCACTGGTTGCAGTGGGACTATGCCTGGGTGTTGCCGCTGCCTGGGAGGCTGAGGGGGCGCTTGCCTGCTGATTCAGATGTCTTCGGCCTCTTCGCTGGATTGGCGGATCTTGCCGATCTGCGCTGCGGCCGGGCCGGAGAAGGACACCAGCTCACGACCGAGCAGCACCAGGCGACCGGTGTGGCGTTCTATGCCGTCGTAGGAGTAGTCGAAGCGGAAGCTGCGCTCGAAGCCCAGCCAGCCGCTGGGCAGGCGGCGCAGGCGCATGCCGGTGGCATGCACGCTGTGGTCCAGCCATTGCACATCGGCAGCACGACAGGCGTTGCGGCCCAGTTCGCTGGCACGCTCGGCTGCGGCGCGGCCGGTGTCCCACAGCGCGAAGCCGATGGCGCCGATGATCATCAGGATGAGAAGAGTAGGCATGGCCACACTCTAGGGGCTGTCAGTGGAAAGCGGAACCGGGTGGGCGCTGCTGTCAGCGGGATGTGGCCTTGCCGGTTTCTGTGGTCGCCGGCTGTGCTGGTATGGCTGGCGCAACCGCAGGCCCCGGTGACGCGGTCGTGGGCAGCAGTTTCAGCAACGCGGCCCAGTCCTGCCGGTTGAGGTTGCAGTCTTCCTCATTGCCGGGGGTGCAGCCTTGCGCGCCGATCTGCCCGGTGTTACCGCCATCCGGGCGCGGCAACTCGACCAGACCGGTGCGGCCCAATGCCAGTTTGCGCATCACCACCGAGTTGGCGACATTGCCGCCGATTAGGTGCAGCGTGCGATCACCGCCGGCGTTGGCGGTCACCACGATCTCGCAATGGGATTGCCAATTGCCGGCGCTGCCGTTGCCCAATGCCTGGATCAACCCGCTGTAATTGAGCGTCGTGCTGCGGTTGCGAAGAAAGCACAGCATGTCGCCGGGGGCCGGTTTTTCGATGGCGGGGTCCGCGAGCCGGTAGGGGCCATTGCCGCCGCTCTGGTAGGCGGCGCGGATGTAGTCGATGTGGCGCGGTGAGCGGTTGAAGCCGGTCACGCCGGCGCGGGTCATGACCCAGGAAATGAACGCCGCCGACCACGGGTTGTCGATCAGGAAGGCGCGGCAGTCGCTGTCGGTGTAGCGGTTGCCGGGAGCGGCGTAGCAGCTTTGCGCACCGGGGGCGAGGCCCATCGCGCCCAGCGTTCCACTTTCGCGCCAATAGCCGGCCACGCGCTGCCAGGCGATGACGCCATCGTCGGCCAGGCTGTCGCTCGCCGCTTCGGTGACGCCGAGGCTGGCAATGCGTCCCTCGCGGTCGATGAACGGGTGGTACCAGAGCCGGTGTTCGTTGCAGGTGGCGCGGACGATGGCCAGTGCGGTCGCGCTCAAGCCATAACGCGGGGGAATGTCGCAGACTTCCAGCGCCATCGCGCTGACCGGGCAAAACACAAGCGCAAACGCGCATGACAGGCGCCGATAGACCACGTTGAACTCCTCCATCCTTGAAGGCAGCGTCGCAGAACCAGCAGTGCGCGTGCCGTGAAATCAGCCCGGTGGCGGACCCAGCTTGAGTGACAGGTCGATCGCCTGGACGTGCTTGGTCAGGCCGCCGATGGAGATACAGTCCACGCCGTCTTCGGCGATAGCGCGCACCACGGTGAGGTCCACGCTTCCGGAGACTTCCAGTGGAATGCGTCCGGCGGCGATGCGCACGGCCTCGCGCCGCATCGCTGCAGTGAAGTCGTCGATCAGGATGCGCTCGCAGCCGGCGGCCAGCGCTTCCTCCAGTTGTTGCAGGTCTTCCACCTCCACCACCAGCGGCAGAGTGGGCTGCTGTGCACGGGCGGCCTGCACGGCGGCAGTAAGCGAGCCGGCGGCACGGATGTGGTTTTCTTTCAGCATCACCGTGTCGAACAGACCGATGCGGTGGTTGTCGCCGCCTCCGCAGCGCACCGCGTACTTCTGGGCCTGGCGCAGGCCGGGCAGGGTCTTGCGGGTGTCCAGGATGCGCGCGCCGGTGCCGGCCACCGCGGCCACGTAACGGGCGGTAGTGGTGGCAGTGGCGGAAAGCGTCTGCAGGAAATTGAGCGAGGTGCGTTCGGCGCTGACCAGGCTGCGGCTGCGGCCGTGCAGTGTGGCCAGCACGGTGCCGGCGGCAACGTGATCCCCTTCCAGCACCCGCCAGTGGAGCTGCACGTCCGGGTCGAGCGCGCGGTGGGTCGCATCGAACCAGGGCCGGCCGGCAATCACCGCGTCCTGCTTGCACAGCAGGTAGGCGATATCCGCCGTGTCCGGCAGCAGGGCGGCGGTGACATCACCGCTGCCGATGTCCTCGGCCAGGGCGCGGGCGACGTCGGCCTCGATCTGCGCCTGCGGCGGCGCGGCTGGCGGGTGCGGCAGCATCAGGCGCCCGGGAAATCGGCGATCTGCGCGCTGGCGATGGCCTCTTCGGCCAGCAGCACCGGGATGCCGTCCTCGACCCGGAACAGCTGCTTGCGGTCACGGGTGACCAGTACTTCGCGCAGCGGCTGGGTCTGGACACTGCCATCGGCACGGTTGACCGTGCCGGCGGCGATGGCGCGGTTCAGTGCGTCCAGGCCGGCGCTTTCCAGCAGGAGCAGTGGCTGGCGGGTGTCGGGGGAGACAAGCAGGTCGAGCAGTTTGCGGTCCATCAGGTCTTGGTCTTGCGTGGAAGATGGCTAGAATACGTCTTTGCAGCAGGTGACGGCCAATGATCCCCAATCCCTCCGTGCCGCTTGTCGGCATCGTCATGGGTTCCCGTTCCGATTGGGAAACCATGCAGCACGCCGCCCAGAAGCTCGATGCGCTGGGTGTTCCCTACGAAGTGAAGGTGGTCTCGGCACATCGCACGCCGGACGTGCTGTTCACCTATGCCGAAGAGGCGGGCGCTCGCGGTTTGCGCGCCATCATCGCCGGTGCCGGCGGTGCGGCGCATCTGCCGGGCATGATCGCGGCCAAGACCGCGGTGCCGGTGCTGGGTGTGCCGGTGAAGTCCAAGGCCCTGAACGGCATGGATTCGCTGCTGTCGATCGTGCAGATGCCGGCCGGTATCCCGGTGGCGACGTTCGCCATCGGTGACGCAGGCGCGTCCAATGCCGCGCTGTTTGCCGCGGCGATGCTGGCGCCCGAGCAGGTGGCGATCGGCCAGGCGCTGGATGCATTCCGCGCGCGGCAGACCGCCGATGTGATGGCCAACGACGATCCGCGTCAATGATCACCGTCGGCATCCTGGGGGGCGGGCAGCTGGCCCGCATGATGGTGTTGGCAGGGGCCCCGCTGGGGGTGCGCTTTGTGGTGCTGGATCCGGCCGCCGATGCATGCGCCGGACAGGTGGCGCCGCTGCAGGTCGGGGCGTTCGATGATCCGGCCGCGCTGGCCGAGTTCGCCGCCAAGGTGGATGTGGTCACCTTCGATTTCGAGAACGTGCCGGCCGCCAGTGCGCGCTGGCTGGCCGAGCGCAGGCCGGTGTTCCCGAACCCGGCCGCGCTGGCTGTTGCGCAGGACCGTCTGAGCGAGAAGACCTTGTTCCAGGAACTGGGAATTCCGCTGCCACCGTTTGCCGATATCCGCAGCCGCGACGAGCTGGCTGCCAAGGTCGGCGAGTTCGGGCTGCCGTGCATCCTCAAGACCCGCCGTCTCGGTTATGACGGCAAGGGCCAGTTCCGGATCCGCGGCGAAGCCGACATCGATGCCGCCTGGCAGGCGTTGGGTGCGCAGGTGGGGAACACCGGGCTGATCCTGGAAGGCTTCGTCGCGTTTGACCGGGAGGTCAGCGTGGTGGCGGTGCGGGGGCGTGATGGCGAATTCCGCGCGTGGCCGCTGACCGGCAACTGGCACGTCGATGGCGTGCTGTCGGCCAGTCTGGCGCCCGCACAGGCCAGCGCCGCGCAGCATGAAATGGCCATGAGCTACGCCCGGCGTGTGGCCGAGCGGCTGGATTACGTGGGCGTGTTCGCGCTGGAGCTGTTCTGCCGGGGCGAGGAGCTGCTGGTCAACGAGATGGCCCCGCGCGTGCACAACTCCGGCCACTGGACCAGTGATGGTGCCGAGACGTCGCAATTCGAAAACCACATCCGCGCGGTGCTCGGTCTGCCGCTGGGCGATACCCGCGTGCTGGGCCATGTATGCATGTTGAACTGGCTGGGCCGGATGCCGGATGCGGCGGCGGTACTGGTTGAGCCATCGGGCCACTGGCACGACTACGGCAAGTCGCCGCGCGAAGGGCGCAAGGTCGGTCATGCCAACCTGCGCGAGGACTCGGCCGAGGCATTGGCCGCGGCGCTGGAGCGGGTGGGTGCCGCGTTGGGCCGTCCGGCACAGGTGGCACCGGTGGTGGAGACGCTGCGTCGCTGAGGCGCAGCCGTTGCATCGTTCGGGACCTGTGGGCCTGGTGTCTCCGGCACCTCCAGTTGAAGACACTCGATGCCGGGCTGGAGTCGGTATTGCGGTGAGCTCAACGGTCGGATCGGCGAGTGGGTCGCGCCGGCTGCGGTAGTGGTATCACCGTTGGCTCCGGTCTCGGCTGGCGCGCAAACAAGCGTGCTGCAATCGCCACAGGCCATGGGCGCCCATCCTCACTGCCGGCACGGCATCACAACCTTTCGCTGAACCAGTACGGCCGCGGTGCGGCTCAGCGCAACTGGCTGGCGACGAAGTCCCAATTGACCAGTCGCCAGAATGCCCGCAGGTAAGCCGCGCGGTCACTCTGGTGGTCGGTGTAATAAGCGTGCTCCCACACATCGCAGGCCAGCAGCGGGGTGCTGGTGCCGGTCAGCGGCGTGTTGGCATTGCGCGTGGAGACGATGGCCAGGCTGCCATCGGCGTGCTGCACCAGCCAGACCCAGCCCGAGCCGAACACGGCCAGCGCGGCCCGATTGAATTCCTCGCGAAGCTTCTGCACGTCACCGAAATGCCGGGCAATACGGTCGGCCAGCGGGCCATGTGGCTCGTCGCCGGCCCGTGGGTGCAGGCATTGCCAGAAGAACGCGTGGTTCCACGCCTGCGCGGCGGCCTCGAACAGACTGCCCTGGCTGCCCAGCACGATATCTTCCAGCGAGGCCTCGGCCAGCTCGGTGCCGGCGATGCCCGCATTGACCCTGTCGACGTAGGCGCGGTGATGGTGGCCGTGATGCAGGTCCAGGGTCTGGGCGGAAATGTGCGGTTGCAGCGCGGTGCGGGAGTAGGGCAGTTCGGGCAGTTCGACGGGCATGGTCCGTATCTTTTTGAGGGCAAAGGCGCCGGGAGTTGGCCGGCTCGGCTTACAATTGGCCACCACGTGAAAGTCTATCCGACAGGACAGGCCGTTCTTTCGCAGCAGCAGGGAGAATTCGAATGCCGGTGATGGAGCAAATCCAGGCCGAAGTGGAACAGCACCCACTGGTCTTGTTCATGAAGGGCACACCGCAGTACCCGATGTGCGGTTTTTCCAGTCGCGCGGTGCAGGCGCTGATGGCGGCCGGGGCGGCAGGATTACGCACCGTCAACGTGCTCGAGCTTCCCGAGGTGCGCGCCAATCTGCCACGTTATTCCAACTGGCCGACCTTTCCGCAGTTTTTCATGCATGGCGAGCTGATCGGTGGCTGCGACATCATCCTTGAACTGCTCGAGTCGGGCGAGCTGAAGCGCATGGTCGCCGAGGCGGGCCAGGCGTGAGTGCGCAGCCGATGGCGGAGAGCCGGAGCGATCTGGCCGGACGTGTCGTGCTTGTCTCCGGCGCGGCCGGCGGGCTCGGAGCAGCCGCAGTGCGGGCCTGTACCAGTGCCGGGGCCACGGTGGTGCTGCTCGGGCGAAAAGTCGCCAAGCTCAATCGCGTCTATGACAGCGCCGCATCGCTTGGGCCCGAGCCGCTGCTGTATCCGCTGGATCTGGAGGGCGCCACGCCCGATGACTACGCCGCGCTGGCCGAGCGCTTGGCTTCCGAAGTGGGGCGGCTGGATGGACTGTTGCATTGCGCGGCCGACTTCGCAGGGCTGACGCCCTTTGCACTGGGAGACCCGGCGGCGTTCGCACGCGCCATCCATGTGAACCTGACCGCGCGCGCCTGGCTGACCCAGGCCTGCCTGCCGCTGCTGCAGAAACGGGAGGATGCCGCGGTGGTAATGGCGCTGGATGACCCGCAGCGGGTGGGGCAGGCCTATTGGGGCGGTTACGGGGTAGCCCAGTTCGGGCTGCGCGGGCTGCTGGAAAGTCTGCATCACGAGTTGCGCAACGGGCCGGTACGGGTCAGCGGCCTGCAGCCGGGGCCGATGCGCACCGCGCTGCGCGCGCGTGCATTCACCCATGAGCAAGACCTGGTCCCAGTCGATCCGGCTGCCTATGCCGCCGCCTGTGTGCAGTTGCTGGCGGCCGACGGTAGCCGGTGGCGCGGCAAGGTGATGGATCTGTCCGTGTGACGATCCTGTCGGCGGCATTGCTGCTGTTCCTGATTCTCGATCCACTGGGCAACATCCCGGTGTTTCTGAGTCTGCTCAAGCCGTTGGCGCCTCGCCGCCAGCGCCTCGTGCTGGTGCGCGAGCTGTTGATCGCGCTGGCGGTACTGATGGCGTTTTTGTGGGGCGGCAAGTACGCGCTGGAGCTGATGCACCTGCGACAGGAGTCTGTCGCCATCGCTGGCGGCATCGTCCTGTTCCTGATCGGTATCCGCATGATTTTCCCGCGGCCGGAGGGGCTGATGGGCGCGGTGCCTGATGGCGAGCCGTTCATTGTGCCGATGGCCATCCCGCTGGTAGCCGGTCCTTCCGGAATGGCCGCGGTGATGTTGATGGGCAGCAACGAGCCCGATCGCCTGCTGGACTGGAGTCTTGCATTGCTCCTGGCGTGGGGAGGGACCGCCGCGATTCTGTTGTCCGCCACCTTGCTCTACAAGCTGCTGGGGACCCGCGCGCTGACCGCGCTGGAGCGCCTGATGGGCATGCTGCTTGTCGCGATTTCCGTGCAGATGCTGCTGGACGGGATCGCCACGTATCTGGCCTCGCTTCCGTAACTTGTTGATTCGCTTGAGCCGGGATTGTTGCGTCGCATCACGACTGTCTTATGCCGGTCATATTCACAATCTAACGTGTTAACCTGATGTTAACCGTTGCGGCTGCAACCGCTCCGGAAGGTATCCCAGATTCAAGCCGATCAGGCGCCCGGTTGATCCCGGGGCTGATGGATCGCGTTTTTTCTTTCTCAATCGCTAACTCGTGTCGAGGCTACCCCAAAAATGAACCACCCACGCATCCGGATGTCCAAGCTTGCTCTTGGCCTCGTCGCCGCTCTTGCGGCCGCGCCCGCGTTCGCACAAAGCACGTCCGCCGGTGTCGGCGGCCAGGTCACCTCCGCTGCTGGCCAGCCGGTGACCGGTGCTGAAGTCACCATCACGCACGTCGAGTCGGGCACGGTCAGCCGTGCGACCACCGACGCTGCTGGTCGTTACAACGCCCGCGGTCTGCGTGTGGGTGGTCCGTACACCATCACCATCACCAAGCCGGGTGAAGGCACCAAGACCGAAGATGGCGTGTATCTGAACCTGAACCAGGTCAACACCGTCAATGCGGCCCTCACCGGCGATCTGGCTGCCACCACGCTGGAAGCGGTGCAGGTCATGGCTGTCGGTGCTGGTTCGGAAGTGTTCAGTGCCAACAAGATGGGCACCGGCACCAACGTGACCCGTGAAACCCTCGAGGCGCTGCCGTCGGCCAACCGCAACATCCAGGACTACATCCGTCTGGATCCGCGCATCTCGCAGGTCAGCAAGGCTGACGGCGCGATCTCGGCCGGTGGCCAGAACACCCGTTTCAACGCCATCCGCATCGACGGCATCGGCGCCGGTGACCCGTTCGGTCTGGAATCCAACAACCTGCCGACCGAGCGTCAGCCGGTGTCGATGGATGCCATCCAGGAAATCAACATCGATCTGGCCAACTACGACACCACCATCTACGGTGGTACCGGTGCGGTGATCAACGCCGTGACCAAGTCGGGTACGAACGAATTCCACGGCACCGTGTACGGCGCATACCGTGACAAGGACATGGTGCGTGAAACGCTCGATGGCGTGAAGGGCAAGTTCAACGGCTTCGACGACGAAACCACCTACGGCATGACCTTCGGTGGCCCGATCGTCAAGGACAAGCTGTTCTTCTTCGCCAACTACGAGAAGTATGAGCGCTCCGCGCCGGGCGTCAGCCTGAGCGAAGGTCCGTATGGCAAGGGCAGCGTTACCGATGCCGATATCACCAAGGTGCAGGACTACATGTCGGGCCTGGGTTACGACATCGGCAGCCTGAATGCGCCGGCCAACAAGACCGAGATCGAAGAGTACGCGGTCAAGCTGGACTGGAACATCAACGAGAATCATCGTGCGGCCCTGCGCTACAACAAGATGCAGCAGGACGTGATGCGCTTCCCGGGCCTGACCAACAGCACCGTTTCGCTGAGCAGCCACTGGTATTCGCAGCCGAAGATCTATGAAACCTGGATGGGCGAACTGTTCTCCGACTGGTCGGAAAACTTCTCCACCGAATTCAAGGTCTCGCACAAGGACTACTCGGCCAACCGCGTGCCGACCAGCAACCTGCCGCAGATCCGCATCAACGGCTTCGCTGCCAATGGCCGCGATGCTCTGCTGTTCGGTACCGAGCAGAACACCCACGTCAATATCGTGGAGTCCAAGGAACTGAGCGCCTTCGGTGCTGGTACCTGGTACGTCGGTGACCACACCGTCAAGTTCGGCTTCGACTACTCCGACAACGACCTGATGAACTTCTACGGCCGTAATCTCAACGGCGTTTACGAGTTCAACAGCCTTCAGGATTTCCTGGCGGGCAAGGTGAACCGTTACCAGCTGCGCGCGCCGCGTGCCGATGGCAGCATCGACGACATCCCGGCCTCGTTCACCCTGAAGAACACCGGTGTGTTCGTGCAGGACACCTGGGCGATCAACTACAACCTGAACCTGATGTTCGGCGTGCGCGTCGACATGCCGGATTTCAGCGACCAGCGCCTGTACAACCCGGAGATCGAGAAGGTCTACGGCTACAACAACACCAACCTGGTTGACAGCAAGCTGGTGCAGCCGCGCTTCGGCTTCAACTACACCTTCGACAGCGAGCGTCCGACCCAGCTGCGTGGCGGCGTCGGCCTGTTCGGTGGTGCGGCTCCGAACGTGTGGCTGGCAGGTGCCTACCAGAACACCGGTCTGAACTATGTCGAGTACGATCTGCGCGGCGCCAACGCTCCGGCGTTCGATCCGACCGTACCGCCGTCCACCGCGGGCATGACCCCGGGCAACGCCCGCCAGAACGTGGACCTGATCGAGCCGGGCACCAAGCTGCCGTCGGTGTGGAAGGCGAACCTGGCGTTCGATCACGAACTGCCGTGGTACGGCATGGTCGCCTCGGCCGAGCTGCTGGTCACCAAGGTCAAGGACGCGCTGTATTTCGAGCGTCTGGACCTGTACAACGCCGCGGGCGCAGGCCCGACCGCGATTGGCCAGGATGGTCGTGAGATCTTCTGGAATGCTGCCGGTCTGAATCCGAACAATGCTGGCAACTTCGGCATGGAAAACGGCACCAACGGTGCCGGTAACAAGGCCAACCGTCCCGGCAACATCGGTGACGTGATGTTGCTGCGCAACACCGACAAGGGCCGCAGCTCGCAGGCGACGTTCTCGGTGAGCAAGCCGATGACCGAGAACTGGGGCTGGTCGCTGGGTTACACCTACACCCAGGCCAAGGAAGTCAGCCCGTTGACCAGCTCGCAGAACACGTCGAACTGGAACAACACCATGATCTTCAACGCCAACGAGAACGTGGCCTACAACTCGCGTTATGCGATGAAGGACCGTGTGACCGGCACCCTGGAGTGGAAGCACAACTTCTTCGGCGACAACGCCACCCGCGTTGGCCTGTTCTATGAAGGCCGTAGCGGTCGTCCGTACAGCTACATCTTCTACAACGACGTGAATGGCGACGGTGCCGGCACCAACGACCTGTTCTACGTGCCGTCGGGCTACGGTGATGTGCTGTTCGGCAAGGTTGTCGGCGGAAAGTTCCAGCAGGATGCCGGCATGGAGAAGGCCTTCTTCGATTGGCTGGAGAAGACCCCGGAACTGGCGGGCTACAAGGGCCAGGTTGTTCCGGCCAATTCGCATCGCGCGAAGTGGGTCAACAGCTTCGACATGCGTATCAGCCAGGAGCTGCCGGGCTTCTTCAAGGGCCACAAGACCGAAGTTGCGCTGGACATCATGAATGTCGGCAACCTGCTCAATAAGAAGTGGGGCCTGATCGACGACTACGGCTTCTTCTCGACCCGTCGCATCGCCAACTATGGCGGTATCGATCCGGCAACCGGCAAGTACATCTACCAGTTCACCGGCTCGACCGATAACCCGACGATCCAGGAAAACAACAACGACAAGGGCAACACCGGTGTGTCGCGCTGGTCGATGATGTTGAGCCTGAAGTACAAGTTCTGATCGTTTGATTGATCGGATGTGAATGAAAACGGCCGGGGCGACCCGGCCGTTTTCTTTTTTGTGGGGGCGGGGCTAAAGTCGATCGCCAATAAGGATGGAATGACGATGGAAATGAAGAACAGTGACGGTATGGCGCGTGCATTGCCGGTGCAGGATGCGCGCATCTACCCACGTGGCGGGCTGGACGTGCTGTCGCGGGCGGAAGTGGCCCGCCTGCGCGACGCCTCCGGCGGTGGCATGCACGAACTGCTGCGCCGCTGTGCGCTGGCGGTGCTGACCAGTGGCAGCGCCTCGGATGATCCGCGCGCCGCGCGCGATCTCTATCCGGATTTCGACATCCAAGTGGCGCAACAGGACCGCGGTGTCCGCATCGATCTGAGCAATGCGCCGGCAATGGCGTTCGTGGATGGTGAGATCATCCGCGGTATCGCCGAGCTGCTGTTCTCGGTGGTGCGCGATCTGGCCTACATGGCAATCGAGCTGGGGCCGGAATACGCCTCGGACCTGGAGACTTCCGAAGGCATCACCAACGCCGTGTTTGGCCTGCTGCGCAACGCGCGCATCCTGCAGCCGAGCGAGCCGAATCTTGTGGTGTGCTGGGGCGGGCACTCGATCTCGCGCGACGAGTATCTGTACACCAAGCAGGTCGGCTACGAGCTCGGGCTGCGCAACCTGGATATCTGCACCGGCTGCGGCCCCGGAGCGATGAAGGGGCCGATGAAGGGGGCCACCATCGCCCATGCCAAACAGCGCAAGACCAACACCCGTTACATCGGCATCACCGAGCCGGGCATCATCGCGGCCGAGTCGCCGAACCCGATCGTCAACCACCTGGTGATCATGCCCGACATCGAGAAGCGCCTTGAGGCGTTTGTGCGTTTGGGTCACGGCATCATCGTGTTCCCGGGCGGCGTGGGCACGGCCGAGGAGATCCTCTATCTGCTGGGGATCCTGTTGCGCGAAGAGAATAGGGAACTGCCGTTCCCGTTGATTCTCAGTGGTCCGGCGATCGCCGCGCCTTACTTCGAGCAGATCGACCGCTTCATCCGTATGACGCTCGGCGACCAGGCCGCCAGCCGCTACGAGATCATCATCGGTGATCCGGTGGCGGTGGCGCGCAAGATGTCACAGGGCATCAAGCGCGTGCGCGAGTACCGCCTGGCGCACAAGGACTCGTTCTTCTTCAACTGGTCGGTGGAAATTCCTGCCGAGTACCAGAGCCCGTTTGTCCCCACGCACGAGGCAATGGCGGGATTGGACCTGCACCATGGCCGACCGGCACCCGAGCTGGCGGCGGACCTGCGTCGCGCGTTCTCCGGCATCGTCGCAGGCAACGTGAAGGAAGATGGTATGCGCCGGATCGAGGAGTTCGGTCCGTTCAAGATCCACGGCGACCCGGAGATGATGCAGGCGCTGGACGCGCTGCTGCGCGCCTTTGTCGAACAGCGTCGCATGAAGATCGCCGGGGATTACAAGCCCTGCTACCAGGTGGTGACCTGAGTCTCAGGGCGGTATCGGGAGTGTGACGATGGTGATGTAGCGACCGTTCTCCGAGCGTGTCGCTACACCGCCTGCGCCGCCGGTCATTGCATGTATCCGGGCACGTGCCGACTCCAGGCCCACGTTGTGTCCATTCCTTAAAGGGCGTGTGCCGCTAGGGGCCAGATCGTTTTCGATTGTGATACTGATGCCGCGCTCGCTTTGTGTAAGCCGCAGGCAGATTTCGCCGCCCTCGGGCGAGGGTTCGATGCCGTGATGGATTGCGTTTTCCACCAGCGGCTGGATCGAGAGTGAGGGGACGCGTAGCGGAGGGATTGCTGCCGGTAACTGCCATGAGATGCGCATGCGATCCCCGAATCTGAGTGCCTCGATTTCAAGGTAACGCCGCGACAACGCCAGTTCCTCCTCCAGGGGGATTTCCTGGGGGCCGGCCAGTGCGGCGCGGAAGAGATCGGCAAGGTCCAGCAGCAGGTGTTCCGCGCCACTTGGATTGTTGTGCACCATCGCAGCGCCGGTGTTGAGCGTGTTGAACAGGAAGTGGGGACGTATGCGGGCCTGGAGGGCCTCCAGTTCGGCCTGTTTTACGCGCAGGGCGAGCTGGCGTAAGCGCCAGTGGTTCTGGAAAGCAACAACCGCTAGCAGTCCGAAAGTGAGGATGATCCCGGTAAAGCGAAGCAGTGCGGGCTGCCAAGGACTGGCCGACTCTGGCCAGAGATCACGGAGCAGCCACCAGCTCGCAGTGCATACCAATAAGGTGGATAGCACCAGCAGGAGCAGGGTGACGTTTGCGATCCATGAGGGGGAGAGTCGGGACAGCGGGCGCCGCAGGAGGTACAGGGCGCCAAGTGCCGACAGCGATATCCACTGGATCATGAAGGACAACGCGCCGAACAATACCCAGCGGCTGCCGCTGTGTTCCGGTGCCAATGCCAGGATGATCGCCAGCCCCTCGCCGGCCAGGACCGTCCAGGTCACGGCGGGAGCTTTCCAGAGAGTGTCCAGCGGGGTGATGGGCAATTTTTCGGGCATCGGGAGGGGCCGGGGGGAGTTGGGGGCCTTTGGTCGTTCCGGAAGACCGCTCATCCCCCGAAGCGCTGATTTCTGTTGTTGTTTGGCCTAGTGTCCGAGCTTAGTGAATATGGGGAGCGTATGCATGGCCGATTCCAGGCTGCGGAAGTGTGGCGGCGCGATCGGGAGGTGCCGGGTCGAGGGGTTCACCCTGGTCGAATTGATGGTAACGGTTGCTGTCTTGGCCATCGTGGCCGCGATCGCCACGCCCAGTTTCGGGCGGATGATCAGCCACAATCGTCTGGTGGCGGGCGGCAATGAAATGGTGGCCGCGATACAGGCGGCACGTTCAGAGGCGATTGCCCGCCGGGCGACGACGACGTTCTGTGCCACTTCTGATGGGCAGACCTGCTCCGGTGCCAGCGGGAACCGCTGGCTGGTGCTGGCGACAAAAAATGGCGTGTCCACGGTTGTGCGATCTGCCGAAGTCAACCCGGCATTGACGGTGACAGTGAGCCCGAATGTGGCTGCGGGAAATGCGCGAATCTCCTTCACGCCGGCCGGGTTCGTGCAGGTGGGGGGGCGGACCAGTGGGACGGTCGCTGTATGTGCACCGAGCCTTCCAAATGAGAATTCATTTGATGTGTCTGCCAGCATGGTGCGTGTTGCTTCCGCTAAGCGCGCCGCGGGGGCTGGGTGCCGGGCACCAGGAGATATATGAGTCATGACTAGCAGAAGGAAAATTTCATCGTCGCTCAATGCGCAACTGGGCATTGGCATGATTGAGGTGATGGTGGCGGTACTGGTGCTGGCGATCGGCGTGCTGGGAGTGGCCGCGCTGCAGGCGATCACGCTCAAGAACACCGGCAGTTCGGCAAGCAGGACCCAGGCGGCAGTCCAGATCTACTCGATGATGGACATCATTCGCGCGGATCGTACGAACCTGTCCATCTACAACACGAATATCTACGTCGCTGGCGAAGGCAGCGGGCAGGCTGGCACGCTGGATGGCTGGCTGGATGGCCTGCAGTCAACTGTCGCTCCTGATGCACAGGGGCGGGTGATCTGCGACGCGGGACGCATGGTCTGCTCGGTAGGCATCCAGTGGAACGACGAGCGCGGTACCGGTGGTAGTACAGACGATCCTGAGCGAATCGAGGTCACCAGCCAGCTATGAAACGGATCAATTATTCGAGAGCCCGCGGCTTCACACTGATTGAGCTGATGGTGGCCTTGCTGCTGGGTTTGCTGGTGGTTGCGGCAGCGGGAAGTATTTTCCTGTCAAACCGGCGGGTGTATGGCTCGACCGAGGCGGTAAATCGCATCCAGGAAAACCAGCGAGCCGCTTTTGAAATGATCGCGCGCGATTTGCGCGAGGCGGGAATGAATCCATGTGCGCGCTTCAATGCGACAAAGCCGTTGACGATGCAGATTGCCGCGCCTGATCTGAATTTCTGGAACGGCGTGGTCAACGGAATCTCCGGGGGAACCGCAGGTGGCCAGGATTTCGTTGCCGTGTATCTTGCAAATGGGCAGCAGTACCGTGTGCAGGAGCACGCCCGGCCGGTCAATGCGCTGTCTGTCCATTCCGTTGCGGGGCTGTCCGCTGGGCAGGCATTGATGGTGTGTAACGCGGATGAGGCGATCGCCTTCTCTGCAACAGCAATCTCCGGATCCAATATCGAGCACGCCGCGGGTGCCAATTGCGGTGCAGGCCTGACACCAGCGCCGGATGCAAGCCGCTGCACCTTGGCTGAGTCCGGCCCGGGTTATTGCTTCCGCATCGCGAGTACGCCGACCGCTGCGGATGTGACCAATTGTCCTCGTGGTATCGGACGTTCGCCTGCATTCGTGGTCGCGCCTTATGAGGCGCGATGGACGGTCGATAACAACGGAAGAGGGGGCCGTTCACTCTATCGCACGGCCCAAGGGGCGAGGAGTGAAATCGCCGAAGGAGTCACTAATATGACGCTCGGATACAAAATTGGTGCGGCAGCGGGATATTCGGACGCCGCCGCAGTCACGGCGGCAAATGCTTGGGCACGAGTGACGTCTGTACATCTAACGCTCGCCTTCCAGGCAGAGCAGGGAGCGATGGCTGCGCGGGACGTTCAAGGTGTGGATGGCAATGTTATCACCCGCACAATGGAGGATTTCATCGTCCTGCGTAATCACCAGGAGGATATCCAGTGAGTCCGAGCCGGAATATGGGTGTGACCGCGTCTGCCCAGTCGGGCGCCGCCCTGATGGTGGTGTTGATGCTGCTGGTGATTATCACCCTGCTAGGGCTGGCTTCGATGCGCGGTGCGATCATGCAGGAACGTATGGCTGCCAATACTGTCGCCCGGAGTCGAGCCTTCCAGGTGGCGGAAGCCGGGCTGAGGCAGGCGGAGATCGTTGTGCGTGATGGCAATGTCACTTTCCCGTCTTCCGGTTGCGCGGCCGGGCGTTGTGCCATGCCCATGCCTGATGCGGAACCGGCTTGGGCAGAAGCGGGTTTTTGGGAAGACGGCGGCCAGTTCCAGGAGGGAACGCCAGTGGGCAGTGGAAGTGCCGTACTCACTCCACGCTTTGTGATCGAAGATTTCGGAACGTCGGTGAACGGGGGCGGTGCGTCAGACTGCATTGATGTTTCCAAGCCCTGTATCACCACTGCGGAACAGAGCGTCTACCGCATTACCGCTTACGCAGCCACGCCCAATGGCGGCGAGGTCGTTGTCCAATCGATGTATCGTCGCTGATCGGGGCGTGCTATGAAATCCAATAATTGCCAAGAAAATATTCTCGCCGCCCGCGTCCGCACGGCTATCGCCGCAATGGCTATGTCGATGGTTGCCGCAGCATCCGCGCAGGCGGCGCCGACGTCCTTTCCCCAGTATCCGCTGCTGACCGGCGGTGAAGCCATACCGCCGAATATCATGCTGATCCTTGACGATTCTGGGTCGATGGACGCGGTTCATATGCCCACCGATCGCTACTCTTTGAGTGATCTCGTGCGAGACAGGTCGTATATAAACAACACGCTTTACTACAATCCTGATCGGGATTACAAGCCGTGGCGGAAGGCGAGTGTTCATTTGGATGATCGGTTTGGCAATGCAAATTTCCGTTCCGTTTCAAGTTCAACAACGTCCGTAAGCAACGGCGGTTTTGATCTTCGCGATCAGGCGGAATCGTATTTCTACATACCCAAGGCGGGGGTTTCCAATCCAGGGACTAATTCGTCGAATTACGATAAATATCGGATCGCGAGTTCTTCTTCTGCCAACAGCTACAACGGCGGTGTGGTTCAGAAGCAGGTCTCACGGACGGACGTGATCTTGAGTGGTACGGTTTCCCTCGCAAATAGAGGGAATTCCGCCTGTTTCGCGATTCCTGTCGATGGTATGGATACTGTGACTCTTCAGGTGTCAGGAAGTAGGAATGCGGATCTTTATGTTTTTTCAAATAGTAGTTGCGCTAACAACTCGCAGCTGAATAGCGATACTAGCAACAACAATACTAAGAGCTTGTCTGTCAACGTCTCTTCGAGATCGTGGATTTATCTGCAGATCCGAAACGCTTCGAATAGTAATATTTCAAACATAAGCTACTCGGCCTCTGTCTATAGGGAGTGGGAGGACGCCACCCCCGCACGTACCGTGAAAGATAAAGATGGCAATGTGCTTCCGCCTCGTGCACAGGCTGATGAGCTGCAGAATTTTGCCAACTGGTACCACTATCATCGGTCGCGGAACAAGATGGCCAAGGCGGGGGCCTCTGAGGCATTCGGGCGTCTTGGGAAAAATTATCGTGTCGGGTTCGACACCATCTGGAACAGGCGTAATGGGAATACTGTTTCTGTAAGGGGCAGTGTGCCCGCGTTTCCAATTCCCACAGCCACCAACGATGGGCTGTTCGAGAGCGCTAATCGCAGTAATTTCTACGACAGCCTGCAAGCTGCTACCGCGAGTGGCAATACGCCACTTCATGGTGCTTTGCAGCGTGCCGGACGCTACTTCCAGACAGATGCGCCGTGGAAGGACAGTAGTGGAAACATGTTGAGTTGCCGCCAGAATTACGCCCTGCTGACCACCGATGGCTATTGGAACCAGGCGGATTCTGCCGGCGGTTATAGTCCCGCGGTTGGGAATTCGGATCTGGGAAGCAAGCATGGCGATGCGGTCGCCGATACATTGGCCGACGTCGCCTATGAATTCTGGAAAAAGGATCTGCGGGCGGATCTTGGAGATAATGTAAGGCCGACGGGTGCTGATCCGGCGACTTGGCAGCATATGGTCACCTTTGGCATTTCGATCGGCTTGCAGGGTACGTTGGATCCCAATCAGGAACCGCCGGCGGCGGGTAGGTGGCCAAATCCGATTACCAATTCCGGTGCAGCCCGTATCGACGATCTTTGGCATGCCAGTCTGAACGGTCACGGCAGTTTTGTTGTTGCTACAGATACAGATAAGTTCGCGGCAGCGTTGACTGCCGCGCTCAGTGCGATCGACTCGCGTAGTGCATCTGGATCGAACATCGCATCTAGCTCGACCAAAACGGAGTCATCCACCTTGACGTTCGTCGCGGGATTTACTTCGGTAAGCTGGATTGGTGACTTGATTGCAAGCCCATTCAATGCCGCTCTCACCGGGGTGTCAGATACGCCGCTTTGGGCGTTGTCCAAGACGTTCGGCGCAGGGGGGGTGAATAGCGGCTTCGCAGACCGGACGGTCTTGACCAGCTTTGGCGGTACTGCCCAGCAGTTCACGAGCAGTATGCCCTCTGCTGGTGTTTTCGCGCGCAGCGGCACTGCGGATGCGGTTTCCGCAGCTGACAATATCGATTATCTGCGCGGTGACCAGAGCAGGGAGGAGGGGCGCGTGGGTGGAGTATTGCGCAAGCGCGCATATCCGCTTGGCGATATCGTCGACTCCTCGCCCAGCTATGTTGAGGATACCAATACCGTTTACGTAGGGGCCAATGACGGCATGCTGCACGGTATCCGGGCCACGGATGGGAAGGTACTTTTCTCCTATGTTCCGAAAGGATTGGATTTTGGGGCCATGGCCGGCCTGAGTGCTCCTTCCTACGAACACCGCTATTTCGTTGACGGCCAGATGGATGTGATCAGTCGCGTCAACCAGGGAAGTGGGCGGAACATCCTCGTTGGTGCTTTGGGGCGTGGTGGGCGAGGTGTATTCGCGCTGAATGTCACCAATCCCGCCTCCATGGGTGCCTCGAATGTTCTGTGGGATGACACGTTCCAGACTCCCGCGTCCGGAGCCGATCCGGACAGGGATATGGGCTATGTGTTTGGTGCGGTGCGCATCCGTAAAGGAAATGGGGGCAAGACATACGCGCTGGTGCCGAATGGTATCGATAGCCCGAATGGTTCCGCTACGTTGTATGCCTACGAGCTGGCTGCCAACGGCGCGGTTACCCGGAAGCACACACTTATTGCCGACGCTGGCACCGGAAACGGGCTGATGTCCACGGGCATGGCGGATTTCAACGGCGACGGCTTGATCGATGTCGTATACGGCGGGGATCTGAAGGGCAATGTCTGGCGCTGGGATTTCGAGGGCACCAACCCGGGTGCGGCTGTGAAGCTGTTCCAAGCCAAGGACGCAGGGGGCAACCCGCAGCCGATCACCGGAGGTCTCGCCGTTGGTCGCGATACGTCCGGGCAGGTGTTCGTGGGATTTGGCACCGGCAAGTTCATTTCCAACGGCGATGTACCCGCTCCCGGTATTACTTCCCAGACCCAGAGCATTTACGGGATCATCGACACCGGCGCGACTATTGCTGCGCGCAGCCAGCTTGAGGCACGCACGATTCCGTTTTCTGGAAAGACAGCCAAGGGCGAGGATGCCCGCGGGTTCGAGAACTACTCTGTGCTTCCGTCCAGCAAGCAGGGCTGGTATATCGACCTGCCAGTACCTGAGCGCGTGACCTCAGCGCCCACGGTATACGGATCGGCGATGTATCTGGCGTCTGTGATTCCGGCGACGGGAGCTGATTGCTCGGGCGCAGCGGGTAGTGGGTTTGTAAATGCGCTGAATCTTTTCACCGGCACCAGTCCCAAGTCGGGAGGCTATTTCACCGATCAGACGGGTCTGAAGGACAAGGATGGCAACCCTGGCGTGATTGGTTCGGTAGGTATCAGTGGCGGCATGCCGACCGAGGTCAATGTGACCAGCTCGTTGGCAACGGTGGGTACCGGCCAGGGACCCAGTGACCTGAGCAGCGGTACGTCGAGCTCGGGCATCAATCCGCCGACCGGTGGGCGGCCGAGCCGTATCAGCTGGCGTGAGATTGTGGCGCAATGAAGGAGGGCATGAAGATGCGCAGGGAAAAAGGTTTTACGCTGATCGAGCTGATGATCGTGGTGGCGGTGCTCGGGATTCTTGCCGCCATCGCCCTTCCCAGCTACACCCAACATATGGTGAAAGCCCGGCGTGTAGCGGGGGCGACCTGCCTGATGGAAATGGCGCAGTTCATGGAGCGCTACTACACGACCCACATGTCTTACGAGGTGCCGGGGTTGCCGGACACCGCTTGTATACAGGAAGTGTCGGACCATTATGTGATCCAGGCGCCGGCTATCGCGGCTACCAGCTATACGCTTACCGCTACGCCAACGGGTACGCAGGCTTCAAAAGACACTTTGTGCGAAACGCTCAGCATCAATCAGGCGGGGGTGCGAAGCGTCACTGGAAGTGCTGGCAGCAACGTGAGCAAGTGTTTCTGATCAAGAAGGCCGGCCCGCAGATGTGGGCCGGCCTTCTTGATTTCTCTGGGAACGGGCATAAAAAAACCTGCCGTGAGGCAGGTATTTTTTTAATCTGGCGCCCGAAGTTGGACTCGAACCAACGACCCCCTGATTAACAGTCAAGTGCTCTAACCGGCTGAGCTATTCGGGCGAGGCGCACATTGTATTGATGTGCGCACCTGGGTGCAAGAGTGAATTTCACGCGCGATGATCGTGGTCAGGTGCAAGGTGCAGGCGAACTGGATCTGGCGAGCCGTATGCGGCCCGTATTGTTGATGATGATCTGGATCGACTGGCGGTTGTCGATGCAGGTTGTGATGGTGAGATTGCTGCCGGCGCTCCTCCCGTCGGGAAGATAGCGGGCCTGGTTGCGGCCGGCCGACGAGGTGATACGGATGTCGTTGTCCGGGCTTCTTGTCTCGGTAGCAACTATGTGACTTGGGTGGTCCGGTCTTCTGTTGCCATCGGAGTCCATGAACACCAGCCAGCCCGCTGTCCAGTCAGGCGTGGTGTGGCAGGTGCTTCCATTGGTGGAAGGGCAGGTCGCAACGATCGAGCGATGGGTGACTGCCCGACTCCTTGCCAGGTTCAGGTGCGCAACCAACATGTTGTTGGCGGCGATGCCGCGCTGTCGTTTCAGCAGCTCGCTGAACGAAGGTGCAGCCAGCGCCAGGGTGATGGCGATGATGGAGGTGGTGACCAGCAGTTCGATCAGGGTGACGCCGGTGGAGCGGGTGTACTGTGGCTGATGTCTGGGGCGCGGTGCTCTGGCCATGCTTCCTCCTTTGCCCGGTCCGGATGAAGAGAAGTGGCTATCGTTGTTCGAGACAAGGGCGCGCGTTATCAGACAGTTGCAGTACGAGTGGTAGGGAAGCTGCCCGGCCAGTTGTCATCCGGCGGCTCGCTATAATCGGCAAGTCCCGTTGTTGAAGCTGCCATGACCGACCGTTTCCAGCTCGTCTCCCCTTACTCGCCCGCAGGTGATCAGCCGGCCGCGATTGAAAAGCTCGTCGCCAACTTCGAGGCGGGGATCGCCAAGCAGACGCTGCTGGGGGTCACCGGTTCGGGCAAGACCTACACCATCGCCAATGTGGTGCAGCAGGTGCAGCGGCCGACCCTGGTAATGGCACCCAACAAGACCCTGGCAGCGCAGCTGTACGGCGAGTTCAAGGCGTTCTTCCCGCATAACGCGGTGGAGTACTTCGTCAGCTACTACGACTACTATCAGCCCGAAGCCTATGTGCCGTCGTCGGACACCTTCATCGAGAAGGACAGCTCGATCAACGAGCACATCGAGCAGATGCGTCTGGCCGCGACCAAGACGCTGTTGTCGCGCCCCGATGCGATCGTGGTCGCCACCGTGTCGGCGATCTATGGCCTCGGCGCGCCGGAAGACTATCTGTCGTTGCGGCTGATCCTGTCCACGGGCGAGCGTATCGATCAGCGTGATCTGATCAAGCACCTCACCCAGCTGCAGTACACCCGCAACGAATACGAGCTGCAGCGCGGCACCTTCCGTGTGCGCGGTGAGGTGATCGATGTGTTTCCCGCGGAGCTGGACAGCGAGGCATTGCGCATCGAGCTGTTCGATGGCGAGATCGAGCGGCTGGGCATGTTCGATCCACTCACCGGCGAAAGTCTGCGCAAGCTGCAGCGCTACACGATCTATCCGAAGACGCATTACGCGACCACGCGTGAGCGGGTGCTGGCGGCGGTCGAGACCATCAAGGTCGAGTTGAAGGAGCGTCTGGAGCAGCTGTATGCGCAGAACAAGCTGGTGGAGGCGCAGCGGTTGGCGCAGCGCACCCAGTTTGATCTGGAAATGATGGCCGAGGTCGGCTACTGCAACGGCATCGAGAACTACTCGCGGCACCTCACCGGCAAGGCGCCGGGCGAGCCGCCGCCGACTTTGTTCGACTACCTGCCGGCCGATGCGCTACTGGTGATCGACGAATCGCATGTGACCATTCCGCAGATCGGAGCGATGTACAAGGGTGATCGCTCGCGCAAGGAGACGCTGGTGGAGTTCGGCTTCCGTCTGCCATCTGCGCTGGACAACCGCCCCCTGCGTTTCGAGGAATGGGAGGCGCGCTCGCCACGCAGCATCTATGTGTCGGCCACGCCCGGGCCGTACGAGCTGCGCGAATCCGGCGAGGAAATCACCGAGCTGGTGGTGCGGCCGACGGGGCTGGTGGATCCACCGGTCGAGATCCGGCCGGTGGGCACGCAAGTTGATGATCTGATGTCCGAGTGCAATGCGCGGATCAAGATGGGCGATCGCGTGCTGGTCACCACGCTGACCAAGCGCATGGCGGAGAACCTGACCGAGTACCTGGGCGAGCACGGCATCCGCGTGCGCTACCTGCACTCGGATGTGGACACGGTGGAGCGTGTGGAGATCATCCGTGACCTGCGCCTGGGCAAGTTCGACGTGCTGGTCGGCATCAACCTGTTGCGCGAGGGCCTGGATATGCCAGAGGTATCGCTGGTGGCGATTCTGGATGCGGACAAGGAGGGCTTCCTGCGTTCAACCGGCTCGTTGATCCAGACCATTGGCCGCGCGGCGCGCAACGTACGTGGCAAGGCCATCCTGTATGCGGACAAGATCACCCGTTCGATGCAGGCGGCCATTGATGAGACCGACCGGCGTCGGCAGAAACAGGTCGAGTACAACGAGGCCCATGGCATCGTGCCCAAATCGGTGGCGCGTGCCATCGTGGATATCCTCGAGGGGGCGCATGAGGAGTCCTCGCCCAAGTCCAGTGCCAAGGGCAAGGGACGGCGTGTGGCCGAGCCGGAGGCCGACTATCTGCCGATGGAGCCGGCCACGCTGGCCGCGCGGATCAAGGAGCTGGAGCAGCAGATGTACCAGCATGCGCGTGACCTGGAGTTCGAGGATGCGGCCCGTGTGCGCGACAAGATCCATCGTCTGAAAGAAGCCAATCTGGGCTGATCGCAGGCAATGTGAAAATTTTTTGGAAAAACTATTGTCCTTCCCGGATTGCAGGGTTAAGATACGCGCCCTCGCAACGACAAATTGTTGCTGAGAAGGGCGGTTAGCTCAGCGGTAGAGCACTACCTTGACATGGTAGGGGTCACAGGTTCGAACCCTGTACCGCCCACCACTAAGTACCTTGGATTGCAGGGAACAGTGGATAAGAAAAAAGCCGGCCCAGTGCCGGTTTTTTTGTTGTCGCGGGCCGGGCTGCAGATTGCTCCTCGGCATCGCCAGCATACGGCTCTTTGCCGCGGTGCCCATGTTCCTTCGTCGAGCGGCTGTCAGGATCGGGGGTGGGGGGGCTCTGACCTTGGGGGTCAGGATGCTCGGTACCCGTGCGGATGGGGTGTTCTACTTTCGTATCGTCCCCATGCGGTTCCCGGACGTCTGTTTTCTTCTTTTGGGCAGCCATCATGTATGCCGGCGTTTCCTGCCAAGCATCCATTACCTGTTGCGCTTGAAAGCCGGTTCGTCGGCCTTTCACCTTCATTGCGTCGCCCCGTCCCGGCACGCGGGTAGGTGCTTTACGTCTTCTGCTTGACCTGCATATCCGGGTTCCGGAGTTGTGGACTGCATCTCGTCTGCCGGGCGGTCAGGCCTTCCATACTGGAGCACGCCTTGACCGGCGTGCGAGGCGTCCTGCGGTCTAGGCGGTGGTATTGGTGAACGTGATGGCCTCCGTGTCACCGCACGGTATCCCCGAACATACGGTAACCGTGTGTTGCGCATGACCTGTGCGTTGCCGGGATCGTAAAAAATCTAGACAGGTCTTATGGAATGGAGATCGGGATTTGACCAGGAACAAATGGATTGCTCTGGCCTTCACTATCGTCCTGTTCGGCGTAGCCGGCTACATGGTGTCCGGGTATGTCGTGCTGTTGTTGCTCAAGGCCGATACCGCGAATTTCGGTGTGCTGACCTACAAGCAATATCTCAACGCCTTGAGCGTGCCGCAATGGGCGCCGTACGCCGCCAGGATAAGGCTTGCCGGCTACATCGGATTTGGTGTCTGTGGTGCCTTGTGGGTCGCAACGGTCCTGATGCTGCTCCGTCCGCGCAAGCGCTCCCTGCATGGAGATGCACGGTTTGCCAGTGCATCGGACCTGGCCGCGCAGGGCATGTTCAAATCCGGCGGCACCGGACTGATCGTCGGTAAATTCGGGGGCAGGATTGTGCGTCTGCCGGGGCAGCAGTTTGCGATCCTGGCGGCGCCAACGCGTTCGGGAAAAGGCGTTGGCATCGTGGTTCCCAATCTGCTGGACTACGAGCAGTCCGTGGTGGTGCTGGACATCAAGCAGGAGAATTTCGATCTGACCAGTGGCTGGCGGGCAAGCCAAGGGCAGGAGGTATATCTGTTCAATCCGTTTGCCGAGGATCGCCGCACCCATCGCTGGAACCCGCTGACCTATGTTTCAGCCGATCCTGTGTTCCGGGTATCGGATCTGATGAGCATCGCGGCGATGTTGTATCCAGATGGCTCCGATGATCAGAAATTCTGGATCAGCCAGGCCCGCAATGCGTTCATGGCGTTCGCCTTGTACCTGTTCGAGAACCGCGATGACGAGCGGCGTTCCGGCTTTCCAGGCGCCAGCGGGGTTCCGACACTCGGCGCTATCTATCGGCTGTCTTCCGGTGACGGTACCGATCTCAAGCCCTACTTGAAAGGACTGGCGGCACGGCCGTTCCTCAGTGCTAATACGCGCTCGGCGTTCTCGAACCTGCTGTCCCAGGCGGACGAGACATTCGCCTCGATCATGGGAACGTTCAAGGAGCCGCTCAATGTCTGGATCAATCCGGTTCTTGATGCGGCCACCAGTGCGGATGACTTCCTGCTGACGGATCTGCGCAAGAAGAAGATGACGATCTACATAGGCATCCAGCCCAACAAGCTGGCTGAGAGCCGATTGATCGTGAATCTGCTTTTCAGCCAGATCATCAACCTCAACACCAAGGAACTGCCCCGGAGCAATCCGGAGCTCAAGTATCAGTGCCTGCTGTTGATGGATGAGTTCACTGCGATCGGACGTGTGGACATCATTGCCACCGCGGTGGCGTACATGGCGGGCTACAACCTCCGTCTGCTGCCGATCATCCAGTCCATGGCACAGCTCGATGCAACGTATGGCAAGGACGTATCGCGCACCATCATCACCAACCACGCGCTGCAGATTCTGTACGCCCCGCGTGAACAGCAGGATGCCAATGACTACTCCGAGATGCTTGGCTACACCACGGTGCGCCGTAAAAACGTCACCAAAGGCCGCGAGACCAGTCATAGCATCAGTGAAGAACGCCGGGCGCTGATGCTGCCACAGGAGCTGAAAGCCATGGGGGCGGAGGCGCAGGTATTTCTGTATGAGGGCATTGCCAACCCGGTGAAATGCGAAAAAATCCGCTATTACCAGGATCGCTACTTCACATCCCGTCTATTACCCCGGGTGATTGCGCCGGTACTGACGCTCTGAAGCGGAGTTTTCCTACGCGCGCGTACAGCGTCGGCGGCTTGTCTTGGGTGATTATCTTGAAACTGTGCGCCAGTCGATTGACGTTCATCTTCCCGGAAGGCAGATTCTGTTCAACCGCAAGACGGCGGGTGACATAAAACCGTCGCGCGGTTCTGCTGGATGCTCTGGGGGAGTGATGAGGCAGGGAAGTCCGGGGCCATGCCGCCTGTTGAATATTTTTCCCGTGATACGGAGATCACCTTTTCGTATGCACACCCGCCTTGGCCTGCCGGAATCATCCCTGGTCCGCTGTCCGTAGATGACTTGAAGTTGATTGCCCTGCGATTCCCTGGGAAGGATCCGTCGCGCCTTTTCCCTTGTAGTTCGATCTTTCCATCCGCGCTGGCGAATGGGTAACGAGGTGAATGTGAAGCGTCTTCTTCAGAATATTTTTGTGCTGACAGCGACAGGTCTGATGCTGGCCGGCTGTGGCACGACGCCTGCCCGGGATTTTGGCGGGCGCTGGCAACCGGTAAACCGTTTCGCCAGTACGACGCAGGAGATCCCGCTTTACAGCAGCTATGTGTACCAGGCGACGCCAATGGACGGCACGCTCAAGGCCATGCTTGAGCGTTGGGCCAAGGATGCGGGAATGACCTTGGATTATCGGCTCAGCTCCGATTACACCTTGCATGGTGCGGTCTCGAGGATCGGTACTACCAATCCACACGAGGCCATGACTGACGTCACTGCCGCCTATGCGATGCAGGGGGTGTCTGTTTCGATCGTGGGTAACAGCATCGTGGTGCAAACCGTGACCCAAGGGGCTGCACCGGTCGCGTCGACGGCCAGTGGGCCGCTTCATAACGGAAGCTGACGCGGCACTGCAAGCAGCGAACCCGGTGTGCCCACGCTTCGCGTACAGCGCATCCCTCTTGATGGCCATGCAGCACGGATGAATCCATGTTCGGTAGAAAGGATGCAGGCAGCAGTCAGAAGGTCGATCACGCAGTGGCCAAGGCCGTCAGCTACGAGTTGACTGTTGCCGATATGGCACGACGCAGCGAGCGTCGCGCCTGGCGGGTGGCGAGCGTCTCGTTGCTGATGTCATTGGCACTGGTCGGCGGCTATTACTACATGCTGCCGTTGAAGGAAAAAGTGCCCTTCCTGGTGATGGCCGATGCCTACACCGGCACTGCCACCGTAGCCCGGCTGAGCGGCACCTTCCAGGGTGAAACCATTACCGCCCATGAAGCGATCAATCGCAGCAATGTGGCCCAGTATGTATTGGCGCGCGAGTCGTTCGATTCGGCGGTCATGGGACTGCGGGACTGGGACCTAGTGTTCACCATGTCGTCCGAACCGGTGGCTGCCACGCAGCGGCAACGCTATGCGAACAATAATCCGCAGAACCCGGTTTACGTATACGGCGTCAACAAGGCGATACGGATCAAGATCCTGAGCATCACCCCGTTGGGTGCCGAACCCGATGGTGGCTTCCGAGGCGCTTCGGTACGCATCCAGCGTAGCCTGCTGGACAAGAACACGGGTGTTGCGCAATTTCTCGACAACCAGCTGGTCACGATGCGGTTTGAGTATCGCACTGATCTGGCGCTGTCCGAACACGACCGCGTACTGAATCCGCTCGCTTTTCAGGTGACCGAATACCGGGTTGACAACGACTACGCGCGCGGTGTGCCGGTACCGGATGACGCGGCGATGGCTCCTTCATCCCTGCAGGCGTCGATGCACGCCAATTACGATCCGACCTCTTCCGAGGCAGCCACCCTGATCGATCCGGCTGCGGGTCAGCCGGGTTCCCTGCCGGCTCAACCCGCGCCGGGCCACTCCATGCCCCAGGGAGCCGCCGGGCAAGTCATGCCAGGGATGGTGCTGCCAGGCCACGTCGCACCACCGCAATCGGAGCGGCCGCGTGGCCAAGGAATTTCCACCGGAACTGCTGAGGGAGTTGGCAACCGATGAGTAGTGCAAGAGTTTGGTGGACCATCCTGGTCCTGTTGCCGATGTTGGCCGGGTTCAGTGCTCCGGTTGCAGCGCAGGCGGTGCACCAGTACGAATACGAGAAGGACCGCATCTATCCGGTCCGTACCGGATTGGGGCTGACGACACAGATCGAACTCAGTCCCCACGAGAAGATCCTCGACTACAGCACCGGTTTCAGCAATGGCTGGGAGCTGACGCGTCGTGAGAACGTGTTCTATCTGAAGCCTAAAAATATCGATGTCGACACCAACATGATGGTGCGCACCGAAACCCATTCCTACATCTTCGAATTGAAGGTGGTCGCGACCGACTGGCGCCAGCTTGAACAGGCGCGGCGGGCCGGCGTGCAGTACAAGATCACCTTCAACTATCCCGGCGGCACCGAGTTCAGTGCGGCCCGGCAAGCTGTTGAGGAAGAGCTCCAGCCGCTGGTGAGTGCGGAGCTGGCCAAGGACCGTCACTACAATTTCGATTACGCGTATTCCACACGTGGCGCGAAGAAAATGGGTTGGCTGATTCCAGTCAATGCCTATGACGATGGACGCTTCACCTACCTGAGGCTGCCTGTGTCGCCGCAGTATAAAACCGGTATTTTCCCCGCGGTGTTTGGTCGCGAGACCGAACATGGCGAGGATTTTGTCGTCAACACCACGGTCGAGGGCAATGCGCTGATCGTGCACGGAACCTATCCCTACCTGGTGATCCGTCATGGTGACAGCGTGGTGGGCTTGCGAAGGAACGTGAAGAAATGAGCCAGCACACTATCCCCGGCAATGCGGCGGACAATGCGCGCGATCAGGGCGGCGAGAGCGCACCGGAAGTCATCGATTCAACCTCGAGCAATCCCTATTACGGTAGGGCATACGCCGAGTCAGCCCCGGATCTTGACGCCGCCGCACCGAAGTTGCGCTCGGCCGAAGAGCAGCGCTTGAATCGCAAGGCGCTGTTTTTTCTGGGCAGCATTGTGGTGCTGCTCATTTCCATGGGCTTCCTGCTGCTGCGCAAATCCAGGGA
The DNA here is from genome assembly GCF_056760355.1 of Stenotrophomonas sp. STEN013. NCBI lineage: Bacteria > Pseudomonadati > Pseudomonadota > Gammaproteobacteria > Lysobacterales > Lysobacteraceae > Stenotrophomonas > Stenotrophomonas sp. STEN013. The sequence goes on along the minus strand of NZ_JBRREO010000011.1, from coordinate 9,647 downwards.
TGATCAGCAGTTGCCGGCCAAGGTCAATGAGACGGCGCGCGTATCCACGCCGGAACTGCCGACCGCGCCGCCGTTGGAACAGCAGGTGCAGGCCGCTCCCATTCCAATGTTGCCGCCGTTGCCACCGCAGGAGTTGCCGCGCGCGCCGGCAATGTTCGCTGCCCCGTCTGCGATACACGACTCCAGCAGTGGCCCGAGCCTGATGGACCGGCGTATGGGATCGGTCGGGGGCATGGGCAGTGGCGATGGGCAGGGTGCTAACGGCGGTGCGTCCGCGGGGATGGACGACTACACGCGCGCGATGCTGGCGCAACTACCCGGCAACCAGCCGCCACAAGAGGCCAAAGTGCGTCGCGGCCCGGACGTGGAAGATGTTTCCAGTGCCAGTTTCCTCCGTAGTCCGGATGCGCTGCTCGTACGTGGTACGTACCTGCGCTGCGTACTTGAAACCCGCATCATCACCGATGTGCCAGGTTTCACCTCCTGCCTCCTGACCGAGCCAGTGTATTCCATCAATGGCCGCAGCCTGCTGTTGCCAAAGGGCTCGAAAATCTACGGCGCCTATGGCGGTGGTCCCAGCGGAGAGCGTGTCGCGGTGGTATGGGACCGCATCACCACTCCCAATGGTATCGACGTGGCCATGTCCAGTCCGGGGGTTGACCAGCTCGGTGGAGCCGGTCACCCGGGCCAGTACAGCGCACACTGGGGCAGCCGCATCACCTCCGCGCTGATGATCAGTCTGCTTGCCGATGCCTTCAAATATGCCGCTGCCGAACATGGCCCGGAATCGACAACGATCACCAACAGCGGCCTGGCCATCCAGTCACCTTATGAAAGTGCCACGGCACGCACCATGGAGCGACTGGCCAATGAGGCGCTGAGTCAGCGTCGGCCACCCACTGTCACCATCAACCAGGGTGTTGTGGTCAGTGTCTACGTGGCCAAGGACGTCGATTTCAGCGACGTGCTGCCCATGCGCCGCTGACGTCAGGGATCGATCATGGATGTCGAAGTGACGCCGATTGCTGATGTTTCCAGTGAATTCCTCAGATACCAGTACGAGGTCTTGGGCATCGACCAGTACATGGCTTCGTCCGAGGTGACGGAAATCTGCATAAACCGTCCGGGCGAGGTGTATCTGGAGACGCGTGAGGGATGGCAACGTGTGGAGGTTCCCACGCTGAGCTTTGAGCGTGCGCGCCAGTTCTGCACCGCCGTGGTCAACGAAAGCAATACCGGACAGCGCATCACCGACACCGATCCGGTGGTGTCATTGACGTTCCCCACCGGCCAGCGCGCCCAGTTCGTGATCCCGCCGGCCTGCGACGCCGGCAAGGTTTCCATCACCATCCGGTTGCCGTCCCGGCACACCAAGACGTTGCAGCAATACCAGCAGGAAGGATTTTTCGACCAGATCCTGGACCAGGGTTCGACATTGAACGAGCAGGATCGTGAGTTGCTCGAACTGCGCCACGCGCGCAATTACGCCGAGTTCTTCCGGCGTGCCGTGCTGTATCGCAAGAACATCGTGGTCTCAGGGGCGACCGGCAGCGGCAAGACCACGTTCATGAAATCGCTGGTCAACCATATTCCCGCCACTGAGCGCCTGGTGACGATCGAGGATGCGCGCGAACTGTTCATCAGCCAGCCCAATGTCGTCCATCTGCTGTACTCCAAGGGCGGGCAGAGTGCCAGCAATGTCACTGCCAAGAGCTGTATGGAGGCCTGCCTGCGCATGAAGCCCGAACGCATCATCCTGGCCGAATTGCGCGGCGATGAAGCGTTCTACTTCATCCGCAACTGTGCATCGGGCCATCCCGGCTCGATCACCAGCTGCCACGCGGGCAGTCCGGAGCAGACCTGGGACCAGCTCGCATTGATGGTCAAGGCGTCGGTGGAAGGCTCTGGACTGGAGTTTTCGGTGATCAAGCGCTTGTTGATGATGACCATCGACGTCGTCGTGCATATCAAAGCCCACGCCGGCAGCCGCTACATCACCGGCATCGACTTCAACCCTGAACGTGCATTTTCCCAGGCCGAAGTGAGCGCTCCGATATGACTTGCCAGAAGATGTGCTGCGTTGTCGCAACGGGTCGTGCCGCACGCTACTGCCAGGCGCAGTTCGTAGTCAGCGGGAGGGGGCGCTGATGCTGCCGGGTATGGAAATGCTGGCGTGTCCGGAAATGGCCGTGCCGATGGATGTGATGAGGCACGTGGTCGAGGTTGAATCCTCGCGTAACCCGTATGCCATCGGCGTGGTTGGCGGGGTGTTGGCGCGCCAGCCGCGGCAGTTGGACGAGGCCCTCGCGACCGTAAGGATGCTCGAACAACAGGGCTACAACTTCTCGGTCGGCCTGGCCCAGGTGAATCGCTACAACCTGGCCAAATACGGGCTGGATTCCTATGAAAAGGCCTTCCAGCGCTGTCCCAATCTGCAGGCCGGCTCACGCATCCTGGCCGAGTGCCACAGGCGCTCAGGCAACGACTGGGGCAAGTCCTTCAGCTGCTACTACTCGGGAAATTTCACCACCGGCTTTCGGCACGGCTATGTGCAGAAGGTGTTTGCGTCCATTGCCGGTGAGCGCGTAGGTGGCGGAGCCACGGCAGTGGGAGTCACCCCGATCAATGTGGTCAGTCGGCAGTCGCAGCGGCGGCGGGGCGATATTTCCCGTCATCCGCGAGGTACCGGAGAAGCGAGCGACGTGGTCAGTGCACGGGTTGCGTCTCCATCAGCGGCAGCGGCGCTGGCAGATGGTCAGGCCGCCGGCACAGATCCTGACCGCGCCTACGAGAGGTATCCGTCTACCGGCGCAATGGTGCGTGGCGGGCTGGCTCGCGCCGGCGATGTCGCGTTGTCGCGGGGAGTGCTGGAGGCGATGGACCCTGTGGTGCAGCAGCCGGTATCTATCGCACAGCCTTCTTCCGCTCCGCCGGCAGCAGCGCAGCTGCCGGGTGCTCCGGTGCTGTTGCGACCGTGGAGCGCGCGGAATCCATCGCAGGCGGAACCGGCGCAGACCGATCCGGCCACGGCGATGCCTGCCGCCAATATTCCCGTGGGGGATTCAGCCTTCGTGTTCTGACGAAGTTGTGGCACGGCCAGCCACACGGTATGGCCGATTCAGTTGTTTTGGACCATCGACAAGGAAATCATCAATGAAGCGTACTTCTCTCGATTCCGCCAACGTCCAGCGCACGCTGAAGACCCTGCTGATGGCAATGGTCTTCGCTGGTGTGGTCTTTGTGCCGGACGTATTTGCCCAGGCAACCAATTTTGGAGGCGCTGACAAGAAGGTCTGCGGCTTCTTCAACAACATCAACGGCCTGCTCAACCTGGCCTCCATCGCCGTGGTGACTATCGCGGTGATCTTCGCCGGCTATCAGATTGCCTTCGCCCATAAGCGCATTGCCGATGTGGCGCCGATCCTGATCGGGGGCCTACTGATCGGCGCGGCCGGCCAGATCGCCAAGATGCTGCTGGGCGACAGCAGTGGCACCTGTGCCGCCACCACCATGCTGATCGACGTGGTCCAGCATTACCGTGCATAAGAATGTGCTGTTCCGGGGGTGTACGCGCCCGCCCATGTTTCTGGGCGTGCCGTACGTCCCCTTCTTTCTGGTGGCCGGTGGCCTGCTGCTGTTGGGCATGTATTTCAACATGTGGCTGCTGCTGTTGATTCCGCTCGCCATTTTTGTGATGCGGCATATGGCCAAGCGTGACGAAATGATTTTCCGGCTGATTGGTCTACGCCTGCATTTCAAATTCAAGGCGCGCAATCTGCAGCAGCACGATGGCATGTGGGTGTTTTCGCCCAACCACTATCGCAACAGACCACCGCCGTCATCCTCCGGTGACAGGTAACAAACCGTGCAGGCGACCCCTTCGTCGCCTGCACGGTGCGGCAGGTAGACCCCTTTCGCGGTACCTCAACGGAAGCCGTTCATGTTCAGCCCCGACACCTCCATCAGTGAATTCATCCCCCTCTCGTCGCACGTGGCGCCGACGGTCGTAAAGACCACAGGCGGGGATTTTCTGCTGACGTGGCATCTGCAGGGGCTGCCCTTCGTAGGCCGCGAGGATTGGGAACTGGAGCACCGCCACAACACCTTCAACCGGTTGTTGCAGACCCTGCGTGCCCCCGATTTCGTCAACGTGGCGTTCTGGGTGCACGACATCCGCCGTCGGCGCCAGCTCACCTCGCGAAGCCGGTTCGGCCAGCGTTTCAACCAGGAGGTGTGCGACCAGTACATGGACATGCTCTCGGCGCAGCGGATCATGCAGAACGAGTTGTACCTGACGATGCTGTACCGCCCGGTGGTGGCGGGCAAGCGGCTGATGGACAAGTCCTCGGACGTCGCCAAGCTGCAGGCCGAACAGGATCAGGCGGTTGCCACACTGCTGGAAATGGCGGGCAACGTCGAGGCGGTCATCCGCGATTACGCGCCGTACCGCATGGGCATGTATGAAGCGAAAAACGGCCAGGTATTCTCCGAAACCCTGGAGTTCTTCGGCTACCTGCTCAATCGCATCGACGAGCCGGTGCCGGTGCTGTCGGCCCCGGTCAAAGACTACCTGCCGGTCAGCCGCCACATGTTCTCGGCCAAGACAGGTGATTTTGTGGTCAGTACGCCCCACGGCATCAACCACTTCGGCGCCATTCTCAACATCAAGGAATATGCCGATGGGACGTATCCCGGAGTACTCAATGGACTGAAGTATCTCGATTTCGAGTATGTCATCACCCATTCGTTCAGTCCGATGGGGCGGCAGGATGCGCTCAAGGTGCTGGACCGCACCAAGGGCATGATGATTTCCTCCGGTGACAAGGCGGTAAGTCAGATCATCGAGTTGGACCAGGCGATGGATCAGCTGTCATCGGGCAACTTCGTGCTGGGCGAATACCATTTCATCATCGCGGTCTATGCCGACAGCCAGGAAAAGCTTTCCCACAACATTGCCGCGACCCGCGCCGAACTGTCCAATGCCGGTTTCGTGTCAACCAAAGAGGACCTCGCGGTCACCTCGGCGTTCTATTCACAGTTACCCGCCAACTGGCGCTATCGCACCCGCTTGGCCAACGTCAGCTCGCTGAATTTCCTCGGGCTGTCGCCGCTGCACAACTTCGCCACCGGCAAGCCGCACAACAATCCCTGGGGCGATTGCGTGACCACGCTGCAGACCGCCAACGGGCAGCCGTACTACTTCAATTTCCATGCCACGCATCCTTCGGAGAATTCGCTCGGCGAGAAGGCCATTGCCAACACAATGGTCATTGGCAAGTCCGGCACCGGCAAGACGGCGCTGATCAACTTCCTGCTCAGCCAGGTGCAGAAGTACGAACCGTCGCCGACCATCTTCTTCTTCGACAAGGACCGCGGCGCCGAGATCTTTGTGCGCGCCTGTGGCGGCAACTATCTGGCGCTTGAGAACGGGGCATCGACCGGATTCAACCCTTTCCAGTGCGAGAACACCGAAAGCAACGTGCAGTTCCTGGCCGAACTGATCAAGGTGCTGGCCGGCAAGCGCGAATACAGCGCACGCGAGGAAGCGGACATCTACCGCGCGGTGGCGAGCATGCTCGACACGCCGATGCACCTGCGCAGCATGACCAACTTCCAGAAAAGCCTGCCCAACATGGGCGATGACGGCCTGTACGCACGCCTGCGCCGCTGGACATCGGGCAACTCACTGGGCTGGGTGTTCGACAACCCGGTCGATACCGTGGACCTGGGCAAGGCCAGCATCATCGGTTTCGACTACACCGACATCATCGACAATCCTGAAGTGCGTGTACCGGTCATCAATTACCTGTTGCATCGCTTGGAATCGCTGATCGATGGGCGCCCGCTGATCTACGTTATGGACGAGTTCTGGAAGATCCTCGATGGCGAGGGAGGGCTGAAGGAATTCGCCAAGAACAAGCAGAAGACCATCCGTAAACAGAATGGGCTGGGCATCTTCGCCACCCAGAGTCCGGAAGATGCGCTCAAAAGCGACATCGCCGCCGCGCTGATCGAGCAGACCGCTACGCTGATCCTGCTGCCCAATCCCAATGCCAGTCGCTCGGACTATATCGACGGACTGAAACTGACCGAAGCCGAATTCAAAGTGGTCACCGCTTTGGATGAGCGCTCACGCTGCTTTCTGGTCAAACAGGGCCATGCCGCTAGTGTGTGTCAGCTCAATCTGCGCGGTATGGATGACATCCTCTCGGTCATTTCCGCCTCCACCGACAACATCGAGGTGATGCATCGCGTCCTGCTGGATGTCGCGGAACGGGAGAGTGTGGCAAAAGCTGACCTCAGTCCCGAGCAGTGGCTGGACGAGTTCTACAAGAGGCGAAAAGGCTCAGGGAAAGTACCGTCGCCCCGGAGCGAGGTCGCAATTTGATTCATTGCGGAATTTCAGAAACCCACGATCAGAAGATTCCTATCTTGGAGAGCGCCATGAAACGATCGGGAAGGAGTAATTCGAATTTTCAATCGCATCGCAGCGGAGCGGCAATGTTTTTTGGGGTCGCGCTGGCACTTGGAGCTGTCACCGCCTATTCGCAAGAGGCCGTCGTGGAAGTGGGTCCTAGTTTTGGGCAGCAAATTTTAAATCAGATCAATACCTACCGTGCCCAGATCCAGCAAGCGGCCCAGTACATCAAGGACAACACTCAATGGGCTACCGACTGGGCACAGACATTACGGGAATACCAGGAGGCGCTGGTGACGGTACAGGGGATCATCAATTCGTTCGGATTGCCTGATGCTGCGCCGCTGACGCCGGTGGCTCCCAACTACCTGGTCGCTGAGACCTGTGGCAAGGATGCGGATCTGAAGGGCTGGTTGAGCTCAGTCGTGTTCGGCTCCGGCGGTGATTGGAAAAGCCAGCAGACCCAGATTTGCGTGAACATTCGCATGATGCAGAACCGAAAATACAATGAATCTGTGGATTTCATGCTTACTACCGCCCCGTCGTTCCTCAACAGTCTTGACCGGATTGCCAGCCTGCGCCTTCTGAGCAACAGGCGTGGCGACATGGACGCGGTCGTAAACGATTCGCTGCGTACCGCCAACGAAATCAATGCGGCGGCCAAAAATTTCGAGGCGCGCATGAAGTCCTATGACGCCTACATCGAGGTCATGGAGGCCAACCAGAAGCTGATTGCGCGTAGGGCGATGAAAGGCCCGTCGTCGTTGGCCGGTGATCTGGTCAAGACGGCCGCACTGAAGACGGCGCTGAGCATCGACTGAGAGCTCAGCGTATGAGCCGGGACATCGTCAGCAGTGGCGACGAAAAGCGGTCTGATGGAACTAATCAGGAATGGCAGGAATGAATGTCCGATCGATTGAGAGCTTTGATTTAACCGGCGGGTTGCAGGACCTGCTGGGCCATGCCATACGCGTGCAGTCGATCGGGGATTTTGCGTTTTTCCGATTCATCCTGACTTACCTGCGTAAGCGCATCGATGCGTTCAGCATCGAGCTGCTCGGCAATATGATGGCCTGGGTAGGCGGCATCGCACTGACCTTGATGACGCTCTGGGTGTTGCTTCAAGGCTTCCGGATCGTCACCGGGCAAAGCCGCGACTCGATGATGGTTCTTGTCACCAATATGGCGCGGGCTGCATTTATCGTGAGTGTGGCCACCAGCATGGCCATGTTCGGCGGCAGTGTGAAGCAGTTTCTGACCAAGGACGTAAGAGACGAGATCACCTGGGTTGTAACCGGCAAGAACGAGTCGCCGGAAGAACAGATCGACAAGAGCCTGGCTTGGATGCAGGTGGCGCTCTCAAGCGTCGATGCGATCAAGGTGCTGGACGATGACAATCTGCGCGACGACAAGAACCGGGCATTGTTGGCCATCGGTCTGGGCACCGGTGGGCCTGCGGTGACTGCCGGGTCGATGTTGTTGCTATATGAGGTGGCGATCGCGCTCTTCATCGGCCTCGGGCCGCTTTTCATCCTGTGTTTGCTGTTCGACCAGACCAAGCAGCTGTTCCAGCGCTGGCTCTTCTATGGACTGGGGACGATGTTCTCGATGGCGGTCTTGGCCGCGATGGTGTCGATCGCACTCGACATGGTCATTCGCGTGTCCGCCGCGTTCTGGACCAGTGCACTGGTCGACAAGTACCTGTTGGATGTGGCGACTGGTGGTGGTTTGAGCAGCCAAGCGATGCAGCAGGGCGGCATGGGGCTGATCCTCACCACATTGATCCTGACCGCCCCCCCGATGGCCGCCATGTTTTTCCAAGGAACGTTGGGAAGTTTCATGGCGTATTCGCAGATAGGTGGTGGTGCGGCTGGTACGCCTAGTGCCGATGGTCGTCCGCCGGGTAGCTATACGCCATCTTCGCCGAATAAGGCACACGCAGATGATGGAGGGCGCCGTGAAGCTGACGGCGGAAGCAGGATGATTCTACCCCAGAATAATGCAGCGGTAGCTCCGGAAACGGGGCTCCGGGCCGCACCTCGCAATACTGGAAACTGAAGGAGATTTAGCATGTTTTCTATATCGCGTGCGTTTTTCTTTATCCTTCTGCTGTTGGTATCAGTCGCGACATATGCGGAAGGACCATGTCCGCCTGGGCAGTATCCGGTCGGAGGGCAGGGGGTGCTTGGTTGTGCTCCAATTCCGAGTGGAGCATCAGGCGCAGTCGGGCCAAGGGCCACAGGGCGCTGGATCAAAACGTGGGGAGTGATTTCAGTCTCCCGTAGCGGCGATATGGGGGCTTCAGTGGGTCAAAGGTCTAAGAGAACAGCTATATCTGAAGCTCAGCAGCGTTGCGCGACCTATGGTGCGAAGGATTGCAGTGTGTTCGCTAGTTATAAGAACCAGTGCATTGCGTACGGAATAGCCCAAGGAGGGCGAAAAATTAGATCGAATACGGCGGCTACAAAAGAGGTGGCCGTCCAGCGTGTGCAGGAAATGTGCGCGAAGGATGGATTGGTGGAATGCGAAATAAAGTACACAGATTGCTCTGAACCTATTTTCGAAAAATTTTAAACAGTTGGCAGCGTGATTTTTTATTATTGCTGAGTAGTGGGCTGTATTTTATTTGGTCTTATTTTAGTGAGTTTGTTTTCTATCGTTAGCTGTCTATTGGTGTTCCTTTCTCCGATCTGCTGAGGTTATTGCTCAAATTGTAGCAGTTCCACGGTGCCAGTGGCGATACCTTTGATATTTCAGTGGTGTGGTGGTTGTTGTCCGTTGCATTCTGGATCGGCGAAATTTTCGGAGATTTCCGATTGGATGTGGCGACTGGTGGTGGTTTGAGCAGCCAAGCGATGCAGCAGGGCGGTATGGGGCTGATCCTCATCACATTGATCCTGACCGCACCCCCGATGGCCGCCATGTTTTTCCAAGGAACTTTGGGAGGTTTCATGGCGTATTCGCAGATTGGCGGTGCGGCAGGAGCGCAGCCCGGCCCGCAGGGGCAGCCACCGGGCTCTTACTTGCATCAAGCTCCTGAAAATAACCGTGGCAGTAGTGGAGGAGGCGGCAGTGGTGCCGCTGACATTTCGCGGGCATCAATGCCCATTTCCTCTCCCGCCTCTACTGGGGGGGGGGGGGGGGGGGGGGGGGCGGGGGGATTGGGCGATAAACTTTTAGTGGGGGGGGATGGGCGGGGGCGATTTTGACATTTTTGTTTTTTAAAATT
>NZ_JBRREO010000010.1:0-64535 GCF_056760355.1 Stenotrophomonas sp. STEN013 | reverse complement strand
CGGCCTTTCCCGCCGCCCGGGGGGTGGGGCACACCCGTGCGGCCGGGTGCCCCGGGCCCCCCGGGGGGGAAGCGCCCCCCGCCCCCGGGGGGGGGCGGGCCTAACCCGGGCTACGGCGAAGGCGTTTCAATGGACCGACGACGCTCCAGCCACCACAACAGGCTGGCGACCAGCACGAAGGCCAGCAGCCACGGCCAGCGCGGCCCGGGGACCGGCACGGGTACACCGCCCCCGCGGCCGGCGTGACCGCGCAGGGCGAAGGTGGCCTCGCGGGTCTGCTGGGCATGCAGGGCGCGGGCGTGGGCCGGATCGAGCAGCAGCACACCGGCCTGCGTGTCACCGGCGGTCAGCGTGTGCCAGCCCGGGCGGGTCGGCCACCAGCCGCTGCAGTGGCCGGCCTGCGGATCAGGCAGCAGGTCACTGCGACGGCCATCGGGGGCGATCACCTGCGCGCCTGCAGGCAGGTCGCACAGCGTGTTGTGCTCGCCGCTCCAGCCCCAGGCCGGTAGCGGTGACAGCGGGGCGGCGGGCAGTGGCCGGGCCAGCGTTGCCAGCACCTGGTTCCACAATTCGGCATGGCGATCACCATGGCCGGCCAGCACCAGCGTATAGCTGTCGCTGACCGGCAACAGCCCGAGGCGGCCCTGGCCCAGCGCCCGCCAGGCGCCGATGCCGCTGCCATCGGCGGCGTGCAGCAGCGGCACGGCCGCCTCGTCCTCGATTTCAAGCCGGAAGCGCTCCAGCGCCGGCAGCGAGGTGCTGGATGCGGTATCGCCAGCGCGGGAATCCCCAGGCAGTTTCAGCGGGCCGGTCTGTTCACCGCCGCGCGTGACCAGCCCCCAGTCGTGTAGTGCCCGGCGGGCGTTGCCCTCCAGCGGGCCGCCCATCCGTACCAGCACGCCCAGGCCCGTGCGCATGGCCTCGGTGAGGACCCCGCGCTGGGCCGATGACAGGGCGGCCAGCCGGCGCTCGTCGAGCAGCAGCAGATCCAGCCGTGCCAGGCTGGCAGCGTCCAGTGCCTGCGGCGCATCGCCCAGCTGCACACCGCCGCCCACTTGGATACCGGTCTGCAGCCGGGCGCCGGTGTCGCTGGCCCAGCGCTGCAGGTATTTCAGTTCCGGCCCCGGCGCCGCCGCCAGCAGCCGCAGCGTGGGTGCCGGGACCTCACGTACGCGCACCGGCACCGGCAGCTGGTCGAGCACCTTGCCGGTGCCATCGAGTACGCGCAGGGAAAATGCCACGTCGCCGGGCGCGCGCGCGCTGGCGTACAGCCGCACGCGGCCGTCCGTATCAGGCGTGGCGATGGCCACCCGGTGGCCGGCCGGATCGCGCAGCTCCAACCGCACCTGCGCCAGGCCCTGCACGCGGCTGCCCACGCTGAAGCGGGCGCCGGGCGCGAGCGGTGGCGGGGCCTGCAGTTCGACCAGCCCGCGCGGGGCCGGGCCCGGCACGAACTGCAACGGCGGCAATGGCAGGTCGCGGTCACGCGCGGGCAGGCCGTCGCCGACGATCACCAGCGCCCGTGCACCGGGGTGCTGGCGCAAGGCGGTGGCCAGATCCGGTACCGGCGCCGCGCCGGCCAGTTGCGGCGCTTCGGGCAGCCGCAGCTGGATGGCCGCCGGCTGCGCGGCCAGCTGCGTGGCGGTGGCGCCGCGCGTGGCGATGACCAGGGTCTCGGCCTGGCCGGGGCGCTCCGGCGGCAGCAGGGTGAAATACAGCAACGCCGCGGCAAGCAGCTGTAACAGCAGCAGTACGCCCAGGCGCAGCGGTGCCGGACGCGGCGCGCGGCTCAGGCGCGCGCTGGCCAGCAGCACCGCCAGTGCGATCACGATCAACGGCAGCCAGGACATCATCGGGCGGGCTCCTGCGGTGCGGCCAAGGCGTCCAGATAGCGGCGCCCGGCGGTATCGGCGGGCGCGCGTCGTGCCGGCGGTCCCAACGGGCGCTGCAGCGCCGGCCACAGCTGGTCGCGCAACTGCACGCGGCAGCTGTGGCAGTCCGGCTGCTGGCGCAGCGCGTCGATGGCGGCGGCCACATCCAGCACCTCGGGAACCGCGTCGGGATGGGTATCGAGCCAGCGCGTGAGCGCGTCCAGATCCACCGGCGTCCCGGCTGTGGCCAATGCCCGCCAGGCCCCGCCGACCGTGCCATCGCCGGGCGGACGCGCGGGCAGCGCCAGGCCGCGGTTGCCTAGTCCATCGCGCTTGCCGCTCATGCGCCGGGCCAGGTCGATCGGCGGCAGCTCATCGCCGACCCGCGCCAGATAGATGCGTTCGGCCTGCTGCACCTGCTTGATCAAACCCAGCGCCTTGTAGGCATACGGCAGCGCGTCGGCGGGCCGGCCTTGGCGCAGCTGGCCTTCGGACTGCCACATCTGGTCCAGCGCGGCCTTGAGGATGGCGCGGGTCTGCGGGTCGAGCAGCGTCGCCGCCTCGGCGTGGTCGTGGGTGTGGCCGTACTCGGCCAGCACATCGCTGGCGCTGCCGAATACCGGTGCGGCGTCGCGGCTGGCATCGCCGTGGTCGTGGCCATCGTCCTGCGCGTGTCCCTCGCCATGGCCCTCATCGGCACCGGCAACGGGCGCGTCGCTGGTCGGCGGCGGTTTGGCCCCGCCCTCGGCTTCCTCGCCGAGGAACTGGCCGTAGCGCAGGCGCAGGATGCGCTGGTCCACGCCGATCGCATCGGCGCGTTTGACGAAGGTGTCGGCATCGAGCGTGCGCTGCTGCTTCAACAGCGCCTCGGCGTCGATGATGATCTGCCGCTGGCTGCGGAAGTAGGCCGGCATCACTTTCTTGATCGCCCCTTCCAGGTCGCTGGCCTGCACCTGCTGCTCGCTGGGCAGGCGCAGGATCAGGCTGGCGCTGCGTGCCTCCTGCGGCTGCGGGCTGCGGTTGTCGCGTACGCTCAGGCGGGCGACCACTTCGTCGCCCGGTTCAAGGCCGAGTGCGGCCAGGTCGGCGGTGTAGGCGAAGCGCCGTGCGGTGGCCGGTCCGCCGCCGGCCAGAGTCAGCTGGCGCTGCTGGAAGGTGATGTTCTCGCCGCTGCCCTTGGCGGTGGTGATCACCAGCGTCGCGGCACGGTTCACGCCGAAATCGTCGCTGGCCTCGAAGCGCAGCTGCCAGGTGCGCTGGCGCGGTGCGGCCTGGCTGAGCGTCTGTGCCGGCGTGATCACCTTCACCTGCGGCGGGCGATCCCCCACCACGTCGAGCCGATAGGCGCGTCCGGCCTCGGCCATGGCCGGGGTGGTGTGGAGGCGGTACAGGCCTGCGCGCTGCAACACGTCGCTGCCGCGCCAGTAGTCGCCATCGTGCCGCAGGGCGACCCGGCGACCATCATGGAACTGCAGCCAGGCCTGTTGTGGCTGGGGGCCGAACTGCAGACGCCACTGCAGACGGCTGCCCTGCAGGGCGCGTGCATCGAGCGTGTCGCCGGCCGTTGCCGCCTGGCCGCTGTAGGCCGGCGGGGTGACCTGCAGCCACCGGCCGCGCACTACGGGCGCGGTGTTCGCCGCGACGCGGCCAGCCGGGCTTGCATCAGCACCCGCGGGTGGATTGACCGCGTTGCGCGGCCATAGCAGCGCGGCAGCTGCCATCAGCACGGCAACCAGAAAGCACAGCAACACGCGCGGCCAGGGCCAGCGCGTGCGCAGGTCCGGCGGATCGCGTTGCAGGCGCTGCTCGATATGGCGGCGCTGGCGTTGCTGCAGCGGGTTGAGCGTGGCCGCTGCGGCGAACAGCAGATCGGCACTGTCCTCGAAGCGCGGATGATCGTTCAGACGTGCGACCAGCCAGCGCGTATCCAGGCGCCGTGCACGCCAGACCGCAATGCCCGCCGCCACCAGCAAGGCTGCCGTGGCGGTGATGTAACCGGCGTCGACGCCGAACATGCGCGCTGCCAGTACGCCGACCGCCAGGGCCAGCGGCAGGCCGGCGGACAACGCGATCAGCCGCGTGCGGCGTCGTGCGGCGCGCAGCAAGGTGGGTGCGTTCATGGCTGGCCCCGCCGGCGCGGCGCGCTGGCCAGCCAGCGCTCAAGCAGGAACAACAAGGCGATGGCCAACAGCAGCCAATGGCCCAGCTCGGTTGCGGGCTGCGGATAGGGCGCAGCGCCGGTTTCCGGCGGCATCGTCGCGGCCAGGGCACGTTGCGGCGTGGGTGACGCCTGCAGTACCGAACGCAGCCCGGTGGGGAATTCGGCATCAAGCAGCACCGGCAGGCTTGCCGGCTGCAGTGGGGCTGCCCAGCGCAGCCATTGGCCGTGCGCCGTGCCAATCCGCTCCACGACCAGTACCCCGTTGGCGTCCCGCCACAGCGGTGTGCGCTGGGCATCGGCGGGTACCGGTGTGCGTGCATCCACCAGCAGGCGGCCGCCGCGCTGCAGCCATGCGCCGGTATCGGCGGGCAGCGGCTTGGCCGACAGCCAGACGCGTAGCGTGTTGTCGTCGCTGAAAGCGACCGTGTCATCCGCCGTCTGTGGCCGGGCGCCACCCCATGCGCTGGCGGCCGCATCGAGATAGCGCACGCCCGGCGTGCCAGCGTCGTGACGGATCTGCAGCTGCGGCGCAGCGACGGTCGTCGGCGTTTCCGTCGCGGCGGTCTGCTCCAGCACCTGCCACCGCACCGCGCGTGACAGCTGCGGACGCTGCGCGTCCAGCCCATCAAGCATCGATGGAACAACCACGGTGAGCGGGGCGCCGGCCGGCAGGCTGGCGTCCAGCTCGCGCAGCAGACTGGACGGCGACTGCGGGCCCTGCGGAGCTGCGGTGTTGGCGATGGAGGGGAAGCCCGCTGCCAGCCACAACCACCGGGCATCGGCATGGCCAACGCTGCGTTGGGCGGTGGCAAGATCAACACCGGGCACTACGGCGATGCGCGGCCGGGTATCAGGCACACCGGTCACTGCTGGCCGTGCCAACAGGACGGCCAGCAAGGCAAGCAGCAGCAAGCGCAGCACCAGCAGCGGCCATTCGTCGAAACGGATGCGGCGACGCGGGCGCGGCCTGGCTGACAGCCAGCGCAGCGCGGCGAAGTCGATGACGCGTTGCTCGCTGCGGCGGGCAAGATGGATCAGCAGCGGCAGCAACAGCGTCGCCAAGGCGATGAAGCCGGCCGGGAACAGCCACAGCAGGCTCATGCACCGCTCCCGGCACGGCGCCCGAACAGGCGCTGCAAAGGCGCGTCAATGGCTTCATCGAGATAGGCGGTGTCATGGCGGATGCCGGCGGCCTGCAGCCGTGCATCCAGTACGCGCTGTGCGTCCTTGAAGCGGGCGAGGTACTCGCCGCGTACCGTTGCGCCATCGCCCAGCAGCTCATCGCCGGTTTCCGGGTCACGGAAACGGTGACCGTCGCGGAACGGGAAATCACGCTCTTCCACCGTCAACAACTGCAGGTGGACCACATCGCGGCCGGCCCTGGCCAGGCGCTCGGCCAGCGCGATGCCGGCTTCGTCGAAACCGTCGCCGATCATCACCACCAGATCATCGCGGGCGATGCGCTCCCACAGCGGTGACAGCCGTTGTTGTGGCGGCCATTGCCCTGCAGCCTTCAATCCCTGCAGCTGCAGGTGCAGGCGGTCGCGTTGGCGCAGGCCGTTGCCGGCCGGCAGCAACTGC
This sequence comes from Stenotrophomonas sp. STEN013, assembly GCF_056760355.1. Taxonomy (NCBI): domain Bacteria; kingdom Pseudomonadati; phylum Pseudomonadota; class Gammaproteobacteria; order Lysobacterales; family Lysobacteraceae; genus Stenotrophomonas; species Stenotrophomonas sp. STEN013. The sequence continues at coordinate 58,922 of NZ_JBRREO010000010.1, read as the reverse complement.
ACGCCATCACCGCCCAGTGCGATCAGGCCGAAGGCGTCCCCCTGCTGCATCGCCAGTTCGGCCACGCAGCCGGCCAGTGCCTTGGCCGCATCCAGCCGCTGCCAGTCCGGCCGCGTCTGGTCGGCCTGTGCCATCGAGGCGCTGGCATCGAGCAGCAGCCAGACGGTGATCGGGCTTTCGCGCTCGGATTCGCGTACGAAGAAGCGGTCCGAACGCGCATAGAGTTTCCAGTCGATCTGGCGCAGTTCATCGCCCGGTTCATAGGCGCGGTACTGCGCGAACTCCAAGCCGGCACCACGGCTGCGGCTGGCATGCGCGCCGATGCCACGGCTGCCGCTGGCCCGCTGCGGCCACAGCCGCAGGCTGCGCAGGCGGCTGCGCACATCGGCGGGAATCAGCGGGGGCACCGGGGCGGCCATTGCGAGCGGCGGGCGTATCGATCAGGCCGGGAACGGCACCGCGCGCAGCAGCGCGGCGATCACATCATCGGCACTCTTGTGCTCGGCCTCGGCGGCGAAGGACAGCAACAGGCGATGGCGCATCACCGGCGCGGCCAGTGCCTGCACATCCTCGCGGGTCGCGGCGAAGCGGCCCTGCAGCAGCGCACGCGCCTTGGCGGCCAGCACCAGCGATTGCCCGGCGCGCGGGCCGGCGCCCCATTTGATCCAGTTGTTCACCTCGGCCGGGGCGCCCTCGCCGGGGCGGCTGGCGCGGACCAGCCGGGTGATCCAGCTGAGCAGGTCGGGACTGACATGCACCTCGCGCACCGCCGCCTGCAACGCCAGTACCGCATCGCTGTCCATCACCTTGGGCACCACGCCGCTGTGGCTGCCGGTGGTCTGGGCGAGGATGTCGCGTTCTTCGGCTTCGCTGGGGTAGTCGACGCGGACATGCAGCAGGAAGCGGTCCAGCTGGGCTTCCGGCAGCGGATAGGTGCCGGCCTGCTCGATCGGGTTCTGCGTGGCCAGCACGAAGAACGGCGCGGGCAGCGCGTAGGTGGTGCCGGCATAGCTGACGGTGCGCTCCTGCATCGCTTCCAGCAGCGCGGCCTGGGTCTTGGGCGGGGTGCGGTTGAGCTCGTCGGCCAGCAGCAGGTTGGTGAACACCGGCCCTTGCTGGAAGCGGAACGCGCGCTTGCCGGTGCCGTGGTCTTCTTCCAGCAGCTCGGTGCCGAGGATGTCGCTGGGCATCAGGTCGGGGGTGAACTGCACACGCCGGAACTGCAGCTCCAGCGCCTGGCCGAGCGAGCGCACCAGCAGCGTCTTGCCCAGGCCGGGGGCCCCTTCGAGCAGGCAGTGGCCGCCGGCCAGCAGGCCGATGAGCAGGTGTTCGACCACCTCGTGCTGGCCGACCACGGCCTGTGCGAGCGCGCTGCGCAGCGTGTCCAGGCGCGGCAGCAGGGAGTCCAGATCGGTAGCGGTCATGCGGTCACCAGTGGGGTCAGTGCGTGAGTGCGTACATCACGATGTTCACGGCGAACTTCGTGTTGTCTTCGGCCAGGAAGCGTTTGTTGCGCCAGTCGTAATCCCATTCGCAGCCGTAGTCCTTGTTGCTGTAGAGCACGCCGAGCCTGCCATCGATCTCGATCCCTTTCAGGTAGTCGTGGACCAGGTCATCGCCCCAGCCGTTGAGTTCGAAGCCGGTGGCGGGTGGACCGTCGGGAAACCTGAAGAAGCTGTTGTACAGCGCATGGGTGTTGGGCAGCTTCTTCAGCGCGTTGGTACCGAAGATGCTGCGCATCTGCGCCTCGAACGAGGTGGCGAACAGGCCGTCGATGTCGTGGTTGCAGTCATCGACGAAGACGAAGCCGCCATTGCGCACGTAGCGTTCGAAGTTGCGGCGTTCGTCCGGATTGAACTCGACCAGCTTGTGTCCGGCCAGATAGCAGAACGGTGCGGCCAGCATCTTCGGATCGGCCAGCGCGATGACGTGTTCCTTCGGATCCACGCGCAGCGTGGTGTAGTCCACCAGCGAGGTGAGCAGGTTGGATGGCATGCGCGCATCCACATCCCAGTCGCCGGAGTCGTACTTCAATCGGGTGAACCAGAAGTCGTAACGGCTGGCCTGGGCGTGGACCCGCCCCGGCAAGGCGGCCGCCACCGTGCCGCCCAGCAGCAGGTGGAGGAATTGCGCTCGCGTTAGACGGGGCTGGGACACAGACGGGGACATCTCGGGAGCAGGGCCCCCCTTGGGTAAAGGGGGCGTGGCGGCAGCCGCGCTGGAATCGGCCGGCCCGGAGCGCGGGACCCCGGGTTCCGCGCAAGCGCGACCCGGGGGGCCAGGCCCGCGATGCGGATTTGCCTAGACCGCGTCCGACAACGAGGTAAAGGTGAAATCGCGCAGCTTCATCGGCGGGATCATCATCACCAGGCTGGACTCGTCGCCGGCCACGCGTACCGGCTTGCCCAGCTCCTCGATGTTGTTGAGCATGATCACCGGCGACTCGTTGAAGCGGAAGTTCTTCACCGGGTGCTTGATCTGGCCGTTCTCGATGTAGAACGTGCCGTCGCGGGTCAGCCCGGTCAGCAGCACGGTCTGCGGATCGACCATGCGGATGTACCAGGTGCGGGTGACCAGGATGCCCTTCTGGGTGCCCTTGACCAGCTCGGCGGTGGACTTGTCGCCACCGGCCATCAGCAGGTTGCCCGGCCGCGCGTTGGCGGTCTTGCCCTGCTTCTGCGCCCAGTAGCGCGAGTAGTTGAGGTTGGCGATCCTGCCCTTGTCGATGATCGCCAGCTTCTCGCGCGGCATGCCTTCGCCATCCCACGGCAGCACCGGCGCGTCCGGGTGCCACGGATCGGCGAGCATGGTCACGCGCGGGTCGTAGACCTGCTCGCCGAGCTTGTTGCCACCGCCCTTCCTGGACAGGAAGCTGCGGCCTTCGTCGGCCGCGCGCGCGTCGAAGAAATTCATCATGAAGCTGATCAGGCCGGCGGCGGCGGCCGGCTCCAAGATCACCGTGTACTTGCCCGGCTCCAGCGCCTTGGCCTCGGCCGATTCGATCGCCTTGCGCTTGGCGATCTCGATCTCCTGGCTGGCCCTGAAATCGGCCGCGTCCTTGAGGTTACGCCCGACCCAGCCCGAGCCACGGCCGTCCTCGGTGCGCACGGTGCAGGTGTAGTTGAAGCTGGTCGCCTGCTGGTAGCCGAAATTGCCGTTGCTGTTGGCGGTGGCGATGAAGCTGTTGCCATCCTCCAGGAAGCCGGCCGCGACCAGGCCGTTGCCGCGGCAGGGCGTGATCGAATCGGCGGCCACCTGGGCGCGGAACTCCGGATCGATCGCGGCGGTGGAGGCGCTGAAGGTCGGACTGGGCGTGTACTGCTGCTTGCCGATGGCCGGCATGAACTCCGGGTTCTCCGGCGCCAGGCGGGCCAGGTCCTCGGCGCGGCGCACCACGCGCTCCAGCGAGGCGTCGTCGAACTCGTTGATCGAGGCGGTGCCCACGCGCTTGCCGAAGGCCACCTGCACGGCCAGCTCGGCATTGCTGACGATGCCGCTGGTGGAGACGTTGTTCAGCGCGAAGCGGATGTTGCCATCGACCGAGCCGGCCAGCGTGGCGGTGCATTCATCGGCCTTGGACAGCGCGATGACCTTGTCCAGGATGGCCTTGGCTTCCTGTTCGGTGAAGATGCTCATGGTTCAGGGGCTCCTTACCGGTCAGCCGAGGCTGCGGGCGGTGTTGATGACGTTGATGCCGTTGAAACGGGCGGTGGAAGAACCGTGCGAAACCGCCGAGACCTGGCCCGGCTGGCCCTTGCCGTCGAAGAACGAACCGCCCAGGCGGTAGTCGCGTTCATCGGCCACGGCCACGCAGGCGTTCCAGAACTCCGGCGTGCGGATCTGGTAGGCCACGTCTTCGAGCATGCCGGTGATCTGGCCGTTCTTGATCTCGTAGAACAGCTGGCCGCCGAACTGCGCGTTGTAGCGCTGCTGGTCGATCGAGAACGAGCCGTCGCCGATGATGTAGATGCCGTTCTCCACGTCCTTGACCAGCTCGGCCACCGACAGCGGGGTCTTGCCCGGCGCCATCGACACGTTGGCCATGCGCTGGAACTGCACCGAGGACCACGAATCGGCATAGCAGCAGCCGTCCGATTCGGTCTTGCCCAGGATGTGGGCCTGGTCGCGGATGGTCTGGTAGTCCACCAGCTTGCCGTCGGTGATCAGGTTCCAGCGCTTGGTCTTGACGCCTTCATCGTCGTAGCCGACCGCGCCCAGCGAACCGGGCTGGGTCTTGTCGGCGAACATCGTGACCTTGTCGCTGCCGTACTGGAAACGCTGCTCGCGCTTGTCCAGCGTGGCGAAGCTGGTGCCGGCGTAATTGGCTTCGTAGCCGAGCACGCGGTCCAGCTCCAGCGGGTGGCCGACCGCTTCGTGGATGGTCAGCCAGGTGTGCGACGGATCGAGCACGAGGTCGTACTTGCCCGGTTTGACCGACGGCGCCTTGAGCTTCTCCTGCGCCTGCTTGGCCGCGGCGATGGCGTCCTCGCGCATGTCGTAGGACTGGCCGTAGACCACCACGCCATTGGGCAGCACGGTCTTGCCGGAGGCGTCGCCGTCCAGGTACTCGAAGCCCAGCCCCATCGGCGAGGACAACCCGCCACGGGTACGGAACTTGCCGCTGCTCTTGTCGATGGCGGTGACCGTCATCGGCGCCCAGATCCGGTGCACGTCCTGGTCGATGTAGGAGCCGTCGGTGGAGGCGAAGTATTTCTGCTCGTTGACCAGGAACAGCATCGAGTTGACGAAGCTGGCACCGGCCTCCATGGCGGCGGCATTCACCCCCAGCAGCAGGTCGGCCTTGTCCTTGAGCGGCACTTCCATCGCGTTCTTCCGGATCGGGGTCTTCCACGACACCTCGCCATACCCCGGCGCCTTGGCCAGCTGCACCGGCGCGGTCTGCACCCGGGCATTGGCCCGGGCGATGGCCGCGGCCTGCTGCGCGGCCTTGACCACACCGGCCGGGGACAGGTCGTTGGTGGCGGCAAAGCCCCAGGCGCCGTTGACGATCACGCGGATGCCGGTGCCGGTGGACTCGGTGTTGACCACGTTCTGCACCTTGTCCTCGCGGGTGATCACGAACTGGCGCAGGTAGCGGCCGATGCGCACGTCGCAGTAGGTGGCGCCGGCGGCGCGGGCGGCGTTCAGCGCATCATCGGCCAGGCGCTTCTTCAGCGCCGGGTCGAGCACGGTGAGCAGCTGTTCGGCGGCGATGGCCTTGCCGAAGATCGACGGCAGCATCAGGCCGCCTGCGGTAAGCCCGGTCAGGGCGAGGAAGTCACGTCTTTGCAAGGCTGCTCTCCAAGGGACACGGCCCGCGCGGCGGGCGTTACGGCAACAAACGACGATGGCTTCGCGGTGCTCTGCGAACGGTTCGATTTTTGCGGGGACCTCGCTGCAGCGGTAGTGACTTTCGACATGCACCCCGGTTGCGAGTGCGCATTTGCCGCCATTCCCCGCCGGTTTGCGTGGACGCCGCTCAGCCCAGGCTGCGGGCGGTGTTGATGATGTTGATGCCGTCAAAGCGGGTGGTGGCCGAACCGTGCGAGACCGCCGACACCTGCGAGGGCTGGCCCTTGCCGTCGAAGAACGAGCCGCCCAGACGGAAGTCGCGTTCATCGCAGATCGCGCTGCAGGCGTTCCAGAATTCCGGCGTGCGGATCTGGTAGGCGGCGTCTTCGACCATGCCGGTGATCTGGCCATTTTTGATCTGGTAGTACAGCTGGCCGCCGAACTGCGCGTTGTAACGCTGCTGGTCGATCGAGTAGGAGCCGCGGCCGTGGATGTAGATGCCGTTCTCCACGTCCTTGACCATCTGCGCCGGGGTCAGCGGGGTCTTGCCCGGCGCCAGCGAGACGTTGGCCATGCGCTGGAACTGCACGCTGTTCCACGAATCGGCGTAGCTGCAGCCGTGCGAGGCGTTCTCACCGAGGATGTGCACTTCGTCGCGGGTGGCCATGTAGTTGACCAGCTTGCCGTCGGTGACCAGATCCCAGCGCCGGGTCTTGACCCCCTCATCGTCGTAGCCGACCGCGCCCAGCGAGCCGGGCTGGGTCTTGTCGGCGAAGAAATTGACGATATCGCTGCCGTACTGGAAACGCTGCTCGCGCTTGTCCAGGGTGGCGAAACTGGTGCCGGCGTAGTTGGCTTCGTAGCCGAGCACGCGGTCCAGCTCCAGCGGATGGCCGACGTTCTCGTGGATGGTCAAAAACAGGTTGGAGGGGTCCAGTACCAGGTCGTACTTGCCCGGTTTGACCGACGGTGCGCTGAGCTTGGCACGCGCCTGCCGGGCCGCGGCGATGGCGTCTTCGACCGGATCGTAGGAGGCGCCGTAGCCGATCACCCCGCCGGGCAGCGGATGCTTGTCGGCGGCGTTGCCGTCGAGGAACTCCCAGCCACGACCGGCCGGCGCCGACAGCCCGGCGCGGGTGCGGAATTTGCCGCTGGCCTTGTCGATGGCGGTGGCGGTGAACGGCAGCCAGATGCGGTGCACGTCCTGGTCGATCCACGAACCGTCGGACGAGGCGAAATACTTCTGTTCGTTGACCAGGAACAGCTGCGAGTTGATGAAGTCGGCGCCGGCGTTGATCGCCGCGGCGTTGATCGACAGCAGCAGCTCCACCTTGTCCTTGACCGGTACCGCCATCGCGTTGCGGACGATCGGCGTCTTCCATTGCACCTCGCCCACGCCCGGCGTCGGCGCCAGCTGCACCGGCCGGCTCTGGATCTTCGCATTGGCACGGGCAATGGCGATGGCCTGGGTCACGGCGCCGGCCACGCCCTGCGCGCTGGACTGGTTGCTGGCGGCGAAGCCCCAGGCACCATTGACGAGCACGCGGATACCGACCCCGGCCGATTCGCTGTTGGTGACGTTCTGCACCTTGTCTTCGCGGGTGACGATGGCCTGGTTGAGATAGCGGCCGATGCGCACGTCGCAGTAGCTGGCGCCGCCGCGCCTGGCCAGTGCCAGCACGGTGTCGGCCAGAGCCTTCTTCTTGGCCACGTCCGCCGGTGCGAGCAGCTCCTCGGCGGCGATCAGGCGGGCGTTGGGCAGCAGCATCCCGGCAAGGCCGAGGCCGGAAAGGGTGAGGAACTGGCGGCGTTGCATGGCAGGCGGGGCTCCGGGGCAGCGATGCCGGGCATCGCACAGGACTTCCGAATCTGGGCTGCCATGCAGTCCGGACACAAGTGACCATGGTCATGCGTGGCCGAAACCGGCACTGCGGCACAATCGGATCTGCTTTCCAGATCCCCCACCGTGATGATCCCCAAACCCTACGCCGAATCCTGCGAGCGCAACCGCGCGCCGATCCTGTCGGTGCTGCAGCGCTATCTGGGCGATGCCCGCCAGGTACTGGAGATTGGCAGCGGCACGGGCCAGCACGCGGTGCATTTCGCCGCGGCGCTGCCGTGGCTGCGCTGGCAGGCCAGTGACCATGCCGATCACCTGCCCGGTATCCGGCAGTGGCTGGAGGAGGCGGCGTTGCCGAACACGCCGCCCCCGTTCGCGCTGCAGGCGGTGGCCGGTGCATCGCCAGGATTGCAGCCGCTCCCCCCGGAGCCGGAGGACCGGTGCTTCGATGCGGTGTTCACCGCCAACACGCTGCACATCATGGGCTGGGACAACGTGCAGGCGCTGTTCGCCGGTCTGCCGGCGCTGATGGCGCCTGCCGCGCTGTTCATCGCCTACGGACCGTTCAATTACGGCGGCGCTTTCACCAGTGACAGCAACCGCGCCTTCGATGGCTGGTTGAAGGCGCGCGATGCGCGCTCGGGCATCCGCGACTTCGAGGCGGTCGATGCGCTGGCGCAGGCGCAGGGAATGCGGCTGTTGGAGGATGTGGCAATGCCGGCCAACAACCGGCTGCTGGTGTGGCAACGCCTGCAGCGCTGAAGGCGGGCTAGGATGCGATCACTTCTGGCGAGGATGGGGGCGTGGTGAAGCACGGACGTAACTGGTGGTTGGTGATGGCGCTGGGCGTCGCGCCCTGGTGGGTGCAGGCACAGCAGCACGATGCCCCGCGCAGCGACCCGCGGCAGGTGGCGATGCAGGTGCAGCCCCGCTATCCGGGCGTGATCGAACTTGAAGTGGACGCCCGTGATATCGAGCGGCGCATCCAGCGTGTACGCCAGCGCATTCCGGTGTCGGCCGGCGCGCTGACCCTGTGGTATCCGCAATGGATCCCCGGCAACCATGCACCCACCGGGCCGATCAACCAGATGGCCGGGTTGGTCATCCGCGGCAACGGCCAGACGCTGCCGTGGACGCGGGATTCCGGCGACATGTATGCCTTCACGCTGCAGGTACCCGAGGGCGTGAGCATGCTGGAGGTCGAGTTCCAGTACCTGTCGCCGACCGCCGCCGACCAGGGCCGGGTGGCGATGACACCCAATCTGCTGGATCTGCAATGGCACCGGGTGGTGCTGTATCCGGCCGGAGTGGATGCGCGGGGCATCCAGATCAAGCCGTCCTTGCGCCTGCCGGCGGGCTGGCAAAGCGGCAGCGCGCTGGAGCTGGTGCGCCGTGACGGCGACACCGAGCACTACGCAACGCTGCCGTTGATGACGCTGATCGATTCGCCGGTGTTCGCCGGTCGCCATTTCAGGCGGTTCGCACTGGATGACAGCGCCCGGCAGCCGGTGTGGCTGGAGGTGGTGGCGGAGAATCCGCAGGCGCTGCAGGCCGACACCACGGTGCTGGAGGCGCATCGCGCGCTGGTGCGCGAGGCCGATGCGGTCTTCGGTTCGCGCCCTTACAGCCGCTACAACTTCCTGCTGGCGGTATCGGACGTGTTCAGCGGCATCGGCCTGGAGCATGCGCAGTCCAGCGAGAACGGCATGCACGACGGCTACCTGCGCGGCGAGCGTCCATTCCTCGACAACGACCTGCTGCCACACGAGTATGCCCATGCGTGGATAGGCAAGGCCTGGCGGCCGCGGCCGACCTGGGTGCCGCACTACAACGCGCCGATGCACAACGACGAGTTGTGGATGTACGAAGGCCAGACCCAGTACTGGGCGGTGGTCCTGGCCGCACGCGCCGGGCTGTGGAAGCCGGACTACGCGCTGGGCATGCTGGCGCAGCTGCAGGCCAACTACGCCACCCAGCCGGGCCGGCAATGGCGCGACCTGCACGACACCGTGCATCAGGGCATCCTCGACTTCAATTCAAAGCCGCAGGCCTGGGCCGACTGGCAGCGTGCGTTCGAGTTCTACAACGAGAGCACGCTGCTATGGCTGGGCGTGGATGCACGCCTGCGCAGCCTCTCGAAGGGCAAGGTAACGCTGGACGATTTCGCCAAGCGTTTCCACCAGGGTGGCAAGCCGGGCGAGATCCGCCTGTACGACCGCAGCGACGTGATGCAGGCGCTGGAAGCGGTGCAACCCGGCAACTGGGATGCGTTCATCGGCCAACGGCTGCAAGCACGCGATGGCCGGGCGCCGGAGGGTCTGGAGGCCGCGGGCTGGGAGGTGTATTTCAGCGATCTGCCGAATCCGGTGATCGCCGATGGCGAGGCCGAGGGGCTCACCGATCTGCAGTATTCGCTGGGAATGAAGGTCGGCAGCGATGGCGTGCTGCAATCGGTGGGCTGGGAAAGTGCCGCATTCAAGGCCGGTCTGGCCAAGGACATGACGCTGCTGGCGGTCAACGGGCTGGCCTACAGCGGTGCGCGTCTGAAGCAGGCGGTAACCGACGCCAAGGGCGGCGCGCCGGTCGAGCTGATCGTGCGGCAGGCCGACAGCTTCCGCACCGTGCGCATCGACTACCGCGGCGGCCTGCGCTATCCGCATCTGCGTCGTATCGCCGGCACGCCGGATCTGCTGACGAAGATTCTTGCGCCGCGACGCTGATCTTCGGGCCTGAAAACAACAACGCCCCGCATTGCGGGGCGTTGTTGGTCAGGCAGCGTTGCCGCGTCTTAGCGGGCGTGCACGATATGCAGCGCCTTCGGGTTGCGCCAGGTTGCCAGCAGCGTGGCTTCGCGGGCCTTGGCCTCGTGCAGGTGTGCCTCCTTGACGTGGCCGTAGCCGCGGATGTGCTCGGGGATGCTGGCGATCTCCACCGCCAACGCCAGCCGACGTGCGTCCAGCGAGCCGATCAGTTCCTGCAGGGTCTTTTCGTAGTCACTGATCAGCTGGCGTTCGCTGCGGCGTTCTTCGGTGTAACCGAACACGTCGAAGCGGCCGCCGCGCAGGAACTTCAGCTTGGCCAGCAGGCCGAAGGCCTTGAACATCCACGGCCCGTACTCCTTCTTCTGCAGCTGGCCGTGTTCGTCGCGCTTGGCGAACAGTGGCGGGGCCAGATGGAAACGCACCTGGTAGTCGCCTTCGAACTTCTCTGCCACACGCTTGGCGAAGTCGCCACTGGTGTACAGCCGGGCCACTTCGTATTCGTCCTTGTAGGCCATCAGCTTGAAGAAGTAGCGCGCGGTGGCTTCGCTCAAGGCGGTGCTGCCGGGAATGGCCCGCTGCTCGGCGCTGCGCACCGCCTCCACCAGGGTGCGGTAGCGGTTGGCGTAGGCGGCGTCCTGGTAGTCGGTGAGGAAGCTGCTGCGGCGGGCGATCAGTTCGTCCAGCGAGCGCGACAGGCGGGTGTCGTCCAGCGGGGCGAAGCTGGCTTCACCACGGGTCGGGCTGGCGGCAGGCAGGCCACGCACATCCGGCTCGTTTTCCGGGTTGCGCGGTGCCGACGGGGCGCCGGCTTCGCTGCCTTCCCAATCGCCCGGCGGCAGTTCGCGCAGTGCATGCGGCTTGCGCTCGGCCTCGGTCGGCGCGTTGTGGATCAGGCCGGCAGCCTGCTGCACGGCCTGCGGATCGATCGCGGCCAGGCGGCCCCAGGCGAACGCGGTCTGGTTCATGGTCACGGCGGCGCCGTTGAGCTCCACCGCGCGCATCAGCGATTCCAGCGACAGCGGCACCAGCCCCTGCTGCCAGGCGAAGCCGAGGATGAACAGGTTGGAGGCGATCGCGTCGCCGAGCAGCGCGGTGGCCAGCTGGGTGGCATCAAGCAGGATCGGATCACGACCGCCCAGTGCCAGCTTCACCCCGGCAATGATGTCGGCGGCCGGGAACTGCATGTCCGGGTGCGTGGTGAAGGTGCCGGGCATCGCTTCGTAGGTGTTCAACACCACCTGGGTGCGCTCGCCGCGCACCTTGGACAGCGCCCAGTAGTCGTTGACCACCACCATGTCGCAGCCCAGCACCAGGTCGGCCTCACCGGCGGCGATGCGCACGGCGTGGATGTCGGCCGGGCGGTTGGCGATGCGGATATGGGTGGTCACCGCGCCGCCCTTCTGCGCCAGGCCGGTCTGGTCGAGCACGCTGGCGCCCTTGCCTTCGAGGTGGCCGGCCATGCCCAGCAGCGCGCCGATGGTCACCACGCCGGTGCCGCCGACGCCGGTGATCAGGATATTCCAGGGCTGCGAGAAGTCAGTGCGGAAGGTCGGCGCCGGCAGGTTGTCGAGCAGGCTGGCGGCGCTGCTCTTGCTGCCCTTGCGCAGCTGGCCGCCGTGCACGGTGACGAAGCTGGGGCAGAAGCCCGTCGTGCAGGTGAAATCCTTGTTGCAGTTGGACTGGTCGATGTCGCGCTTGCGCCCGAACTCGGTTTCCTTCGGCAGTACCGACACGCAGAAGCTCTTCTCACCACAGTCACCGCAGCCTTCGCAGACCAGCGAGTTGATCATGGTGCGCTTGGCCGGGTCGACGATCTTGCCGCGCTTGCGGCGGCGGCGCTTCTCGGTGGCGCAGGTCTGCTCAAAGATCAGGATGCTGGTGCCCTTTACCGTGCGCAGCTGCTGCTGCACGGCATCGAGCTCGGCGCGGTCGTGGAATTCCACATCACTCGGGAACTCGTGGCGGCGCGACTTCCACTTCTGGATGTCATCGGACAGCAGCACGATGGTGTGCACGCCTTCGGCACGCATCTGGTGGGCGATCTGCGGCACGGTCAGGGTGCCGTCCACCGGCTGGCCGCCGGTCATCGCCACCGCATCGTTGTAGAGGATCTTGTAGGTGATGTTGACGCCCGCGGCGATGGCCTGGCGGATCGCCAGCGAGCCGCTGTGGAAATAGGTGCCGTCGCCGAGGTTCTGGAACACGTGCCCGGTGTCGGTGAACGCGGCCTGGCCGGCCCAAGTGACGCCTTCGCCGCCCATGTGGGTGAAGGTGTCGGTGTCGCGGTCCATCCACGTCACCATGTAGTGGCAACCGATGCCGGCCAGCGCACGCGAGCCTTCGGGCACCTTGGTGGAGGTGTTGTGCGGGCAGCCGGAGCAGTAATGCGGCACGCGTGGGAACTGCGCGCGTGGCAGCGCCATCTCGGCTTCCTTGACGTCCATCCAGCGCAGGCGCTGTTCAATCGACTCGGTGTTGAAGAAACGCTGGATGCGGCGGCCGATCACGCCGGCAATCGTGGCCGGGGTCAGCTCGCCGGTGGACGGCAGGATCCACTGGCCCTGCTCGTCGTACTTGCCGACGATGGACGGGCGCGCGCCCCAGTTGGCCGGCCAGTTGTAGAAGTACTCCTTCATCTGCCGCTCGATGAAGGCCTTCTTCTCCTCCACCACGACGATGTCTTCCAGGCCGCGCGCGAACTCACCGATGCCCTGCGGCTCCAGCGGCCAGGTCATGCCCACCTTGTAGACGCGGATGCCGATGTCGGCGCAGGCCTTCTCGTCCAGGCCCAGGTATTCCAGCGCCTGCAGCACGTCCAGGTAGCTCTTGCCGGTGGTGACGATGCCCAGCCGCGCCTGCGGCGAATCCATCACCACCTTGTCGATGCCGTTGGCGCGGGCGAACGCCTGCGCGGCCTTCACCGCGTAACGGTGCAGGCGCATTTCCTGTTCCAGCGGCGGGTCCGGCCAGCGGATGTTGAGGCCGGCGGCCGGCATCTCGAAATCTTCCGGCAGGAGGATCTGGCGGACGAACGGGTTGACGTCCACCGACGCGGAGGACTCCACCGTCTCGGCAATGGTCTTGAAGCCGATCCAGCGGCCGGTGTAGCGGCTCATCGCCCAGCCGACCAGGCCCATGTCGAGGATGTCCTGCACGCCGGCCGGGTTCAGCACCGGCATCATCGCGCTGACGAATTCCTCTTCGCTGCCGTGCGGCAGGGTGGAGCTGCGGCAGGCGTGGTCGTCGGCGGCCAGCGCCAGCACGCCACCGTGCTTTGAGGTGCCGGCGGCATTGGCGTGCTTGAACACGTCACCGCAGCGGTCCACGCCCGGGCCCTTGCCGTACCACATGCCGAACACGCCATCGACGTTGGCGCCGGGGAACAGGTTGGTCTGCTGCGTCCCCCACACCATGGTCGCGCCCAGGTCCTCGTTGAGGCCGGGCACGAACTTCACCTTGGCCGCTTCCAGGTGCTTGCGCGCGCGCCACAGCTCCAGGTCGAAGCCACCCAGCGGCGAGCCGCGGTAGCCGCTGACGAAGCCGCCGGTGTTCAGCCCGGCGGCGGCATCGCGCTGCTGCTGCATCAGCGGCAGGCGTACCAGTGCCTGGACCCCGCTCAGATAGATGCGGCCGTCGGTGCGCGTGTACTTGTGTTCCAGGGTGTAATCGGAATCACGCACGCCGATCAGGGGATCGTTGGCGGAAGCTGGCGAGGTAAGTTCGGCGGTGCTGGTCATGGCTGGCCCATTGCAGGAACGGCTGGCGGCGGAGGCCTTCACACAGGCTCCCGGCAGCCGGCAAGTGTAGCAGTGCGGTTTTCCCCGCCGCCGGTGTTGCAGTCGCACATGGGCAGCCGTGCAGGTTAGGATCGGGGGCAGGGTGGGGGACAACCGAGATACGGGGGAGCAAGTGATGGGGATGACAATGCGCCTGGCAGCGGGAGTGCTGCTGGCCGGTTTTTTGCTTTCGACGGCGCAGGCGCAAAGCCTGCCCAAGATTGCCGAGTTCTACTTCGATGAAGACGTGGCCGCCAAGCCGCTCCAGGCATTGCCCGTCGATCAGCCCGGGCTGGTGGACCAGCTGATGAAACTGCGTGAGCGCGGGCGCAAGGCCGTCGAAGCCAGCGTGCAGCTGGCCTCCATTGCCTATGCCGAAGGTCGCAGTGAACTGGCGAACAAGCTTTACGGCGAAGCGCTGGGTGCGGTGGGCGATACCTCCGCGCAGGCGCGTGCCATCCGCTGGAATCACGCGTGGGATCTGTACCGGCAGGGCGATGCCGAAGCGGCCCTGGCGCTGTGGGCTGCCGCCGCCGAAGGCACCCGCGGGAACGCGGCCTGGGTGCCGCCGACACTGGCGTTGGCGCTGTGGAAGCTCGACCGCAAGGACGAGGCGGTCAGCTGGTTCGCCGCCGCGGTGCGTACCGAGCCGGAGCAGTGGAACGATGTCTCACGCTTTGCCCAGTTGCTGCCCCACTGGCAGGACGGCGAGCGCGCGCAGCTGGCTGAAGTGCAGCAGGCCTGGGCGGCCAGTCCACCGGCCTGGCCCTGAGCCGCGTGCTGTCCGGGTGGCCTGTTGCCGCGGACACCGCGCGGTAACCCAGCGCAGCGTCCCTGCCCGGGACAGGGCGTCGGGCACGCAGGAATGAGCGGGCAGGGCGAGCGCTTCGTCCGATCCTAGTCGGATGCCGGTTCCCTCACCGGTATGGTCAGTGCATGCTTGTGCCATGGCCTTTGATGCTTTCGCGCTGATCCTGGCCATGCTCGCGTTGGGCATGGTTTTCGCAAGGTTGCGCACCTTTCCCGACAACGCCGCCGACACGCTCAACAAGGTCGTGCTGTATGTGTGCCTGCCGGCGGCGGTGCTGACCTATGTGCCGCGGTTGCAGCTGGATACCGCGCTGCTCGGCCTGATGCTCACACCCTGGGTGTTGATGGGGTTGACGCTGGCGCTGGTCAGCCTGGCCACCCGGCTGTTCGGCTTCGAACGGCAGGTGCATGCGGTGCTGCTGCTGTGCGTGGCGTTGTGCAACTCCAGCTTCATCGGCTACCCGATGGTGCGCGCGCTGCTGGGTGATCACGCCTTGCCGTATGCGGTGGTCTACGACCAGTTCGGCACCTTCGTGCTGCTGTCCACGTTCGGGCTGTATGTGCTGGCGCGTTACAGCGGCGATGCGCCACCGGGCGGACGTGCGATCGTGCTGCGGATCCTGAAGTTCCCGCCGCTGTGGGCACTGGGGTTCGCGCTGGTGCTGATGCCGGCCAGTCCGCCGGCCTGGATCGCATTGGCGTTGAAGAACCTGGCTGATGCGATGCTGCCGCTGGTGATGCTGGCCGTCGGGTTGACCATCCAGCTGCGGCTGACGCGTGCTGAACTTGCGCCGTTGGGGGTGGGGCTGCTGCTCAAGCTGGTGGTGCTGCCGGCGGCGGCCCTGCCGCTGTCGTGGGCGTTTGGATTGCAGGGCGAGATGTTGCGGGTCAACGTGCTGGAAACCGCCATGCCGACCATGATCACCGCGGCCGCGCTGGCGATCTCGCACCGGCTGGCGCCGCGACTGGCCGCCGCGCTGGTCGGTTACGGCATCGTGCTGTCGCTTGTCACCTTGCCGGTCTGGGTGTGGGTGTTGCACCGGGTTTCCTGATACAACGTGTCCGGGAGCCGCTACCGCTCCCTCCACTTCCAGGAAGGAGTTGGCTGATGAAGGGCAACAAAGCGTTCTTCCTCTTGTTTGGCACGTTGCTGTCGGTCCCCGGTCTGGCTGGCGGATCAACGTCTCCCGAACCTACCGTCGAGTCGGGGGCGAACGACTTTCACGCACCGATGCTGCAGAAAGCGCAGGAGCTGGCAGCCAGCGGGCAGCCACTGGCGTTGCTGGTAGCATCACGCTTGGCCTTGCCGACCGAGCTGTCGGCGCAGCCACATTCATCGTCCGTTCCCCGCCAGAGTGATGCTTGGCTGGAGCAGGCCATCCGCGAGGGCAGCGAGCAGCCTGTGATAGCGCGCGCGGCGGTGAGCCGTTGCATCAGCGCGGGACAGTGCGACATCCCCCTGGCGATTCGTACACTGAAAACGCAGGAAGCCGATGAAGCAGTTGCACAGCTGCTTTTGTGGCGCATGGCCGTGGCTTTGGGCGATACCGAGGAGGCGTCGCTGGCATGGACGCGCGCGACCCAAGCGACCCGCTTTGTTGATGAATATGCCGAAGGACTGGACATGCTCGATCGCATGACCCGCGGCATGCGCATTCCAGTGCACTCCACGGCGGTGCAGACCGATCCGGAACAGGCGCGCCTGATCATGGTGTATGCCTTGGCCTCGGCCTTCTCCATGACAGCGCTGGGTGAGGTGCAGCAGCAATGTCCAGCACCCGCCGACGCTACGCGCAGCGAGGGATGTCGAAACCTCCTGACGTTGCTGGCCGGCAGCAATGCGCTGCTGGCCAGCAGCTATGGAAGCGCAAGGATGCAGGTATATGCCCGGGATGCGACTGAGCGTGAATACTGGCAGCAACGCCGGCGCGAAGTGGCCTGGATCTCCGGGCAGGCGCTGGGTTTGCTGTCGCACCAGGCCGATGGCGGTACCGTGGCGGAAATGCAGCAGTACCTGCGCTGGAACGTGGTATCGGGCGAATTGGGTGCGATGCGGCAACTGTTGGCGGCGAACGATATCCCGCCAACGCCGCCGCTGAACTGGCAGCCGGAAAAGGTTCTCTAAGGCCTCACCCGCCTGCGGGCGAGGCGGCAGGGCCTCAATCCGCCGACATCGTGCGTTCGCGTGCCCACGCGCGCAGCGCCTGCACCGGTTCGGCCATCAGTACCGACAGCGGCCTTGTGCTGCGGATCTCGGCCATCAGCAGTTCGGTATCCAGCGGCTTCTGCTCGGCGTGGGCGGCGTACAGGCCGGCCACGATGGCCTGCTCGATTTCGGCACCGGAGAAGCCTTCGCTGGCTGCGGCCAGGGCCGGCAGCGCGAAATTCCCGGCAACGAGGCCGCGCTTGCCCAGGTGCAGGCGCAGCAGCTCCACGCGGGTGTCCGGCGAGGGCAGGTCGACAAAGAAGATCTCGTCGAAACGGCCCTTGCGCAGCAGCTCGGCCGGCAGTTCCTGTACCTGGTTGGCGGTGGCGACGATGAACACCGGCGCCTTGCGCTCGGCCATCCAGGTCAGCAGATAGCCCAGGACGCGGCGTGACACACCGCCGTCCTCGCCGTTGCTGGCCAGCCCTTTTTCGATCTCGTCGATCCACAGCACGCACGGCGCCAGCTGCTCGGCCGAGGCCAGCGCATCGCGCCGGTTCTTTTCGGTTTCGCCGTGGTACTTGTTGTAGAGCATGCCGAAGTCCAGCCGCAGCAACGGCACGCCGAACCCGGTGGCGGTGGCCTTGGCCAGCATCGACTTGCCGCAGCCCTGCACGCCCAGCAGCAGCATGCCCCTGGGCGGGTCCAGTCCGGGTGGTGCGGTGCCGGCGACGAACACCGCGCGGCGCTGCGCGATCCAGCGTTTCAGCCGGGCCGCGCCGGCGACGTCGCCGAACCGCGCGCTGTCGTATTCATAGTGCAGGTGGCCGCTGCGGTTGAGCAGCTCGAACTTCAGCTTGGCCAGTTGCGGCAGGTCGTTGTGCCCCAGCGCGCCGTCGTCGTAGATCAGCTGGCGGGCGATGCGGCGGGCATCGGGCAGGCTCAGGCCCTGCAGGTTGCGCAGGATCTGCCGCACCGCGTCCTGGTCCACCTCCACGCGCCGGCCGCCGTGCTCGCCGGCATAGGCGCCGGCTTCCTCGCGCAGCATCTTCAACAACGCGTTGGCATCGGGCAGGCGCGGGTTGAAGCGGGTTGCCAGCGCCTCCAGTTCGGCCGGCAGTTCGACCTTGCTGCCGACCAGCACCAGCACATGCGGCTGGCTGTGCCGGCGCTGCACGATGTCGCGCAGCAGCCGTTGATGGCTGGCGTAACCCAGGTAGGGATGGATGTCGAGCAGCAGGTAGATACCGCGCTGGTCGGCGTCCTGGATCATCCGCAACACCGCGCTGGCATCGGGGGGACCGATGGCATCGTCCTCGCGGTCCATGTCGATGCGGCGCAGGCCTTCGGTGATCGACCAGCGGTACAGGGCGCGCCACACCTGCATCAGCGCCTGCCGGAACAGCTCCACGATCCGTGTTTCGTCCTGGGTCTGGATGACGATCAGCGGCGTGTTGGCGCGGATCAGTGCGGTGAGGTCCTGCAGCTCGCTCATGGTGGTTCCATCCCCGGGGCGCACACGATAGCAAAGCCGGACCGGGCCGCTGGCGGACGTTCCTGATCCGGTGACTACCGTTGGCAATGCGCCGCGGTGTACGCTGCGGACAAGTCCCGCGCAAAACGAGGCGTGCATGAAGACGATCCTGGTAGCCGGCTCCAAAGGCGGTGTCGGCAAGACCACCATCGCCACCCATCTGGCCGCGCAATCGGCGTTGGCCGGCACTGCCACGGTGATCGCCGACGCCGACCCGCAGGGCTCCAGCACCCGCTGGGCGCAGCGCCGCTCGGTGCTCGACAGCGCCGTGCTGCCGGTGGACGTGTACCGCAAGAAGCACTGGGAAAAACGCATTCCCGATGGCACCGGGCAGGTGATCATCGATGCGCCCGCCGGCGCGTATGCCGAGGATCTGGAGCACTTCCTCGACGTGGCCGATGCGGTGGTGGTGCCGGTGCTGCCCTCGGCGCTGGATATCGAGGCGATCGTCGGCTTTCTGAACAGTCTGGCCAAGATCCCGCGCGTGCATTCGCGCGCGCTGCCCGTGGGGCTGGTGCTCAACCGGACCAAGCCATGGACGCAGACCTCGCAGCAGGCCCAACAGATGTTGGCGCAATGGCCGTATGAAGTGGTCGCGCAGCTGCGCGACAGCCAGAGTTACGTGGTGATGGTCGGGCTCGGGCGCAGCCTGTTCGACTATCACTCCGCCCAGGTACGCGAGCACCAGCACGACTGGGCGCCGCTGCTCAAATGGTTGAACAAGGTCTGACAGGAGTATTCCCCGACCATGCGTGAACTGATCCTGCTGCGACATGCCCACGCCGAACCGGCGGCCACTGGCCAGGCCGATATCGACCGTCCCCTTTCCCCGCATGGCCTGGCCGAAGCCGAAGCCGCCGGGCGCTGGTTGCTGGAACACAAGTTGACCCCGGACCGGGTGCTGTGCTCGCCGGCGCGACGCACGCGCGAGACGCTCGAAGCGGTGCTGGAACGGACCGGCTACGTCGAACAGCGCCTGGACGAGCGCATCTACGACGCGGTCCCCGGCACGCTGGCCGCGCTGGCCGATGAGCACCGTGAAGTGGAGCGCCTGCTGATCGTCGGCCACAACCCGGGGCTGGAGCAGCTGGTGGCGCTGATGCACAGCGGCCAGTCCGGCGACTACCGCGGCATGCCGCCGGCGGCGGTGGCGGTGTTGTCCTTGCCGATGGAGGCGGCGATCGAGCCGGGTATCGCCCGGCTGACCGCGTTCTGGTGGCCGTAACCCCATGGCGGCGGCGCGGGGAGGGCTGCTGCTGAGTCTGGTACTGCTGGCCGGCTCGGCTTTCGCGGGCGAGCCGCTGCAGTTTGATACCGCCCATTCCCGGTTCGGTTTCGAGATACGCACCCGCTTCGGGCAGACGATCGAGGGCGTGTTTCCGCGGTTCGAGGGTTGGATCACGGTGCTGCCCGACGGCAGCCACCAGGTGCGGCTGCGCATGTTCACCCAGTACGTGGAGATCCCGGGCAAGCCGCGCTACACCGGCTGGATGCGCGGGGAGGACTTCTTCGATGCCGTCCATCATCCGCTGGTGGAGTTCGAGTCCGATCCCTACCGGCCGGAGATCGCCGAGCACGGCGGCAAGATCGACGGACGGCTGAGTATCCGCGGTATCAGCCGGCGTGAAACGCTGCATCTGCTGAAGCCTGAATGCGCAAGGCCCGGCTATGATTGCGACCTCATCAGTCGTGGCACCGTCCAGCGCGGGCGCTACGGCATGGATAGCTGGCAGATGGCCGTGAGTGACCGAGTGACCTTTGTATTGCGTACGCGCCTGACCCGCGCCCCCGGACCGTGAATTTCCTGTTGCGTCTGCTGCTGCTCGGCGCTGCGGTGCTTGGCGCTGGCTGTGCCTCGCTGTCGCCGCAGCAGAAGGACCGTGCCCAGGGGATCGCCATCGCCGCGCGCTCCAGCACGGTGACGTGCGATCTTCCCGACCGCTGCGCGCTGGATTCGCCGCTGCGCGCGCTCGGCGGCCAGGCGATCGCCGGCTCGCAACCGGAGTTGCCGCTGCACTACGCCACCATCCTGGACGAGGGCGAGCTGTCGCTGGTGGCGCGCCTGAACCTGATCCGCAGCGCCACCCGCAGCATCGATCTGCAGACCTATATCTTCGACACCGACGACAGTGCGCGGCTGGTACTGGACGAGCTGCTAGCCGCCGCCCGGCGCGGGGTCCAGGTGCGGTTGCTGATCGACCAGCTCTCGGCGATCTCTGACCTGGAGGTACTCGGCGCACTGTCAACCGCGCACGTGAACTTCCAGCTGCGCGTCTACAACCCCGCCTTCGGCAAGGCCAAGCTCAACTATCTGGATTACGCCGGCAGCGTGCTGTGCTGCTTCCGCCGCTTCAACCAGCGCATGCACAACAAGCTGCTGGTGATCGATGACGTGATCGGCGTGGTCGGCGGGCGCAACTACCAGGACGACTATTACGACTGGGACCACGAGTACAACTTCCGCGACCGCGACGTGCTGGTGGCCGGCCCCGAGGCGCGCGAGATGGCGGCCAATTTCCAGGCGTTCTGGAACGCGCGGCGCAGCGTGGATGCCGAGCGCCTGAATGATGTGGGCCGCACGCTGCTCCGGCAGGGGCCGCCGCCGATGCCGCCGGCACGCTTCCGGCGTCCGGAGCGCATCGCGCGGGTGGATGCCGAGGCGTCGGACCCGGCGTTTATCGCCCGCCAGTTCGTGGACACCGCGCTGCCGGTGCGCTCGGTCAGCTATGTGGCCGATCTGCCACGCAAGCACCGCCGCGACCGCAGCGATCCGGCCCTGGCCGGCCAGCACCTGACCGAGCCGCGGCTGGATGCGCTGATCGCCGGCGCCGAGCGCGAAGTGCTGCTGCAGACCCCGTACCTGGTGCTGTCCGAGCCGGCACAGACGCTGTTCAAGGACCTGCGCCGGCGCGCGACGCCGCCGCGGGTGGTGGTCTCCACCAACAGCCTGGCCGCCACCGACAACCCGATCGTCTATGCGCTGTCCTACAAGTACAAACGCCGCAACCTGCGCGAGCTGGGTTTCAACATCTACGAGTACAAGCCGTTTCCGCTGGATGCGCCGGTGGCTTCTTTCAATATCGTGCCCCTGCCGTTGCCCGGCGAGCGGGAGGAACAGCACCGCAGCCGGGTGCTGGGCGGCAGTGCCGCCGGCAGCAATGTGCGCGGCAGTGGATCGGGCCGGCGCCTGAGCGCCGATGGCAGCGAGGTGGAATACGAGTTGCTGCGCACCGAGACCCGTCCCTCCTTCCTCGGCACGCGGGCGGTGAACCGGCCGCTGCCGGTGACCCGCCGTGGCGCGCGCATGGGCCTGCACGCCAAGTCGCTGGTGGTGGACCGCCGCATCGGGGTGATCGGCACCCACAACTTCGACCCGCGCAGCGAGAACTACAACACCGAAGGGGCGGTGATCATCGAGGATCCGGTGTTCGCCGAACGGCTGGCGCAGAGCATCCTGCGCGATGTGCATCCGGACAATTCCTGGGTGGTGGCGCCACGGCAGAAGGCGCCGGTGCTGTCGGGGCTGAACTACAGCCTGGGCAAGGCCTCCGAGGCGCTACCGGTGCTCGATTTCTGGCCATGGCGCTATGCCACCGACTATGCGTTCCAGCCCGGCCCGGACTGTCCGCGGCCGCTGCCCCGGCAGGATCCGGATTTCCATCGCTGCTACACCGCCGTGGGCGATTTCCCGGAGGTGGATGTCGGCCCGAAATGGCTGCTGGTGCGGATGCTGACCGCCTTCGGCGCCGGTCTGGTACCGATCCTGTAACGCCTTCCTTGGTCTTTGAACAGGTTATGCGCATGTCCCGAGTATTCCGCCAGCCGGTCGATCTGCAGCAGCTCAACGCGCTCAGCCGCAACACACTGATCGAGCATCTGGGCATCGTCTTCACCGCCGCCGGCGAGGACTGGCTGCAGGCGACGATGCCGGTGGATGACCGTACCCGGCAACCGTATGGCCTGCTGCACGGCGGTGCCTCGGTGGTGCTGGCCGAAACACTGGGCAGCAGCGCCGGCAACCTGTGCGTGGACCCGGACCGGCAGGTCTGCGTCGGTCTGGAAATCAATGCCAACCACCTGCGCGCCGCACGTTCGGGGATGGTGACCGGTACCGCCCGCGCGCTGCATGTCGGGCGCACCACGCAGGTGTGGGAGATCCGCATCGAGAACGAGGCCGGCAAGCCGGTGTGCGTCTCGCGGCTGACGCTGGCGGTGGTGGCGTCAGCCTGAGGTGTTGGCGCCGGCTCAGCAGCTCACGGCCGGCGCCACGGGTACGGCCAGGTGCTCGCGTACCCACTGTGCCAGTGCCGGCGCAGGCAGCGCCGCGGTGAAGTGGAAGCCCTGGGCGATCTGGTAGCCCTGCTGGCCGAGCAGGCGCAACTGCGCCTGGCTCTCCACGCCTTCGGCCACCACTTTGAGTTGCAGGCTCTGGCCGATATGCGCGATCGCCTGGGTCAAGGCACAGGCGATCGGGTCCTCCTCGATCCCGCAGACGAAGCTGCGGTCGAGTTTGAGTTCGCTGATCGGCAACTGTCGCAGGTAGCTCAGGCTGGAGTAGCCGGTGCCGAAGTCATCCATCGACAGCCGTACCCCCAAGGCATGCACTTCGTGCAGGGTGCGCAAGGTGGTGGGATCGGTGTCGAGCAGGATGTCCTCGGTGATCTCCACGGTCAGGTCCGTGGCCACCAGGGCCTCGCGCTGCAGGATCTGCGCGATCCGTGCCGGCAGCCCGGCGTCGTGGAAGTCGGTCGGTGACAGGTTCACCGCCACCGACGGCACCTGCAGCCCGTCGCGGCGCCAGCTGGCCAGCTGCTTACAGGCGTGGGCGAGTGCCCATTGCCCGATTTCGCCGATCAGGCCGCACTCCTCGGCCAGCGCGATGAAACGTATCGGCGGCACCGTGCCCAGCGTCGGATGTTGCCAGCGCGCCAGCGCCTCGACGCTGTGCAGGTGGCCATCGGCGATGTCGATCTGCGGCTGGTAATGCAGCTGCAGCTGGTGGTGCTGGAGCGCCTCGCGCAGGGCCGCCTCCATGGTCAGCCGTTCCTGTGCGCCCTGGTTCATTTCCGGGCAGTAGAAGCGCACCCGCGCGCGGCCGCTGTGTTTGGCCTGGTACATGGCCATGTCCGCGTTCTGCAGCAGTGTCTCCATGTCGCCGCCATCGTGCGGAAACACGCTGATGCCGATGCTGGCCGAGGACCGCACCTCCACCTCGCCCAGCTGCCACGGTTGGGACAGCGCGTGCAGCAGGCGCTCACCGCGCTCCAGGGCGGCCTGCGCATCGCACGGGGCCAGTACCACCACGAATTCGTCGCCGGACAGACGCCCGACGATGTCCCTGGGCCCGGCTTCCTCCTGCAGCCGTCGCGCGACGGTGCGCAGCAGGGCGTCGCCCCCGGGATGGCCCATCGAGTCGTTGACCTGCTTGAAGCGGTCCAGGTCGATGAACAGCACCGCCAGTTCCTGCCCGGCATGGCCGGCCGCGCTGATCGCCTGGTCGGCCTGGGCATGCAGCAGGCTGCGGTTGGGCAGCCCGGTCAGATCGTCATAGAACGCCAGCCGGCGGATGCGGTTGCGCGCCTCCTCGCGCTCCAGCGCCAACGCGCACAGATGCACGATGACGGCCACCAGCCGGTGATGGAACTCGTCCGGATCATGCGGCTGGCGGTAGTAGAAGGCGAAGGTGCCCAGCACGCGGCCGTCGCTGGCCTTGATCGGTGTGGACCAGCAGGCGGCCAGGCCGTGGGCCAGGGCCACGGCCCGGTGGGGAATGTCGGCCCAGTTCGGATCGGTGGCGATATCGCGGGCGATCACGGTTTCGCCGGTATACGCAGCGGTGCCGCAGCTGCCCGTGCGCGGGCCGGCGATCACGCCATCGACCAGGCGGCTGAAGGGGTCGGGCAGGCTGGGGCCGGCCAGGGTACGCAGCTTGCCGTCCTCGACCCGCAGCACCGAGCTGATCACCTCCGGCGCGATGCGTTCGACCTCCAGGCACATCATCTGCAGCACTTCGGCGGTGGGCACCTCGCGGACCAGCGCATCGAGCATCTTGTGCTGCAGCAGCTCGTGCACTTTGGTGCGGGTGATGTCCATCAGCACCACCACCCGGTTCACCAGCGTGCCGTAGTCATCGAAGATCGGGTTGGTGCTGACCGAGCACCACAGCGGTTGCCCGTTGTGCCGGTACAGACGCTCGTCGCGCTGGATCGGCTCTCCGGCCTTGAGCTGCCGCGTATCGGCGTCCATCTGCGCGGCGCCATGACTGCCCGGGGCCAGCAGTGCCGGCAGGTACTGGCCGATGGCGTCGTGCTCGGCAAAGCCGAACAGCCGGCCAAAGCCCTTGTTGAGTTGCACGATGCGCCCTTCACCGTCGGTGATCAGTACCGCGCTGTGGGTCTCATCAAAGCCCAGTGACAGCAGGCGGCCGCGTTCCTGCTGCTGGCGTTGCACGGTGACGTCGCGGATCAGTGCCATACGCAGGCTGTCCGTGCCGGCGCTGAGCGTGGACAGCGCCACGCTGATCCAGCACTCGCTGCCATCCGCGCGGACCAGCTTGATGTCATGCGGCTGGGCGGACAGCTCGCTGATCCGGTTGCGGTCGCCGGGATACAGGCGGGTGTCGTAGCGCTCGCGCACCGCCGGCGGCGCCAGCACGCCCAGGTTGCGGCCGAGCAGCTGCGCGCGCGGCCAGCCGCAGATCGCCTCCATCGCCGCGTTGACGTACATGATGCGGTTCTGCTCGTCGAACAGGATCACCCCGTTGCCGATCTGTTCCAGCGCGGCCGAGAAGAACGGCAGCATCGCGCTGGCCGGTCCGGGTGTGTTTTGCTCCATCCTGCGGCTCCCCATGTCCATGGCTCCCCATGCCCGGCGGCAGACCGTGAAGGGTGTGACGCAGCCAGCATAAGCCAAATGTCCCGGGTCCCTGCAGCGGTGTTGGCGGCGGCATTGTCCGTGCGACGGAGGGGGCTGGCGCCGGCGGCGGTGTTCGCGCTGGCGAAAGCCGGACCGCATCCGGTATCGTGCGCGGATGACTTTCCCCCGATCCGCCGGCCATGGCGGTGTGGTCCGCGTGTTCCGCTACCTGTACCGCGTCCCGCTGCTGCTGGTCCACATCGTGCTGTTCCTGCCGCTGATCCTGCTGCTGATGCTGCCCCCGTGGGGCCGTCTCGGTGCGGCGGACGATCCGCTGGAACATCGCGTGGTGCGCGGGTGGTCGACCATGTTCATGTGGATATTCGGCTTCCGCCTGCAGCGCTATGGCCAGCCGCTGCCCGGTGCGGTGCTGTTCGTGGCCAACCATGTCGGCTGGGTCGACATCTGCATGATCCACAGCCAGAAGATGGTCGGTTTTGTCGCCAAACGCGAAATCGCCAGCTGGCCGCTGGTGGGCTGGGTGGCCTCGCGCGGACACACCATCTATCACCAGCGCGGCAACACCGAATCGCTGGGCGGGGTGATGGAGGAAATGGTCAAGCGCCTGCAGGAACAGCGTCCGGTGGCGGTGTTCCCGGAAGGCCGCACCCGCGGTGGCCAGCAGGTGGGCCCGTTCCACGCGCGTATTTTCCAGGCCGCGGTGGAGACCGGGGTGCCGGTACAGCCGGTGGCGCTGCGCTATGGCGAGCGCGGCGATGCGCAGACCACGGTGGCGTTCGCGCCGGGTGAGAGCTTCCTCGGCAACTTCCTGCGGCTGCTGGGTGAACCGGTGCGACGGGCCGAGGTGCATTTTCTCGAGCCGATCGGCAGCGTGGATCTGGAAGGCCGGCGCCGTCTCGCCGAGACCGCGCGCGCGCGCATCGTGGCGGTGATGGAAGGGCCCTGAGTGATGCGGGTTGTTCACGCCCTCTGGCTCCGGTGCGGCGCAGCCTGTCGGCCATGTTGAGTGCCGCCAACTACCTGCCGCCGCCCTGGCTGCGCAATCCGCACCTGCAGTCGATGCTGGCGTCCAGCCGGCTGCGGCTGCGCCGCGGCGAGCAGCTGCTCGCGGCCAGTGGCGCACAGTCGCGCGAACTGATCCTCGATGGCGGCGACGGTGTGCGCCTGCAGGCGTTGCACAGCCGGATTCCGGCGCAGCGTGAACCGGTCGGGCTGGCACTGCTGCTGCATGGCTGGGAGGGCAGCACCCAATCCAGCTACATGCGCATGACCGCCGCACGGCTGTTGGAGCAGGGCTTCGAAGTGGTGCGGCTGAATTTCCGCGATCATGGCAACACCCATCACCTGAATCCGGGCATCTTCCACTCCTGCCGGATCGACGAGGTGGTGCACGCGGCCGCGGATGTGGCGCGGCGTTTCCCGCACCTGCCGCTGGTGGCGGCCGGCTATTCGCTGGGCGGCAACTTCGTGTTGCGGCTGGCCTTGCGCGCACCGGCCGCCGGGATACCGCTGGTGCGGGTGGCCTCGGTCTGTCCGGTGCTGGATCCGGCGGTGACGATGGACAGCATCGAGCGTGGTCCGGCGATGTACGACTGGTATTTCCATCGCAAATGGACCGGCTCGCTGCGCCGCAAGCGCGCGCTGTTCCCGGAGCTGGCCGACTGCGATGACGGGGTGCTGAAACTGGACATCCGCGCGCTGACCGGCTGGCTGGTGGAACGGCATACCGATTACGGCTCGCTGCAGGCGTACTTCGACGGCTACTCCATTGCCGGCGGGCGGCTGGCCACACTGCAGCTGCCGGCCGACATCCTGATGGCCAAGGACGATCCGGTGATTCCCTTCACCACGTTCGACCAGTGGCAGCTGCCGGCGCAGGCGCGACTGGAGATCGCCGACTGGGGCGGACATTGCGGCTTCCTGGAAAACCTGCGCGGCGACGGCTTTGCCGAGCGCTGGGTGGCGCAGCACCTGCGCCGGGCCGTGACCGGCTGAACCGGCACGGGCCGGACGCATGCGCGCTGCCGGCTACAATGCGGGTTTGCGCTAACGCCGGACCGTCATGCAAGAGAACATCATTCAAGCCCTGCGCCGTAACGCCGCCGATGAGGCCGTGTCGCTGGCGCGCGAATGGACCGCTGCCGAGCCGCAGCAGCCGCAGGCCCACCGTTGGCTGGCGCTGGCACTGCAGCAGCAGGGCAATCACGCCGATGCGCAGGCTGCGCTGGGCCAGGCGCTGGCGCTGGCGCCGGACGATGCCGCCTTGCACCTGCAGCATGCCGGCCTGCTGCTGGCGCAGCGCCAGCTCGAGGCTGCCGGCCAGGCGCTGGACAAGACCACCGCGCTCAACCCCAACGAATTTGCCGCATACCTGATGCAGGCGCATCTGGCGCTGGCCCGCGACGACGTCGATGAGGCCGACCGCCTGGGCCGGCTGGCCGCGCGCGTGGAGCCGGACAGCCCGGAGCTGGCCGCGGTCGAAGGCATGGTGGCGTTGCGCCGTGGCGAGGTGGACCGTGCGCTGGCGGTGCTGTCGTCGGCCAGCCAGGCGCTGCCCAACGATCCGCGGCTGCTGTATGCGCTGGGCTTTGCCTATCTGGGCAAGGACATGCTGGCCTTCGCCGAGCAGGCGTTCCGCCGTGTGGTCGAATTGAACCCGTCCAACCATGCCTTGCGCGGCCTGCTGGTGCAGCTGGCGCTGCGCCAGGGCAATACCGAAAGTGCTGCTGAAACGATGCGCCAGGTGCTGGCCACGGCCGAGGGCGACACCCCGGGCATGCGCCGCCTGGCCGGTGAGCTGGAACTGGCTTCCGGCCAGCCGCTGCAGGCGCTGGAACACCTGCGTCCGCTGCTGGCCGCGTTGCCGGGCGACCGGCCGACGCTGCAGATGCTGCTGGTGGCCTGGCAGCGGCTGGGCCGCGACGAGGAAGCGCGCACCGAGCTGGACGCGGTGCTTGCCAACCACACCCAGCTGCACGATCTGTGGCTGGCCCGCCTGGCGGTGGCGCCGGTCGGCAGCGCCGAAGCGGTGGAGGTGGTCGAACGCTGGCTGACGGCCATGCCCGAACACCTGCCGGCGCTGGAAACGCGCATGCGTCTGCACGACATGAACCAGGAAGCCGACGCGGCCGAAGCCGTGGCGCGGCGCATCGTCGCGCTGGAGCCGGGCCGGGTCAGTGGCGAACAGCGCATCGTCGAAGCGCTGCTGGCGCGAGAGCCGGCAGCGGCGGTGGCGCATGTGCAGGGCCTGCTCGACAACGCGCCGGCCGAAGTGCGCCCGGCGCTGCGCACGTGGCTGGGCGCGGTGCAGGATCGCGCCGGGGAACCGGCCGCCGCACTGAAATCCTGGCTGGAGCTGCACGCCGAGCTGGCGCCCTCGCGGCTGCCGTTGCCGCCGCAGGCCAAGGCACCGGCGAGCTGGCCCGAGCAGGGCAGTGTCGCTGAGGATCACCCGGTCCGGCCGATCTTCGTCTGGGGCGCGCCGGGTTCCGGTGTGGAGCGGGTGGTGGAAGTGATGGCCGCCGGCAGCCCGGTGCTGCGTGCCGACCGCTTCGGGCCGAACCCGCCCGACGATGGCTTCCAGAATTTCCATACCCTGCAGCGTCTGGCCACCGACGAACTCACCCCCGGGCAGCTGGTGCAGCAGTGGCGTGAGCAGCTGCCGGCGCGTGGCATCAGCGACGGCAACGTGATCGACTGGCTGCTGTGGTGGGACAACGCGCTGCTGTGGGCGCTGCGCCCGCAGTTGCCCGAAGGCCGGTTGGTGGTGGTGGTGCGCGATCCGCGCGACATGCTGGTGGAATGGCTGGCGCTGGGTGCACCGGCACCGCTGGCGGTGAATTCGGCCAGCGAGGCGGCCCAATGGCTGGCGCGTTCGCTGGAGCAGGTGGTGCAGCTGCACGAGCAGGAGCTGTACACCCACCTGATCGTGCGTACCGACGATGCGGTCAACGACCCGGCGGCGATGGGCGCGCTGCTGGAACAGGCCTTCGGCCTGCGTTTCCCGCCGGTGCGCAGTCTCGGACCGACCACCCTCGCGGCCGGCCACTGGCGCAAGTACGCGCAGGTGCTGGCCGGCGAGTTCGCCAAGCTGACCCCGGTCGCGGTGCGGCTGGGTTATCCCGAAGTCTGAGCGACAGGAGCACGCATGAAACTTGACAGCCAGAGTTTCCACAACGGCCAGCCGATTCCGGCCGAATTCGCCGCCGGCGATGCCACCGGTTTTGCCGGCAACCGCAATCCGCAGCTGGCCTGGCGCGAGGTGCCTGACGGCACACGCTCGTTCGTGCTGCTGTGCGTGGACCCGGATGTGCCGACCGTGCCGGAAACCGTGGGGCGTACCGATGTGACCGTGCCGCTGGACCAGCCGCGTGGAGAGTTCGTGCACTGGGTGATGGTGGATATCCCCGCGCAGCTGCGGGAGATCGCCGCCGGCAGCTGCAGCGAAGGCTTCAGCGTGGGCGGCAAGGCGCAGCTGGCCGGTCCGGCCGGTGCCCGTCAAGGTCTGAACGACTACACCGGCTGGTTTGCCGGGGACGCGCAGATGGGCGGCACCTACCGCGGCTATGACGGCCCGTACCCGCCGTTCAACGACGAGCGGCTGCACCGCTACTTCTTCCGCCTGTTCGCGCTGGATATCGCGCAGCTGCCGGTGGACGGCGATTTCACCGCGGCGCAGGTGCTGCGGGCGATGCAGGGCCATGTACTGGCCGAAGCCGGCGTGCATGGCACCTACACGCTGAACCCGGCACTGGGCTGAGGCGGCGCAGCGGCAAAAGAAAAGGGCGCCGCAAGGCGCCCTTTCTGTATCGGCCGGTGGGGTCGCTTACGGCTTGACCTGTTCCGAGCCGACCACCATGTCCAGCACATAAGCCTGCGAAGCGCCATCGGCCGGCGGGTTCTTGACCTCGTAGCGCTTCACGCGCAGCACATTGCGCACGCCCGGCTGATGGGTATAGCCCTCGATGTTGCCGTAGAAGTTCTCCCAGGCGCCGCGCTGGCCCTGTTCCAGGCCCTGGTCGTCGTACTTCACTTCACGCACCTGCAGGCAGGTGGCGTCCTTCATCAGCGGGTGGGAGCACGGCTTGCTCTGCGCGTCCACTTCCAGGAACACCGTCTCGCCCTGGCCGCCGTAACGGGTTTCCGCGGTGGGCGCGCCGGCAAACACCAGCACATCGCCGCTGGCGGTGACCAGGGTCAGCTTGCTGGCATCGAGCGAACGCACGGTCAGCTTGCCGCCCTGCAGGCGCTCGCTCACCAGGCCATCCAGTGCCATCAGCTCCGGCTCGCAGGCCATGTTGGTGGACATCAGGCTGCCGATGGACAGCGCGTCTCCTTCCAGCGTGTAGCTGCCGCCCAGGCCGTTGCAGGTGTTGCTGACGGCGACGCGGCCGTCGGTGAAGTCCAGCGTGACCGGCTTGTCGGTGCGTACGAACAGGCCATCGATG
This sequence comes from Stenotrophomonas sp. STEN013, assembly GCF_056760355.1. Classification (NCBI taxonomy): domain Bacteria; kingdom Pseudomonadati; phylum Pseudomonadota; class Gammaproteobacteria; order Lysobacterales; family Lysobacteraceae; genus Stenotrophomonas; species Stenotrophomonas sp. STEN013. Next base: position 28,439 of record NZ_JBRREO010000010.1, on the reverse strand, counting down.
CGCTTGCCACTGGCGTCGGTCGCGGTTTCCAGCGTCCAGTGGCGGGTGCCCAGCAGGGCGCCGTCGATGCCGGCGGCGGCCGGCGCACTGGCCGCTGGCGCGGTGGTCGCCTCATCGGTGGTCGCCGGCGGATTGCTGCAGGCGGTCATCAGGGCGAAGGGAAGGGCCAGCAGGAGGATGCACTTCATGGGGAACTCCTTGGAGCTTTGGAAAGAGGTGGCACGGTAAACGGGCAGGCGTACCTGGCGGGGTTGCGGACGTTTTGCCTATTCAGTTTCCAGTAGGCAAAAACAGCAGCAGGCCGATGCCCAGTGCGATGCGGTATAGCGCAAAGCCCGTGAAGGGACGGCGCTTGATGTAATCCAGCAACCACTTCACCACGATGAAACCGGTGACCACCGCGGCGGCGAAGGCCACGCCCACCTCGCCCCAGTTCTCGCTGCCGAGCGCTCCATCCCTGGCAAGTTCCATGAACGCGTAGCCACTGGCGGCGAACATGGTGGGAATGCCGACCAGGAACACGAATTCGGCCGCGGCTGCACGACGCGTCAGGCCCAGCAGCATGGCCAGGAAAATGGCCGCCGCCGAGCGCGAGGTGCCGGGAAACACACCGGCGACCACCTGGGCCAGGCCCACGGCGATGGCGACTTTCCAGGTCACCGTCTCGCTGTCGGGCAGGCGTGACGCCAGGCGCTCGGCCACCAGCATCCAGACCCCGCCGATCAGCACCGCCCACGCGATGGGGGTGACGGTTTCAGGCAGCTGCCAGCCAGCCAGCCGCACCGGCAGCCCGACCAGCGCGGTGACCAGGAAGGCCACGCCCAGCTTCATCACGTAGTCGCGGTTCTCACGCTGGTCCAAGCCGTTGGCCAAGGTCCACAGCCGCTCGCGGAAGGCCAGGGTCACCGCGAGAATCGCGCCGGCCTGGATGACGATGTTGAAGAAGTCCGAACGGGCACCGAGCCAGTGCTGGGAGATCAGCAGGTGGCCGGTACTGGAGATGGGGAGGAATTCGGTGAGGCCTTCGAGGATGCCCAGCAACAGGGCGGAGAGCAGGTCGGACATGAAAAGAGTGTGTGAAAAAGGCGCCGACAGCATAGTGCATGCCCGTGGTTGCACCAGTTTGGTGCTTCAGCTGCGGTTTGCACTATCTTGGTGCAAGTGCCTGGCGCGGGAAGGCGGCTGTATCCAATAAAAACAAACGCTTGCGATGGTTTGAAAGTTGGCACGCAAGCTGCTTAGGTACCCGTACATCATCCATCCGAGGTTGCACCCGATGTCCCTGGAAAACGTTGAGAAGCTGATCAAGGACAACCAGATCGAGTTCATCGACCTGCGTTTTGTCGACATGCGTGGCATCGAGCAGCACCTGACCTTCCCGGTGTCGATCATCGAGCCGTCGCTGTTCGAGGAAGGCAAGATGTTCGATGGCAGCTCGATCGCCGGCTGGAAGGGCATCGCCGAATCGGACATGGTGCTGCTGCCGGACGCTGACAGCGCCTACGTGGACCCGTTCTACGCCGATCCGACCCTGGTGCTGATCTGCGACGTGCTCGACCCGGCCACCATGCAGGGCTACGGCCGCTGCCCGCGCGGCATCGCCAAGCGCGCCGAGGCCTACCTGAAGTCCTCGGGCATCGCCGATCTGGCCTTCTTCGGTCCGGAACCGGAATTCTTCATCTTCGACTCGGTCCAGTTCGCCAACGACATGGGCCACACCTTCTTCAAGATCAACTCCGAGGAAGGCGCCTGGAACACCGGCAAGAGCTATGACGGCACCAACACCGGCTACCGCCCGACCGTGAAGGGCGGCTACTTCCCGGTGCCGCCGACCGATTCGCTGCACGATATCCGCGCCGAGATGTGCAAGGTGCTGGAAAAGGTCGGCATCGAAGTGGAAGTGCACCACCACGAAGTGGCCAATGCCGGCCAGTGCGAGATCGGCGCCAAGTTCAACACCCTGGTGACCAAGGCCGATGAACTGCAGCGCATGAAGCACGTGATAAAGAACGTGGCGCACCGCAACGGCAAGACCGTCACCTTCATGCCCAAGCCGCTGGTCGGCGACAACGGCAGCGGCATGCACGTGCACCAGTCGCTGGCCAAGGGCGGCACCAACCTGTTCTCCGGGGACGGTTACGGCGGCCTGAGCCAGATGGCGCTGTGGTACATCGGCGGCATCTTCAAGCACGCCCGCGCCATCAACGCCTTCACCAACGCCGGCACCAACAGCTACAAGCGGCTGGTGCCGGGCTTCGAGGCACCGGTGATGCTGGCCTATTCGGCGCGCAACCGTTCGGCCTCGTGCCGCATTCCGTGGGTGTCCAATCCGAAGGCACGCCGCATCGAGATGCGCTTCCCCGATCCGATCCAGTCCGGCTACCTGACCTTCACCGCGTTGATGATGGCCGGCCTGGACGGCATCCGGAACCAGATCGACCCGGGCGCGCCGAGCGACAAGGATCTGTACGACCTGCCGCCGGAAGAAGAGAAGCTGATCCCGCAGGTCTGCTCCTCGCTGGACCAGGCGCTGGAAGCGCTGGACAAGGACCGCGAGTTCCTCAAGGCCGGTGGCGTGATGAGCGACGACTTCATCGATGCCTACATCGCGCTGAAGATGAAGGAAGTGACCGCGTTCCGCGCCGCCACCCATCCGCTGGAATACCAGCTGTACTACGCCAGCTGAGGACCGTCTGAAGTAACGGCGGCCCACGCAGGGCGCTGGCCGCCGGCATCACCGGATACCGTTTGCCGCTGTTGTCAGGTGGCGATGGCGAAGACCTTCCCCCTCCCATTTTCGCCATCGCCGCCGCCTTTGCCGCCCGGGGAGCGCAGGGGCGCTGCAACCGCCGTCAACGCATCCGCAGGCGCAACGCACGCCGCGCGCGACATGGGTGAGGACTCTGCCCGTGGGGAGGTGGTGGTCGACGGGCAACGCCGGTCGTCACCGCCGAAGTCTCGCAGCGTTCGGCGCAACAGGCAGTGGCCCTACCGCGGCCGCTGCAAGACACGATCCCGGCCCGCAGCCGCAGGCCGGTCTCCTCCACATCGGGACATGCGCATGAAACTGATCTCCGCGATCATCCGGCCGTTCAAGCTCGACGACGTGCGTGAGGCCCTCGGCGCCGCTGGCGTTTCCGGCATCACCGTCACCGAGGTCAAGGGGTTTGGCCGGCAGAAGGGCCACACCGAGCTGTACCGTGGTGCCGAGTACGTCGTCGATTTCCTGCCCAAGATCCGCATCGAAACCGCCGTCACCGACGACAATGTCGAGGCAGTGATCGAAGCCCTGCAGGGGGCGGCCGGTACCGGCAAGATCGGTGACGGCAAGATCTTCGTTACCGCGCTTGAGCAGGTGGTGCGGATCCGCACCGGCGAAACAGGCGCCGACGCGCTGTAAGAAGAACCCGCTCCCGACCTGTCCTCCGGCGGCAGCGACCGCCAGGTGACAAGAGGTCGCTGGCAGGTTCCACCCCCACAACCGGAGTCGACAATGCGAACGGAATTTTTCACCGGGTTGAACGCCCGGCTCGGAGGCCTGTGCCTGTCTTTCCTGCTCAGCGCGGCGATGCTGGGCATGTTCTCCAGCAGCGCCTGGGCACAGCCAGCACAACCGCAGCCGCTGGCGGCAGCGGAAGTACATGCCCTCGCGGTGGATGCCGCCCCAGTCCCGGCAGCCGCGGTGGCAGATGCAGTGCCCGGCTTCGACAAGGGCGATGTGGCGTGGATGCTCACCGCCACCTTGCTGGTACTGATGATGGTGGTGCCCGGCCTGGCGCTGTTCTACGGCGGTCTGGTGCGCGCCAAGAACGTGCTGTCGGTGCTCAGCCAGGTGCTGGTGGTGTTCTCGCTGGTGCTGCTGCTGTGGGTGGCCTATGGCTACAGTGCGGTGTTCAGCGCCGGCAATGCGTTCTTCGGTTCGTTCACCCAGTTCGCCTTTCTCAAAGGCTTCACCCCGGACTCGGTGGGCAACACGCCGATCGCCGGCCTGCCGGACTTCCTGTTCGTCGCCTTCCAGTCGACCTTCGCCGGCATCACCACCGCGCTGATCGTCGGTGCCTTCGCCGAGCGCATCAGGTTCCGCGCGGTGCTGCTGTTCTCGGCGTTGTGGTTCACCTTCAGCTACATCCCGATGGCGCACATCGTCTGGGGCGGCGGCTATCTCGGTGAGATGGGTGCGATCGATTTTGCCGGTGGCACCGTGGTGCACATCAACGCCGGTGTCGCCGGCCTGGTGGCGGCGTGGTTCGTCGGCAAGCGCATCGGCTATGGCCAGACCGCGCTGAAGCCGCACAACCTGCCGCTGACCTGGATCGGTGCGATGCTGCTGTGGGTGGGCTGGTTCGGTTTCAACGCCGGCTCGGCGGCCGCCGCCGATACTGTGGCGGCGCTGGCCTTCATCAATACGGTGCTGGCGACGGCGGCCGCGGTGTTGGGCTGGACGCTGGTGGAAGCCGTCACCAAGGGCCATCCCTCGGCACTGGGGGCGGCCTCGGGCGCGGTGGCCGGCCTGGTCGGGGTAACCCCGGCCTGCGGCAGCGTGGGTCCAATGGGTGCCATCGTGATTGGTTTTGTCACCGGCATCATCTGCGTCTGGGGTGTTACCGGTTTGAAGCGGCTGCTGAAGGCCGATGACACCGCCGACGTGTTCGGCGTGCACGGCGTGGGCGGCATCGTCGGCGCCCTCCTCACCGGTGTGTTCAGCGCGCAGTCGCTGGGCGGCACCAAGGCCGATCTGGATATCGCCCACCAGGTGTGGGTGCAGGTGGTCAGTGTCGGCTTCACCGTGCTGTGGTCGGCCGTGGTCACCGCGGTGATCCTGCTGGTGGTGCGCGCGCTGGTCGGTCTGCGGGTCAGCGAGGATGCCGAACGCACCGGGTTGGACGTCACCACCCATGGCGAATCGGCCTACGAGGTCTGAGGTGCAGCACAGCCCCTCTCCCTGCCGGGGGAGGGGGTACAGGCGCCCGCACCGACGTGGCCTGCGCGGGCGCATCGGTGCGGCCCGGCGGATGCCGAAGGCGCCCGGCGGCGCGCTTCGCCGGTGGTGCACAAGCCGTGCCGCGGTCGCTTTGCACTATATTGGTGCAATGACCGCAGCCGAGTTCACCCCGTCGCCGGAACTGATGGCCACGCCGCTGGTGTGGAGTGGCGCGGACGGGCGCATCCAGGGGGCCAATCCGGCGTTCTGCCGCTGGCTCGGGGTCAGCGTCCGGCGCCTGCTCGGCCAGCCGCTGGTCTCGCTGGAAACCCAGGGTGAGGCGCTGGCGGTGCGGCTGACTACCGCCGGCAGCGAGACCACCCGGCTGCCCAGGCTGGCGCTGGCGCTGCCCGGCGAGGCGCCGCGCTTTGCCGATGGCTGGCTGAGCGTGATCGATGCGGGGGGCTGGCTGCTGGAGGCGCATCCGGTGGACGAGTTCCAGGGGGCCGATCCGGCGCAGCTGCTGCCGGGCGCGTTCAGCGCCGCGCTCAAGGGGCTGGCGCACGAACTGCGCAATCCGCTGGCCGGCCTGAAAGGGGCGGCGCAATTGCTGGCCCGGCGCGCGCATGGGCGCGATGCCGAGGAAAGCGAGCTGATCGACCTGATCGGCACGGAGATCGAGCGCCTGAACACCCTGCTCGAACAGCTGCTCTCGCCGGCACCGCAGCGCCCGCATGCGCCGCTGAACATCCACGCCGCGCTGGAGCGGGTACTGCGCCTGGCCGAGAACGAGGCCGGCTGGTCGGTGCGGCTGCTGCGCGACTACGATCCCAGCATTCCCGAATTCCCCGGCGATGCCGACCGGCTGACCCAGGCGCTGCTCAACCTGGTGCGCAACGCGATGCAGTCCGGTGCCACCACGGTCACCGTGCGTACCCGGGTCGAGCACGGCCTGCGCATCGCCGAGCAGCCCCACCCGTTGGCGCTGCGCCTGGAAGTGGCCGATGACGGCCGTGGCGTGCCCGAGGAGCTGACCGAACACCTGTTCCTGCCGCTGGTCAGCGGCCGTGCCGAGGGCACCGGGCTGGGCCTGGCGCTGGCCCAGCAGGTGGCGCGCGAACACCGTGGCACGCTGAGCTACCGCTCGCGTCCCGGCCGCACCGTGTTCACCGTGCTGCTGCCCCTGCCGCTTGCCGAAGAAGCCCCCGCGGAAATGGAGATGAGCGATGTCTGATCCAATCGCGCAGGGCGCCACCATCTGGGTGGTCGACGACGACCGCTCGGTGCGCTTCGTCCTGACCACCGCCCTGCGCGACGCCGGCTACGGCGTGGAAGGGTTCGACAGTGCCGCGGCCGCGCTGGCGGCGCTGGCGCTGCGGCCGGTGCCCGACCTGCTGTTCACCGATGTGCGCATGCCCGGCGATGACGGCCTGGTACTGCTGGAAAAGCTCAAGGCCGCGCACCCGCAGCTGCCGGTGATCGTGATGTCGGCCTACACCGATGTGGCCAGCACCGCGGGCGCGTTCCGCGGGGGGGCCCATGAATTCCTGTCCAAACCGTTCGATCTGGATGACGCGGTCGAGCTGGCGCGGCGCGCCTTGCCGGAGCGCGACGCGCTGCCGGTCCCCGTCGTACCGCTCGCCCGGGAGGAGGGGCCGCCGCAGCTGATCGGCGACAGCCCGGCGATGCGCGCGCTGTTCCGCAGTATCGGCCGGCTGGCGCAGGCGCCGCTGTCGGTGCTGATCAATGGCGAGACCGGCACCGGCAAGGAGCTGGTGGCCAACGCGCTGCACCGCGAATCGCCACGTGCCAAGGGTCCCTTCGTCGCGCTCAACACCGCCGCCATTCCCGCCGAGCTGCTGGAAAGCGAACTGTTCGGCCACGAGGCCGGGGCCTTCACCGGCGCGACCAAGCGCCATATCGGCCGCTTCGAACAGGCCAACAGCGGCACCTTGTTCCTGGATGAAATCGGCGACATGCCGCTGCCGTTGCAGACCCGCCTGCTGCGGGTGCTGGCCGAAGGCGAGTTCTTCCGCGTCGGTGGCCGCGAGCTGATCCGCGTGGATGTGCGGGTGGTGGCCGCCACCCACCAGGATCTGGAGGCCCTGGTCGAGCAGGGCCGGTTCCGCGCCGATCTGTTGCACCGGCTGGACATGGTGCGGCTGTGGCTGCCGCCGTTGCGCGAGCGCGTCGATGATGTGCCGCAACTGGCCGAGACCTTCCTGGCCAATGCCGCGCGCCGCCTGGAAATGCCGGTCAAGCGCCTGTCGGCGCCGGCGATCACGGCGCTGCGCGGCTACGCCTGGCCGGGCAACGTGCGCGAGCTGGAGAATGTGTGCTGGCGCCTGGCCGCGCTGGCCGCGGCCGATACCGTATCGGCCGAGGATGTACAGGCGGCGCTGGCCCGTGGCGGTCGCGGACCGCGCCATCCTGCGGTGGCCGTGCCCGAGCACTGGGATCGCGCCCTGGCGGTGTGGGCGCAGCAGCGGCTGGCCGAAGGCGCCAGCGGCCTGCACGCCGAGGCGCGCGCGCGGCTGGACGCGGTGCTGCTGGAGGTGGCGTTGACGTTCACCGACGGGCATCGCGGCGATGCCGCCACCCGGCTGGGACTGGGCCGTAACACCATCACCCGCAAACTGGGACCGGGCCGCTTCGGCGAGAGTTGAGCGCCGGCGGCCGGATCCGTTACTGACAGGAGTTATCGATGCGTCTGATTCTTCCCTTGCTGGCGACGGCCACTGCGCTCGCGCTCGGTGCCTGCGGTTCCAGCGCCCCGGTCAAACCGGCCGCGCCGGCGCCGGTGGCGGCGGTCAGCACCGCGCAGCTGGCCGAGGCCAACCTGGCGCCGGCCTCGGCCAGCCTGGTCAGCGGGCGGCTGGTACTGGTGCCTGAAGCCGGCGGCGTGCACATCACCGGCACCATTGGCAGCCTGCCGCGCAGCCAGCCGGCCGCCTTCCACGTGCATGAAAAAGGCGATTGCAGCGCGGTGGATGCCAGCAGCGCCGGGCCCCATTTCAATCCGCTGTCGCAGCCGCACGGCCGCGCCGGTGCCGGTGCGCACCACGCCGGCGATATGGACAACCTGCAGGCCAATGCCGAGGGCGTGGCGCAGGTGGATGTGCACCTGCGCGGGGTCACCCTCGGCGGCGGTGCGGCCAATGACATCGCCGGTCGCGCGCTCATCGTGCACGCCGGCGCCGACGATTACCGCAGCCAGCCGGCCGGCAATGCCGGTGCGCGGGTGGCCTGCGCGGTGATCCGTGTGGTGCGTTGAGCGCCCTGTATCCGTCTTTCTTTACCCAGCCCAGCAAGGGAGTAGCACCATGCGTCTGATCCACAGCACTTTGTTTCTGGCCAGTGCCCTGGCGCTGAGCGCCTGCAAGCCTGCCGCCGAACCCGCGGCAGCCCCGGCCGATACCGCCTCCACACCGGCCGCCGCCGATCCGGCCGCGCCGCCGGCGATGGGCAGCCCGCTTGCCATTGCCGAGCTGCAGCCGACCCAGGGCAGCTCGGTCAAAGGCACCATCCACTTCCTGCTGGTGGACGGCAAGCTGCGCGCCAGCGGCGACATCAGCGGCTTGAAGCCCGACAGCCAGCATGGCTTCCATATCCACGAGAAGGGCGATTGCAGTGCGCCGGACGGTAGCAGCGCCGGTGGCCACTTCAATCCCGGCAGCAGCGAGCATGGCAGTGTTGATGCGGTCGCCCATCACGGCGGCGACATGCCCAACATCAGCGCCGATGCGCAGGGCAATGCCCACATCGACGGCCCGGTGGCGAGCAACGTCAATGCCGGCAAGGGCGATGCGTTCGACATCATCGGCCGTGGTCTGATCGTCCACGCCGATGCGGACGACTACCAGACCCAGCCCACCGGCAACGCCGGCGCCCGGCTGGCCTGCGCGGTGATCACCGCCGCGCGGTAAGCGGCTCTGCATGGAATGGAAAACGCCGGCATTTGCCGGCGTTTTTCCCTGCGGCAGCGCGCTGGTGACTCAGTGCGCCAGCAGCGCCCTGGCATCCTGGCCGGCGTGCACATGCACGTACAGCACGTCGACCCCATGGGCTTCGAGCACCGCGGCCATCTGCCGCTGGCGCATCAGGTACTGCTCGTAGATCCGCTGCAGGCGCTCGCCATCGCGGTTGTCGTGCGCGTAGTGCGCGCACCAGCCGGCCGGATCGAACAGCGCCATGCGCACCTCGCCGCCGACATAGCGCAGCAGCGGCTCGGGTCCGGCTTCCAGCCAGTGCTCTTCGCCCGGCGCGAACATCGCCGTTTCCAGCAGCGGCCACAGATCGCCCAGCCCCTGGTTGTCGTACTGCATGGCCATCATCGCGGCCAGATCGTTGACGGTGAAATAGCGCGCGTGCTCGATCTGCGCGCCAAAGGCGTTCTGCGCCAGCAGCGCGGTATCGGGCTGGGCCATGCCGTTGGCCAGCAGCACTTCTTCCAGTGTCTGGCGGCAGTCGTGCAGCGTGGCGGTATCGGTGCCGGTCAACACAAAGGGCAGTACCCGCAGGCCGCCGCCGGTCAGTGCCGGATCGGCCTGCAACGGCAGCGGAATCTCGCCGTTGGCATCGGCGCCGAACGCCAGCAGACGCGGGCCCTGGTTGCGACCGGGCGCACGCAGCTGCAGTTCTTCCAGTCGCCGGTGGATCGGCCAACCCGGACGCAGCACTTCGGCCGGATCGAAATGCGCGGCGGCAAACACCAGATCCAGCGCACTGGCCTGCGGCACCAGCTTGGCCAGATCGCGGCCGATCAGTGCGGCCAGTTCGCCGGCTTGAACCGAGCCCAGGGCGGCGCGCGTGGGTTGTTGGCCGCCGGCCAGTTCCAGCGCTACGACGCCCAGCGCATTCATGTCAGGGTGGGAATTGCTCATGGTTTGCGGTTGGCCCGTCACTGGCTCGAAGCTACACTCAACGCCATTATGCCTGCTATCGCGTGCAGGCCACGTCGCACACCCTCCCCATGTCAGGTATCCGCATGCCCAGCGCTCGTCCCGTCGCCATTCTCGGTGGTGTCCGCATTCCGTTCTGCCGCCAGAACACCGCCTATTCGGACGTTGGCAACCTGGGCATGTCGGTGCGCACGCTCGGTGCGCTGGTGGAGCGCTTCGGCCTGCATGGGCAACAGCTGGGCGAAGTGGCGATGGGCGCGGTGATCAAGCATCCCGGCGACTGGAATCTGGGACGCGAGGCGGCACTGTCGTCCGGGCTGTCGCCGCTGACGCCGGGCATCACCCTGCAGCGCGCCTGCGGCACTTCGCTGGATACGATCATCACCGTGGCCAACAAGATCGCACTGGGCCAGATCGACTCGGGCATCGGCGGCGGTTCGGATACCACCTCGGATGTGCCGATCGTCTATGGCAAGAAGCTGCGCGCGCGGCTGCTGGCGGCCAATCGCGCCAAGAGCACCGGCGACAAGTTCCGCGCGCTGACGGCGGGCTTCAAGTTCTCCGAGCTCAAGCCCGAGTTCCCCGGCGTGGCCGAGCCGCGTACCGGCAAGAGCATGGGCGAGCACTGCGAGGACATGGCCAAGGAGTGGAACATCTCGCGCGATTCGCAGGACGAATGGGCGGTGGCCTCGCACAGGAAGCTGGCCGCCGCCTATGAGCGCGGTTTCTTCAACGACCTGATCGCGCCGTTCCGCGGCGTGGAGCGCGACAACATCCTGCGTCCGGACACCTCGCTGGAGAAGCTGTCGACGTTGAAGCCGGCCTTCGACAAGACCTCCGGCCGCGGCACCCTGACCGCCGCCAACTCCACGCCGCTCACCGATGGCGCCTCGGCGGTGCTGCTGGCCAGCGAGGACTGGGCGCGCGCGCACGGCCACGAGCCGCTGGCGTACCTGCGTGACTCGCAGGTGGCGGCGGTGGATTTCGTCCATGGCGAGGGCCTGCTGATGGCACCGACCATCGCCGTGCCGGAAATGCTCAAGCGCAACGGCCTGACCCTGCAGGATTTCGATCTCTACGAGATCCACGAGGCCTTCGCCGCCCAGGTGCTGTGCACGCTGCGGGCGTGGGAGAGCGAGGACTACTGCCGCAACCGGCTGGGCCTGGACGCGGCGCTGGGCAAGATCGATCCGGCCAAGATCAACCCGCTGGGTTCCTCGCTGGCCACCGGCCATCCGTTCGCCGCCACCGGCGCGCGGGTGATCGCCACGGCCGCCAAGCAGCTGGCCGAACGCGGCGGTGGCCGCGCGCTGGTGTCGATCTGCACCGCCGGCGGCATGGGTGTGGTGGCGATCGTCGAGCGCTGATCTGCCGGAGCGTGTCCACACGGAGGTGGGCGGGCTTCTGATCGCACGGGAAACCGCCGCGCCGCTGCTGCGCCGGCGACATGGCCGATACCCATCCGCTCCCTGACCGCTGTATCGACGGGTGGATGGTGGCGGTTGCTGCGCATCGATCCGTGGGCCGTTGCCGGCGGTGCGCTCCGGACCGATCCCATTCCAGGCGCCGCGGCGGGGCACGGCCCTGGTGCCGACTTCCATGTCGTGTCCTGCGGCGGCGACCGGAGCGGGCACCGCTGGAACTGCGCCGGGGATTTTGGCGCGCGGCCGCTGACGGGCGCTGGCAGCGGAGCCCGCCGCACCGGTCCTGGACCCTGCCGCGATCCCCTGGCTGACTGCTATCGTCGCCGCTTCAGCGGACACGGGGGACGGGGTATGAAGCGCATCACGATCGGTCTGGGCGTGCTGTTGGCGACGCTGGCGGCGCCGGCGGCGGCAATGACCTTCATGACGGTGGATTACGTCTGCCCGGTGGGGGGCGAGCGCTTCAGCGCCAGCACCATGGGCTCGGGCACGGCGTTCGGCCATTTCCTGGATGGGCGCGCCTATGGCGCCATCCAGTCGCCGTGGCCGCTGGTGGAGTGCCCGGGCAATGGCTTTCTGCTGTTCCGCGAGGCGTACAGCCAGGCCGAGCGGAAGGCGCTGGGCGCGTATGTGCAAAGCGACGACTACCAGCGCCTGCGTGGCACGGAGACCAGCTACTGGCGGCTGGCGCAGCTGCTGCAGGTGATCGATGCGCCGGCCGCCGAGCAGGCCGGCGCGTTGCAGCGGGCCAGCTGGCAGGCCTCGCCGGCGCAGTACCCGCGCTACGTGGCGGCCGCCGCGGCCGCGTTCGCCCGGCAATGTCCGGATGACAGGGCCGTGCGCGATGGCCAGTGGCTGTATTGCCAGATGCTGCTGGGCGAATGGGAGCGGCGGCTGTCGCGGTTCGAACCGGCGCGGGCGCGGTTCATACGCCTGCAGCCGCAGGTGGCCCCACTGGTGGCAGGTCAGGACCGCGAGCGGGTGGCCAGGCAGTTCGCCGCCGAGATCGCCCAGCAGCTGCAGCTCATCGAAGCGGGCGACAGCCGGGCGACGATGGCGGTGGATGCCGATGCGCCGGCAGCTGCCGCGGCCGGCGCGCAACCCGGTTTCCCGGACGACGCGGCATCGGCGGCCGATACCGCCGCATCTCCGGCCGGAACGACGGCGGACACCGCTGCAATGGCGGCCGACGCGGCCGCCGAAGCGGCGCGTGATGCCGCGGCCGATGCTGCCGCCGGCGAAGGGGATCGCTGAGCGCTCAAGCCGGGCGTGCCTGCGCCCTGATCAATCCGCCTCGGGGCGAAGAGGGCGTCCTGCAATGGATGCGTTCGCGCCGTACGCGGGCGCAGGCCACGTACGGCGCGTTTCTGCATGAGATGTGATGCGCCCGCGGCCGAATACCGCAAGCGCGGCGTCTGCTGGCATTCGCCATGGGGGTACCTGGTTGATCCTGGTGCAGAGGTTGGTCCATCCCATGGGTGCGCTGTTCGTGCGCAAGCGACCCGCCCCAGGTCGGGCTGTGCGCTGCGCACCAGGGCCAGCGCCGGCGGTACATCCTGATGGCGTGGCTGTCGCTGCACGGCGGTTTCGTGCTGGAGAGCGGCCCACCGGTGCTGCTGGATATCCTCGCCTCGTTGGTGAGGCGGTTCTGGGGCCTGATCGGAATACGCATCCTCAAGCCCCGGCGGATCACCCCGGAACGGGCGGTCTACCGCGGTGTCTCGCCCTGTTTTGCGGGTGCGGCCGCCATCCTGTCCGTACCGGCATGAATGAGCGTTGCGGCCGCTGCACGGTAGAGGTTTGCGGGTACGTGTCGCGTGCTCGGGAGCGTTGCCTCAGTGCCGATCGGCCGGGGATGCGTGATCGAGCAGGAACTGGCGGATATCGCGGCGCAGCGGCAGGTCATCGGTGCGGCCGGCGAAGCCGTCGGCCTGCCGCGCGTAATCGCGGGCGGCCTCGGGTTCGTCCAGATTGACGTGGCGTTCGGCCAGCGCCAGGCAGATCGATGCGGCATACCCGCACGCGTCGGCGGCGGTGGCCAGCGGCAGGGCGCGCAGGTACAGGGCGATGGCCAGGCGGTCATCGCCGGTGAAATCGGCCAGCGTCTCCCACAGGAACGGATGGTCGCGGCCCTCGGCAGCCACGGCGTGGCCGTAGTCGGCCAGTGCGCGGTACGCCGCTTCTGCGGCCTCGGCATCGCCGGACTGGCCGGCGTGGAGGATGGCGTCGGTCAGTTCCACGACGCGGGCGTGGATATCGGCAGGTATGTTCATGGGGACTGCTGGCAGAGACGGGGGGCGGATTCTACGGATTCAACCCGGCAGCCGCGGGAAACCGTGCACATCGCGTTCCTCGGCCACCGCCTGGTCCTGGATCTGCTGGCGCAGGTCACGGCGATTGAGCGGCAGCGGGATCTGGCCACGACGCTGGCGCAACGCATTGAGCAGGCAGTGCCGGGCCAGCGCGTCGTCGCCCTGTTCGGCAAAGCCTTCGCCGAGTGCTTCCCAGCCTTCCGGACCCGCGCCCTGGGCGATGGCCCGGTGCAGGAACTGCTCGGCCTGCGGCCACTGCGCCTGTGCGCGGGCAAAGCGGGCCAGCGCCAGCAGCAGGGCCGGGCTGGAGGGGTGGGTCTGCAGCCAGCGCTGCGCGTTGGCGCGCCGCGCGTCGAACCGGTCCACCGGCAGCTCGGCATAGAGCGTGACCAGCGCTTCATCCCACTGGCTGTCCAGGGTCTGCTCGACCACCCGCATGGCCACCTCCTCCCAGTCCAGCGCGACCGCGCGGCGGGCGTAATGGGCCACCGCCTGCGGCGAGACGCGCACAGTCTTGGGCAGCGCGTCCCAGCGGGCGGCCAGCGCGTTGACGTCGGCCGCTTCATCGAGCATCTGCAATGCCAGCGCGGTTTCCAGCGCGGCCAATGATTCGGCCGGCATCACCTGGGTCTGGCGCAGCGCGCCCAGCTGGCCGAAGGCCTCCTCGGCGCGGCCGGCGCGGGCCAGCGCCTCGGTGCGCAACCACAGCCCGCGCGGCGGCAGCGGCTGGATCGCGGGCAGGTCCAGGGCGTTGATCGCCTCCAGCGGCTTGTCCTGCTGCAGCCAGCGCTCGGCACTGTGCAGGGCATGCAGAGCCGGTTCGGCAGTTGCCAGCTGCTGCAGGTGTTGGCCGGCACTGGCGCTGTCGGCGCGCGCCTCGGCCGCCCGCATCGCCGCGACCAGCGCGATTGGGCGTACCTGCTGCTCGGTGGCGGCGCTTTGCAGCAGTTTTTCCGCGCGCTGCCAGTGGCCGGCGTCCAGCGCGTGCAGGCCATCGAGCAACCGTGCCCGGCCTTGCCGGCGTCGGTAACGGCCCCAGGCACGGAACGGCGCGCTGAGCAGCGTGCCCAACAGCCACAGCAGCAGCAGCGCGATCAGCCCGGCCAGTGCGGCCTGTGGCAGCGTGGCGATGTAGTCGTTGCCGCCGGCGCGGACGATGACCTCGCCCAGGTCGCGCTGCGATTCCTGCCCCAGCCACTGCGCGCCCAGAATGCCCAGGGCCGCGACCAGCAGGACGACCAGCAGTGAACGGAACGCTTTCATGGTGTCTCCTTGGGGGCGTGCTGGCTGCGCAGTTGCTGCAGGGTGCTGCCCAGTTCGGGCAGGGCCGGGCGCAGATCCAGCGCACGCAGGGCCTGCAGCCGCGTGCGCAGGGCCTGGCGTTGCGGCGAGTCTGGCCACAGCCGTTGCAGCCAGGTGTCCATCCGCCCCAGCGCCGCCGCCCAGGCCGGCGTGTCGCCACGTTCGAGCGCGGCCCGGGCCAGGCTCAGTTCGATCTGCAGGGAATCATTGGCGCTGACCCGCTCGGAGCGGGCGATCAGCACCTGGCTGTCGGCCGGGCGGATCTGCACCAGCGGTGAGAGCAGCTGCTGCCACCACGGCCGGGTGGTGCCGATGGCCTGCGGCAGTTGTTCGGGCAGGGTTTCCAGGGCATTGGCCCATTGCGTCAGCTGTTCGGCCGCCTGCGCACGCACGCCCGGGCCCAGTGCGTCGAGCGCGTTGCGCTCCTGGATCAGCGCCTGGCGCAGGTTGAGGTAGTCCGGACTGTCGATGCTTTCCAGCACCCCGGCCGCCAGGCCATACAGGCGTCGCGCCCCGTCCAGATCGCCGGCATAGATCAGCCGTTGCTGGGCCTGGCTGAGCAGCAGCTCGGCCTCCTCGCGGCGCACGGCCTGGACTCCCTGGCGCGAACGGTCGGCCAGACGGGCGAGGTTTTCCTCCAGCAGCGCGTTGCGCTGGCCCAGGCCCAGCACTTCGTCGCGCAACACCCGGTTGGTCGCGGCCGCGTCCTGGATGCTGCGGGCATTGGCGCGCTGGTCGCGACGCAGGGCGTCCACGCTCTGCGCCAGCGCGCTGAGCTGGAGGGCGGCCGCTGCCCGGCTCTGGTCGGTCTGCGCCAGACGGGCCTGCCAGCTGCGATAGCCGAGCCAGGCCGCAGCGGCCACGGCCAGCAGGGCGACCACGGCCAGCAGCCCGCGCACGGCACGGCGGGGCGGGGAAGAGGTGGAAACGTCATTCATGGGGGCACAGCATCCTTGGCAGGCATGCCATCGCCACAGGCGTCACGGCGACGGTGATGCGCGGCAAGCATGGCCTGCGACGTGGCCGCGCTGCAAGCCGAAGGCGTACAGCTAGGGTGCCGGATCCTGCGGATGCAGCACGGCGTAGGCGGCGCTGGCCAGTTGTGCCGGCATGGGCCCAGCGGCCACGTGGACCTGTCCGAAGCCATGCGATCTGGCCAGTTCCGCCAGCCGTGCGCTGGCACTGACCACCGGCGCGGCGCGCCAGCGCTCGATCAGCGGTTCCGGCAGCTGGGTGAGCAGGTGTTCCAGCGCCTCGCCGCTGCTCAGCGCCAGCACGGTAATACCCTGCAGCGCCTGCAGGCGGGCCACGGTGGCCGCGCTGACCGGCAGTGGCACCCGGTCGTAGACGTCCGTCCGCAGCAGTTGCGCGCCCATGGCCTGGACCTGGGCGGCAATCATCCCGCGCCCGCCCGGGGCCGTGACCAGCGCCACCCGCTTGCCCTGCAGGTGGCGCATGGCGGGCAATGCCAGCAGGCCCTCGCTGTCCATGCGCGAGGGCGCCTGAACCCCGGCGACCCCGCGCCGGCGCAGTTCGCGCGCGGTGCCTTCGCCCACGGTCACTGCCTGCCCGGCCGGTATCTGCGCCAGCGGCAGCAGCCGCGCGGCGGCATCCACCGCGGCCGGGCTGGTGAACACGATCCGGTCGCAGGCCAGCGCCTGCGCCAGCTGCGCGCGGGTGGCCGCATCGTTGCGCAGCCGCAGCCGCCACGGCGAGAGCGCCACAGTACGCGCGCCAAAGCGGGCGGCGGCACGGCGCAGCGCATCATGTTGTCCCTGCGGGCGTAGCGAGATCAGGTGCCAGGGCGTGTCGGTTGGCACATAGGCGGGAGCGTTCATTGCATGCATTATGCGGGCGCTTTCCGATTGCCGATGTTCATTCATGCCCGAATTGCCCCCCTGTTCCCCGTTGCTGTCCCAGCTGCAGTCCACGCTCGATGCGATGCCGCCGGTGGCGGCGATGGGTATCCGTATCGCCGGCTATGAGAACGGCGTACTGCGCATGCAGGCGCCGCTGGCGGCCAACGTCAACGACAAGGGCAACGCCTTTGGCGGCAGCCTGGCGTCGGTGATGACGCTGGGCGGCTGGGCGCTGGTCAGCCTGCGCCTGGCCCTGGCCGGGCACGATGCCGAAGTCTATGTGGCCGACAGCAGCATCCGCTACAAAGCGCCGGTGTACGGGGCGCTGCTGGCCAGTGCCTGCGCCGCGCCGGACCAGGACTGGGAGGCGTTTCTGGCGCTGCTGGCCAAGCGCGGGCGGGCGCGGATGACCGTGCACGCGCAGATCGAAGGTGGCGCGGCCGAGCTGGAAGGGCGTTTCGTCGCGCTGCGCAAAGGCTAGGATGGGCCACTACCAAGGGGATCCCATGTATCGACGTCTCACTCAGTCCGCATTGATGGTGCTGCTGCTGGTGGCCGGGGTGGCCTCGGCGGCGGGTCCCGGCCGTGCCCAGCGCGCCAAACTCGTGCCGACCCAGGACGCCTATGTGGCCGCGCTGCGCTGGAGCGATTTTGAAACCGCCGAAGGCTTCATCGATCCGGAATACCTCCGTGCCCATCCGCTCACCGAGATGCAGCGCGAGCGCTACAGGCAGCTGCAGGTGTCCAGCTACCGCGAGCGCGGCAGCAGCGCCACGGCCGATGGCAGCATCGAGCGCCGCATCGAAATGGGCGTGATCAACCGCAACACCCAGGCCGAACGCACCCTCACCCTGACCGAGCGCTGGCGCTGGGATCCGCAGGCCAAGCGCTGGTGGCAGGCGGCCGGGCTGCCGGACCTGTGGCAGGGCCAGTAAGCCGTCGGGCGCCGGGTTGCCGGCATATGCGACAATCCCTGCCCGCTTAAAACGACCTGTGACCTGAGTGAACTACGAAGAGTTGCTGGCCTTCGCCGGCCGAAATCCGATGCTGTCGCTGGCCCTGGTCGGCCTGACCGTGGCCATCATCGCCACCGAGATCGCGCGCCTGTTTCGCGGTTACAAATCGCTCAAGCCGGCCGAGCTGACCCACATGATCAACGCCGGCAATGCCGTGGTGATCGATCTGTCGGCCAGTGCCGAGTTCGAGAAGGGCCATATCGTCGGCAGCCGCAACCTGCAGCCGGCGCAGCTGACCCCCTCGCACAAGCTGCTGGCCAACGCCAAGCAGTCGCCGGTGGTGCTGCTGTGCCGGACCGGCAATGCCTCGGCCACTGCCGCCAAGGCGCTGAAAAAGGCCGGTTTCGAGCAGGTCTATGTGCTCGAGGGTGGTCTTCCGGCCTGGCAGGCGGCCGATCTGCCGCTGGTCAAAGGCCGCGGCTGAGCCGTCAATTTTCGTTCAGGCCTTGTATAGGCGGGCGGCAGCCCCCATCGCTGGTCTGGTACCAATCCCAATCATTGAACAATCTGTTCTGGAGTCCTGAGAAATGTCCGAAGAGAACACCAACGGCGTCGCCCCGGCTGAAGCCAACAACGGCCCGGCGTTCACCATCGAGAAGATCTACGTCAAGGACGTTTCTTTCGAATCCCCGAACTCGCCGACGATCTTCAACGAGAACGTGCAGCCGGACCTGCAGCTGAACCTGAACCAGAAGGTGCAGCGCCTGTCCGACACCGCCTTTGAAGTGGTGTTGGGCGTGACCCTGACCTGCAAGGCCGGCGACAAGACCGCCTATGTGGCCGAAGTGGAGCAGGCCGGCGTGTTCGGCCTGATCGGCCTGGAGCCGCAGGCGATCGACGTGCTGCTCGGCACCCAGTGCCCGAACATCCTGTTCCCGTATGTGCGCTCGATGGTGTCGGACCTGATCCAGGCCGGCGGCTTCCCGCCGTTCTACCTGCAGCCGATCAACTTCGAAGGCCTGTACGCCGAAACCCTGCGTCAGCGTCAGCAGCAGGCCGACGGTGCCTCGCTGGCCGACTCCGAGCCGGCCGGCAACGCCTGATCGGCGTCTGCACTTCCGTATGAGTACGAACGACGCGAACAAGATCGCCGTTCTCGGCGCGGGCTCCTGGGGCACCGCGCTGGCCACCTTGCTGGCCCGGCACGGTCACCCGACCGTGCTGTGGGGACGTGATGCCGCCGTCATCGAGGCGATCGACCAGCGTCATGAGAATCCCCGGTACCTGCCGGGGATTCCCTTGCCCGGCTCCCTGCGGGCCAGCACCGACCTGGCGGCCACCGTGCAAGGAGCAGCCTGGATTCTGGTGGTGGTGCCCTCGCATGCCTTTGCCGAAACCGTGCGTGCGCTGGCGCCGCTGCGGCCGGCCGGGGCCGGTGTGGCCTGGGCGACCAAGGGCTTCGAGCCCGGCTCCGGCCGTTTCCTGCATGAAGTGGCGCGTGACGTGCTGGGCCCGGACGTGCCGCTGGCCGTGGTCACCGGCCCGTCCTTCGCCAAGGAAGTCACCCTGGGCCTGCCCACCGCCATCACCGTCCACGGTGATGACGAAGGGTTCTCCCAGCAGGTGGCCGATGCCATGCACGGCCCGGCATTCCGCGCCTACACCGGTGACGACATGGTCGGCGCCGAGCTGGGCGGGGCGATGAAGAACGTGCTGGCGGTGGCCACCGGCGTAGCTGATGGCATGCAACTGGGCTTGAATGCCCGTGCCGGCCTGATCACCCGCGGCCTGAACGAGATGTTGCGGCTGGCCGCCGCCATCGGGGGCAAGCCCGAGACCCTGATGGGTCTGGCCGGCCTGGGCGATCTGGTGCTGACCAGCACCGGCGACCTGTCGCGCAACCGCCGCCTGGGCTTGGCGTTGGGTCGCGGCCAGAGCCTGCCCGATGCAGTGAAGGAAATCGGCCAGGTGGTGGAATCGGTGCAGACCGCCGATGAAGTCATGCGCCAGGCCGATCGCCATGGCATCGATCTGCCGATCTCCAAGGCGGTGCAGTCGGTGCTGCATGGCGACCTGAGCCCGGCCGAAGGCCTGCAGCAGCTGCTGGCGCGGGAACAGAAACCGGAATATCCGGATACGCTGTTCAAGTGAACATCAGCGACGATCAACGAAAAAGCCCGGCAATGCCGGGCTTTTTTGTGGCTGGAGGCAGGCCGGGAGCGGCCACCGCAACGGCTTGTCCGACACCGTGCATCGCCATCGCCATCGGCCGTTCAGCCGATCCGGCGTCGGTGGGGCGTGTGGTGCCGTTCTGCGACCGCCGCAGCCAGGGGCGTGCCCTCCGCTTGCACGCAAAAAAGAAGCCCGGTCTGGGGGAGACCGGGCTTCCAGCGGCGCGGGGGAGAGAGAGCACGCGCCGTACAACAACCTCCGTTAGGAGGTACCGCTTACCAGCTGAAGCGCGGGCCGACGAACCATTCCTTGTCGCCACCCTTGGCCAGCTTGACCTCACCGCTCACGCCCCAGTTGGCGTTGAACTTGGCCAGGCCACCGACGCGGCCGTAGAACTCGCCGTCCGGGTTGATGCCGTGCTTCTTGGTGAAATCCTCGTAACCGGCCAGTGCATAGCCCTCGAACATCGGGGTGAAGGCCTTGCGCACGCCGACTTCGGCGCTGTAGCCGTTGAAGTCCAGGCCCAGCTCCGGATCGAACTTCTGGTAGGCCACACGGGCCAGCAGATCGGTGTCCTTGGCGAGGGTGTGGTTGTAGCCCACGCCCAGACGCCACTGGTCCACATCAACCTTGCCCGCATCGGTTTCCTGCTGGGTGTAGTCACCGAAGACATGGAAGTTCGGCGCCACGGCGACCGAGCCCTTCACGCCAAAGCCGTCGGCGTCGCCGCCCTTGGCATCGGTGTTCACATAGCCGCCTTCCACATAGTTGTAGGACAGGCCGTCGGCGGCCGAAGCGGCGAACGGCAGGGCGGCCAGCAGGCCAAGCGCAATCAGGGAAGTCTTCATAATCGGGATTACCTTTTTTATTGGTTTGATCGAAGCGGCGGTGAAAACGTTTGCGGCTTCGACAGGTGTGAATTATCCGTTAGGCGACGGAATGCCCCCTGAATATCAAACTGACCAGTACATGAATTAATCCGCACCGGCGGGAACTTCCGCAGATGCCGGCCGGGCGTTCGCCTGCGCCAGACCACGGCGGCAGTTCAGCCGCTGTGCCCCGGGCGCCGAGGGCGCGCCTGCCGTGCCGACGGCGCGGTTGGAGCCTGTGCAAGCGCCACCGGTGCCGGTCCGCTTCCTCTGCGCCACGCACGGGCGGTGCTTTCACCCCGGTTTTCGCCCGGTTCCTGCACATTGCCGGCTCTGTCCCCCCGGGAGACGGCAAGCGTTGCGCGGGAGCCTGCCGACAGGCCGGTCCCGCGCGGCGTGCCATGACCGGGCACGCGCACGTCAATCCGGAGAACGCAGCCCATGAGCCCGCAATCGCATTTCGATCTCAGTGGAAAAGTCGCCATCGTCACCGGTGGTGGCAATGGCATCGGTCGCGCCAGTGCATTGATGCTGGCCGCTTATGGCGCGGCGGTGACGATCGCCGATCTGAAACTGGCCGATGCCGAGAAGGTCGCCGCCGAGATCACCGCCCACGGTGGCAGGGCGCTGGCGCTGGAGTGCAACGTGCTCAAGGACGAGGACCTGGTGCGGACGGTGGAGCGCACCGCCGCCGAGCTGGGCGGCATCCACATCCTGGTCAACAACGCCGGTGGCGGCGGGGCCGGGCGCGAGAGCCCGTTCGAGATCACCGTGCAGCAGTTCGAGCGGCCGTTCCAGATCAACGTGTTCAGCGCGTGGCGGCTGGCCCAGCTGTGCGCCCCGCACATGAAGAAGGGCGGTTATGGCTCGATCATCAACATGTCCTCGATGAGCTCGATCAACAAGAGCCCGGCGATCAGCGCCTATGCCGCCTCCAAGGCCGCGATCAACCACATGACCGCCAACCTGGCCCACGACTATGGCCCGGATAACATCCGCATCAACGCCGTCGGTCCCGGAGCGGTGCGTACCGCGGCGCTGGCCACCGTGCTGACCCCGGAGATCGAGCAGCGGATGCTGTCGCATACGCCGATCAAGCGCCTGGGCGAGGCCGACGACATCGCCGGGGCGGTGCTGTATTTCGCCGCGCCGATCTCCAGCTGGGTCAGCGGGCAGATCCTGTTCGTCAACGGCGGTGGCGTGCAGACCCTGGACTGACGCGACAGCCGGCGCGGATCACTCCGGCAGCGAGGACAGGTATTCGATCACCGCCCGGCGACGCGCCGGGTCGGCGGTGGCGTTGACCATCTTGCTGCCCGGTACCCGCTTGGAGGGCGAGGCCAGGAAGGCATCCAGCGTCTGCGCGTCCCAGATGATGCCGCTGGCGCTCATCGCCTCCGAATACACATAGCCCGGCGCAGTGCCGGCCTTGCGGCCGATCACCCCGTGCAGGTTGGGGCCGACGCGGTGGCCCAGATCGGGGCGGGTGTCATGGCAGCCGGCGCAGATGGCGAAGGCGCGTTCCAGCTCGCGCTGGTGCGGATCGGCACTGGCCGAATGGTTGAACGCATCGCGCTGGCCACAGGCGCCCAGCAGCAGGCAGAGAAGTCCCGGCAGTGGCAGGCGTGACATCGATTCCTCGTTGCGGCAAATGGCCCCGGTGGCCAGGCGTGGGCATGATCGCCGCCGGCCACGGCGAACGCAAAGCGCACCATGAAAAACCCCGCCGCGGTGGGCGGCGGGGTCGGGTCAGCTGGCGCAGCGCTGATCGCCGGCGCGTTGCAGGCGCCGCGCTTACATTGCCGGGTAGTTCGGACCACCACCGCCCTGCGGGGTCACCCAGACAATGTTCTGGGTCGGGTCCTTGATGTCGCAGGTCTTGCAGTGCACGCAGTTCTGCGCGTTGATCTGCAGGCGGGTATCGCTGCCTTCGCCGACGAACTCGTAGACGCCGGCCGGGCAGTAACGCGCTTCCGGGCCGCCGTAGGTGGCCAGGTTCACGCTCACCGGAATGCTCGGGTCCTTCAGGGTCAGATGGCTGGGCTGGTCTTCCTCGTGGTTGGTCGAGGACAGGAACACCGAGCTCAGCCGGTCGAAGGTCAGCACGTTGTCCGGCTTCGGGTACTCGATCTTCGGCTGGCTGGCCGCCGGCTGCAGGCACTCGTGGTCGGCCAGGGTGCGATGGATCGTCCACGGCGCATTGCGGATGCCCAGCTTGGGCAGCAGCCACTGCTCGATGCCGGTCATCACGGTGGCGATGGTGCGGCCCTTCTTGAACCACTGCTTGAAGTTCTTGGACTGCAGCAGCTCGGCCTTCAGCCAGCTGTTCTCGAAGGCTTCCGGATAGGCGCTCAGCTCATCGCGCGAGCGGCCGGCGACCAGCGCCTCGAACGCGGCCTCGGCGGCCAGCATGCCGGTCTTGATCGCGGCGTGACTGCCCTTGATGCGGCTGACGTTGAGGTAGCCGGCTTCGCAGCCGACCAGCGCGCCGCCCGGGAACACGGTCTTGGGCAGCGACAGGATGCCGCCGGCGGTGATCGCACGCGCGCCATAGGCGATGCGCTTGCCGCCTTCCAGGTGCTTGCGGATGGCCGGGTGGGTCTTGAAGCGCTGGAATTCCTCGAACGGGCTCAGCCACGGGTTCTTGTAGTCCAGGCCGACCACATAGCCGATCGAAACCTTGCCGCCCTCGGCGTGGTACAGGAACGCGCCGCCGTAGGTGTCGTTGTCCAGCGGCCAGCCAGCGGCGTGCACCACCAGGCCCGGCTCGTGCTTGGCCGGGTCGATCTGCCACAGCTCCTTGATGCCGATGCCGTAGGACTGCGGGTCGCGGCCTTCGTCGAGCTTGAAGCGGCTGATCAGCTGGCGGCCGAGGTGGCCGCGCGAGCCTTCGGCGAACACCGTGTACTTGGCATGCAGCTCCATGCCGCGCTCGAAGTTCGGGCCCGGCGTGCCGTCCTTGTGGATGCCCATGTCGCCGGTGGCCACGCCCATCACCGCACCGGTCTCGTCGTACAGCACTTCGGCGGCGGCAAAGCCCGGGAAGATCGCCACTTCCAGCGCCTCGGCCTGCTGCGCCAGCCAGCGGGTCACTTCACCGAGGCTGACGATGTAGTTGCCGTCGTTGTGGAAGCACTCCGGCAGCAGGGCGTGCGGGGTGGCCTTGGCGGTGGTTTCGTCCAGGAACAGGAACTCGTCGCGGGTCACGGCCTGCTTCAGCGGCGCGCCGCGCTGCGCCCAGTCCGGGAACAGCTCGGTGAGCGCGCGCGGGTCCATGATCGCGCCGGACAGGATGTGCGCGCCCGGCTCGGAGCCCTTCTCCAGCACGCACACCGACAGCTCCTGGCCCTTTTCCACGGCTAGCTGGCGCAGGCGGATGGCCGTGGCCAGACCGGCAGGGCCGGCACCGACGATGACGACGTCGAACTCCATCGCTTCGCGCGGCGGCAGGGCGGTGTTGCTTTCAGTGTTCATGCAAGAGCTCTTGGGTAAAGGTCGGCGCGGTGGCGACGACGGTTGCCTGGAACCATCGCCCCGAAGTGAGGCGACGATGATCTGTGAAGGTACCGCAGTTCCACCCCGACCGACCCGCCCTGCGCCCTTGGCAGACACGCGGCGCAGCGGGCAGATGCGGCACGGGCCGCCCCGGATCCTGTGAAGGACGGGGCAGCAGGGCAGACGAGCGGGCCGCCGCACTGCAGTCCCTCCGGCTGGAAAGCGCAGGCCTCGTCCCTGATCGGCCGCTCCGGCCTCGATATCGCGATTTTCGCCGACGATCAGCCGATCGTCCAAGGCTTGCGCCTGCGGCCGGCAGCTGTCGGCCGAATCATCCCCAAGACTTGCGCCGGTGTCCGGCACGGGGTGGCCGACCACGGCGCTGCACGCACTCGCATCCGGTAGGCCAGATCCCGGCCGGTCCGGTGCGTTGCCGGCCGGGCGGCCCCGGTCAAGCCGCCGTGTCGGGCGTCACCCCGTATCGCCTTCAAAGGCGCAGCCCTGCACTTGGCAGCAGGGACGAAAGGCTCCCGCAGCACCGCCTGGAGTTTCAACGGAACAGCAAAAAGCCTCAACGAAACAGTTCAGAAGCTATCCGGAGTAGCAAAAAGCCTCAACGGACAAGCAAAAAGCCTTAATCGTTCAGCAAAAAGCCTCAACGACGCAGCAAAAAGTCTCACCGCATAAATAAACAGTTTTGATGGGGCCGCTCGCGGCTCGAGGGCCCGCCGCTCGGCCGTGGGCCATTGAAAGCCCGCGTCGCGCGCTGCCTTGTCGGCGCGGCCAAACGGCTCGCTCACACGCAATGCGCTCGCTTTGCAATGCGTTGTACTGGGCGCGGGGCATGGGGAATACCTAGGCCTGATTGCCAGGTCAGAGTCGCCACCGAACCGAAGGAGCTCCCGCTTCGGCCTGAATGGATGGGCGGAACGTACCTGACCCGCCTGCAGGCCAATGGGCAGCGCCCCGCAGGGCCGCGGACCAGGCGCGTACGGCGGCTGGTCAATGAGCCCAGTGCCTGTTCCGTCCGGCGCTAAGGCTGGGAAATCCGAATGCTACCTCCTCGGGCGAGGCATAGAGCCTGTCAGACAGCGGCCACCCGGGGAGATCGGACGCAGTGATCGGAACACCGCTGTCTTGGACAGCTGAACGCTCAGCGACGCAATGGAAGAGCCGGGGACGCTGCGGGGCGCCGCCCGCTCCAGGTTGCGGCCGCTGCAGCCAGCCTGGGGCTACTTCGACATACCCCTAGAGGGGCAGCCGCGGCCGCGGCGTATCCGGCTTGCAGGGCGGACCGCGGCGGTTCACTCGTTCCCTGATGCGGCCCGGCGGCGCCAGGCAGGCGCTAACGCCGCATCAAGCCGCCGATGACCGACCGCGTCGCAGCAACCGTCGAAGCACCTCGTGGCGATGCGCTCCGATCCAGCGTGGGGTATCACTGCGATACCTTGCAGCTTCCTTCCTGGCGGCAAGGCTTGCAATCGTTTGCCTCCCGATAGCTCTCCGAGAGCTCAAGGAGCGCATTCTTTACGATCGCCAGATGTTCGGTGCGGGACACCTGCGCCACGAAGAAATTCACGGTCGATGGAGCCGCAAAATAGGTCGCCAGCTCGTAGCCCCCGTTCGAGTAGCCGGAGAATTGCCACAACTCGCCTTCGGCCCCCGTCCTGGAGCGGACATCTCCGAGCTTCGTCGCCTCGACCGCCTCGGAAGCTTCCGCGTACATGGCAACGACGTCGTCTACGGCACGCCGAATGGCGTCCCGTGGCGCGCCACTGCTGAGTGCGGGTCGCGTATAGATGACATAGGGCGCAGCGGACAAGGAGCTGTCTTCGGGGTAAAACACCATCGGGACGCCGCTCATCGCCAACGCCGCCTCGCTCATAACCCAGCCCGATGGCGACGTGAAGTGGTAGCAGTGATCCTTCCCGTGTGCGTACCCGTGATCGCCTGCTGCAGCGCTGAACGAAGCCAGCAGGAACATGGCGGCAGAAAAAATGCTTCGCATGAGTGTGAGACCCGGCGTTTGGGTTAAGCCATGCCACGAAGCAGCGTCGGCTTGGATGAAGTGTTAGATCGTGCCTTTCGCCATTCGCTTCCGCTTGGGTCGTTGAATGCGTAGATAGAGAAGGGCGCCAATAAATCCAAGAAAGATGATGATCAATAGCCAGACGATCTTGTCATTGCCTGTCGCCGGTTCATTGTTTATGCAGTCAATGAGTGCCCATAACCAAAGCCCAGTGACAAATAGGAAAAATGCAAACATCAGGCCAATGTGAATCGACACAGGCAATCCTGCCGATGAAACTGGCGTGCTTTGTGCGACTGCAGGAAAAGATATGACGGGCATTAGTGCTAGTAACTTAAACTGGGACAAGAGATTTCTCCATTGTGATCTAACGCCTGAACTACGCTGGGCCGCAAAGCGGCTTCGGCTCGGGCCAACTGTTATATTCCCCTTATAGCTGAGTGACATCCCAGTTGAGTTGACAGTCAGTTCTGAAAACAAGCCTGCGCTTCAAAGATGCTACCCACTCCGCAGAGTTTAGTGCCGACTTCTCACCCGAATAGGTAATCTCAGTGGCCTCTACTTTTCCGCCCAATCCACCCGACATTTGAAAAGTGGCGCTTGGCTGCATTGTTAGATCTTTCATAAGCGAGAACCATCGATCTTTATCAGCCAGCCACTGATCTTCACGCTGTATGTCTACCGGACACTTGGCGCTAACAGTGACACTGGTTGGACGCGTGTAGTCAATCTCAGCTTGAGCTGAAACAGCACCAGCGAGCACGGACAGCGCCGATAGAATGAAGAACGAGTACCTCATTAAACCTCCGGAATTGGCAGCTAACACCCGAATTAAGCCGAGCCACGAAGCGGCATCGGCTTGGACGAATTGTCAGGTCGCGGCTGCCTTATGTGTGCGACTGGTTGCCCAAGCTTGGCCAACATAGGTGCCGATTGCCGTCGCAACGCCAGACAGTGAAAATGCTACCCAGTTGTGCTGGACGATGGAAAAGGCAGAAGCGTTGCCGGTAGGTGCTGCGATTAGGTACAGCATGTAGCCAACCGCCATCCAAAGTGCTGCCCATGTTGCCAATGCGATGAGCACAAATCGTCCACGTGCTATGGCGCCCCCGACAATGCTTGCGAGGAAAGAAACCACTATTGGTTGGACGGTGATGGTGACAATGCTCTGCGTCACAAAAGCATTGGCAATGTTGCTTAGCACGACATAGGTCGCGACTAGAGAAGCGAATCCAAGCCACAAGCGTTTCTGAGACATGCGGTTAACCTCCTTGAGCCAATTGACGCCCGACTTAAGCCGATCTACGAAGCGGTATCGGCTTGAATGAATTTTTAGCTGGAAAGCCTATCGCCAAGCCGTTTGATACGCCGCCTGTAAGTGACCGCGGCATGCCTTGTGCCGCTTATACCGCACAAACTGTCGCCAAGACCATCCAGCTTTCTAGAACTTGCAGACGGCGCATGCAACTCAAGCACTTTAGATAGAACGCCGATAGAGCCAAGAGGGGCCTCCATGTCTGGCGAAGAAACGAGCGCACGAACCGCAGCTGGATCATTTCGGGTCGCGCCGAGAAGTTGACCTTTTAGTGCCATTGTCTATCTCTTGCCGGCTAACGCTTGAATTAAGCCGATCCACGAAACAGGTTCGGTTTGAATGAATGGTTAGGCACGTTGCGACCAAGCTTGCACACTAGCAGGATAGCAATCGGCAGTGCAGAAAGTTGAAGGAAAAACTGAACTCCAACCCAGACGCTGTGTGAGAACAAGGGCAAGCCAAAAACGAGCCATGAGGTGCCCGCGGAAGATGCCAACGCTAAGAAAGTATTGGTGCGGATATGCTCTTTGCTGAGGCGGCATAGGACCCAAGCGACGGGCAGGCAAAGGACAACGTTGAACAAGAAATCCGTGAACGTGACGGCGCTCGAGAAGCCTATGCCTCGAAGTCCGATGCGTAATAAGAAGCCGGGGAGCGG
Organism: Stenotrophomonas sp. STEN013; assembly: GCF_056760355.1. NCBI lineage: Bacteria > Pseudomonadati > Pseudomonadota > Gammaproteobacteria > Lysobacterales > Lysobacteraceae > Stenotrophomonas > Stenotrophomonas sp. STEN013. Next base: position 226 of record NZ_JBRREO010000010.1, on the reverse strand, counting down.
GCTATACGCAGCAATGCATGCCCAGCACCACACGAGAAATAGAGCCAGTAGGCCGCCGATGGCAATTGCAACAATCCCGGAGCTTAAACGTGACATGCGAGGCCCTCCCTTACGCGCCTAACGCCTTAGTTAAGCCGCGCCGCGAAGCGGCGTCGGCTTGAATGAATTGTTAGGCGACTCAGACACCTGAGCAGCCCGAGATGGCAAGCCCAACGCTTGACACAAA
>NZ_JBRREO010000009.1:0-71462 GCF_056760355.1 Stenotrophomonas sp. STEN013 | reverse complement strand
GGAACGCCCTACGCAGCCAGAAACCGACAATGAAAACGGCAAGGCTTGCGGCTAACGACGACCAAGCTGCTTTGCGTACTAGTTGCGCAGAAATCATCAGAGCCGCCTAACGCCAGAATTAAGCCGGCCCGCGAAGCGGGTTCGGCTTGAATGAACTGTTAGGCCCCGACATATAGTCCGAACCCTTTGCCAGGCGGCCATGGTTGCCAGTTGCCGTTGGGGCTGAGCTCACCATAGGCTGATGCGGTGAAGTCGTAGCCAAAGCAGTAGCCAGCAAGATCATCTCCCAGCAGAACGATATCAGTGCGGTGGAAGTCATCGCCAAGGATGTCTTGAGGCGCGACTGGACCGCTATAGATCATTCGGCCTTTCGCAGTCTCTCCCCACCCAACTGTCCGAAGATACTCAAAGTATTCCAAGGGTAGGCGAGGGAATTTCGACGAAAGGGCTGCGATCTCTGTGTCCAATACTCTTGTAGCTTCCATCGGGGCCTAACGCCTGAGTTAAGCCGCGCCGCGAAGCGGCGTCGGCTTGGACGAATTGTTAGGGCGCGTGCCGAGGGGCATCAACAATGTGGTCTGCATAGAGACGTTCGAGCTCATACATGCGGTCTTCCACTGGGCCAAACATGAGGTCTGACTTGCCGATGCCAAAGGCGGGGCGGTAAGAGCCAGCAAGGGTGCCGTCATTGGCCCGGCGCAGCCATTCGCTGACGTTCCTAAGGGCGATGTCCGCGTTGTAGTAGCGCTGATCGCCGGACGCGATCGCATCTTCAAGCTCGGCAACCACCTCAGCGGCGAGCTTCTTGAAGCTTTCAATCGCGACGTCGTATCTCATGCGCCCTAACGCCAGAATTAAGCCGCGTTGCGAAGCAACGTCGGCTTGGATGACTTGTTAGGCAGTGAGTGGCCAGAACGGTTTGATGCTGCAACCGTGCTCCCCAGCACTGCCACCTTTTGCCGAGCTTGCCACAGACTGCGGGGCGGGGCTTGCCCAGTGAACCTTGAAGCGCGGTGCGGCCGAAGCCGCGGCCATGTGGCACTGGGAAACTGCCGAAGCGGAAACCACCTGAAGGTTTTGTTCCACCACGGCCTAACGCCTGAATTAAGCCGCGCCGCGAAGCGGCGTCGGCTTGAATGAATTGTTAGGCATCAGTTTATGCCTCTGCTATCAATCGTTGTACCGAATTCTAGCTTGGTCAAGGCATTCGTCATCAAGCTTGATTGCTTCTTGCGCAAGGTCGAGCCTGCGAGATTGATAGCTCTTATCTCTTGAGTTCAGAGCTACGGGAAGCAGTGGCTGGAACAAGCTTTTTTCTACATCGCTCATCATGCGGCTGGCAAGATGCATCTCAATTGCTTGGCTGCGAATTGTAGAGTTAAGCATGCAGGACTTAATTGCTCTCCTGTCGTAGCTACTGTTGGCGATGGACTCGTCTCTTTTTGATCTCGCGCTAATCTCCGCAGAAAGCGCGTTGTACTTGTCATTAATTTCTCGATAGGAGGTGATTCGAAACCTCTGATCCTCATCCCACTTTGATTTGATAGTTGCCCATGAGGCCGCGCCCCCTATGAGGATGCCCAGAACAAAAAACACAATCCCTTTCAGCACAGATAACTCTCCTTCTGATGCCTAACGCCTTAGTTAAGCCGCGCCGCGAAGCGGCGTCGGCTTGAATGAATTGTTAGGCGACTCAGACACCTGAGCAGCCCGAGATGGCAAGCCCAACGCTTGACACAAACATGATGACCCCAAGCAGGGCCACAGCCAAAGCGCCGCCGGCGATGCGGACAGAGTGATGCTGGAATGCTAGAGCGGCGAAGAACAGGGAGGCTGTGGCACAGAAGAAGAGGCTGATAGCAAATGCATTTGAGCCGTAGGGCTGGCAGAGGAACGCCCTACGCAGCCAGAAACCGACAATGAAAACGGCAAGGCTTGCGGCTAACGACGACCAAGCTGCTTTGCGTACTAGTTGCGCAGAAATCATCAGAGCCGCCTAACACCTGAGTTAAGCCGCGCCGCGAAGCGGCGTCGGCTTGGACGAATTGTTAGGTGCCAATCTAGCTCACCTGCGGGATGAACGTCCCGACGAACTGCTTGGCCGCGGCAAGTGCCTCGGAGCCGACTCCATGCGCCGCTACCGAGTCTAGTTGGCCAGCTAAGAACTGCTCCCACGAACAGTGCGTAGCTCCGCTGGAGTGTGCGAACCGACCGGTAGCCATCCAAACGGTGCGGTCGTCCCGTACGAAGAGCTCGTACAGCTCTCCGCCCGGAACGTCGCGAACCCACTTCTTTAGAACCTGCGGCTGCGAGTAACTAGCCATTGGCACCTAACTCTAAGTAGACCCCGAAAACGGGGATATGCCGGCATACTCGGGCTGGGCTGGTTGGCTGTCAACGGGGAAATCCTACGTTGAGTCAATTACTTATCTCATTTCCCCGTTCTTGATGCTTCCCCAGACTGGGGTGCATATCAGCGGGAGCGAAGCGATATGTCATATCCACCCGGAAACGAGGGATATCAGCGGCGTGCAGCAGACACCGGCGGGGTGGGGAATGCCGGTGGGACTTCGGGGAAATCACCGCACCGCAAGGCGGCCGTGAAGCGCGGGGGGATCGGGCCACGCCTGCTGCCGCCAATCGCGGCTCATCCCGCCGCCGCAGCGTCAACGGCAGGCAAGCCCAGGTTGCTGGATGAGGTGCGCCGGCACCTGCGCCTGAAGCATTACAGCCTGCGCACGGAAAAGGCCTATGTCGGCTGGATCGTGCGCTATATCCGTTTCCATCGCATGACCCATCCACGCGAGATGGCCGGCGAGCAGGTGGCGGCGTTTCTGTCGATGTTGGCGGTGAAGTGCAAGGTCAGCGCCAGCACGCAGAACCAGGCGTTGTCGGCATTGCTGTTTCTCTACCGCGAAGTGCTGGGCACGCAGTTGCCGTGGATGGAGGGCGTGGTACGCGCCAAGCGGCCCAAGCGCTTGCCGACGGTGTTGTCGCCGCAGGAAGTGCAGCGCCTGTTGCTGGCGATGGACGGCCGCCCGTGGTTGCTGGCCAGTCTGCTGTATGGCACCGGTATGCGCTTGATGGAATGCCTGCGCCTGCGGGTACAGGACGTGGACCTGTCACGCATGGAAATCCTGATCCGTGATGGCAAAGGCGGCAAGGACAGGCGTACGGTGTTGCCGCGCAGCCTGCTGGAATCGCTGCGCAAGGAAATGGAGCGGGCGCGTCTGCTGCACCAACATGACCTGCTCGCCGGGCAGGGGGCGGTGTGGCTGCCCTATGCGCTGAAGCGAAAGTATCCGAATGCGGATCGCGAGTTCGGCTGGCAGTACGTGCTTCCGGCCGAGCGCATCAGTGTTGATCCGCGCGATGGCGTGCAGCGGCGCCATCATGTGGATGACGCGGTGCTGTCACGTGCCATCAAGAATGCGCGCATCCAGGTGGGCATCGACAAGCCGGTGTCGGCGCACACATTGCGGCATTCCTTCGCCACCCATCTGCTCGAGGCCGGGCACGATATCCGCACGGTGCAGGAACTGCTCGGGCACAAGGACGTGGCGACCACGCAGATCTATACGCATGTGCTGGGACGCGGTGCGGGTGGTCTGCTCAGCCCGTTGGACCGGTTGCCGGGAGCGTTGTCGCCCCCGGCGGAGTGAGCCGCTCAGCCGTCGAGCAGGGCGGTGTCGCGCACCGCGCCCTTGTCGGCGCTGGTGGCCAGCAGGGCATAGGCTTTGAGGGCGCTGCTGACCTTGCGCGGACGGGCCTCGGCCGGCTTCCAGCCGCGGGCGTCCTGTTCGGCGCGGCGTCGCGCCAGTTCGGCCTCGTCCACCAGCAGGGTGATACCGCGCTGCGGGATGTCGATGCGGATGCGGTCGCCGTCGCGGACCAGACCGATGGCGCCGCCGGCCGCGGCTTCCGGCGAGCAGTGGCCGATGGACAGCCCCGAGGTGCCGCCGGAGAAACGGCCGTCGGTGAGCAGCGCGCAGGCTTTGCCCAGCCCTTTGGATTTGAGGTAGCTGGTGGGATACAGCATCTCCTGCATGCCCGGGCCGCCCTTCGGGCCTTCGTAGCGGATCACCACCACATCGCCGGCCTGCACCTCGTCGCCGAGGATGCCCTTGACCGCCGCGTCCTGGCTTTCATAGACGCGGGCATTGCCTTCGAACACGTGGATGGATTCGTCCACGCCGGCGGTCTTGACCACGCAGCCGTCGACGGCGAGGTTGCCGTACAGCACCGCCAGCCCGCCTTCGGTGGAGAACGCATGGGCGACGCTGCGGATGCAGCCGTTGGCGCGGTCGGTATCCAGCGACGGCCAGCGCGTGGACTGGCTGAAGGCCACCTGCGTCGGAATACCGGCCGGGCCGGCCTTGTAGAACTGGTGCACGGTCTGGTCGCTGGTCTGGCTGATGTCCCAGCGGGCGATCGCCTCGCCCAGGGTGCGCGCATGCACGGTCGGCACCTCGGTGTGCAGCAGGCCGCCGCGCGCCAGTTCGCCGAGGATGGCCATGATGCCGCCGGCACGGTGCACGTCCTCGATGTGGTACTTGGGCGAGTTCGGCGCGACCTTGCACAGCTGCGGCACGCGCCGTGACAGGCGGTCGATGTCGCGCTGGTCGAAGGCGACTCCGGCCTCCTGCGCGGCGGCCAGCAGATGCAGGATGGTGTTGGTGGAACCGCCCATGGCGATATCCAGGGTCATCGCGTTCTCGAACGCCTCGAAGGTGGCGATGCCGCGCGGCAGCACGCTGGCCTCTTCGCCGCCATACCAGCGGTGGCACAGTTCGACGATCAGCCGGCCGGCGCGCTTGAACAGGCCCTCGCGATCACTGTGGGTGGCCACCACGGTGCCGTTGCCCGGCAGCGACAGGCCCAGCGCTTCGGTCAGGCAGTTCATCGAGTTGGCGGTGAACATGCCCGAGCACGAGCCGCAGGTGGGGCAGGCGCTGCGTTCGATCGCGGCCACTTCCTCGTCGCTGATCGAGGCGTCACCGGCGGCGACCATCGCGTCGATCAGGTCCAGCTTGTGGTCGGCCAGCTTGGTCTTGCCCGCTTCCATCGGCCCGCCGGAAACGAACACCACCGGGATGTTCAGGCGCAGCGCGGCCATCAGCATGCCGGGGGTGATCTTGTCGCAGTTGGAGATGCACACCAGCGCATCGGCGCAGTGCGCGTTGGCCATGTACTCGACCGAGTCGGCGATGATCTCGCGGCTGGGCAGCGAATACAGCATGCCGTCGTGGCCCATCGCGATACCGTCATCCACGGCGATGGTATTGAATTCCTTGGCCACGCCGCCGGCGGCCTGGATCTCGCGCGCGACCAGCTGGCCCAGGTCCTTCAGGTGCACGTGGCCGGGCACGAACTGGGTGAAGGAGTTGACCACCGCGATGATCGGCTTGTGGAAATCGCCATCGGTCATGCCGGTGGCGCGCCACAGGGCGCGGGCGCCGGCCATGTTGCGGCCGGCGGTGGAGGTTTTCGAACGGTATTCGGGCATGGGATAGCGAACGCGACAACGGGCGCAACGGCACCTTGGCCATTGATTCTGCATAAAAAACCCGGTTGCAGCTGCAACCATCGCGCCGCTGTCTGCGTGCCTGCAACTGAAAGCCGATTCAGTTTGATCGCGCTGCCGATTTCCGCCCGATGCGCCGGATCGGGCATCATTCGGAAACGACTTTCACGGGGAATCGACGATGAAGCGATCCAGGACCACCGCACTGCTGCTGATGAGCGCCGCGCCGCTGCTGTTTACCGCCTGCCAGAAGGAGGAAGCCGTGCAGGTGCAGGAAGGGCTGTACACCTCGGTGGAGGCCTGCGGTGAAGCGACCGGTGATCCGTCCGCGTGCCGCACGGCGTTTGCCGCCGCGCAGCAGCAGGCGGCCGACGCCGCGCCCAAGTACGCAAGCCAGGCCGAGTGTGCCAAGGAATACCCGGCCGAGCAGTGCGTGCAGCAGACCACCAGCGCCGGCACCTCGTTCATCGGGCCGATGATGATGGGCTTTTTCATGTCGCAGATGCTCAACAGCGGCCGCGGCGCGGTGGCCGCCCCCCCGGCCGCGCAGCCCGCCTTCAAGGACAAGGCCAATGGCTGGGCCAAGCCCGCACCGGGCGGCAGCGGCGGCCTGAACACCGCCAGCGGCATCGGTGCCGGCAAGGCCGGTCTGGCCCCGGTCACGGCGACCCCGAACCGCGCGGTGACCGCCAGCCGTGGCGGCTTCGGCACGCGCAGCGGCGGCCGCAGCAGCGTCGGCGGTTGATGCGGTGAGGCGTATCGCAATTGCCGAGCGCGGCAACTGGCGCGCGCGCGCGGCCGAGGCCGGGTTCCGCTTCCACACCATCGACGGTGCCCCCTACTGGGACGAAAGCGCGTACTACGCCTTCACCCTGCGCCAGATCGAGCACGACATCGAGGATCCCAGCGCCGAGCTGCATGCGATGGCACTGGATCTGGTCGGCGAGGTGGTGGCCAGCGAGGCGCTGATGGCGCAGCTGGCCATCCCGGAAGTTTTTCGCGACTGGATCGCCGAGAGCTGGCGCCGGCGTGATCCGCATTTGTACGGGCGGCTGGACTTCGCCTACGACGGCACCGGCCCGGCCAAGTTGTACGAGCTGAACTACGACACGCCCACCTCGCTGTACGAGGCGTCGTTCTTCCAGTGGCAATGGCTGGAGGACCAGCGCAACCGTGGCGCGCTGCCGCTGCAGGCCGACCAGTTCAATTCGATCCATGAAACGCTGGTGGAGCGCTTTGCCGAACTGGCGGCGCGGCTGCCGCCGCCGCTGTATTTCAGCGCGGTGGGCGAATCGAGCGAGGACCAGGGCACGGTGGATTACCTGCGCGATTGCGCGGCGCAGGCCGGCCTGCACGGCGCGGCGATCGCGATCGAGGACATCGGCCTGTCGGCCGACGGCCGTTTCACCGATCTGGACGATGGCGTGATCGGCAGCCTGTTCAAGCTGTACCCGCTGGAAGACCTGATGCGCGAGGAGTTCGGCGCGGCGCTGCCCAAGTCCGGCGTACAGCTGCTGGAGCCGGCGTGGAAGGCGGTGCTGAGCAACAAGGGCATCCTGCCGCTGCTGTGGCAGCGCCATCGGGGCCATCCGAACCTGCTGGAAGCGCATTTCGACGATGGCAGCGCGCTGCCGGCCGGCTGGGTGCGCAAGCCGCTGCATTCGCGCGAGGGCGCCAACGTCGCCATGCACATGAGCGATGGCCGCTGGCAGGAAAGCGAAGGGCCGTACACCGGGCCGAGCATCCGCCAGGCGTTCCATGCGCTGCCGGTGTTCGAGGGCAACTATCCGCTGGTCGGCAGCTGGGTGGTGGGCGATCACGCCTGCGGCATAGGCATCCGCGAGGACAACAGCCGCATCACCCGCGACAGCGCCCGCTTCCTGCCGCACGCGATCCTCGATGACGCGCCGCAGGGCAGCACCCGTATCTACCTCTGACTGATCCTGCTTTCGTGATCCTGGTCAAAGCTGCGTCCTCCGGGGCGCAGCTTTTTCTTTTTCAAAGGGAAAAACAGGCCTTCAACAACCGTAATCGGGCGATGAAACCTATCAGGAAAAAGCGGATTTTCCTGGAAATAATTTGTTTGACTTGCCTGTCCGCAGAACGTCCAATGTCCGCGCCAATTCATGAATACGGATGCCGCGATCGGGGAGGTCGCGGTCTCTGCAAGGGCATTACATCCAATTCCTTCAAGGGATAACAATGCTGAGTAAAAACCTTATCGCTGGCGCTGTGCTGGCAATGTTCGCCATCGTACCTTCGGCACAGGCTGATGATCTGGTCTTCACGTTGAAGAACGGGACGTCCGCGGTCATGACCTATTTCCATACCTCGCCTGCCGGCGTGGATGACTGGGAAGAGGACGTGCTGGGTTCGGACGTGCTGGGTGCCGGCGAGTCTGTCCAAGTCACCATTGCCGATGGCCGTACCCAGTGCCGTTATGACATGCGTTTCGAATTCGATGAAGACTCGGGTCTGGACGTCACCGAGGACACCCAGAACCTGTGCGAACTGGGTTCCTATACGATCCACGAGTAAGTTTTCCCGTTGAAGTCCAGCGCCTTTCTGCCGCTGCGGCAGGTGTTGCTTCATCAACCGGATCGAACCGGACTCCTGGTGGGTCCGGTTTTTTTCTGCGGCAACCGTTGCCCTGGCCTCGGCCGGATCAGAGCAGGCCGTCGCGCTTCACGGCCAGGTAGCGTTCCACCAGCGCCGCCGGCAACTCCTCGGCGGTGACATCCAGCACCATCACCCGGTGGCTGCGCAGCGCTTCGTGCGCATCGCTGCGTTTTTGCAGGTAGCGGGCGATCGCGCCGGCCTGCACCGCGTCGGCCAGGGTGTCGACTTCGCGGGTCAGTGCCTCATCCAGCGCCCGTTCGCGCAGGCTGGCCACACACACCAGGTGACGCTTCTGCAGCAGCCGCACCGCGGCCAGCAGATCCTCGATGTCCTCGTCGCGCACATTGGTGACCAGCATCACCAGGGCACGGCGCGACTGGCGCAGCGACAGCTCGGTGGCGGCGGCCAGATAGTCGGTGGCCACTGGCTGCGGCTGTAGGTCGTAGCTGGCGCGCAGCAGCGCATCGATCCCTCCCATGCCACGTTGCGGTGCCACCCAGCGGGTCTGCCCGCCGCTGGCGAACAGGCCCACGCCATCGCCCTGGCGCAGGGCCAGATACGACACCACCAGCGCGGCATTGAGCACATGATCGAAGTGCGACAGCCCGCCGTCGTCGGCCATCATGCGGCGGCCGGTATCGATCAGCATCAGCAGCTGCTGGTTCTTCTCGTCCTGGTATTCGCGCGAGATCAGCTTGCGTGCGCGTGCGGTGGCCTTCCAGTCGATCTGGCGCAGGCTGTCGCCGACGCGGTATTCGCGCATCTGGTGGAAATCGGTGCCTTCGCCACGGCGGCGCTTGAGGTGGGCGCCGACCAGGCGCGAGGCCATTTCCGCGCTGAGCAGCGCAAAGCGGGTGAGCGGGGCGAAGTTGGGATACACGCGCACGGTCTGCGGCGTGCCGGCCAGGCGTAGCTGGCGCCACAACCGCAAGGGCGAATGCAGCCGCAGGTGCACGCCATCGAACACGAAGGTGCCGCGGCTGGCCGGGGTGAAGCGGTAGCTGAAGCGGGTTTCACTGGCGCGCGCCAGCGTCAGCCGGCGCGGCAGGCCCTGGCTGTTCCAGCCATCGGGCAGCAGGTCGAACGCGTCCACGCGCTGGCGGCCGAAGGCATCCAGCTGCAGCCATGTTTCGCGTTCCACGCCCAGCGCCAGTGAATCGGGCAGCTCGCGTCGCACCTGCGGGGTGGGCCGGCGCCACAGCAGCAGTCCATCCAGCAGCGCAAGCAGGGGGATCACGCCCGCCATCGCCTGCCACAGTGGCAACGGCAGGTAATGCAGCGCCACCGGCACGCCTAGCAGTCCCCACAGCACCAGCAGCGCGAGCAGCAGCGGAGCGGGCCTCACTTGCGCGGTGCCTCCACCTTGGCCAGCAGCGCGGTGAGCACATCGTCGGTGGACTGGCCCTCGATCTGCAGTTCCGGGGCCAGGGTGATGCGATGGCGCAGCACCGGTCGGGCGATCTCGCGCACGTCATCCGGGGTGACGAAATCGCGCCCGGCCAGCACCGCCTGCGCGCGTGCGGCGCGCACCAGACCGATGCTGCCGCGTGGACCGGCGCCCAGCGCGATGCCCGGCCACTTGCGCGTGGCGGCCACGATGCGCACCGCGTAGTCCACCACCTGCGGATCGACGGTGATCGCGGCCACCGCCTTCTGCAGCGCCACCACATCGGCGCCACTGAGCACGCGCGGCACCTGCGCCAGGTTGAAGTCGCTGGCGGTACGGCCGGTGGTGATGGCCTGCACCATCTGCTTCTCGTCCTCCAGCTGCGGGTAGTCGATCAGCACCTTGAGCAGGAAACGGTCCAGCTGCGCTTCGGGCAACGGGTAGGTGCCCTCCTGCTCGACCGGGTTCTGCGTGGCCAGGGTCAAAAACGGCGGGCTCAGCGCGAAGCCCCGGCCTTCGATCGTCACCTGGCCTTCCTGCATCACTTCCAGCAGCGCCGACTGGGTCTTGGCCGGGGCGCGGTTGATCTCGTCGGCCAGCAGCAGGTTGGTGAACACCGGGCCGCGGCGGATCTTGAAGCTCTCGGTCTTCGGGTCGTAGACCGCGTGGCCGCTGACGTCGCTGGGCATCAGGTCCGGGGTGAACTGCACGCGCGCGTAATCCAGCTCCAGCGCCTGCGCCAACGCGCGTACCAGCAGCGTCTTGCCCAGTCCCGGCACGCCTTCGATCAGCACATGTCCGCCGGCCAGCAGCGCGATCAGGATCTGGTCGAGCACATCGGCCTGGCCGATGAAGGCCTGGCCGACCGCGTCGCGGATGCGTTCGACGCGCTCGATCAGCCCGACATTGCCTGTCGCAGGCGGGGCTACCGGGGGCGGCGGTGTCACAGGCGCGTCACCGGGAAGGGCGGGGGGAGTCGGCAGATCGGTCATAGCTGGTTTCTCATCTGGATCAGCAGTCGGATGCGCTCGCGCAGGGCGGTGTCGTCCTGCGAAGCGGGCAGTTGCAGGGCGCTCTGCACGCGGGCCAGCGGCCACTGCAGATGCTCGGCGATGGCGTGGGCCTGGGCATCGCCGGTCAAGGCCGCGGCCAGCGGCGCGCGCCGGCGCAGACGGGCCAGGAAGGCCTGACGCACGGCGTCGTACAGCAGCGGCGTCTTGCCGTAGCGGTGCAGGTGTTCGCCGCTGGCGCGGACGTGTTCCAGCAGCGACCGCCGTTCCTCGCGCGGCGAGGGCAGCAGCGCACCAAAGCGCTGACTGCGCGTCCACAGCCAGGCCAGCATCGCCAGCAGCAGGGGCAGCCATACCGGCCAGCCGCGCTGCAGCACCATCTTCCACAGCGAGGGCGCCTGCACCGCGTAGACCAGATGGACCGTGCCCTTGCCATAGTTCGGGGCCAGCAGCACGCGGGCCAGATCGCGATGCGGGATATCGCGCAGGCCGCCCTTCGCGCCGTTGCCATTGCGCAGGAAGTCCATGTCCGCCAGCACGTCCACGCGGCCGATACCGTAGCGCAGGCGCGCATAGGCCAGGGTGTCGTCCAAGCCATCGCCCCAGTGCAGCTCGATACGTCGGCTGCCGGCGAGATTGAAGCGGGTGCCCGAACAGAACTCCTGATGCCGCTCCTGGGCGGCGACCTGCCAGGGCTGGCAGCGCGCCGGGACCTCGCTGGGGAGGATGCCCAGGCGGCCCAGCAGTGTGGCGGGGCTGTCGGGGCGGTCATCCCCGGCCGCAGGCACCTGCAGCAGCAGATGGCCGCCGCCCTGCACCCAGTCCAGCAGCGCGTCCACCTGCGGCCGCGTCAGCTGGCGCGGATCCTCCAGCATCAGCACGGTGTCGTGTGGCTGCAGCGCCATTGCCGGCAGGTCCAGCTGGCGCCGCGACTGCGCGCTCACGCCCTCCTTGCGCAGGGCCTCGCGCAGCGCGAACAACGGGTTGTAGGTGGGTTCGCCATAGGCCGGCAGGGTGATCTGCTCGGGCACGCGTTCGAAGCTGCGCAGGAACCAGATCACCGCCGCGGCGCCCACGGCCAAGGCCAGCAGGAGCAGTGCCGCGTTGCGCCAGCGCGGACTCATGCGGGCCACCCGTAGTGGCGCTGCAGATCCTCAAGCAAGGCGTCGAACTCGTCGGCGCTGGGCAGGCGGCCGGCATAGGCGGCGTACTGCCAGGTGCGCACCATGCGCGCGAACAGCTGGCGGTCGGCGTCCACCGGCATGCGTCGCGACGCGCGCAAGCACTGGGCTTCGGTGGCACCGGGCGGCAGCACCACATCGGCGCGCTGGCCCAGCTCCTCCACCGCGGCGCGGTACAGCAAGGCCAGTGCGTGACGCGGCTTGCCCTCGCGCCACAGCCGGCGCGCGCTGCCGGGGATATCCGGCGGCAGCCTGTCGGGCAGTTGCAGCGCTTCCTGGGTGACCGGGGACTGCACGGTGCGTTTGCGCCGGCCACTGCCACACAGCCACGGCAGCCACCAGCGGGCGGTGAGCAGCAGCGCGATCAGCAATGCGCCAACCACGATCCACAGAAAGCTCTCGCTGACCAGCGCCAGGAGCGTGCGGATGCCGTCCAGGTCCGGCGCCCACTTGTCGCCCGGGGTGTCCCGTTCCTGCTGCGTGGCATCTTGCGTGCGCTTCCAGCGGCTGACGTTGCGCTGGGCGCCCAGCTGCGGGTCTTCGTAGGCGCGTGCGGCCGCCTGGCGGAAGCTGGCGGTATCGGCGTGCGTGGGGCCGAACACGGTCGCTGGCGTTGCGCCGCTCGCCGCATGTGCCGCCAGGTGCTTGTGATTGGCGTGTTGCTTCTGCAGGTCTGCAGCGCCGTCCTGGGCCTGGGCGGAATCACCGGGCAGGGCGATGGCCAGCACCAGCAGCAGGAGCGGGGCCAGCCGCGCCAGGCGGTCGCGCATCCGGCGGAAGGCGATTTCCACATCCCAGGCCTCCAGCTGGGTGCGGCGGTTGAGGTACAGGCCGAAGCCGGCCCCGCTGTAGAACGGGCCGATGAGTGTCAGCGCCGCCCACGCCAGCAGGTTGAAGCCGATCCACGCCCACGCCGGGGTGTCCTCGCCGATCAGCGACCACGCCGCGCGCAGCGATTCGGACAGCAGCTCCAGCGGCACGAACATGAACACCAGCGCGATCCCGGCCAGCTGCAACACCCACTCGAAATGCCAGCACACCAACGTCAGCAGGCTGGCATGGCCATAGCTGGCACCGCCCAGCACCCGCCGCCGTTGCCGGCGCTGCGCCGCGTCGCCGCCTTCGAGCAGGTCCACCGGCATCATCAGCGACCGCGCTGGACTGAGCCGCCGCCACAGCAGATACGGCCACAGTCCGCGCCAGCCCCAGCTGCGCTGCGCGCGCAGCGTCTGGCCCGTGCTCGGGGCGGCACCGAAGGCGCCGCGCGAGATCACGTACAGCGGGATGCGCTCGAACACCGGCTTGAGCCACCACAGCGTGAACGCCGCCAGCCAGAAATTGTCCAGCCACCAGCCGGCCAGGTTCAGCAGCGCGAACACCGGCAGTGTCAGCAGCAGCCACGGCTTCCAGATCGCGCCGGCGTGGCGGCGCACCAGCGCGGTGCCCAGTTCCATCGCCTCCCACGGCGAGCGCGCGCGCAGCACCACGTCGAGCTGGTCAATCCGCATCCGCCGCTCCCCGCCCGCCGCGCCACAGCCAGAAGATCACCAGCGCCCACAGCACGCCGGAGACGCTGAACTTGCCCCACGCCGGCACGGCCGCGGTGGAGGACCAGAACGCCTCGATGAAGGCGGCCACCAGCAGCATGAAGGCCACGCCCAGGCACAGCCGCGCGCCGATCACGCCGCCTTCGACCAGCGCGTCGATCCGGCGCTTGCGTCCGGGCGCCAGCAGCCTCAGTCCGAGCTGCAGGCCGGCGCCGCCGGCGATGACGATGGCGGTCAGCTCGAACGGCGCATGGCCGACCACGAAACGCCAGAACGGATCGCCGAAGCCGACCTGCTGCAGGTGCCCGGCCACCGCGCCGATGGTGATGCCGTTGAACAGCAGCACCAGCACCGTGCCGATCCCGGCCAGCAGGCCGCTGGCGAACGTGCGCAGGCCGATGCTGATGTTGTTCATGATGTAGTGGCCGAACATCGCCCAGTCGGTGCCGCTGTCGCGGCCCAGGCGGTCGGCGGCCGGGTCGTACATCTTTTCCATCTGCGCGATCTGGCGCGGGTCCAGCAGCAGGTGGATCAGCTCGGGCTGGTATTGCAGCAGCACGAAGATGCCGACCAGTGGCAGCACGAACAGTGCGCACGCCACCGCCATCGCGGCGGCCTGGCTGCGCACCAGCTGCGGGAAATCGGCAACGAGGAATTCCACCGCGCGCTGCCAGCGCGGGGCCGGGGTGCGGTACAGCAGGCTGTGGCCACGCTGCATCAGCTGCTGCAGGCGCTCGACCAGCTGCGGGCTGTACCCGCGGCGGCGCGCCAGTGCCAGTTGCTGGCACAGTCGCCGGTAACGTTCGGGAATGGTTTCATCGCCGGGCAGGTCCGGGTCCCGCGTGCCGCGCGCCTTGCGCGGGTTCTGGCCACGGCGTTGCAGCCAGTGCTCGAACTGCTGCCATTCGTGCTGGTAGCGGGCGACGAACTGTTCCTGTCTCATCGCCGCCCCAGCAGCCAGTTGGCCATCGCATACAGGCGCAGCACGCCGGCCTGGCCACGCGCCTCGCTCAGTACCGAGGCGATATCGCCCAGCTCCTGCTGCCGCGCCGGAGACAGCGCCGGGGCGCGTTCGGCGAAGGCCATCACCGCCCTCTGTTCACCGGGCTGCAGTGGCAGCGGCGGGGCCAGCGCCGCGTCGGTGCGGGCCGGCACCGATACGGTACGCGGCGGCAGATGCACCACCAGCGTGCCGGCGACCAGATCGCCCAGGCGGCGGCCGTACGGGTCGTACAGGCAGCAGATCAATCCCAGTGCGTAGCCGAACGGGAGCATGTCCACGGTGCGCAGCAGGTTGCGCACGATCGCCGCCATCCAGCCCAACGGCGCGCCGTCGCGGGCGATCACGCGCAGTCCCACGGCCTTCTTGCCCAGGGTCTGTCCCAGCCAGACCTCGAGGATGATCGGATAGGCCCAGAACATCAGGAACATCAGTCCCAGATACAGGCCCTGGCCCAACCCGCCGAGCAGCGCCAGCAGCGGGCTCATCAGCGTCAGCACGCCAACGCGCACCATCAGATCGATCAGCCAGGCCAGCGCCCGCGGCACCGGTCCGGCGGCGGGCAGCTGCAGGGGCACGCCCTCAGGCGTGATCACTTCGCGGTAGGTGTCCAGCATCGCTGGCGCCGGTGTCACGGCACCACCGCGGCGATGTTGAGGTAGGCCCGGCAGCGCGGGAAAGTCCGGTTTCCAGCCCGGACAGGTGCCAGGGGCATGCGGGTCTCGATGGCGTCCTTGATCAGCGGCGACTTTAACCGCGGTCCTGTGGAAAGCCCAGCCCACCGTCGCCTGCGCCTGCAACCACCGCCGGGATCAGCCGGGCATCGAGCGGTACTGGTCCTTGACCTTGACGTAGTGGTCGGCCGAATAGCGCAGGCCTTCGATGTCCTTGTCGCTGAGCTGACGCATCAGCCGCGCCGGGTTGCCGGCCCACAGCTCGCCGCTGCGCACCACCTTGCCCGGGCCGACCACCGCACCGGCGGCGATGAAGGCGTTGGCCTCGATCACCGCGCCATCGAGGATGCACGCGCCCATGCCGATCAGGCAGTAGTCGCCAATTGTGCAGGCGTGGAGGATGCAGCCGTGGCCGACGGTGACGCCTTCGCCGATCAGCGTCGGGTAGCCGCCCTTGTTGTACGGACTGTCGTGGCTGACGTGGATGATGGTGCCGTCCTGCACATTGCTGCGCGCGCCGATGCGGATGTGGTTCACATCGCCGCGGATCACCGTGCCCGGCCAGATCGAGGCGTCATCGCCGATCTGCACATCGCCGATGATCGTGCACGCCGGGTCCACGTACACGCGTTCGCCCACAACGGGCATCTTGTCCAGGAAGGGGCGCAGCGAAGTCATGGCGGAATTCATTGGTGGGATTGCAGTCACGATGATACGCAGTGGCGCCACCGCGTCCCAGCGCGCTGCGGCGCTGGCGCGGCATGCAATGCCTGCACCGGCCCGACGCGCAGGGAGCAGCAAGCTTCCACGCCACGGCGGTTACTCGCCGCGGCGATGCCGCGTGCTACTCAGGCCACCTTGCCGCGGCGCGCGCGCTCCAGATGCACCAGCAGCAGCGAGATCGCCGCCGGGGTCATGCCCGGGATGCGCTGGGCCTGGCCGATGGTCTGCGGGCGCACGCGCTCGAACTTCTGCAGCGCCTCGGCCGAGAGGCCGTGCACGGCGGCAAAGTCGAAGCCCTCGGCAATAGCGGTGTTCTCGTGGCGCTGCTGGCGTTCGATCTCCACCCGCTGGCGATCCAGGTAGCCGGCGTACTTGACGCTGATCTCCACCTGTTCGGCCACGCGCGGATCGTCCACCGCCGGGCCCAGCGACGGCACCTGCATCAATTTGGCGTAGTTCAACTCCGGGCGCTTGATCAGGTCCAGCACACTGGTCTCGCGGGTCACCGCCACGCCGGTGGCCTCGGCCACTTCGCGGCCCAGCGCGTTGGCCGGGGTGGCCCAGAGGCCGCGCAGACGCGCGCTTTCGCTGGCCACCGCCGCCTGCTTGGTTTCGAACGCGGCCCACCGCCGGTCATCGACCAGGCCCAGCTCGCGCCCGGTCGGCGTCAGCCGCGTATCGGCGTTGTCCTCGCGCAGCTGCAGCCGGTACTCGGCGCGGCTGGTGAACATGCGGTACGGCTCGCTGGTGCCGTGGGTGATCAGGTCATCGACCAGCACACCGATATAGGCCTCGTCGCGGCGCGGGCTCCAGCCTTCACGGCCCTGCACGAACAGCGCGGCGTTGATGCCGGCCAGCAGGCCCTGCGCGCCGGCTTCCTCGTAACCGGTGGTGCCGTTGATCTGCCCGGCGAAGAACAGCCCGGACACCTGGCGGGTCTCCAGCGTGTTCTTCAGTCCGCGCGGATCGAAGAAGTCGTATTCGATGGCGTAGCCGGGACGGGTGATGTGCGCGTTTTCCATGCCGCGGATCGAACGCACCAGTTCCAGCTGCACGTCGAACGGCAGCGAGGTGGAGATGCCGTTGGGGTAGATCTCCACCACGTCCAGGCCTTCGGGCTCGACGAAGATCTGGTGGCTGGCCTTCTCGGCAAAGCGCACCACCTTGTCCTCGATCGAGGGGCAGTAACGCGGGCCGATGCCTTCGATCTGGCCGCTGTACAGCGGCGAACGGTGCAGCGCGCCGCGGATGATGTCGTGGGTGCGCTCGCTGGTGTGGGTGATCCAGCAGCTCACCTGCCGCGGGTGCTCGGCCACATTGCCCAGGTAGGACATCACCGGCAGCGGATCATCGCCGGGCTGTTCGTCCATCACGCGGTAGTCCAGCGAGCGGCCGTCGATGCGCGGCGGGGTGCCGGTCTTGAGCCGGTCGATCACGAACGGACGCTCGCGCAAACGCGCGGCCAACGTGGTCGCCGGTGGATCGCCCATGCGCCCGGCGGTGTACTGGGTTTCGCCGATATGGATCTTGCCGGCCAGGAAGGTGCCGGCGGTCAGCACCACGGCCGGCGCATGGAAGGTCAGCCCGGTCTGGGTGATGGCGCCACGTACCGCGTCGCCCTCGATCACCAGATCATCCACCGCCGCCTGGAACACGGTCAGGTTGGGCTGCGACTCGACGATGCGGCGGATCGCCATGCGGTACAGGTTGCGATCGGCCTGGCAGCGGGTGGCGCGTACCGCCGGGCCCTTGGAGGCGTTGAGCATGCGCCACTGGATGCCGGCCAGGTCGGCGGCATGCGCCATCGCCCCGCCGAGGGCGTCGATCTCCTTGACCAGATGCCCCTTGCCGATGCCGCCGATGGCCGGGTTGCAGCTCATCGCGCCGATGGTTTCGACGTTGTGGGTCAGCAGCAGCGTGCGCGCGCCACCACGGGCGGCCGCAAGGGCGGCCTCGGTGCCGGCATGGCCGCCGCCGATGACGATGACGTCGTAGTGGGAGAAGGAGTCGCTCATGGCGTGGGATCGGAGTCGGAAGTGTGAGGTCTGTCGGCAGGACTGAATGGGCGCGCCAGCCGACGGGGTGTCGATTTTACCGCCAATGGTCGCGCGGCTGCGCCGGACCTAAAGTTGGCATGCAACCTGCTGTTACCCCTTGCACCCAGCGTGGCATGCGACACAGGCGCAGCAAGGTCGGAATTGGAACAGGGGCCGACCGGAGCGCACGCTGGGGTAGCACAGGGGCCGGTAGTCGGGGGACTGCCGGCCCCGTTCTTTATCCAGGCGGTACCGCGGTAAAAGCAGGAAAAACAAAGCCCCGGGAGACCGGGGCTTTGTTCTTTATTAAGGCGCCGATGTCCGACAGGGCCGGAACAGGGGGGATCCAGAGTTCCTGACGGACATCGACATGGATAGGTCCGGATGAAGCCGGTTTGGGTCAGTTTGCGACGCAACCGGTCACCACGTGCCGCCAAGATTGCCCAAGTCTTCGCCGATTGCAACCCTTTTAGCGTTCCTGGATGCGGGCTTCCTGCCGTTCACGGTTATGTGACGGCTGTCGGGCAGGTGCCGCCGGTCGCGGCTGCATCGCCGGACGCGGCGCAACCGCCTGGGGCCTGGGCATCGCGCGCTGCACCGGCTGGACGGCGGCCGATCGCGGTTGCTGCGGGCGCTGCAGCCGGTCCAGGTCCCGCCACGGTGACTTGCCACCGCCGCCGTTGACCGGCGGGGTCGGGCGCGGCGGCCGTGGACCATGGCCGTTTCCATCGCCATTGCCCGGACGCGGGCCATGGCCCTGCTGCGGCGGGCGCGCTGGCGGACGGTGGTTGTGCTGTGGGCGATAGATCGGATAACGCCCGCCGTAACCGCCATACCCGTAGTAGCCGCTGCCGTAGCCGTAATAACCGTCATAGCGGCCATAGGGATAGCCATACGGGTAGCTGTACTGCACCGAGGGCGAGCCGTGGTAGTAGCCGCCTGCGCCGCCGCCGACATAGTCGTAGGTTGCGCAAGCGGACAGACCAAGCAGCAGCCCGGCGGCAATGATCAAGCGCTTCATGATGCGTGTCCCCCCGTGGGTGTGGTGCCAGCTTCGGCGGACCGCGTTGAATCGGTCCTTAACTCCGTCCGGCGGAACTGAATGATGGCCATCGCAACCACCGAGATGGTCCGATGCTTGGGGCCTACGTTAACCTTTCTGCATGAAAGAACTTTCCCTGCCCGGAGTGGCCGATGTGCTGGCAGCGGCGGCACGCATCGCACCCCATGCAAGCGTGACCCCGGTGCTGCGCTCGCAGGTGCTGGATACGCTGAGCGGCGCGCGCCTGCACTTCAAGGCCGAGCATCTGCAGCGCAGCGGTGCGTTCAAGTTCCGTGGTGCCTGCAACGCGGTATGGGCGCTGACGCCGGAACAGGCCGCGCGCGGGGTGGTGACCCATTCCTCCGGCAACCATGGCGCGGCGCTGGCGCTGGCGGCCCAGTCGCGCCGCATCCCGTGCCATGTGGTGGTTCCCGAGGGCGCGGTGGCGGCCAAGCTGGCCAATATCGTCCGCCATGGCGCGGTGCTGTGGCGGTGTGCGTCCACCCAGGCCGCGCGGGAGGCCGAATGCGCGCGGGTGCAGGCCGAGACCGGCGCCATGCTGGTGCATCCCTATGCCGATGCGAAGGTGATCGCCGGGCAGGGCACCGCGGCGCTGGAGCTGCTGCAGCAGTGCGATACGCCGCTGGATGTCCTGATGGTGCCGGTGGGCGGTGGTGGCTTGGCCGCGGGCACGCTGCTGGCACTGCAGCAGGCGGCCACACGGTGCGAGCTGGTGCTGGCCGAACCGGCCGGCGCCGACGACACCTCGCGGTCGTTGGCCAGCGGCCAGCGCCAGCCCGATTTCGTTCCCGCCACCGTGTGCGATGGTCTGCGCGGCGCGCTGGGCGCGCCCAATTTCGCCCTGCTGCACGGCCGGGCCAGCGTGATCACCGTGGACGATGACGCTACCGTGGCGGCGATGCGCCGGCTGTGGCAGGTGCTCAAGCAGACCGTGGAGCCGTCCTCGGCGATCGCGCTGGCCGCCATTCTGGCCGACCCGGCACGGTTTGCCGGGCGCAACGTCGGGGTGATCCTGTCCGGCGGCAATGTCGATCTGGACGCCCTGCCGTGGAGTCGCCCATGAGTGCCCGGCAACGGTCGCCGGGCCTGCTCGGATGGCTGTGGCGCCTGGGAGTGCTGCTGCTGTTGTGGCTGCTGGGGGTGGCGGCCTGGATCATCTGGGTCGGCGATCGCGACCAGGCCGCGCCGGCCGACGCGATCATCGTGCTGGGGGCGGCGGCGTATGACGCCCGCCCCTCGCCGGTATTCGAGGAACGCATCCGCCATGGGCTGGACCTGTATCAGCAGGGCTACGCCCCGAAGCTGATTTTCACCGGCGGCTTTGGCGGCGCGCGTGCCCGCTTTTCCGAATCACAGGTGGCGCGGCGTTATGCGCTCAGGCAGAACGTGCCCGACCGCGACATCCTGATCGAGACCCGCTCGCGCACCACCCGCCAGAACCTGGTCGAGGCGCGGCAGCTAATGGCCGAGCACGGCATGCACAAGGTGATCGTGGTCAGCGATCCGCTGCACATGGCGCGCGCGCTGCGGCTCTCGCGCGAGCTGGGCATCGACGCGCTGGCCTCGTCCACACCCAGCACGCGTTTTCGCAGCTTCCACACCAGCTGGCGCTTCCTGGCGCAGGAAATCTATTTCTTCCACCGCGACCTGTTCGCCAACGGCGCCTGAGCGGCCATACCGTATCGATCAGGTCCGCGCCTGCTACGCCGGCCCCTACCGGAGCCGACGACGCTGCGCACGCCCTCAACGGGACGCACGCGAAACCGGGTGCGTGGCGGTGGTCATGGCCAGTGCCGCGGGTACCCGCGCCGCCGCCGTCGCGAATCTGCGGATTCAGGCTTGCGGTTTGCGCCGGATCGGAATGGCCGAGACCGGCACCGCGGCCACGTCATGGCCATGCTCGCGGATCGGTGCGCCCGGTTCCGGCGCCCAGGCGTGGGCGTAGATGACTTCCCAGCTGCTGGGCAGCTTGCCGTCGGTGCGGCGCAGCGGCTCGTAGGCGGCGCGCGCGGCGGCAAAACGGCCACGCCCGGTCAGCGTGTGGCGGCGGCTGTGCATCGCGTTGGTCGCGCCGATCGCCTTGAGTTCGCGCATCAGCGCCGGCAGCTCGTCGTAGGTCAGGGTGAACAGGTCGCGGTCCAGCACCGGGTCGCGGAAGCCGGCCATCATCAGCGCATCGCCGAACTGGGCGATCGGCGCGAAGTGGCTGACGTGGGCCGTGTCATCGGCCTGGGCGAAGGCCTCGCGCAGTTCAACCAGCGTGTCCGGACCGAAGGTCGAGCACACCAGCAGGCCGCCGGGCTTGAGCACGCGGCGGAAACCGGCGAACACCGCCGGCAGGTCTTCCACCCACTGCAGGCACAGGTTGCTGAAGATCACATCGACGCTGTTGTCGGCCAGCGGCAGGGCGCGCGCATCGGCGCATACCCGCGCGAACGGCCGCCACCAGCCGGCCTGCTTTTTGGCTTCGGCCAGCATCGGCAGGGCCAGATCCAGCGCGATCACCTGCGCCTTGGGCCAGCGCTTCTTCATCGCCGCGGTGGCGTGGGCCGGGCCGCTGCCCACATCCAGCACCACCTGCGGCTGCCGGTCTTCCAGATAGTCCAGCGATTCGAGCAGGCGTTTACCCACTTCCTGCTGCAGCACCGCGGCGGCGTGGTAGCTGGAGGCGGCACGCGAGAAGGCGCGGCGGACGTGTTTGGGATCGAACAGGGAGGACATGGCAGACACGCAGGCAGGAACGGGGATCGACAGGGACGGTGCGCCGGTGGGGCGGGCATCAGTTCAATCGTGGGGGGAAATACAGGGGCACATGATCGGCGATGGCGGGGCAATACGGGCCGAACCGCTCACGCGCAGTCCGCAACGAAGCGTTGCAGCAGTCCGGCCACCTGGTCGGCGTGGCCGAGGAACGGCGCATGGCCGCCGCCCTCGACCGTATGGGCCTGGTGTCGGCCGGCCGGTGCCAGAGCCGCCGCGCGGTGCAGCGCCGCCGCCGGCACCAGCCGGTCGCGCTGGCCACCGATCCACAGCCCGGGTTTGTGCAGGGCCGGCAAGGCGCCACGCAGATCGGCGCGCGCCAGCAGCGCCAATCCCTCGTGCAGGGCGCGGGGGGCCGGCTCGCCGCGCTCGACCAGCGCATCGCGCAGGGTGCGCAGTTCGCTGCGGGCGTGCTGCGAGCCCATCACGTCCAGGGCGAGGAAGCGTTCCAGGGTGCCGCGGTAGTCCTGCTGCAGATCCCGGCTGAACTGTTCAAACACGCTGGGTTCCACCGCATCGGGCCAGTCGGCATCGCGCACGAAGCGCGGCGTGGCGGCGAGCATGGCCAGCCCGCGCACCTGCGGCAGCGTGGCGGCAGCATGCAGCGCGACCAGCCCGCCCAGTGACCAGCCGCACCACACCGCCGGCGGCGTGGCGCTGGCGATGGCGCTGACCAGATACGGCAGTTTCAGCGGGGTGCTGTCCTCGCGGCTGAAACCGTGCCCGGGCAGATCGACCACGTGCAGCTGGAAGTGCGCTGACAGCCGCTCCACCAGCGGCGCGAAGATGCCGCCGTGCAGCGCCCAGCCGTGGATCAGGACCAGTGCCGGACCGCTGCCGGTGACGTGGATATGCATGGAACGGACAACCTGCTCAGACGCTGACGGGAGTAAGTGACTTCTGGTACAGCACCAGATCGCGCGCGGCGCCGATGGCCTCGACCAGTGCCTTCACCTGCCCGGCGCTGTGCAACGCCGACAGCGTGACCCGCAGCCGCGCCTTGCCTTCGGGCACGGTCGGCGGGCGGATCGCGCTGACCAGGAAGCCGGACTGCTCCAGCGCCGCCGACAGTGCCATCACCGTGGCCTCGTCGCCGCACAGCAGCGGCTGGATCGGGGTTTCCGAGGGCATCAGCTCCAGTCCGAGGCGGCGTGCGCCCTCGCGGAACAGGCCGACCAGCTCGGTGAGCTTCTCGCGGCGCCAGTGGTCGCGGCGCGCCAGCTTGACCGCGGCCAGCGAGGCGGCGATCTGCGCCGGCGGCAGCGCGGTGGTGTAGATGTAGGGACGCGCGGTTTCGGCCAGATGGCGGATCAGGGACTCCTCACCGAGCACCACCGCGCCGTGTCCGCCCAGCGCCTTGCCCAGCGTGGCCAGCTGCAGCGGCACCTCGTTCACGCCCAGCCCGGCCTCGGCCACGCAGCCGCGGCCGTCCGCGCCGACCACACCGACGCCGTGGGCGTCATCGACGTAGAACAGCGCCTGCTGCATGCGCGCCACCAGCGACAGCGAGCGCAGCGGGGCGATATCGCCGTCCATGCTGAACACGCCATCGGTGACCAGCATCGCCGCGCCGTCGGGGGCGTGCTTGAGCTGGCGGATCGCGCCTTCGCTGTCCAGGTGCGGATAGCGCCGCAGGCGGCAGCCGGCCAGACGCGTGGCATCGAGCAGGCTGGCATGGTTGAGCCGGTCCTGCACGCAGACATCGTTCTCCTCGCTCAACAGCGCCTGCTGCACGGCCAGGTTGGCCATGTAGCCGCTGTCGAACAGCAGCGCCCGCGGATAGCCGAGCCAGTCGGCCATCTCCTGTTCCAGCTGCGCATGCAGCGCATGGTGGCCGCAGACCAGGTGCGAGGCGGTGCTGCCGGCGCCGTCACGCGCGGCCGCGTCCTGCAGCGCGGCGACCACTTCAAACTGTTGCGACAGGCCGAGGTAGTCGTTGCTGCAGAAGCCGGTCAGCCACCGGCCATCGATTTCCAGGCGCACCCCGTCGCGGCGCGACACGGTGCGCCGGGTGCGGATCCGCCCCTGGGCTTCGCGCAGTTTGCGTTGATCCTGCAGGCGTTCGTGGAGATCGGGACGGGCCATGGCGCGTTTTCATGGACGGATGGCCAGCTAGCGTACCCGGTTGTCGTTGCCGACGTCCGGGCCACGCCGCGCGGCCGATCCGCTGCCGGATCAGGCCGGCTGCGCGCAGGCCGGGGCGATATCCAGATGCACCGTGCCGGGGTGATCGTGGTCATCGGCATCCACCGCGACCGGCATCGGGGTCAGGCCCAGACGTTCGAACAGCGCCAGATCACGCGCGGTGTCCGGGTTGCCGGTGGTCAGCAGCTTCTCACCGTAGAAGATGGAGTTGGCGCCGGCGGAAAAACACAACGCCTGCAGCTCGTCGCTCATGCTCTCGCGCCCGGCCGACAGCCGCACCATCGAACGCGGCATGACGATGCGGGCCACGGCGATCATGCGCACGAACTCGAACGGGTCCAGCTCCGCGCTTCCATGCAACGGGGTACCGGCGACCTGTACCAGCCGGTTGATCGGCACCGAATCCGGGTGCGCGGGCAGGTTGGCCAGTGCCAGCAGCAGGCCGGCGCGGTGTTCGCGGGTCTCGCCCATGCCGACGATGCCGCCGCAGCAGGTCTTCAGCCCGGCATTGCGCACGTGTTCGAGCGTATCGAGCCGGTCCTGGTACTGGCGGGTGTGGATGATCGAGTCGTAGTAATCCGGCGCGGTGTCCAGATTGTGGTTGTAGTAATCCAGCCCGGCGTCCTTCAGCGCTTGGGCCTGGTGGCCTTCGAGCATGCCCAGCGTGGCGCAGGTCTCCAGACCCAGGGCCTTCACCTCGGCGATCATCGCCGCGACCTTGGGGATGTCGCGGTCCTTGGGCGAGCGCCAGGCCGCGCCCATGCAGAAGCGCGAGGCGCCGGCCTGCTTGGCGGCCCGGGCGCGTGCGACCACGGCCTGGGTCTCCATCAGCTTCTGCGCGTCCACCCCGGTGTCGTAGCGCTGCGCCTGCGGGCAGTAGCCGCAGTCTTCCGGACAGCCGCCGGTCTTGACCGACAGCAGCGTCGAGACCTGCACCTGGGCCGGATCGAAGTGCTCGCGGTGCACGCTGGCGGCGCGGAACAGCAGCTCCGGGAAGGGCAGCTCAAACAGCGCCAGCAGCTCTTCGCGGCGCCAGTCGTGACGGATGACAGCAGACATCGGTATTTCCTGACAGATCGGATCCCAGAAGCGGGGCAGTCTGGTGAGCATGAAACCACCTGTCAACAAATCCATGATCAATCTGGTTTACGGCGCCGGCGCGCGGCTGACCGCGCTGCTGCTGCCGCCGCGCTGCCTGGTCTGTGGCGAGCCGGGCAGCGCCGGGCGGGATCTGTGTGCGGCCTGTGCGCTGACGCTGCCGTGGGCGCTTGATGCCTGCCACCGCTGCGCCCTGCCGCTGCCGGCAGGGACGGGCCTGCAGCTGCTGTGCGGCATGTGCCAGCAGGGGCCGAGTCCGCTGCAGCAGGTCCGAGCCACGTTCCTGTATGCCGCGCCGGTCGATGGCCTGCTGCGGCGCTTCAAGTTCCATCAGGATCTGGCCGCCGGCCGGCTGCTGTCGCAGCTGATGCTGGCGCGCCGGGATCCGCCGCCAGCCACGGCGGCGCTGGTGCCCGTGCCGCTGCACCGCTCGCGGCTGCGCCAGCGCGGCTATGACCAGGGACGGGAACTGGCGCGGCCGCTGGCCAGGGCCTTGCACCTGCCGCTGTGTGCGGCCCTGCACCGGACCCGTGCCACCGCCGCCCAGTCCGAGCTGGATGCCACCACGCGCCGCCGCAATGTCCGTGGCGCTTTCACCGTGACCGCCCCGCTGCCGGCCCACGTCACCCTGGTCGACGATGTGATGACCACCGGTGCAACCCTGCAGGCGGCGGCCAGCGCTCTGCGCCGGGCCGGGGTGGAACGGGTGGATGCCTGGGTTTGTGCGCGCGTGCCCTGATCGCGGTGATACTTGATCGGCCAGGTGATCGCCCGTATCCACTGGCAACGTCTTTCACACAGGAGCGGTGGGATGAACCTTCTTTCGCAGCAGGTGAAACGCGGTGGCTGGACCCTGGTGGTGTTTGGGGTGCTGGCGCTGGCCTTCGGCATCGGCACGTTGCTGTGGCCGGCGGTGTCGGTGCTGGCGATGGTGCTGACGTTCGGCGCGCTGTCGCTGGCCGATGGCGTGGTGAGCCTGATCAGTATTTTCCGCAAGAACGTGGCGCTGCCCAACTGGGTGTTGCTGCTGTACGCGCTGGTTTCCATCGGCTTCGGTGTGCTGGCGATCAGACAGCCGGCGCAGATGGCCGAAGCGATGCTGTGGCTGCTGGCGCTGTGGCTGGTGATCGCCGGCATCGCCCGTATCGTGTTCGCGGTGCAGGTGCGCAAGCTGGTCAATGGCGAGTGGATGCTGGCCCTGAGCGGCTTGCTGGCGGTGGCGCTGGGCGTGCTGTTCTTCGCCCGGCCGGGGATCGGCCTGGCCACGATCGCGATCTGGGTGGCGGTGGGCGCGCTGTTCTACGGCGTGTTGCAGCTGTGGGTCGGGATCAAGTTGCTGCGGCAGCGCACGCTGTGATTATCGAGTAGCACTGCAAGCCGCAACAAAAACGCCGCCTTTGTCAGGCGGCGTTTTTGTTGTCACAGGTGAGGGCGCTCAGCGGCCAGCCGGCCAGGTCAGGGCCGCGACGAGACCGGCAAACAGCACCGCACCGACCCAGTTGTTGTGCAGGAACGCCTTGAAGCATGCCTCGCGCTGGCGCGTGCGGCACAGCCGGAACTCGTAGACCACCAGCAGCATGGCCACGCCGATGCCTGCCCAGTAGGCCAGTCCCAGCTGCGCGCGCTGCCCGACCAGCGCCATCGCCGCGAAGAACAGCGTGTACAGGATGCCCTGGATGACCAGGTCCAGGTCGCCGAACAGGATCGCGGTGGAGTGCGAGCCGACCTTCAGGTCGTCGTCGCGGTCGACCATCGCATACCAGGTGTCGTAGGCGGTGGACCACAGGATGTTGGCCGCGTACAGCAGCCAGCCCAGCGCCGGCACCTCGCCCTGCACCGCGGCGAAGGCCATCGGGATGCCCCAGCCGAAGGCCATGCCCAGATAGACCTGCGGCAGATGCGTGTAGCGTTTCAGGTACGGATAGCTGGCCGCCAGGAACACGCCGATGAAGCTCAGGCCGATGGTCAGCGCGTTCATCGTCAGCACCAGCGCGAAGGCGACCAGCATCAAGCCGGCGAACAGCATCAGCGCGGCCCGGCCGGAGATGGCCCCGGTGGCCAGTGGCCGGTCCCTGGTACGTTTGACATGCGGGTCCAGCCAGCGGTCGGCGTAATCGTTGATCACGCAGCCGGCCGAGCGGGTCAGCCAGACCCCGGCGCTGAACACGAACAGCGTCCACAGCGGCGGCATCCCGCCGGCGGCCAGCCACAGCGCCCACCAGGTGGGCCACAGCAGCAGCAGGGTGCCGATCGGGCGGTCGGCGCGCATCAGTTTCCAGTAGTGGTCCAACCGCGAAGGCGTCGCGGCGGGCGGTTCGTAGCGTTCGTAACTCATTGGCAAAGGTTAGCAGTTGCGCCGGATTCCGCCGTTGCCGGCACTGGCGTTCGCACAGGGGAAGACCTGCGACGGCATTTGCCGTTAGAATGCGCGTCCGCCCGGTCACCCGGACGGCAAAGGAACGGCCATCGCGGCTGTTCCTGCAAGTCAGCGGTCAAAAACGCGCCTGTAGCTCAGCCGGATAGAGTAGTGGCTTCCGAAGCCATTGGTCGGGGGTTCGAATCCCTCCAGGCGCGCCAATAAAATCAATAGTTTGCGCTGATCTCTCGCGCTTTCTACTGGCACTAATAAGTCATGTGCCCGCTTGGTGCCCAGCCTTTTTTGGTCAACCCCAAGCCGTGAGTAGAAGCCTCCGTGCCCTGTCTGGAAGACACGTAGTGGGCACCCAAGCATTTCTTGGCTGGATTCTCGGGATCTTCTGGGTTCTTGGGCATCCTTCTCATGAAGCTCCAGGTTTTCGTGTCCCCCCGATCACCGCTTGATTTTTGATGCAGGAAGGCCACGCATCGGTGTGATGCGTTGTTGTTAGCTGGCCGTCACCCTTTGCGTGGGTGGCATTCGTGCCCATCCTCCACCCCTCCTCCGTGCCTCGGGTTCCACCCCGAAATCACGAACGGTTGTAAGAGGGTTGAACACTTGCTGCCTTGCCTGGCTACCCTTGGCCGCATCCTGGGGCCATGGAGCCGCTCGACTATCCGAACAGGTCAGCGCTTGCGGCATCGGGTATCGGGTAGCTCGTATGGTGGGCCCGCTCGCGTTTGAGCAGGCCGAACAAGCCTTTACACGCCGCGTTGTCAGCCCAAGGGCCCGCTCGGCGATGTACCGCAAGCCACGCGCGTGCCCGGTGTTGTCAGTCCCTCGCATGCCAAAGTTCATGGCTATCCACCAACACGCGCAGGTGCGCTTCGGTCGCGTCGGCGCGCGCCATGATTTCGGCCAAGGAGATCTGCCGGCTATTACGTTCTGCCAGCAACCATTCCGCCAGGCTCAGCTCGCCCAGCTTCCAGCCGCGGTGTTGACGGGTGTTGGCTGCGAGGCTGGCTTCACGTGCAGCCTGCTGCGCGCGCCATTGCCGCAATGTGCTGCATGCGTCACTGACAGCCAGTTCGGCGTCGCGCGCGATCTCACGCGTCATCATGGCGATGTCGTCGTACCGTGCACTGGCCTCGGCAGTCTCGGCCGCACCTAGGGCGCGCCTGTAGCGCCCGCCGATGGGTACGGAAAACACCACGCCGATGATGCTGTCCGCACCGCCGCGTTCGTTGAGGACCCGTAGGCCCAGGCTGGGATCAGGGACGCGATCGGCACGTGCACGCGCAGCCACGGCTTCCTGCTGCTCCGCAATACTGGCAAGTGCACCGATTTCGTGGCTCCTGTCGATGATGCGCTTGATCCAGAGTGCATCGTCTTCCGCCAAGGCCACCGGCTCCGGTAGTGCCGGTGGCCGCCCGGGTAACGGCAACTGTGGAAAATCGATCGCGATCGACCGGCGCGCATTGTCCCGCGCCGAATCGGCCGCAAGCCGCTGTGCCTCGGCCTGCGCGCGTTCCACCTCGATCAGGTCCAGGTCCTTGTGTGCGGCGTCGCCCAGTTCGACCCGCCGCTGCAGCGCATCGCGCTCGCGCCGGAGTAAGGTGTACTGGCGCTCGGCCTCTTCGGCCACGGCAGCGGCGCGTAGCCATCCAACCCAGCGCTGCAGCAGACGCCGCGCCGCTTGGTGCCGAGCGTCCTCCAGCTGTGCTTGTGCCGCTTCCAGGCCATGGCGACCGATTGCGCTGTCCAGCTTGGCCTTGCCGGGCAAGCGCAGGCGACGCGATACCTGCAACTCCCATTCCGCGTATCGGTCGATGCCGGACATCTCCTCGACCTTATGCCGTTGCCGGGCACCGCTCACTTCGAACTCATGGCTGCCCACGGTGTGCATACGCGCTTGTGCCTGTGCGGCGCGCACGCGTGCTTCTGCGGCGCGCACGTCTGGTTGCTGGGCGATGCTCTGGGCCACCAGGTCGGGATCGGGCAGGTAGTTCCCTGCCAATGCACAGGGGGAGACCAGCAGGAGCAACAGAATGCGCAAACTCATGCCAACTGCCCCCCGTCCAGAACAGGTTCCAGCCACCAGTGCACGAGGTTTGAAACAACTGTGGCGCGCAGCAATGCCAGCACCTGCTGATGTTTTTCCTGGTCCACGAGCATCCACAGCACGCGCTGGTCCATCCGGCCACGAACGCGCTCGGCGGTAGTTGCGTTGACGAAATCACCGCCATGGCCTTCGGCACTGATGAGGGTGAATCCCGGCAGCCCGGGGGCTGCGATCAGGGCATCGCTGATCGTCGCTTCCAGCGAGCGGGGAAACGTCAGGCAGAGGCGAACCCGGGGCATCATGCGGCACCTGCAATGTCGGAAAGGGGGGGGAGGCCGAAACGGCGGTACAGCGGCGGCATCAGCAGCAGGGTCAGCGCGGTCGAGGTCAGCAGTCCGCCGATCACCACAATGGCCAGTGGCTGCTGTATCTCCGACCCCGGACCACTGGCTAGCAGCAGCGGCACCAGTCCCAGTGCGGTAATGCTGGCGGTCATCAGTACTGGCCGCACGCGGCGTTGCGCGCCCTCGCGCACCACCTGTTCGATGGGCATGCCCTGCTCGTGCAACTGGTTGAAGCAGCTCACCAGCACCAGCCCGTTGAGCACGGCAATGCCCAGCAGTGCGATGAACCCCACCGAGGCCGGCACCGACAGATACTGTCCGGAAAGCCACAGCGCGATGATGCCGCCCACCAGCGCGAACGGGATGTTGCAAAGAATGAGAACCGACTGCCGAGCCGAGCCGAATGTCGTGAAGAGCACCACGAAAATCAGGCCCAGAGCCACCGGTACCACCAGCCCCAGCCGTGCCGCCGCGCGTTGCTGATTCTCGAACTGACCGCCCCAGGCCAGGTGATAGCCGGCCGGCAGCGGCACCTGTGTGGTCACCGCCGCCCGCGCTTCTTCCACGAAGCCGACCAGGTCACGCCCGCTCACATTGGCCTGCACCAAGGAGAAGCGCGAGCCATTCTCGCGCTGCACCGCCACCGGGCCGGTCACCACTTCCATGCGCGCCAGTGAACGAAGCGGTACTTCCCCCCCATCACGGCGTGCAATCCGCATTTCGCTGAAGTGTGCTGCCGATGTCCTGACGTCGGCACCACCGCGGACCAGGATCGGAGTGCGCCGGCCGGGCTCGATGACCTGTCCGGCCGGCATACCTTCAAGCTGTGTGCGCAGTTCGTCCTGCACCTCCACGGTCGCCAGTCCGGCGCGTCCGATTGCCTGTGTATCCATGGCCACGCGCAGGTAGGCCATGCCTTCGGCAGCCTGGGTCAACACGTCCTCGGCGCCCGGCACTGCTTCGATCGTGGCTGCCACCTGCTGTGCAAGCGCGTTGAGGGTGTGCAAGTCAGGACCGAACAGCTTCACTGCCAGATCGCCGCGGCTGCCGGTCAGCATTTCCGAAACCCGCATCTCGATGGGCTGCGTGAAGCCGAACTCGATGCCGGGGAAATTCTCCAGGACCTTGCGCAGCTCCCCGGTGAGCCATTCCTTGTCGGACTTGCGCCATTCGCGCTTCGGCTTGAGCTTGAGGAACATGTCGCTTTCGTTCAGGCCCATCGGGTCCAGGCCGAGCTCGTCCGACCCGACCCGCGAAATGATGTTCTCCACTTCTGGTACCGCTGCCAGCAGTGCCTGCTGCACCGCCAGATCCAACTCCAGCGAACGCTCCAGGGAGATCGAGGGGGACTTCTGCAACTGCACCAGGATGTCGCCTTCGTCCATGGTCGGCATGAAGCTCTTGCCGGTCCCGAAATACGCGCCGATGCCAACCAGCAGCACGAGTCCGGCGGCCCCGAACGCGCGAGCCGGGTGGGTCAGGACGCTTTCTAGCAACGGCCGGTAAACAGCACCGGCCTTGCGCATCAGCCAAGGCTCATGGTGCTCGCGTTCCTTCAACAGCAGCGAGGACAGTACCGGCACGAAGGTAAGTGACAGCAGCAGCGAGGCGCCCAATGCAAACACCATGGTCATTGCGACGGGTGCGAACATCTTGCCTTCCAGCCCCTCTAGGGTAAGCAGGGGCAGGAAAGTCAGGCAGATGATCAGCATGCCGGCGGTGACCGGCTTGGCGACTTCATAGGTGGCGGCAAACACCCGGTGCAGGCGGGGAAGATGCGCGCCCGGTGCGCTCGGTGCCAATCGGCTGACCGTGTTCTCGGCGACCACCACGGCCGCGTCGACCAGCATGCCGATGGCGATTGCCAGCCCGCCCAGGCTCATCAGGTTGGCGCTCTGTCCTGTCCAGCGCATCAGCAGGAACGTGCACAGCGCTGCCAGCGGCAGGATCAACGCCACCACGATGGCGGCGCGCAATTCACCCAGAAACAGCAACAGCAACAGCACCACCAGCACCGTGGCTTCCAGAAGTGCGTTCTGCACGGTGCCCACTGCCCGCTTGATCAGGTGGCTGCGGTCGTAGAACGGTACGATCTCCACTCCCGCCGGCAGGCTGGGGGCCAGCGACGCCAGACGCTCTTCGATCGCTTCGACCAGGGCGGATGCATCAGCACCACGCAGCGCGACGACGATGCCCTGGACAGCTTCACCCTTGCCATCGTGGGACACCGCGCCGTAGCGGGTCAGCGACTGTGCGCGCACCTGGGCGATGTCGCTGATGCGTATCGGCACCGCACCGCTGCGTACCACGATGTTGCCCAGGTCCTCCAGCGTCTGGATGGCTCCCTCGGTACGTACGATCAGGTTTTCTTCACCGGTCTGCAGTCGGCCGGCGCCGTCGTTGCGGTTGTTGCGCTCCACCGCATCGACCAGGTCGCTCTGCTGCAGGCCGTTGGCGATCAGCAGGCTGCGGTCGGGAGTGACCACGAAGCTCTTTGCGTCCCCGCCCAGTACGTTGACATCGGCCACCCCGGGCAAGGTGCGCAACGCCGGGCGCAGGGTCCAGTCGAGCAGGCTGCGGCGCTCCTCCAGGCTCAGTCCGCCGCCTTCGATGGTGAACATGTAGACATCGGACAGCGGCGTGGATATCGGTGCCAGCCCGCCGCTTACGCCAGCGGGAAGCTCGCCGGAAACTCCGGCGAAGCGCTCGGCCACCTGTTGCCGCGCCCAGAAGATTTCGGTTCCTTCGGCGAAATCCAGGGTTATGTCGGCGATGGCGTACTTGGCCACTGAACGCAGCAGTACGCCCTTGGGGACGCCCAGCAGTTCCATCTCCAGCGGCGCGATGACCCGTGTTTCCACTTCTTCCGGGGTCATGCCCGGTGCTTTCAGGATCAACTTGACCTGCGTGGGAGAGATATCCGGGTAGGCATCGATCGGCAGGTTCAGGAAGGCGAACATTCCTGCCCCTGCCAAGGCCAGTGCTCCCAGCATGACCAGCATGCGTTGCCGCAGTGAGAATTCAATGAGCCGGGTGAGCATCGCGTTACTCCAACGGTGCCAATGACTTGAGGACACTGATGCCCCGACTCACCACCGGCATGCCCGGCCGCAACGACGGTGACACCACCACGGCGTGGGTATCGTCATGACCCAGCGATTCGGCGATCACGCCACGGTAGAGATCACCGTGCTGGACATAGAGAAGGTACTGGTCGCGATACGGCAACAGGGCGCTGCGCGGGACCCGCAATGCGCCTGCCGGCGCCGGCAGCTTGAGCACTACCGCGAACTGCTGTCCGGCCATCAGGGCACTGCCTTCATCGGTCTGTGCGCGCACCCGCAGGCGTTGGCTGTTGCGGTCGGTATCGCCGCTGACCGATACCACGCGCGCGCTCTCACCGCCGGGAAGCGTCACTTCCAGTCCGGGTCGCAATTGCTCCCGCAAGCCCGTAGGTGCGCTGAACATGATGTCCATGCGGGTGGCATCGGCAATCACATAGGCCGGTGCCATGGCTTCCATGGCCTGGCCCGGAGATGCGTTGCGCCGCAGTACCAGCCCGTCCTGGGGGGCAAGCACGTCGTACTCGCCAGGCGATCCGCCACTGACGACCCGCAGCTGTGAAAGCATTCCTTCGGCCTGCAGGCGGCTGGCCCGGGCGATGGCGGCGCTGGCCAAGCTTTGTTCCCTGCGGGCAACCGGGATGATGCCTTCATCGGCAAGCAGTACATCGCGTCTTGCCTGCTGGTCGGCTACCGCCGCCTGGCTCCGTGCGCGCTGTACATCGGCTTGCGCCACCAGCAGGTCACGGCTTTGCAGCCGCAACAGCGGTTGCCCACGGCGAACACGCTGGCCCTCATCGGCCAGTATCCGTATCACGATGCCGGCGTAAGGCACCGTCACCTGGGTGCTGGCCG
Organism: Stenotrophomonas sp. STEN013; assembly: GCF_056760355.1. NCBI lineage: Bacteria > Pseudomonadati > Pseudomonadota > Gammaproteobacteria > Lysobacterales > Lysobacteraceae > Stenotrophomonas > Stenotrophomonas sp. STEN013. The sequence continues at coordinate 38,016 of NZ_JBRREO010000009.1, read as the reverse complement.
CCAGGGGCGGCATGGCCTCTGCGGGCAACTGAGTCAGTGCCACGGTGTCGGTACTGGCGGCCGACTCGGTCTTGATACCCAAGCTGGCGGCCTGCATTGCCTCCAGCCGCACTCCACTTGTGGGTGGTGCGAGTGCCGGGGCAGCCGATGCGGTTGCCGGTCGGGAATACGATCTCCAACCCCACAGCACCGCCACCAACGCAAGGATCACGATGGCCGCGGCCAATAGAGTGATCCGTGAAATCCGGCGCGGCTGCGGCATCACAGCGGCACCCAGGCACTGACAAGGAAGGAGGAGGACATCGGAACCGCTCGCACCGGAAAAAGTGCCGCGATAGTGCCGGCCCAAGCTTTGGGAAAGCTTAGGGCGCCGCGAGGGTGGGTTCGGTCACCTCATCAGTCCTTACCTGCGTTCACGGCGGTGGCCGAAACGGTGCGCAGTTCAGAGTATCGGGAAAGGACCGAGCCGTCCGGTCAGATTTCCGTTCTCCAAGTTGAAGTCCAGTCTGACCTCCAGTGCACCTGCGATGGCCCTGGCCAGTGCCAGGCCTAGACCGGTGTGCTGTGCGGTGGCTCCCTGGGCGGTCTTGCGCCAGTAGCGCGCCCCAAGGTATTCCAGGTCCTCCACTTGCAGGCCAGGGGCTTCATTGCGCACCCAGACCCAATACTGCCCGTCAGCCGTCTCGATCCCGGCTTCGGCAATGCTGGCTTCGGGTGAGTACTCGGCTGCATTCTGCAAAACGTTGGCGAAGATGCGTTCCAGCATGCCGGTGTCGCTATGCACCCAGGCCTGTCCTGGCAGATTGGCGGCCAAATGTAAGCGCTCGCCCGCCCCGGGAATGCGCCGCAGGGCCTGGACCTGCTGGCGTAGAAGCGGCACCAGGTCCAGAGGATCAAGCGCAGGACGCATTTGGCCTGACTCATAGCGTGCCATCGCCAGCAGGGTGGCAATGCCGCGATCCATCCGGCCGGTGGCCGACAGGGCGACCTCCAGTGCTTCGGTGGTCGCCGATGCATCATCACTGTGAAATGCGTTTTCCGCACTGGCCCTGATCTCTGCCAGTGGCGTGCGCAGCTCGTGGGCCATGTCACGTGAGAAGCGACGTTCGCGTTCGGCGGCAGTGTAAAGCCGCTGCAGGGCCTGGTGCAGCGTGCGGATGAAAGGCGCCAGTTCGTGCGGAAGGGCACTGGCGGGCGGTGGTGGTGGCTGGCCCGGCTGCAGCGTCCGCAGCCGTTCACTCTGCTCCATCAGCGGCAGGAACGCGCGACGTACCAACAAGAGACACAGTACTACTGCCACCGCCACAGCAGCTGCGATGATCAGCATCAGGGCCAGGTGGATGCGCCGTTCGGCCAGATCCCAATCCCCCCGCTCGGTGGCGACCACCAGCCAGTCCGATGTGGCGGCTTCGGCACGTGGGACGCGCAACACGATGGCACGGCCAGGATGCCCGTCAGGCAGGAACAGATCGTAATGGCGCAATCGCTCAAGCGGACCCTCCGGCAACCGCAGTGCCTGACCGCGGCTATTGACCGAGCGCAGGATCGGCCGTTTGTGGGTGTCATACATGGTGAAAAAGTCGGTGTGGCCGCTAAGGTCGTATTCGGGCAGCAGCTTTGCCGCCTGCTCCGGCGTGCGCACCTGCAGCTGCAAGGCGAGGGCGCTGGCGCGGACGTCAAGGAAGTGATCCAGACGCGCGTACATTTCGCGGTCGATGGCGTAATCCAGCACAAGGAACACAAGGGTCAGAATGAAGCCCATCGCAAGCGTCAGCTGCCACACGAGGCGCCGCCGTATCGACCAGTCGCCACGGACTTCACTCAAAGACATAGCCAAAGCCTCGCCGCGTCTTGATCCGCTGGTCCGCACCGGCCTTGAGTAACTTGGTGCGCAGCGTGCTTATGATGACCTCCACGGCTTTGTCGGACACGTCGCTGGTGCTGTCATAGAGCTGGGAAAAAATATGGCCACGTGAAAATACCTGTTGCGGCTGGCGCATCAGCAGTTCCAGCAGGGCGTATTCCTTTGGGGTCAACTCCAGATCGCGCTGCCGCCAAAACACCCTACGTGAGCGGGGGTCCAGCCTCAGCTCACCGGCCTGCAACATCGGCATGGGGGGCGCTTCAAGCGGCCGCCGGGCCAGTGCCCGCAGGCGCGCCAGCAGCTCGTCGGTGGAGAACGGCTTGACCAGGTAGTCATCGACACCGGCATCCAGCGCCGCTACCCGATCAACCACCTGGTCGCGTGCCGACAGCATCAACACCCCGGCACGCAAACCGCGCAGGTGCATTTCGCTCAGCACGGAGATGCCATCGCGCTTGGGAAGCATCCAGTCCAGTACCACCAGGTCGTAGTCGAAAGCCTCCAGGAAGGCCAGCGCCTGCTCCCCGTCCTGCGCGTGGTCGCAGATATAGCCTTCACGGGTAAGCGAGTTTCCGAGTGCCTGCGCCAGTGCTTGCGAGTCTTCTACGATCAACAGCCGCATGCACGGAGTTCTCGTCGCTTCGCCGCATGCGGGGCGTCCGGGGATAGCGGATTCATCAGTAACCAAAGTGGCAACATAAATCTCTGACTAATAATTTGATTGACTAGCTTGACGTTTTTTTTGTGGCGCCAGAGTTTGACGCATCTTTTCAGTTCCTTCCTGGAAGGGACGATTGTGAAATGCACATGCCACCCTGCCGAACCGGGGGGCGTGTGTGCAGTAAGGCCGTGGCGGCTTGTGGGAGAGTCGCGGGCTGTCGGATTGGTATGCGAAGCGGGAGAGTGTGCCGCCTTCAACGTCGGTCTGCTCGACAGAAATGGTGTATGGCCGCGCCGAGAGGTCAAGGTCTACATACATCGGCTTGTAAAGCCCCCGGGGTTCGAGTGTCTCGGCTGCGGGCCAGCCCGATTGCTTCATATCAGCCTTGCCTGACGTGCTGGTAGCGGCCGACAGGGACGGTGAAGATGGGAGGTAGATCGTTCATGGGGCACGGGAGGGGGAAGGCGGGGAATTGTAGGTGTTGGTCGGGCGGAGGTAGGTTGGGGCGTGGCGTCGCCTATTGTCTGCGGACGGCCATGGGGTGCATGGTGGTGACGTCGGGGTACCGGCGGTGCCCGGTGGCGGTGAAGCCGCTGTGCAGGGGAGGCCCGGTACCGGGCCGCCGACCGTTTGGTGGTATCCGAACATGAATCGACCGGAGCGTCTTGCCCATGGATTTCATTGCCCCGCCGTATCCCAATCTTCCGATGGTGCTGGTGTCGCTGCTGTTCTTCATCGTGCTGGTCATCGCGCGCGAGATCGGAGCGTGGTTGCGTCGCAAGGTTGAGCAGCGCAATCCGGACGTGGAGGAAAGCGATACCTTCGCGCTTTCGGCGGTACTCGGCTTGCTGGCGCTGCTGATCGGGTTCACCTTCTCGCTGGCGTTGCAGCGCTACGACGCCCGCCGTGAGCTGGTGATCGCCGAGGCCAATGCGATCGGCACCACCTGGTTGCGCGCCGATCTGCTCGAGGCCGGGCCGCGGCAGCAACTGCGCCAGGTGCTGCGCCGTTACGTGGATAACCGGGTCGCCTTCGGTGCGGCCAAAGACGCCGACGAGGAGCTGCGGATCTACCAGCAGACCACGGCGCTGCAAGGCGAACTGTGGCGCACGGTGGTCGCGGCCACCGGCGCGTTCCGCACCACGCCACTGGCTTCGCTGCTGGTCTCCACCACCAATGATTCCATCGACCTGGCCGCCAGCCGCATCGCCACGCGGCAGGCGCACATCCCGGTGCGGATCATGCGCATCCTGGTCCTGTACGCGGTCATGGCTGCCGGCATGGTCGGCTACCAGCAGCGCCGGCAGCGGCAATCAAGCATGTTGATGTTTGTGCTGATCACACTGGCGGTGGCGCTGGTGATCGATCTGGACAATCCCGCCGCCGGCTGGATCAGCGTGCCGCAGACGCCGATGCTGGATCTGCAGCAAAGCCTGGACTGAACGCCGCGCGGCGATGCCCGGCGGCGCCGCTCACTGCCATGCCGCCAGCGAGATTTTCAGTTCGGCGGCAAAGCCCTTGTCCGAGCGCACCGGGATGGCGAACACCTCGGCGCCGTGCTGGCGGATACCGATGATGCGGGTACCGTCCGCCACCGGGGTGGCTGCCGTCTTGCTCCCGCCGGCCCAGTGCTCATCGCTCCACACGTAGCGCAGCTGCCAGTGGCCATCGCTGCCGGGTTTGGCGAACAGCACCAGGGTGTTGCGGAACAGGTATTCGGCGGGGATGTGGTGCTTGAGCAACAGGGCCCCGTCGATCTGGTAGCCGGCGTTGCACACGGCCAGGTCCACCGAAAAGGCGATCTCGCTGCCGGCCAGGATCTTGCCGCTGTCCAGGAACACCGAGAACAGCACCGGCGCGCGGGCATCGTCGCGCAGGCTGCCATCGGCATTGAACAGCTCGTCATAGCCGCGCCGGATCGCGCACTGGTTGGCCTGGGTGCGCGCGGTCAGCTCGTAGGTGTAGGCGCCGCGCGGGGCGACCGTGGCCTCGATGTAGTACGCCGACTCCACGTTCTTGCCGCGTTTGCGCGCGGCCTCCACTTCCGGCGGAAACGCCAGCGCGGTGATTTCCAGTTGCGCGGTGGCGCAGGTGTCACCGAACAGGAAGCGCACCATGTTCTGGTAGCCCTCCTCGGAGTTGACGATGCCGAAGTAGCCACTGTGGCTGCGGTTGACGAAGGCCCGCGGCGCGCCTTCCACATAGGCGTTGGCGATACGTACCAGGCCGTCGCTCAGCGAGCCGACCGCAAAGGACGACAAGCCGTGCGCGGCGGCGTAGTCGCGGCTGTTGGTGCCGATCAGGCAGAACAGCCGCTCCGGCGGGAAGCCTGAGTCGCCCAGCGTGTTGACCCTGTCCTTGGGCACCTTCAGGTACTTGCCCATGGTGCGGCGGTTGAAGTTGTCCATGTCGTTGATCGACAGCAGCTGCGGCACGTTGATGCCGGCCACGTCGATGCCGTTGTGCGGGGTGGCGTAGGTGAACACCTTGTCCACCAGACCGCGGACTTCGGCGCTGGCCACTTCCGGGTTCTGCAGCAGGCAGCGGCAGATCAGCCCGCCCATCGAATGGGCCACCAGGTGCACGCGGAAGTCCTGGCGCGCTTGGGCATTGCTGCCGCAGACGCTGTCGCGCAGCTCGAGGATGCGTCTGCCCAGGCTGCGCGCGGCATCGGCGATGGACGGCGCCTTGCCATCACCGAAGGCCGGGTCGGCCGGGTCGTAGTAGCGGTGGATGACGATGCAGCGCGGCGAGAGGCGGTCGCGGCGCTCGGCACCGGACTCGTAGACGTCGCGGTAGTCGTAGTCCTTCATCAGCCGCACCAGCGGCGACTCGAACACGAACTTCACGATGGAGCCGTCCTGGGCTTGGCGCATCTTGGTCGAGCCGGCCTCGAAGCCCATGAACGGCGTGGAGGTGGTCTCGACGATCTCGCCGCGGGTCATCGCATAGCCGCGCACGTAGATGATCGGAAAGAACGGGCGGTGCAGGCGTTCCATGGCGCGGCTCCCCGGGGCGGTTGCGGCGATCTTCGCGGGGCAGGCCATGGCTTGCCTGAACAGGCAGGCTGCGCGGGGCTCAGGCGGTCGCCGGAACCCGGTCGAGCTGGCGGTAACCGATCGCCTCGGACAGGTGCGGACGCTGGATGTCGTGCGCTCCGGCCAGGTCGGCGATGCTGCGCGCCACGCGCAGGATACGGTGCATCGAGCGCGCCGACAGCTGCAGACGATCCATGGCCTGTTCCAGCAGCGACTGGTCGGCCGATGCGAGTGCGCAGTCGCGCAGGGTTTCGGCCTGATCCAGATGGGCGTTGAGTTTGCCGGCGCGTTGCAGCTGCCGCGCACGGGCCTGTTCCACGCGTGCGCGCACCCGGGCGCTGGACTCACCGGCGGCGGCATCGCCGCGCAGTTCGCTGGCCGGCAGCCGTGCCATCTGCAGGTGCAGGTCGATCCGGTCCAGCAGCGGACCGGAAATGCGCGCGCGGTAGCGGCGGATGCTCTCCCCCGAACAACGGCAGCGGCCGCTGCTGTCGCCGGCCCAGCCGCACGGGCAGGGATTCATCGCCGCGATCAGCTGGAAGCGGGCCGGGAATTCGACGCTGCGGGCGGCGCGGGCAACGGTGACGCTGCCGGACTCCAGCGGTTCGCGCAGCACTTCTAGCGCATGCCGGTTCCATTCCGGCAATTCGTCCAGGAACAGCACGCCATTGTGGGCCAGGGAAATCTCGCCGGGACGCGGATGCGAACCGCCGCCGACCAGCGAGACCGCGCTGGCGGTGTGATGGGGGGATCTGTACGGGCGCTGGCGCCAGCGGGTGGGGTCCACGCCACGGCCACTGACCGAGGTGATGGTCGCCGTTTCCAGCGCTTCGGCTTCACTGGCCGCCGGAAGAATACCTGGCAGGCGCGAGGCCAGCAGGGTCTTGCCACAGCCGGGGGAACCCAGCAACAGCAGGTGATGCGACCCGGCGGCGGCGATCTCCAGCGCCCGCCGTGCATGCAGTTGACCACGCACATCGGCCAGATCCGGCAACGATGGTGCCGATGCGGTGGGCGCAATGGCATCGGGCAGCTCCTTGGTCCCCGACAGCGCCGCGCAGACTTCCAGCAGGGTGCGCGCGACTTTGACCGGTGCGGCCTGCGCCAGCGCGGCCTCGGCGGCATTGCCGGGCGGAACGATCAAGGTGCGGTGTTCTCGGGCGCAGGCGATGGCGGCCGGTAGCGCGCCGTCGACCGCGCGCAGCTCCCCGGTCAGCGCCAGTTCGCCGATGAACTCGTACTGCGCCAAGGCGTCGCGGTCGATCTGGCCACTGGCGGCCAGGATGCCCAGGGCGATCGGCAGATCGAAGCGGCCGCCCTCCTTGGGCAGGTCGGCCGGGGCCAGGTTGATGGTGATACGGCGTGCGGGAAATTCGAACTGCGCGCACAGCAGGGCCGCGCGGACGCGGTCACGCGATTCGCGCACCGCCGCCTCGGGCAGGCCGACGATCTGGGTGGACGGCAGTCCCCCGGACAGGTGGACTTCCACCCGGACCGGGGGCGCAAGCACCCCCGCGCGGGCACGGCTGTGCACCAGCGCCAGGCTCATGGCCCGGATCAGGCGTTGGGGGCGGAGCGGTTTTCCAGTGCCGCGACCGCCTGTTCCAGCGCGTCGAGCTTTTCACGGGTACGCAGCAGCACCGCGCGCTGCACCTCGAATTCCTCGCGGGTGACCAGGTCCAGCTTGGACAGGCCGGCCTGCAGGGCGCTCTTGAAGGTGGCCTGCAGTTCCTCGCGCGATTCGCGCAGGCCCGGCGGGACCAGGTCGCTCAGCCGGCGGGCGAGCTCGTCAATGTGGTTCAGGTCGATCATGGCAGGTCTCCGCAGGAAGGGCTCGAGCCTAGGACGGTTCCAGCCGGTGCGGCCATCAGAGTCGGTTGCGACGGGTTGTAAGGATAATCCGGAACGTCGAGGCCGGCACGCCGGCCGCTCATGCGCGGGCGCGGCAGGCTATCCTTCGCAGGCACACCAAGAGAGGGGATCGAGTCGATGAAAATGATCATGGCCATCGTCAAGCCGTTCAAGCTTGATGACGTGCGCGAGGCGCTGTCCGAACGCGGCGTGGCCGGTATCACCGTGACCGAGGTCAAGGGCTTCGGCCGGCAGAAGGGCCACACCGAGCTGTACCGCGGCGCCGAGTATGTGGTCGATTTCCTGCCCAAGGTGAAGATCGAAGTGGCCGTCACCGATGCCCAGGCCGATGAGGTGGTGGAAGCCATCGTCAAGGCCGCCGGCACCGGCAAGATCGGCGACGGCAAGGTGTTCGTGTACGACCTGGGCAGCGTGGTGCGCATCCGCACCGGCGAGCTCGACGGCGACGCGCTGTAAGCGCCGCCGGTCAGGCCTCAGGCCTGGCCTTTGAGGTGCCGGTACAGGCGCTTCCAGGTGCCGCGCAGGGCCTGCACCCAGCCGGGTTCGGCCAGCAGCGCGGCCTGTTCGGCGCTGGGGCGCTGGCCGGTCAGGCGCTGGCGCATCTTCACCAGGTTCTTCATGTCGCTGCGCCGCAGCTGGCGCGAGATCGGGCCGTTGCGCAGCCAGCGCGGCGAACGCCAGGCCGAGGTGAAGTCCAGCAGCACCGGCACCCCGGCACTGACCACCACATTGGTGCCATGCAGATCGTTGTGGGTGATGCCGGCCGCATGCAGGCGGCTGAGCGCCTGCTGCAGCTGGTCGAACACCTCGTGGCTTGCGCCCTGCACGCGGCTGAGCGTTTCACCGGGCACGAACTCCATGCCCAGTGCCAGCCCGCCGACGGTGCCCAGCAGCGCCGGTGCGTGTTTCCAGCCTTTCAGGCGGCGCAGCACGCGGGCTTCGCGGCGCACCAGCAGGCGTGCGACCGGCGACAGCGGCGTACCGCGGTAGCGGCGGTAGTCCTTGACCACGGCCGGACGGCCGCCCAGCTCGGTGCGGTAGACATCCGGCTCGAGCAGGCGTTCGCCGCGTTTGAGCAATTGGGCGGTGGAAACGACAGGCCGGTGGCCGTCGTAAGCAGGCAGTGTGTTCATGGAAACCTTCCTGACGCGGCGGGGGCGCAGAAAGCGTCTTGCAATGCCGGTCTTGCGTGCCCGGAACGGGCGGGGCGCAATTATAGAACTGGGCAGTCCACGAACTCTGAATGTAAAAAAAATGTAGGAACTTTGTTACGGAAAGGAGTGTTGCGCCGGGCGGGTTGCCTGCCGTGGGCGGGTATGCATCGGCGTCACAGCATGAAAAACCCCGCGCTGGCAGGCAGCGCGGGGTCGGGTCCACGAATCGGGGCGGTGCGGCTTACTCGCCCAGCGCCTTGGCCACGAACGGCGGGCTGACCAGCACGCCGGTGTGCAGCGGGGCGGTGTAGTACAGCGTGTCGAACGGCTTGGCGGCCGCATCGGCCTGGCGGAAGCCGAAACCGAAGCCGGCCTGCTTGCTGGCCACGGTCACCGACCACCAGCCGGTCGGGTAGCACGGCTGCGGGAACGGCAGGGTCTTGAACGACTGGAAGCCGGCCTTGCCCATTTCCGAACGCATGTCACGGATCAGGTCCAGCAGCGCCAGCGGCGACTCGCTCTGCTGCACCAGCAGGCCATCGTCCTTCAGGGCGCGGAAGCAGCTTTCGAAGAAGGCCTTGTTGAACAGGCCCTCGGCCGGGCCGACCGGGTCGGTGGAATCCACGATCACCACGTCCACGCTGCCCGGCGCGCAGTTGGCCATATAGGCCACGCCGTCGTCGAACAGCAGCTCGGCACGGGCGTCACCGTTGGATTCGCACAGTTCCGGGAAATACTTCTCGGCCATGCGCGTGACCTGCTCGTCGATATCGCACTGGGTGGCGCTCTCCACGCCCGGGTGCTTGAGCACCTCGCGCAGGGTGCCGCAGTCGCCACCGCCGATGATCACCACGCGCTTGGGGTTCGGGTGGGTGAACAGCACCGGGTGGCTGATCATCTCGTGGTAGAAGAAGTTGTCCTTGCTGGTCAGCATCATGGCGCCGTCGATGACCATCAGCTTGCCCCAGTCGGTGCTGTTGTAGATCTCGATCTTCTGGAACGGCGACTGCACCTCTTCGAGTTTCTCGGTGATGCGGAAACCGATGGCCGAGCCGGTCGGCTGGAAGTGTTCGATGAACCAGTTGTCGTTGCTGCTCATGGGCGTGGAGGATCCTCTGCTCAGATGGGAAGCCGGGCTGGCGGCCGGGGCCGCGTGGCGAGTGCCACATCCGGAAAAGGCGCCCCCGGGGGACGCGGGCGCGGATTGTAACGGACCGGTGGCCGGCTAGCGTTAGAATGCGCGTCCGCGCCGCAACGGGGTTCCCGCCACGGCAATGAAGAACGCGTCGCCACGCGCCAGAAATAGCGAACAGCCATGACTTCCAGCAGTACTTGGTCCCTGGACCAGGCCCGCAAGACCTATTCGATTCCGCACTGGTCCGATGGGTATTTCGACGTCGATGCCGCCGGTCACGTCGTGGTCCGCCCCGCCGGCAGCGAAGGCGTGACCGTTTCCCTGCCGCAGATTGTCGATTCGGCCCGTGCCGCCGGCGCCAAACTGCCGCTGCTGGTGCGTTTCCCGGACATCCTGGGGCAGCGCCTGGGCAAGCTGCAGGCGGCCTTCGCCCAGGCCCAGGCCGACTGGGACTACCCGGGCGGCTACACCGCGGTCTACCCGATCAAGGTCAACCAGCACCGTGGCGTGGCCGGCACCCTGGCCAGCCACCACGGCGAGGGCTTCGGCCTGGAAGCCGGCTCCAAGCCGGAGCTGATGGCGGTGCTGGCGCTGAGCCGGCCGGGCGGGCTGATCGTCTGCAACGGCTACAAGGACCGCGAGTACATCCGCCTGGCGCTGATCGGCCGCAAGCTCGGCCTGCAGACCTATATCGTCATCGAGAAGCCGTCCGAGCTGAAGCTGGTGCTGGAGGAATCCAGGGCGCTGGACGTGAAGCCGGGCCTGGGCGTGCGCATGCGTCTGGCCTCGCTGGGCGCCGGCAAGTGGCAAAACAGCGGTGGCGACAAGGCCAAGTTCGGCCTGTCCCCGCGCCAGTTGCTGGATCTGTGGAAGGCGCTGCGTGACACCGAGTACGCCGATTGCCTGAACCTGCTGCATTTCCACATGGGCAGCCAGATCTCCAACGTGCGCGACATCGCCAACGGCATGCGCGAGGCGACCCGCTACTTCGTCGAGCTCTCGCGGCTGGGTGCGAAGATCAGCCACGTCGACGTCGGCGGTGGCCTGGGCATCGATTACGAAGGCACCCGCTCGCGCAGCTTCTGCTCGATCAACTACGGGCTGGAGTCCTACGCAAGCAATATCGTGCAGCCGCTGGCCGAGGCCTGCGAGGCGCACGGGCTGACCCCGCCGCGCATCGTCACCGAGTGCGGCCGCGCGATGACCGCCCACCACGCGGTGCTGATCGCCAACGTGTCCGAAGTGGAGCAGGCCGCCGAAGGGCGTATCCCCGAGGCGCATGACGACGAGCCGGCCGCGATCCGCCACCTGCGCGAGATCCATGACGAGCTGGACCAGCGTCCGGCAGTGGAGCTGTTCCAGGAGGCGCAGCACTTCCACGCCGAAGGGCTGGCGGCCTACGCGCTGGGCCAGATCGACCTCACCGCAAGGGCGCGCATCGACGACCTGTTCTACGCCATCGCCCACGGCGTGCGTGCGCGCCTGAGCTATGACGAGAAGAGCCACCGCCCGGCGCTGGACGAATTGAACGAGCGCCTGGTCGACAAGTATTTCGTCAACTTCAGCGTGTTCGAATCGATTCCCGATGCGTGGGCGATCGACCAGGTGTTCCCGATCATGCCGATCGAGCGGCTGGACGAGCGCCCGGCGCGGCGCGGCATCATCGCCGACATGACCTGCGACTCGGATGGCATGGTCAAGACCTATGTCGAGAACGAAAGCCTGGACAGCTCGCTGCCGCTGCACGCAGTGCGCAATGGCGAGAGCTACCGGATCGGCTTCTTCCTGGTCGGCGCGTATCAGGAAATCCTCGGTGACATCCACAACCTGTTCGGCGACACCGACGCGGTGGAAGTGGCGGCCGACGCCGACGGTTATGTGATCACCCAGCAGCGTCGCGGCGACACCACCGACGTGATGCTGGACTACGTCGGCTACAGGCTCGACGACCTGCGCGCCGCCTACAAGGCGCGCGTGGCCGCAGCCAACCTGCCGGCCGAACGCGCCGCCGAACTGGACGCGGCGCTGGAAGCGGGCCTGACCGGTTACACCTACCTGTCGGACGAACCGTTGACGCACCTGTGAGTGGCTTGCGCTGATCTCTGACCGGGGTTGGCGCAGCGCGGTGGGGTCCAGCTGCTACGCAGGTAGCGGGCCCGCTGTTCACCGTGTAGCCGCGCTGGTCCAGCAGCCCGGCCCGCTGGGGAGGGTCCGGTCGCGATCTTCGGCCCGTTGGGGGTGCGCGGCGAGGCTGATGGCCCCGCCGCACCGGCCGCCATCGCGGCTGGGGCTGGCGGCATGCGGCAGGTGCCAAGGTCGGCCCCGGCCGACCCCCGGCTGTTCGTGGCAGGCAGCATTCGACAGGCATTGATGACTTCTTCCCTGCGCACCGCCGATGGCAGCCACGGCGGCATTCGCGCAAGCCCGCCGAGCGCGCGTGCAATCCATCCACAGGCAAAGTCTGTGGTGGGTGGTTTCCCCTCGCTGCCGAAGGGCCGCCGGTAGCGGCCTGCGGAACGCCTTCAGGAAGGGTCGCGGGCGACCTGGAAGCCGGCAAACGACTGGCTGGTGGGCATGATCTCCAGCCGGTTGATGTTCAGGTGGGCCGGCAGCGTGGCCACGTAGAAGATCGATTCGGCGATATCCTCGGCGGTCATCGGGTGGGCGCCGCTGTAGAGCTTGTCCGAGGCGTTCTGGTCGCCGTGGGTGCGCACCAGGGTGAACTCGGTTTCGGCCATGCCCGGTTCGATCGTGGTCACGCGCACGCCGGTGCCGTGCAGGTCCGAGCGCAGGCCCAGCGAGAACTGGCTGACGAAGGCCTTGGTGCCGCCGTAGGTGTTGCCGCCCGGATACGGATACACACCGGCCACCGAGCTGATGTTGATGATCGCGCCGCGGCGGGCGATCAGCTGCGGCAGCAGGCGGTGGGTAAGCGTGACCAGCGCGGTGATGTTGGTGTCGATCATCGTGCGCCAGTCTTCCAGCGCCGCCCCTTGCGCCGGCGCGGTGCCCTGGGCCAGGCCGGCGTTGTTGACCAGCAGGTCGATGTCACGGAAGCCTGCCGGCAGCGCGGCCAGCGCCGCGTCCATCGCGGCGTGGTCGCGGATGTCGAAGGTGGCGGCGTGCACCACGTCCGCACCGAATTCAGCCACCAGTGGCTGCAGGCGCTCGCCGCGACGGCCGGTGGCGATCACCTTCCAGCCGGCGGCGGCGAAACGGCGGACGGCGGCGGCACCAAAGCCGGAAGTGGCGCCGGTGATCAGGGCGGTTTTGGACATTGCGGAATCCTTGGGGCAGGGAGCGGGGATTTTCGCACTATGGGTGCAGTGGCGGGAGGGATGAGCGGGTGCAGGGTTAAAAGCCAAAGCCAAAGCCAAAGCCAAAGCCAAAGCCAAAGCCAAAGCCAAAGCCAAAGCCAAAGCCTCCCCTGAGCGACGCCAAAGGGAGGGGGCTCTTTGCGGGGAAATCAACGTTGCAAGAAAACGCGTTCGAGCAGGTTGGGCAAGCAAAGCCCCCGGCTGCGCTTACCCAGGCTACAAAGGCACAGACAAAAAGCCCCGACATCAACCGATATCGGGGCGTGAATGCTCCAGATGCTTCACCAGCGAACCAATAGTCGCAACAGCCCCCTTTAGTTAAGGGGGCGCGCCGACAGGCGCGGGGATATGGAGAAAACGGGCACGGGGCTCATAGTTTGCCAAGCAAACTATGGGGTAACACCGCCGGCAGCGGTGTTACTGCGCCTTGATCGCCATCGCCTGCAGACCGCTGCCGTTGAGCTTGGCCTTGGCTTCGGCCAGTTCGCTGGCGGTGCCGTATGGGCCCATGCGTACGCGGTAGACGGTGTTGCCGTTGATCTGCGCCGATTCCACGCGCGCCGCCAGGCCCATCATTGCCAGCTTGGCCTTGGTGGCTTCCGCATCGCCGGATGCCCCGAAAGCGCCGGCCTGCAGGATGTAGCGCACGTTCTCCGCCGGGGCCGTTGTGGCCGCCGTCGGTGCGGGCGCAGCCGCGGCCGGTTTGGGCGCCGGTTGAGCGCTGGCGACCTGTGCCGGGGAGCTCGCTGCAGGACGGGCCGGGGTGCTTTCGGCCACCGGTCCGGGCTGACGCGGGGTTTCGGCGACCGGCGCCGGCAACGGTGCCGGCAACGGTGCCGGAACCGGACGGCCTTCCAGCGCCGCCTGCGCGCGCTGGGCTTCGGTCGCCGGTGCAGCGGCCGCCGCGGCGCGGGCGGCGGCTTCGCGGCGCTGTTCCTCGGCCTTGGCACTGGCCGCCAGTTCAGCATCGGGCATCTGCACTTCCGTGCCTGGCAGCAACGTGTAGAAGTCGTACTGGGTGGCCGGCTTGTCCTCGGCCTTGGCCGCTGGCGTCGGCCGGGCCGGCGTCACGCCGGCGTCCAGATCCGCATCGGCCACGGGGGCCGGCTGCGCATCGGGGTTGGGTTGCGGGCCGACCCGCAGGAAGCCGTCGCCGTCCTTCTTGAACAGGTCCGGCGCCGCCAGGAACACCACGGCGGCGATCGCCGCACCGGCAACCAGCCACACCCAGCCGGGCGTGCCGTTGTTGCTGTTGCGTCGCGCCTGACTCTTGCCGCGTCGTGCTGCCATGTCTACTGCGTCTCCTTGACTTACATCTTTTCCGGGGCGCTGACGCCCAGGATGCCCAGGCCGTTGGCCAGCGTCTGCCGCACCGCGCAGGCCAGTGTCAGCTTGGCGTTGCGCTCGGCAGCCTCATCCACCAGCACCGGCGTGCCGTGATACCACGTGTGGAAAGCGTGCGCCAATTCACGCAGGTACTGTGCGACCTGGTGCGGTTCCAGCGCGATGCCGGCGCTTTCCACCACTTCCGGATAACGCGAGATCTCGTTCATCAGCTCCAGCGACAGCGCGTCGCCCAGCACCGCCAGCGCGGCCAGATTGTCGGCCTGGGTGTAGTCCAGGCCCTTCTCCTGCGCCTGGCGCAGCAGCGAGCAGACCCGGGCATGGGCGTACTGCACGTAGAACACCGGGTTGTCGCTGCTCTGCTGGCGGGCCAGGTCGATGTCGAAGGTCAGCTGCGAATCGGGCTTGCGCGCGATCAGGAACCAGCGCACCGCATCGGCGCCGACTTCCTCGATCAGGTCGCGCAGGGTCAGGTAGCTGCCGGCGCGCTTGGACAGCTTCACTTCCTCGCCACCGCGCATCACCGTGACCATCTGGTGCAGCACGTATTCGGGCCAGCCCTGGGGAATGCCTACATCCAGCGCCTGCAGGCCGGCGCGCACGCGTGCCAGCGAACCGTGGTGGTCGGCGCCCAGCTCGGTGATCGCGCGCTCGTAGCCGCGCTGCCACTTGCTCAGGTGGTAGGCCACGTCCGGCAGAAAGTAGGTGTAGGTGCCGTCGGACTTGCGCATCACGCGGTCCTTGTCGTCACCGAAATCGGTGGAGCGCAGCCACAGCGCGCCGCCTTCCTCGTAGGTGTGGCCGGAGGCGTTGAGCTGGGCCACGGTCTCTTCGACCTTGCCGTCCTTGTACAGCGAGCTTTCCAGGAAGTAGATGTCGAAATCAACGCCGAATGCAGCCAGATCCTGGTTCTGCTCGTTGCGCAGGTAGGCCACGGCAAAGCGGCGGATGGCCTCGATGTCCTCGGCATCCTTGGCACCGACCACCTGGCTGCCTTCCAGTTCCACGGTCTGGCCGGTCAGGTAGGCGGTGGCCACATCGCCGATGTACTCGCCGTTGTAGGCCTCGCTGGGCCACTGCGCGTCGCCCGGCTTGAAACCGCGCGCACGGGCCTGCACCGACTTGGCCAGATTCTCGATCTGCACGCCGGCGTCGTTGTAGTAGAACTCGCGCTTGGCGTTCCAGCCGTTGGCTTCCAGCACGCGGGCGATGCAGTCGCCGATCGCGCCGGCGCGGCCGTGGCCGACGTGCAGCGGGCCGGTCGGGTTGGCCGAGACGTATTCAACGCCCACGGTGCGGCCGTTGCCGGTCAGGTTGCGACCGTAGTCCTGGCCCTCTTTGAGTACGCTGACCACTTCGCGCTGGTAGGCCACCGGCGCGAACTTGAAGTTGATGAAGCCCGGGCCGGCGATCTCGACACTGGCGATGTCGTCGCTGGCTGGCAGTGCCGCCACCAGTGCCTGGGCGATGGCGCGCGGATTGCTGCGCGCGGCCTTGGCCAGCAGCATCGCGGCATTGGTGGCGAAGTCGCCGTGTTCGCGGGTCTTGGGTCGTTCGACCACGAAATCCGGCGGCAGGGTGTCGGCAGGCAGGGTGCCGTTGGCGCGCAAGGCTTCGATGCCTTGGCCGATGAGGGCGCGGAGTTGGGCTTTCACGTGACTATCTGCTTGAAGCGCGGAACTGCCCATTTTACCTGAGCGATGGCCCGGCCGCCTTGCCGGGGCGCGTGCCTGGCGGTCAGGAATGTCAAAGAATCCGCGGTTTTGGTTCAGATCCAGCCGCGTGCGGCCAGCGAGACTGGGGCGCCATCACCGATCACGAAGTGGTCCAGCAGGCGGATATCGACCAGCGCCAGCGCCTGTTGCAGGCGGGTGGTGATGGCCCGGTCGGCGGCGGAGGGCTCCGGATTTCCCGACGGGTGGTTGTGCCCGATCATCACCGCCGCCGCATTGTGGGCCAAGGCGCGACGCACCACTTCGCGAGGATGCACCTCGGCGCCGTCGATGGTGCCGGCGAACAGCTCCTCGAAGGCCAGCGCCCGGTGCCGGGTATCCAGAAACAGCGCGGCGAACACCTCATGCGGCCGCGCGCGCAGGCGCTGGGCGAAATAGCGGCCGGCAGAGGTGGGATCGCTCAGGGCGATACCGCGTTCCAGCTCGGCGGCCAGATGGCGCTGGCCCAGTTCCAGCGCGGCGCTGAGCTTGCAGGCGCGGGCCGGCCCCAGGCCCGGCAGCTGCGCCAGTTCATCGGCGTTGCGATCCAGCAGTTGCCGCAGCGGACCATGGGCCAGCAGCAGGTCGCGTGCGGTCTGCACCGCGTCGCGGCCGCGTAGGCCCGAACCGAGGAAAATCGCCAGCAGCTCGGCATCGGAGAGGATGCCCGCGCCCCGGGCCAGCAGCTTCTCGCGGGGACGCTCGGCAGTGGGCCAGTCGCGGATATGCATGCCCACAGACTGGGCGCCAGTGGCCAGAAATGGGATCAGGCGATGCCGACCCTTCGGGTAAGCTAAACGTTCTTGTGCAGGTAGGAATTTTCCTCGTGACCGGCTTTCCCCAGAGTCCACAGACGCCATCGCGATCGTTGGAAGGACAGAAACTGTTGTTGTGCGTGGGCGGCGGCATTGCCGCCTACAAGGCGCTGGAGCTTGTGCGCCGGCTGCGCGATGCCGGCGCGCAGGTGCAGGTGGCGATGACCGCAGGGGCGCAGCAGTTCGTCACGCCGCTGAGCTTCCAGGCCTTGTCGGGCCAGCCGACCCGCACCACGCTGTGGGACAGCGCCGCCGAACAGGCGATGGGACATATCGAGCTGGCGCGCTGGGCCGACCGCATTGTCGTGGCCCCGGCCACGGCCGATCTGCTGGCGCGGCTGGCCCATGGCAACGCCGACGATCTGGTAACCACCCTGTGCCTGGCCACCACCGCGCCGCTGACCGTGTGCCCGGCGATGAACCATCGCATGTGGTTGCACCCGGCCACGCAGGCCAATATCGCGCTGCTGCGCGAGCGCGGCGCACAGGTGATCGGGCCTGAAGACGGTCCGCTGGCCGAGGGCGAATCCGGCCCCGGCCGCCTGAGCGAGCCGTTGGCGATTGTCGCGGCGTTGGCAGGTCATGCGGGTCCGGCCGCGGCCACTGTGCCGGGCCGGCTGCACGGCCTGCGGGTGCTGATCAGTGCCGGCCCGACCTACGAGGATCTGGATCCGGTGCGTTATGTCGGCAACCGCTCCAGCGGCAAGATGGGCTATGCGCTGGCCGCCGCCGCCGCCGCCCGGGGCGCGCAGGTGACACTGGTCAGCGGGCCGGTGCAGTTGCCGACGCCGGCCGGGGTCACCCGGATCGACGTGCGCTCGGCCGCGCAGATGCGCGAGGCGGTGCTGGGCGCGCTGCCGGCGGACATCTATATCGGCGCGGCCGCAGTGGCCGATTACACCCCGCGCCAGGTCTCGTCGCAGAAGCTGAAGAAGACCGCCGACAGCCAGACCCTGACGCTGGAGCTGGTGCGCACCCCGGATATCCTGGCCGAAGTGGCCGCGCAGACCCAGGCGCTGAAGCTGGTGGTCGGCTTTGCCGCCGAGACCCACGAGGTGGAGAAATATGCGCGCGGCAAACTGGTGGCCAAGCATCTGGACCTGATCATCGCCAACCAGGTCGGCATCGCCGGCAACGGCTTTGAGAGCGACCAGAACGCGGCGGTGGCCTACTGGGATGGCGGCCAGCGCGAGTTCCCGGGCACCGCCAAGACCCGGCTGGCCGAACAGCTGCTGGACCTGATCGCCGAGAGGTTGGATGCATGAATGAGGCAAGTGCGCTGCAGCCGTTGCAGGTGAAATTGCTGGATCCCCGCTTCGGCGATGCCTGGCCGCTGCCGGGCTACGCCACCGAAGCCAGCGCCGGCATGGACCTGCGCGCGGCGATCGAAGCGCCGATGACGCTGCCGCCGGGCGATGCGGCGCTGCTGCCCAGCGGTATCGCCATCCATATCGCCGACCCCAACCTGTGTGCGGTGGTGCTGCCACGCTCCGGGCTGGGCCATCGCCATGGCATCGTGCTGGGCAACGGCACCGGCCTGATCGATGCCGACTACCAGGGGCCGCTGCTGATCAGCGTCTGGAACCGGGGCCGTGACGCCTTCACCATCGAACCCGGCGACCGCATCGCGCAGCTGGTGGTGATGCCCATCGCCCGCGTCACGTTGCAGGTAGTGGATACTTTCATCGACAGTGCACGTGGAACGGGTGGGTTTGGCCACACCGGGGTGCGCTGACAGGGGGGAAACGCACGATGAGCCAAGGTAAGGAAAGCCAACGCCCGCGCGTGGCGCTGGGCCGTTCAACGCCGCTGCTGGCGGTGCTGCTGTTGCTGCTGGCGGGCTGGTTCGGCTGGAGCGCGTTCAACCAGTGGCTGCAGGCCGATACCGGCACTGCGCTGGAACAGGCGCGCGATCGCGCCGTGAGCGACGTGCAGCAGGCGGTCAGCGCGCAGCTGGTGCAGTTCGGCAAGCAGCTGGAGCGGGCGCCGGTACAGGCCGCGCTGGCGACCGGTGATGCCACCGCCACCGCGCTGGCGGTGCGGGAGCAGTGGACCGGTGTGGAGGACGCGCAGGTGCTCGACGCCACGCTGTCCAGCGCCTATGCCGATCCGGCCACCTTCGGCTATTCGCGCCTGGCGCTGCTGGAGCTGGCGCTGGCCGAGGGCAAGCCGGTCGCGCGGGTGGTACGCGATGCCAATGGCCCGCGTCTGGGCCTGGCCGCGCCGGTGCAGCTGCACGGGCAGCCGGCGGTGGTCTACATCCGCCAGCCGCTGACCCGCCTGACCTCGGTATTCGATCCGATCCAGTCGCCGGACCGGGCGTTTCTGGGCCTGCGCCAGGGCGGCTTCACCATCCTGCAGAAGGGCAATACCGGCCTGGGCGGCAGTGCCGATGCGCTGGCCCGTCCGGTCGGCGACACCGGCCTGCGCGTGGTGGCCGAATTGCCGGATGTCGACGCAGGCCCGCTGGGTCTGGGGGCGATTCCCTGCGCGGTGGTGGCGTTGCTGCTGCTGGTGACGGCGCTGCTGTTGCTGTTCGGGCGCAAGCGCCTGGCCAGCCTGCCGACGCTGCGCAGGAAGGGCGAGGTCGAAGAAGACAGCGGCATCACCCTGCATGAAGTCCTGCAGCAGGACCCGCTGCCGCCCGCGCCCGGCGCCGCGCGGGCCGGTGGCGAGGCGACGGTACAGGCCGAACCCGGTGCCGAGGCGGTGCCGCCGGGCATTTTCCGCGCCTACGATATCCGCGGCGTGCTGGGCAGCGAACTCAATGCCACGGTCGCCACGCTGATCGGCCAGGCCATCGGCAGTGCGATGCAGGCGCAGGGCCTGCGTGATGTGGTGGTCGGCCGCGATGGCCGGCTGTCCGGGCCGGAACTGGCCGACAGCCTGATCCAGGGCCTGCGCCTTGCCGGCTGCGATGTCATCGACATCGGACTGGCGCCGACGCCGGTGGTGTATTTCGCCAGCTACCACCTGCGCGCCGGCAGCTGCGTGGCGGTGACCGGCAGCCACAATCCGCCGGATTACAACGGTTTCAAGATCGTGATCGGTGGTGAAACGCTGTCCGGTGCCGCCATTACCGACCTGTACACGCGTATCCAGGAAGGCCGTCTGCAGCGTGCCGAGACGCTTGGCGGGCTGCAGCAGCGCGAGGTGATCGACGAGTACATCCTGCGCATCGCCGACGACGTGCAGCTGGACCGTCCGCTCAAGGTGGTGGCCGATGCCGGCAACGGGGTGGCCGGGGCGGTGGCGCCGCAGCTGCTGGAAGCCATCGGTGCCGATGTCATTCCGCTGTACTGCGATGTCGATGGCAGCTTCCCCAACCACCACCCGGATCCGAGCGAACCGGACAATCTGGAAGACCTGATCCAGACGGTGAAGCGCTTCGACGCCGATATCGGCGTGGCCTTCGATGGCGATGGCGACCGCCTGGGCGTGGTGACCAGGGATGGCAAGGTGATCTACGCCGACCGTCTGCTGATGCTGTTCGCCGCCGATGTGCTGATGCGCAATCCCGGCGCGATGGTGATCTACGACGTGAAGTGCACCGGCAAGCTGTCGGACTACATCCTGCGCCATGGCGGCAGCCCGATGATGTGGAAGACCGGGCACTCGCTGGTCAAGGCCAAGATGCGTGAGACCGATGCCGAGCTGGCCGGCGAGATGAGCGGCCACTTCTTCTTCAAGGAGCGCTGGTACGGCTTTGACGACGGCCTGTACGCGATGGCGCGATTGCTGGAAATCCTCGCCCAGCGTGAAGAGGACCCGGCCGAGGTGTTGAATGCGCTGCCCGATGCGGTCTCCACGCCGGAGCTGAAAGTGGCGGTGGAGGCGGGCACCCAGCACGCGCAGGTGGCATTGATCGCCGCCGCGGTGCAGGCCCAGGCGCAGGTCGAAGGCTCGCCCTTCGCCGGTGCGCGCCTGGCCACCATCGACGGCCTGCGGGTGGATTTCAACGACGGCTGGGGCCTGGTGCGCGCCTCCAACACCACGCCGGTGCTGGTGCTGCGCTTTGAGGCCAACGACGAGGCTGGACTGAAACGCATCCAGGAGCTGTTCCGCGAGCAGTTGCTGCAGGTGTTGCCGGCGGGCACCGACCTGCCGTTCTGAGCGCCGTCCCCGGCTGAAAACCGAGGCCGTCCGCGGACAACGCGGGCGGCCTTGTCAGTTGCCGGCAAAGCGCAGGCCGACACCGGGCTCGGTGAACACATAGCGCGACTGCAGGGCCGAGTCGCCCAGTTTGTGCCGCAGCCGTCCCACCAGGATGCGCAGGTAATGGGTGTCATGCCGATGCGTCGGCCCCCAGATCTCCTGCAGGATCTGCGGTTGCGTCACCACCCGTCCGCCGTTGCGCAGCAGCAGGGCGAGCAGGGCGTACTCCTTGCGGGTCAGGGCGATCCCCTCACCGTCCACACGCACCTCGCGCCGGGCCAGGTCGATATGCAGGTGGCCATCGTCGAACACCGGCACCTGGCCTTCGCTGTCGGTGCTGCGGCTGCGCAGCAGCGCCCGCACCCGTGCCATCAGCTCCCGGGTGCCGAACGGTTTGGTCACGTAGTCATTGGCGCCGTTGTCCAGGGCGCGCACTTTCTCGGCTTCGCCGGCGCGCACGCTGAGCATGATCACCGGCACCTGGCTCCATTGCCGCAGCTCGGCCAGCACCTCGTGGCCTTCCATGTCGGGCAGGCCGATATCCAGCACCACCAGGTCGGCGCCGTCCTCGGCCAGCTGCCGCAGGCCATCGGCAGCGGTGGCGGCCTGGGCCACCGCATAGCCCTGCGTACGCAGGGAAATGTCGAGGAAGCGGCGGATCTGCACTTCATCGTCGATCACCAGCACCCGCGCTGGTGGAATGGCCGGGGCGCTATTCATCTTCGTGCGGGCCGGACGGTGCCGGCTGGAGCTGGGGTAGAGTCATGCGGATCAGCGTACCGCGTCCACCCGGACCGGCCAGTGCCTCCACGCGGCCGCCGTGGGCGCCGATCATGCCCTGGCAGATGGTCAGGCCCAGGCCGGTGCCCTGGCGGCCACGGTCACCCCGCTCCACGCTGTAGAACATGTCGAAGATGCGCGCGCGCTCGGCATCAGGAATACCGGGGCCTTCGTCGATCACCTCGATGCACAGTTCGCCATCGCGCTGGCGGGCACGCACTTCCACCGGAACGCCCGGCGGCGAGAACCTGGCCGCGTTCTCCATCACGTTGAACACCGCCTGTTCGACCAGCGCCGGGTGCACCCAGATCGGCGCCAGCGCGGCCGGAATGTCCAGCTGCAGGCGCACCTCGGGTTGATAGCGCTGCAGGCGCCGCGCGGCCGAGCCGATCAGTTCGTCCACGCCGATCCAGTCGCGGTTGAGCTTGAGCCCGTCGTGGCCGAGCCGGGTCATGTCGAGCAGGTTCTGGATGTAGCGGTCCAGCCGTTCGCCCTCGACCACGATGGTGTCGAGCAGGGTGCGGCGGTCGCCGGCATCCATCGCATCGGCGTAGTTGGACAGGCTGTCGGCCGAGCCGATCATCGCCGCCAATGGCGAGCGCAGGTCATGCGACACCGAGGACAGCAGGGCCGAGCGCAGGCGTTCGGTTTCGTTGTGCAGATGCGCTGTTTCCAGGTCGGCGACCAGCCGCGTGCGCAGGGCGGCCTGGGCGATGTCGTCGGCCATCGCCTGCACCAGCTGGCGTTGCTCGGGGGCAAGCCGTGAGTGCAGATGATCAAAGCGTAGGCCGGCCACGCCTATCGCCCGCGCCTCGCCGTCGAGCAAGGGCAGGAACCACCAGCCGGCGCCGGCCAACGTGTCGGTGAAGCGGCCGGCGGGCTGGCCATGACGCAGTGCCCAGTCGGCCGCTGCCAGATCGGTGTCGCCGGGCGCGGCACTGCCGCTGGTACTGGTGTCGGCACCTAGCCGTACCCAGGCCGGTGCATCCAATGCCTGTTCCAGTGCTACCCGGCCGGCGTGCGCGACCTGGGCATTGTCGGTGGCACCGACCAGTTGCCGCCCCAGCGTCTGCCGCACATTGGCATGGCGATTGGCCGCACGCAGCGCCACCACCTGCATGCGCAGGCGCGATGCCAAGCGGCCGGCAACCAGTGCGGCGGCGAGGAACAGGAAGACGGTGATCACGCCTTGCCGCGCGCTGATCGCAAAGGTGAAGCGTGGTGCGATGAAGAAGAAGTTGTAGGCGAGGAAGCACAGCGTCGCCGCCAGCACCGCCGCGCTCATGCGGGTGCGCGCGGCCACCAGCACCACCGCGACGATGAACACCATCGCCAGATCACTCAGGCCTATCCAGTGTTCGCCCAGCCATGCGGCGAAGCAGGCGCCGGCGGTGGCCAGCACCGCCGTCATCGCATCCTTGCCCCAGCTGTCCGGGGTAAGCGACAGCCCGAAGCGACGCGCATTGGCGCGTGCCTGCGGTGTGCTGATGATGGTGATCTCGTAGTGCGCGCCGCGCTGGATCAGCTGCTGGGTCAGGGTCTGGTTGAGCATCCGTGCGAAAGGGCGTTCGCGGGTACGACCCAGCACCAGTGAGGACACCGCGTTGTGCGCGGCGTAATCCAGCAGCGCATCGGCGATGCCCGGCCCATGCAGCAGCTCGGCGTCGCCACCGAGCCGGCGGGCGAGCGCAAAGGCGGCGTCGATCTCGCGGCGGGTGGCCTCATCGGGGCGCCGGTGCTGCACGGTCACCACCGTCCACGGTGCGTCGCGGCGTTCGGCGATGCGCCGCGCCACCCGCACCAGGTACTCGCTCTGGCCGCTGCCATCGATGGCGACCACAACCCGCCGCCGCAGCGGCAGATTGCCTTCGCCGCGTGCGGCGCGGGTCTCGCGCAGGCTGCTGTCGACGCGGTCGGCCGCTTCCTGCATCGCCAGTTCGCGCAGCGCGGTGAGGTTGGCCGGCGAGAAGAAGGCCTGCAGCGCCTGCGCCGCCTGTTCGGGAACGTAGACTTTGCCCTGCTGCAGGCGTTCGATCAGCTCGCGTGGTGGCAGGTCGACCAGCACGATGTCATGCAGACGATCGAACACCACGTCGGGCACGGTCTCGCCCACGCGCACGCCGGTGATGCGCATCACCACATCGTTGAGGCTTTCCAGATGCTGGATGTTGATCGTGGTCCACACGTCGATGCCGGCATCGAGCAGCTCCATCACATCCTGCCAGCGACGTTCGTGACGACTACCGGGAGCGTTGCGATGGGCCAGCTCGTCGACCAGCACCAGTGCCGGCTTGCGCGCCAGCACCGCGTCCAGATCCAGCTCCTGCAGCTGATGGCCGTGGTAGTCCAGTGTACGCAGGGCGATGCGCGGCAGACCGTCGAGCAGGGCGGCGGTATCGCTGCGGCCATGGGTTTCCACCACGGCCGCCACCACGTCCACCCCGCGCCGCAGCTGTTCCTGGGCGCGGGTGAGCATGCGGAAGGTCTTGCCCACGCCCGGCGCGGCGCCGAGGAAGACGGTGAGCTTGCCACCGGCGTCACGTTGCAGGGCCTCGGCCAGGGCATCGGCCTGGCGGCTGCGGGAGTCGTTCATGGCCGCGATTGTGCGCTGTTGCAGGCGCGGCCCGCATCAGGGCGCATAGGCGGCCTGATCCAGCGCCCGGTTGAGGGCGACGATGTTGATACGCGGCTGGCCGAACACGCCCCATTGGCGGTTCTGTGTGTGTACAGCCACCAGCGTCTGCACGCGCGCTTCAGGCCAGCCGCGCGCGCGGGCCACGCGCGCGACCTGCACCTGCACCGCAGCGGGCGACAGTTCCGGATCCAGCCCGCTGGCCGACTGCGTGACCAGGTCAGCCGGCACCGTGGCCGGGTCGATCTTCTCGCGCATGGCAACGGCGGCGGTGGCCGTGTCCACGCGCTTGTTCAAGTCCGGGTTGCTGCGCGCCATATTGCTGCCGGCCGCCGCCATCGGGTCGTAGTTGGCCGCCGAAGGACGGGTCTGGAAATAGCCATCGCCGACGAATGGCTGCGCCAGATACAGCGAGCCACGCACCTGGCCGTCGGCATCGCGGATCAGGCTGCCATCGGCCTGCGCAGGAAACAGTGAGCCGGAGATGCCGGTCGCCAGCGCCGCATAGACCAGGCCGGTGCCGAGCAGGCCGAACAGGGACAGGCCAATGGCCGGGCGCCACAGCGGATTGCCGGAACGACGGGAGGAGTTCATTGAGGTGTTCATGCGCCAAATACCAGTGCAAGCAGGAGATCGATGGCCTTGATGGCCGCAAACGGCAGCAGCACGCCGCCCAGTCCGTACACCAGCATGTTCCGCCGCAGCAGCGCGGTGGCGGTGGCCGGGCGGAAGCGCACACCGCGCAGGGCCAGCGGGATCAGTGCCGGGATCACCAAGGCGTTGAAGATCAGCGCCGCCAGTACCGCATTGCGCGGGCTCGACAGCTGCATCACGTTCAAGGCCGCCATCGACGGGATGCTGGCGGCAAACAATGCCGGCAGGATGGCGAAGTACTTGGAAACGTCATTGGCCAGCGAGAAGGTGGTCAGCGCGCCGCGTGTGATCAGCTGCTGCTTGCCCACTTCCACCACCGCCAGCAGCTTGGCCGGGTCCGAATCCAGATCGACCATGTTGCCGGCCTCCTTGGCCGCCTGCGTGCCGGAGTTCATCGCCAGGCCGATGTCGGCCTGGGCCAGCGCCGGCGCGTCGTTGGTGCCGTCGCCGACCATCGCCACCAGCCGGCCGCCGGCCTGCTCGGCACGGATGCGCGCCAGCTTGTCCTCGGGCCTGGCCTGGGCGATGTAGTCATCGACGCCGGCTTCGGCGGCGATGGCGGCGGCCGTGAGCGGGTTGTCGCCGGTGATCATCACCGTGCGGATGCCCATTGCCCGCAGCTGGGCGAACTTCTCGCGCATGCCGTGCTTGACCACGTCAGCCAGCTCCACCACGCCGAGCACATGCCGGCCTTCGCTGACCACCAGCGGCGTGGCGCCGCCACGGGCAACCTGGTCCACCCGCGCCTGCAGCTCGTTCGGCACCGTGCCACCCAGTGCCAGCACATGCGCGGTGATGGCATCGGCGGCACCCTTGCGGATGCTGCGGCCGTTGTCGAGGTCGACACCGGACATGCGGGTTTGCGCTGTGAAGGACAAATACTCCGCTTTTTCCGGCTCGGCGGTGGTGCAGGCCTGCTCGCGCGCCAGACGCACGATGGATTTGCCTTCCGGCGTCGGGTCGGCCAGCGAGGACAGCAGCGCGGCGTCACGCAGCTGTGCAGCGTCGATACCGGCCAGTGGATGGAAGTGCGTGGCCTGGCGGTCGCCGTAGGTGATGGTGCCGGTCTTGTCCAACAGCAGCACATCGACGTCGCCGGCTACTTCCACCGCCTTGCCGGATTTGGCCAGCACATTGGCCTGCAGCGCACGGTTCATGCCGGCGATGCCGATGGCCGGCAGCAGGCCGCCGATGGTGGTCGGGATCAGGCACACCAGCAGGGCGATCAGCAGCAGCGGATCGACCGTGACGCCGACAAAGCCCGCAATCGCCGGCAGCGTGGCGACCACCACCAGGAAGGTCAGCGACATTGCCGCCAGCAGCAGGGTCAGGGCGATCTCGTTCGGCGTCTTCTGCCGGTTGGCCCCTTCCACCAGCGCGATCATGCGGTCGAGGAAGCTGTACCCCGGCTCGGCGCTCACCCGCACCACGATCTCGTCGGACAGCACCTTGGTGCCGCCGATCACGCCGGAGCGGTCGGTGTCGGCTTCGCGCAGCACCGGTGCCGATTCGCCGGTGACCGCGGCCTCGTTGATGGTGGCCAGGCCGCGCACGATCTCGCCGTCGGCCGGCACGAACTCGCCGGCACTGACGATCACGTGGTCGCCCGGACGCAGCTCGGCGGCGGGCACACGGTTCTCGGCAGCACCCTGCAGCGGCGTGGTGATGCGCCGTGCGATCAGGTCCTGGCGGGCACGCCGCAGCGACGCGGCCTGGCCGCGGCCACGCGCTTCGGCCACGGCTTCGGCGAAATTGCCGAACAGCACCGTCACCAGCAGGATCGCGGTGACCGTCAGGCCGAAGCCCAGCGGCGCCGTGCCACTGAGGGTGACGACCAGTGCCAGCACGGTGCCGGCCATCACCACCGCCATCACCGGGTTGTGCAGCAGGTACAGCGGAGACAGCTTGCGGACCGAGTCGAACAGCGCACGGCGCAGGTCGGCTGCATCGAGCACGGCGGCGCGGCGCGATGCCGCAGGAGAAGATGCCGCAGGAGAGGCGGAGCGGTTCATGGGGGCGTTCACGGTGAGGGGGCTCCCTGCAGGGCCAGCAGGCTCAGGTGTTCGGCCACCGGGCCAAGCACCAGCGCTGGCAGGAACTGCAGCACGGTAAGGACGATGACCACGCAGATAAGCGTCAATGCGAAGGTCGGGGTTTCAATCTGCAGGCTGCCGGCGCTTTGCGGCACCTGCCGTTTGGCGGCCAGCTGGGTGGCGATGACCAGCGGGATGATCAGGATCGGGAAGCGGCCCAGTGCCAACACCAGCGCACAACTGAGGTTCCACCACACGCTGTTGTCGGCCAGCCCTTCAAAGCCCGAGCCGTTGTTGGCATAGGCCGAGGTGAACTCGTAGAACACCTGGCTGATGCCATGGAATCCGGGGTTGGAGGTGCCGGCCAGGCCGGGGATGGCCAGGGTCAGTGCGGTCAGGCCAAGCAGGGTGATCGGTTGCAGCAGCACCAGCACCGCCAGCATGCGTACCTGCGGCGTTTCCAGTTTGCGACCGAGCAGTTCGGGGGTGCGACCGGTCATCAAGCCAGCCAGGAAAACCGCCATCATCAGGTAGACCAGGAACTGCTGGATGCCGCAGCCGATGCCGCCCCAGATCGCGCTGACCAGCATGTTGACGATGGGCATCATGCCGCCGAGCGGGCTCAGCGAGTCATGCATGCCATTGACCGAGCCGTTCTGCACCTGGGTGGTGATGGACGACCACAGCGCCGTGCCATCGGCGCCGAAACGGGTCTCCTTGCCTTCCATCAGCAGCGCACTGGCGGCGCTGGCACTGTGCCCTTCCAGCCACAGGCTGGCGCTGGTGGACAGCACCGACATGGTCAGCATGCAGCCGAACACCAGCGCGCCAAAGCGCCGCCGGCCGGTGAAACTGCCGAGCATGCAGATGATAGCCATCGGGATCAGCAGGATGCCGATCAGCTCCAGCGCATTGGACAACGGGGTCGGGTTTTCCAGCGGGAAGCTGCTGTTCGGGCCGTACCAGCCACCACCGTTGGCGCCGAGCTGTTTGGCCGCGACCATCGCCGCCACCGGGCCGAGCGGGATCTTCTGCGTTGCCATGCCGGCGGCGGCATCGATCGGCGTGGCCTGCGGGCCGGCGGCCAGCGTGGAAGGCACGCCCTGCCAGTTCAGCAGCAGCGTCCACACCAGGCACAGCGGCAGCAGGAAGCGCAGGCACAGGCGCACCATGTCGGCGTAGTAGTTGCCGACGGTGATGCACGGTGCGGCATGGCCGCTGTCGTTGCCGGCCGGTTTCATGAACAGGGCGCGCAGCGTTGCCACTGCCAGTGCCAACCCCATCATTGGGGTGATCACCTGCAGGCCGGTTATGCCGGTCATCTGCGCGAAGTAGGACAGCTGCGCCTGGCCGCTGTAATGCTGCTGGTTGGTGTTGGTCAGGAACGACACCATGGTGTGCAGCGCGGTGTCCCAGCGCAGGTTGGGGATGTTGTCCGGGTTCAACGGCAACCAGGCCTGGGTCATGAACACGGTCATGGTCAGCACCGCCAGCACCAGGTTGCTGATCAGGAACGCGGCCACATAGCCGCGCCAGGACATGGAATGTTTCGGGTCCACGCCGAGCACGCGGTACAGCGGCTTTTCGATCCAGTGGAAGAGGACGTCGATACGCATCGGCGTACCACGCATCAGCCGGGCCAGGTACAGGCCCAGCGGCCAGGCCAGCGCCAGGCTGGCCAGAAGGATGAGGAGGGGCTCGATCACGGCAGCGCTCCTCACAACGACTCGGGTCGAAGGACCGCGTACAACAGGTAGGCAGCGGCGATCAGCACCACTACGCCGCACAACAGGGCAAGCCAGCCGGGCATGGAAACCTCGAATTCAGGACGCGCTCTCGCCGGTCGTAAGGGCGCGTGGATGGAAGGCGGGGAGCAGCCTGCAATGAGCCTGATCCCCGGTCAGCTAAGACATCGTCCTTCGGCAGGCCATAAACGCGCGACGGCGCGGACCGGATGCTGGCGTAAAAACGGCATAAAAATGCGTGTGCCAGGTGGCGCCATGAACGTCGCCCGTCGCCAAGCGCGGCGGCGGGTGTGTTGCCAGACCCATGAAAAAAGCGACCCGGAGGTCGCTTCGTTCTCGTGCCTGCGGCGCTGCCCGCTCAGCCCTGGATTGGCGCGGGTGCGGGCGCTGCGTCGGGCGCGGTCCCCGCATCGGCGGGGGCCGCAATTCCCTTCAGCTCGCGGTAGCGGGCCAGGCTTTCGGCGATCTCCACTTCCATGGCCTGGCGCTGCTGCTCGAACGCGGTCTGCAGCCGCAGCTGGGCCAACAGCTCGTGGTGGCGCTGGCGGATCTCGCCGGCCTGCTTGTCGCTCACCTTCTGCCCGGCCAGCTCGCGGTTGCCGGCCGACAGCAGCTGCGCGGCCAGCGCTTCGCGCAGGCTGGCGACGTTGTAGAGGGCGGTGTTGATGTTGTTGTCCACGATCGCGGTGCGCTCGGCGAACACCCGACGCAGCGCGTCCTCGCTGCCATAGGTGGCCAGCATCGCCTGCTCGGTCCGCCTGCGGGTGTCGGCCGCGGCCGCATCGATCTTCTGCTGGGCCTCGGCCAGGGCGGCGTCGGCGCGCTCCTCGGCGGTGAGCGCGCGCTGGATTTCGGCACTGCGGGTACCGCTGCGGGCGTTGAACTCCTGGCGCGCGCTGTTCACCGCTTCCGGTGGCAGCGTGTCCGAACAGATACGGCGGCTGCCCTCATCCCAGCAATACAGTTTCTTGCCGGAATCGCCCTTGTTCTGCGCCAGCGCCGGTGCCGCCAGCGTGGCCAGCAGCATCAGCAACGTCGCCCCTGTGTTGTACCGGTCCAGCGCCATGGCAGCCCCCTGCTGTCAGCCTGTTGGATTGCTGCCGTAGCGGCCACGGTAGGCCAGCAGCGGTTCGCGATAGCCGACAAGTTCCGGGTTCCCGGAGGCGAATGCAAGCAGGTCGGCCAGGTTGGCCACGGCGATCACCGGGATGCCGGTCTCGGCGGCCACGGCCTGCGCGGCCGAACGCGCGTCTGTTTCCGAGGCGATCTCCTGGCGGTCCAGCGCAACGACAATACCGGCCGGAATGCCGTTGGCTTCGCGGATGATCGCCAGCGCCTCGCGGATCGCGGTGCCGGCGGTGATCACGTCATCGACGATCAGCACGCGCTTGCCGGCCATGTCCGCGCCGATCAGGGTGCCGCCCTCGCCGTGGTCCTTGGCTTCCTTGCGGTTGAAGGTCAGCGGCAGGTTGCGGCCGCGGTGCGAGAACTCGCAGGCGATCGCGGTGGCCAGCGGAATGCCCTTGTAGGCCGGGCCGAACAGCTGGTCATAAGCAATCCCGGCCGCGTCGATGGCGTCGGCATAGCAGTTGCCCAGCTGGGCCAGTGCCAGGCCGGTGTCGAAACGGCCGGCGTTGAAGAAATACGGGCTCACGCGGCCGGACTTGAGGGTGAACTGGCCAAAACGCAGCGCGTCGGCGTTCAGCGCCAGCTGCAGGAAACGGGAACGGTGGTCACTCATGTAAATGCGTTTTCTTGTCGTCTATTGAAGGCGCCTAGGGTAAAGCATGGCTTCGGCGATTGCTGGGGCGGACGGTATGCTGTGCCTGTCCCAGGTCCAGCCAGCGGTATTCCATGCGCATCATCAGTTTCAACGCCAACGGCATCCGTTCGGCCACCACCAAGGGTTTTGGCGACTGGTTCGCCCAGCAGCAGGCCGACGTGCTGTGTATTCAGGAAACCAAGGCGCAGGAGGCGCAGCTGACCGACGCGCTGTTCCGCCCGGACGGCCACCACTGCTTCTACCGCGACGCGATCACCAAGAAGGGTTACAGCGGGGTGGCGATCTGGAGCCGGCGCGAGCCCGACGAGGTGCGCACGTCGCTGGGCTGGGCGCCGTTCGATGATGAAGGCCGTTACATCGAGGCGCGCTTCGGCAACCTGAGCGTGGTCTCGTTCTATATCCCCTCCGGCTCCTCCGGCGAGCTGCGCCAGGGCTTCAAGTTCGAGGTCATGCAGTGGCTGCGGCCGATCCTGGACGAGTGGCTGGCCAGCGGGCGCGACTACGTGCTGTGCGGTGACTGGAACATCGTGCGCAGCGCGCTGGACATCAAGAACTGGAAGTCCAACCAGAAAAACTCCGGCTGCCTGCCCGAGGAGCGCGACTGGATGAACGGCTTCTGCGCCGACCGGGCCGAACTGGCCGATCCGGCCACGGGCCGTGGCTGGGTGGACGCCTACCGCGCGCTGCACCCGGACGGGCAGGACTACACGTGGTGGAGCAACCGCGGCGCGGCGCGTGCCAACAACGTCGGCTGGCGCATCGACTACCAGTTGCTCACCCCTGGCCTGCGTGAGCGTCTGCGCGGCTGCTCGATCTACACCGGTGAGCGCTTCTCTGACCACGCCCCGTTCACCGTGGACTACGACCTGTGACCGAAGCGGTGGTGGAGGCCCCGCCGGCCGGGCTGCAGCGCCTGCGCCGGCTGTTCGTGATCCTGCTGCTGGGCTTCGCCTCCGGGCTGCCGCTGGCGCTGACCGGCGGGGCGATGCAGGCGTGGCTGACGGTGGACGGGCTGGACCTGGTGACGCTGGGCTTCCTGTCGCTGATCGGCATCCCCTACACCTTCAAGTTCCTGTGGGCGCCGTTGATCGACCGCTTCGACCTGCCGCTGCTGGGGCGCCGGCGCGGCTGGATCGTGCTGCTGCTTCTGCTACTTGCCGCGGCGCTGCTGGCGATGAGCACGCTGTCGCCGTCGCGCAATCTGGCGCTGTTCGCTTCGGCGGCCGTGCTGGTGGCGTGCCTGTCGGCGACGCTGGATGTGGTGATCGATGCCTACCGGACCGACCTGCTGGCACCGGCCGAACGCGGCCTGGGCGGTTCGCTGACGGTGCTCGGCTACCGGCTGGCGATGGTGCTGTCCGGCGGCATCACCCTGATCTGGGCCGAACAGTGGCAGAGCTGGCCGCAGGTGTACCGGGTGATGGCCGCCCTGGCCGCGACGGTGGGCGTGCTGGCGCTGGCGCTGATGCCGCCGCTGCCGGAACGCTTCAAGGCGCCGGTATCCCGGGCCGGTAGCGAGTTGCGCGGCTTCCTGGCGCTGGTGGCCGGCGTCGCACTGGGCGCGTGGCTGGCGCACCAGGCATTGGTGCTGCTGGGACTGGATCCGGCCAGCAAGGACCGCTGGATACGGCTGGTGTTCGTCGTCACCCAGATCGCCGCGGCGATGCTGATGGGCTTGGGCGCCACCCGCCGGGTACCGTTCGAGACCCTCAACGCCTCGTTGCGCAGCTACTTCGGCATGCGCGGGGCCGGCGCGTTCCTGGCGCTGGTGGTGCTGTACAAGGTCGGCGATGCCTTCGCGCTGAGCCTGTCCACGCCGTTCCTGCTCAAGGGCATGGGTTTCAGCCAGGCCGAGGTGGGGCTGGCGAACAAGACCATCGGCCTGCTGATGACGATCGTGGGCGCCATCGTCGGTGGCTTCTTCCTGCTGCGGGTACGCCTGTCCAGCGCGGTGATCGCCTTCGGCGTGCTGCAGCTGGTGTCCAATCTGGGCTTCTATCTGCTGGCCCGGGAAGGGGCCGGCGCCTGGGGTACGGTGCAGGTGCCGGCGTTCAACCTGCTGATCGTGCACCTGGACCAGCCCACGCCGATGGACGGCCTGCTGCTGTTCGCGCTGAGCCTGGACAACTTCGCCGGGGGCATGGGCACGGCGGCGTTCGTGGCGTTGCTCAGTGGCCTGTGTGGCACGCGTTTTTCGGCCACCCACTACGCGTTGCTGTCGGCGTTCGCCACGCTGGGACGGGTGTTCGTCGGCCCATTCGCCGGCGTGCTGGCCGATGCCTATGGCTGGCAGGTGTTCTTCCTGGTGTCGGTGGTGGTCGGTGTGCCGGGGCTGCTGATGGCCTGGTGGCTGCGCCGCGAAGTGGATGCGACCACGCAGCTGGCGCGCGCTGCCTGACGCGGGAAGCTGCGGCAAGCGTTGAATCGCGCGGTGGTCTGTCTGATCATGCCACGGGGGGATCCACCGGTAGCCAACAGGTGGTGGGTATGGCCGATGTGACGTTGCGGGATGTCGATCCGCACCTGCTTGAGCGGATCCGCCGGCTGGCGGTGGCCCGCGGCTGGACGCATGAACAGACCTGTCTGGCGCTGCTGGAGCAGGGCCTGTTCGCCGGCGAGCAGGAAGTGCGCGGCGGGTTCGAGAATCCGGAGGTCGATGCGCTGTCCGAAGCGATTCTGGCGTTGAAGGCGTTGCCGGCCGGCGGCGGGTTCTAGCGGTGTTTCAGGCCGGGTGGATCGCGCCGAGGATGCGCGGTCCGCGCGCGCCACTGACACTGGGCAGGTTGCCCGGGCGTCCTGCCAGCGTCTGCTGCGCCAGCCATGCAAAGCCCATCGCTTCCATGTAATCCGGGTCCAGGCCGTGCCCGGCGCTGGAGCCGACCCGCACGTCCGGCAGCCGGGCCTGCAGGCGCTGCAGCAAGCGCGGATTGCGTACGCCACCGCCGCAGACCAGGACCTGACGCACGTCGGGCAGATGCGCGAGCAGCGCATCGGCCACCGTGGCGGCGGTCAGCTCCAGCAAGGTCGCCTGCACATCCGCCGGCGCCGCCGGGGTGTCGGCGAAATGCGCTTCCACCCATTGAAGGTGGAACTGTTCGCGGCCGGTGCTCTTGGGCGGCGGCAGCGCGAACCACGGCTCGGCGCGCAGCTTCGCCAGCAGGACCTCGTCGACCCGGCCGCGGGCGGCAAACGCGCCGTCGGCGTCGTAAGGACAATCCAGGTGGCGCTGGCACCAGCCATCGAGCAGGGCGTTGGCCGGGCCGGTATCGAAGCCGCGGATGCTGCCGTCACGCGCGATCAGGCTCAGGTTGGCGATGCCGCCGAGGTTGAGCACCGCACGGTCCTCACCGGTGCTGCCGAGCATGGCCAGATGGAACGCCGGCATCAGCGGCGCGCCGTGACCTCCGGCGGCGACATCCCGTCGGCGGAAGTCGGCCACCGTGGTGATGCCGGTCAGTTCGGCGATGCGGCTGGCATCGCCGATCTGCCAGGTGAAAGCCGGGTCGGCCAGCGGCCGGTGGCGGATGGTCTGGCCGTGCGAGCCGATCGCGCACACGCGGGTGCGGTCCACACCGGCCTCCGCCAGCAGCTGGTTGGCCGCCGCGGCGAAGGCAAGGCCCACGGCCGCGTCCAGTTGCCCCAGCGCGTCCAGCGAGGCCGGCTCGCCGCCCTGGCCCAGCGCGATCAGCAGCTCGCGGGTCGGGCGCTCCCACGGATGGGTATGGCCATGGATGAAGCGGCAGCCGCCGTCCTCGGGAAACTGCACCAGCGCCGCATCGATGCCATCGGCGCTGGTGCCGGACATCAGGCCAACAAACAGCGGCAGGTGCGGATCGACAGGCGTCATTGCGGGAACCGGAAAGCAGACGGGCAGGAAGCTTCCAGCTCCCTGCCCGTGGCGTCAACGTGGAACGCGGAGGTCAGCCGCGCTTGCCGGCCGGTGCGGGTGTGGCCGCGGCACTGGCGGTGCGGGTGGCGGCCGGCTTGCGGTTACCGGCGTCGGCATAGATCAGCTCCTCCATGCCCTGGATCCGCGCCATCGCCGGCGCGGTCTGGGCGCGGAAGGCGACCAGCTCGGCGCCCTTGAGCGGTTCCGGCGGCGGCATCGTCACCGACAGCGGATTGCGGTGCACGCCGTTGACGCGGAATTCGTAGTGCAGGTGCGGCCCGGTCGACATGCCGGTGGAGCCCACATAGCCGATCACCTGGCCCTGGGCGACACGCTGGCCGGTGCGGTAGGGGCCCAGCCGCGACATGTGTCCATACAGCGTGGTGTGGCCGCGGCCATGATCCAGGATCACCACATTGCCGTAGCCGCGCTGGGTGCCGGCGAACTGCACACGGGCATCGCCGGCGGCCATGATCGGGGTGCCGGTACGTGCGGCGTAATCCACGCCCTTGTGCATGCGCATGGTGCCCAGGATCGGATGCCGGCGAGAGCCGAAGTTCGAGCTCAGGCGGGCGAACTGGATCGGCGAGCGGATGAAGCTCTTCTTCAGCGGGCGGCCGCTGATATCGAAGTACTCGGACTTGCCGTTGCGCTCGAAACGGAAGCCGGTGTGGGTCTTGCCGCCGGTCTGGAAGGTGGCCGCCAGGATCTTGCCGGTGTCGATGCGCTCGCCTTCGCGCCAGGTTTCATCCAGCACCACGCTGAAGCGGTCACCCGGCTGCAGGTCCTTGGAGAAGTCGATGTCGTACTTGAAGATCTCGTCGGTCATCGTGGCGATGGCCGAGGGCGACAGGCCGGCCCGGCGGGCGGCGGTGTACAGGGAGCTGGTGATCTCGCCACTGGCGACCACGGTGCGGGTGGTGCTGGCGCGTTGCATCACCTTCTCGCGGATCTGGTCGCCCTGCAGCGACAGCTCGACGCGGTGGTTGGCATCGCGGTCGAAGCGGATGCTGCGCAGGGTGCCGTTGACCGGCAGGTCGAAGGCGATCTCGGTGCCGGGCTTGAGCCGGGTCAGCACCTCGCGGGTGCCGGGGTGGTCCAGCACGCGCTGCATGGTCGATGCCGGCACGCCAGCGGCGGCGAACAGATCGCTCAGGGTCTGCCCGCGTTCCACCCGCTGGATCTGCCAGCTGTCGCCCGGGGTCTCGCCGCGGCGGGCCAGTGACAGCGGCGGCAAGGGCAGGGCGAGCGTGGAGTGGGACGTGGGGACCGGCAGATCGATGGCATTGGAGAAGCCGGGCACGATCGTCGCCGCCAACGCGCCGATGGTGGCGAACAGGCTGGCGTGGATCCAATGCCGTCGGGTCCAGCGTTCGTTGAACGCGGCCGGCAGGTGGTGTTTCAGCTTTCGATGCAGGGCGGTGTCGTGCAGGACGCTGAGGCGTTCTTTGAAGCGTTGTTTGCGCGCGGGGCCATGATCGGGTTGGGACATCACTCAGTTCTCTGGCCGGCCCGGATCGCGGGCCTAAACGCGGGTAACATAGACAGGTATCAATACCGCGTCAAACCATTGAGCCACATGGCTTTTCGATCTTGCGGCGCGGTTAACTTGCACTTAACACCATTCATGTTTTTAACGGCGAAGCCGGGAGTTTTGCGTGTCCTCGATTGATGAAGCCCTTGCCCTGATCGGCCGTGGTGCCGATGAAATCCTCAAAGTGGAGGAGTTGCGCCAGCGGCTGGAAAGCGGCCGTCCGCTGCGTGTGAAGGCCGGTTTCGACCCCACCGCTCCCGATCTGCACCTGGGCCACACG
The DNA here is from genome assembly GCF_056760355.1 of Stenotrophomonas sp. STEN013. Lineage (NCBI taxonomy): Bacteria > Pseudomonadati > Pseudomonadota > Gammaproteobacteria > Lysobacterales > Lysobacteraceae > Stenotrophomonas > Stenotrophomonas sp. STEN013. The sequence continues at coordinate 1,619 of NZ_JBRREO010000009.1, read as the reverse complement.
GTGCTGCTGAACAAGCTGCGCCAGTTCCAGGATCTCGGTCACCAGGTCATCTTCCTGATCGGCGACTTCACCGGCATGATCGGCGATCCGTCCGGCAAGAGCCTGACCCGCAAGCCGCTCAGCCGCGAGGATGTGCTGGCCAACGCACGCACCTACGAGGAGCAGGTGTTCAAGGTGCTGGACCGGGACAGGACCGAGGTGCGCTTCAACTCGGAGTGGTTCGGCAAGATGAGCGCGGCCGACATGATCCGTCTGGCCGGCCAGCACACCGTGGCGCGCATGCTCGAGCGCGACGATTTCGCCAAGCGCTACGCCGCCCAGCAATCCATCGCCATCCATGAATTCCTGTATCCGCTGGTGCAGGGCTACGACTCGGTGGCGCTGGAATGCGACGTCGAACTGGGCGGTACCGACCAGAAGTTCAACCTGCTGATGGGGCGTGGCCTGCAGGAACACCACGGGCAGAAGCCGCAGATCGTGCTGACCATGCCGCTGCTGGAAGGCCTGGACGGCGTCAACAAGATGTCCAAGTCGCTGGGCAACTACATCGGCATCAGCGAGCCGGCCATCGACATCGTCACCAAGACCATGAAGGTGGACGACACCTTGATGTGGCGCTGGATCGATCTGCTCAGCTTCGATATCTCCATTGACGAGGCCAGGCAGCTGCGTGCCGACGTCGAGGCCGGCACCCTCAATCCGCGCGAGATCAAGCTGCGCCTGGCGCGTGAGTTGACCACCCGCTTCCACGATGCCGCCGCCGCCGAGCAGGCCATCGCCGGCTGGAATGCCGCGGTGACCGGGCAGGGCGATATCACCCAGCTGCCGCTGCAGGAAGTGACGGTACCGGCTGAAGGACTGCGTATCGGGGCGTTGCTGACGGCGGCAGGGCTCACTCCGAGCAACTCCGAGGCCTCCCGCAAGCTCAAGGAGCGCGCGGTAAAGGTGGATGGCGAAGTCGTCGAAGACGCCCAGACCGTATTGCAGCCTGGTTTCGAGGGTCTGCTGCAGGTTGGCAAACGCACCTTCGCCCGCGTCCTGCTGGTAGTGGCGGGCTGACGGCGCAGGTGAGCAAGGCCGCTTCCTCCGGGGAGCGGCCGAAGCCCTCTCCTGCCGGGAGAGGGTAGGGCGACGCCCCTTTGCCTCATCACCCCGCAAGCTTTGATCAGCATCATCTGGATGCGTACTGCTGTGTACACCTATAAGTGCAAGCAAAGCAGTACGGGCCGTTCCAGGGCGCAATGAACGATTGCTCGAAAAAACTTTCCACAACCCCTTCACAAAGCCCGTAAAGAGGCACATACTTCACCTCCCCCGACGCAGGGACCTCGCAAGAGGCGCAAGCGAAAGGAAAGCTTGAAGTCACTGCCTCGAAAAAAGATGTTGACGAGGCAGAAAAGCCGGCTATAATGGGCGGCTCGCTACGACGGAAACGTCGCAGCCTACGAAGATGGCGCTGAGGCCTGATTCGAAGTTCTTTGAAAGTATGCGCAGGTATCTTGTGAGGACGCCTGCAGGAGTGGATGACTGTCCATCTTGCAGACGTTTAATCAAGCAATGATTCAATTGTTTTAATGCAAGCGAAACGTTGCCAGTGGTTGAATTTCTGCAGCTAAAGT
>NZ_JBRREO010000008.1:0-97629 GCF_056760355.1 Stenotrophomonas sp. STEN013 | reverse complement strand
CAACCACCCGCTATAACTACGGGCACAACACGCGCCGCGCGGGCGCGTATCCGGGACCCACGGGTGGGCGTTAAATGGCGCACAATAAACCCCCCCGGGCCGCCCGCCCTGGGGGGCCGTCCGCTTTTGTACGGGCCACAAACCTCCTGCCTCCCCCCTGTGCCGGAAAGCCGCCATGTCCCTGTTCGACCGCCTGTTCAAGCTCCACCAGCACGGCACCAGCGTGCGCACCGAAGTGCTGGCGGGGCTGACCACCTTTCTGACGATGTCCTACATCGTCTTCGTCAACCCCGAGATCCTCGGCACCACCGGCATGGACCCGGGCGCGGTGTTCGTCTCCACCTGCCTGGCGGCGGCCATCGGCTCGACAGTGATGGCACTGGCGGCCAATTTCCCGGTCGGCATGGCCCCGGGCATGGGCCTGAACGCCTTCTTCGCCTTCACCGTGGTCGGCGCGGCCGGGCTGCCGTGGCAGCAGGCGCTGGCCGCGGTGTTCATTTCCGGCGTGGTGTTCTGGGTGCTGTCGCTGACCGGCATCCGCGCCTGGCTGGTGGCCGGTATTCCCGCCTCGCTGCGTTCGGCGATCGTGGCCGGCATCGGCCTGTTCCTGGCAATCATCGCGCTGCAGAAATCGCAGGTGATCATCGCCAATGAAGACACCATGCTCACCTTGGGCAAGCTCGACAGCGCGCCGCCGCTGCTGGCCCTCGGGGGCTTTTTGCTGATCGCGATCCTGGAAGCGCGCAAGGTGCGCGGCGCGATCCTGATCGGCATCCTCGCCGTGACCGGCATCGCCTGGGCGATCGGCCATGTGCAGTACGGCGGGCTGGTGTCGCTGCCGCCGAGCCTGGCGCCGACCTTCCTGCAGCTGGATATCCCCGGCCTGCTGCACCACGACGGCGGCGCGCCGCTGGCGGTGCTGATGCAGGTGGTGCTGGTGTTCGTGCTGGTGGAGGTGTTCGACGCTACCGGCACCCTGTATGGCGTGGCCGGACGGGCCGGGCTGCTGAAACTGGCCGATGGCAACAAGCGCTTCGGCCGCGCCCTGCTGGCCGACAGCAGCGCGATCGTCGCCGGCTCGCTGCTGGGCACCAGTTCGACCACCGCCTTTGCCGAGAGCGCCTCGGGCGTCCAGGTCGGTGGTCGCACCGGACTGACCGCGCTGGTGGTAGCCGCACTGTTCCTGGGCGCGCTGCTGTTCTCGCCGCTGGCGGCGATGGTGCCGCCCTACGCCACCGCGCCGGCGCTGCTGTTCGTGGCCGGACTGATGCTGCGCGAGCTGGTCGAGGTGAAGTGGGACGACCTGACCGAATCGGTACCCGCGGCGCTGTGTGCGCTGGCGATGCCGTTCACCTACTCCATCGCCAACGGCCTGGCGTTCGGCTTCATCGCCTACGCCGCCCTCAAGGCCGGCACCGGCCGCTGGCGTGAAGTGCGCCCGGCGGTGTGGCTGGTGGCCGGGCTGTTCGTGCTGCGCTTCGCGCTGGAGTGATCGGCGCGCAAGCGCAGTGAAACAAACCCGCCGGAGGGCGGGTTTGTCATTTATTGGACCGCGAACACCTGGCGCAGGTAGGTCAGGTAGTTGGGGTCATCGCACATGCTCTTGCCCGGCGAATCGCTGAGCTTGGCCACCGGCTGGCCGTTGCAGCGGACCATCTTGATGACGATGTTCAGCGGGGTCGGCCCCAGATCGTTGGTCAGATTTGTGCCCACGCCGAAGGCGACCTGACAGCGCCCGCGGAAATACTCGTACAGCTGCATCACCTTCTGGATGTCCAGGCCGTCGCTGAACACCAGCACCTTGCTGGCCGGGTCGACGCGGTTGGCCTTGAAGTGCGCCAGCATGCGGTCGCCCCACACAAACGGGTCGCCGGAGTCATGGCGCACACCGTCGAACAGTTTGCAGAAATACATGTCGAAATCGCGCAGGAACGCATCCAGCCCGACCACATCCGACAAGGCGATACCCAGATCACCGCGATACTCGCGCGCCCAGGACTCCAGCGCCGCCACCTGCGAGTCGCGCAGCCGCGGCCCCAGCGCCTGGAACGCCTGCAGGTATTCATGCGCCATCGTGCCGTGCGGGGTCATGCCGTAGATGCGGGCGAAATGCACGTTGCTGGTGCCGACGAACTGGCTGCCCAGCGCCTCGCGCAACATCGGCAGCATGTGCCCGTGCCACTGCCGCGAATAGCGCCGGCGCGAACCGTAGTCGGCGATGCGGCACAGCTCGAAGCCGGGCGTGTCCCGCAACAACGCGGTCTTGGCCTGCAGGCGGCGCTCGCCCTCAGCGAAATCCGGCAGGCCGGCATTGCGGAACCAGACTTCATTGATGATCGCCAGCAACGGCACTTCGAACAGGATCGTGTGCAGCCAGGGCCCGGTGATGTCCAGCTCGATCTCGCCGGGCACCGTCGGCGAGGCGCGCAGCGCGATGTACTTGCGATCCAGATGGAACAGCCCGAGGAAGTCGACGAAGTCCGGCTTCACGAAGCGCAGCGTGCGCATGTAATCCAGCTCGTCGGTGCTGAAATGCAGGCTGCACAGGTGGTCGATCTCGGTGTTGATCTGGTCCAGGTACTGCGCCAGATCGATGCCCGGAGTCCGGCACTTGAAGCGGTACTGCACCAGCGCGCCCGGGTACTGGTGCAGCACGGCCTGCATCATGGTGAATTTGTAGAGGTCGGTGTCGAGCAGGGACTGGATGATCATGCCGGCATTATGCGCCGGGCCTGCGTGAGCCCGCCTGAAAGCCGGGTTCAGCGAAGCAGCAGACGCGGCAGCTGCAACGCGGCGTGTGCCCAGATCGCGCACCAGACCCCGGCCCGTACCGGCAGCGGGCGCTGCGCGGCCTCGAACTTGCGGAAATAGCGCCACAGCCCGCGGTGCTTGTGCCACTCCACGAAGTACGGCCGCGCGCGGCTGGAGACACCGCGCACATGCAGCACCTTCAGCTCGTTGGCGATGGCCACCGTGGCGCCGGCTTCGCGCGCACGCCGGCACAGGTCCAGATCCTCGGCATGCAGGCGATAGCCGGCATCCCAGCCGCCCAGCCGCACGAACAGGTCGCGCGGCATCAGCAGCAGCGCACCGGACAGCGCCTGCACCACCTGCAACGGCTGCGCGGGATCGGCCGGCACCGCAAGCCGCGAGCCCCGCCCCGGATGGCGCAGCATTGCGGCGAAATCCGGATCGCGGCGGCGCACCGCGGCATCGGCCTGGCCGGCCTCATCGACCTGCTCCACGCCCAGCAGACAATCGCCCAGCTGCGCGCCCAGCGCACGCAGCTGCGCAAGCGTGGACGGCTCGACCATCAGGTCCGGGTTGATGAAGGCCAGCCACGGCGCCTGGCAGTCCTGCGCGCCCTGGTTGCAGGCGGTGGCGAAGCCGGGATTGTCCGGATTGGCGATGAAGCGCACGCGCGGATCGGCCAGGGCATGGCGCTGGGCGATGGCCAGCGAACCGTCATCGGAATCGTTGTCGACCACGCGGATCTCGGCCACCTCCCGCGCCGCGCGCAGCCGCTGCAGGCATTCGTCCAGCGTGCTCGCACTCTGGTAGCTGACAACAACAACGGCAATCGAATCGCTCACACCGGCTCCGCGCCTGGAAGGGAAGCACAGGCCTCGAACAGGTCGCGCTGGGCGTCGGGCATTATCGCCTGCGCGCACCGCTGCTGCAGCTGGCCGCGATGGGCGTACAGCGGGTCGTCCATCAGGAACGAGGCCAGGCGCGCGGTCCAGACCGGCCAGCGCGTGGCCAGCACCTCCATGTCACCCGCGGCCGGCCGGCCCTCCTGCAGGCGGCCGACAAAGGCGGTGTCACAGAGCACGTTGCGCCAGCCCAGGCCACTCATGCGCAGGCTCAGATCCACCAGCGCCGCATACCAGGAACCATAGCTGTGGGTATCCAGCCCGCCGGCGCGGCGGCGCGCACTGCCACGGATCAGCACCGCATGGGTCACCGCCGAAGGCAGCTCCGGGTGCAGCAGCGGCATCGCCGCACAGGCCAGGGCCAGACGCGCCGGCTCGGCCGGCAGCGGATTGACCTCACCCACGCGCGGCCAGGCGGTGGTTTCGCCGGCATTGCTCCACGGTGTGGCCGTGGCAATGGCGGCATCGCGCGCCAGACAATCGCTCAATTGCGCCAACCAGCCCGGGTGCGGAATCGCGTCCGGCGCCAGCACCACCACGTCGGCATCGCCGCAGGCGCTGAGCATCTGGTCCAGGTGCGCGACCTCGCCGATCGCACGCGGACGCCGCGTGTACTCGGCCTGCAGCTGCGTGCCTGCCAGCCAGTGCTCGATCACCGCCTGCGCGCGTGGTCCGGCCTGGCCGTCATCGGCCAGCCATACGGAAGTCCCGGCGGGCGTGGCCGCTTCCAGCGCGCCCAGACAGGCATCGAGCGCGGCCTCGTCCACGCCCACCGGCAACAGGATGACCGGCAGCGCCATGCTCAGCGGCGCGCCTTCGGGCCCAGCGGGTCCAGCGCGCGGAACTTGCTGCCGTATTCGTCGGTGAGGTTCCGCGCTTCCTGCGGATTGCGCACGATGCTCGGCGTCAGCAGCACGATGACTTCACTGCGCCGGCTGTTCTGGGTCTTGCGGCCGAACAGGCCACCGATCACCGGCAGCCGGCTCAGCCCGGGAAAGCCCGAGGAACCCTGGGTGGAACTGTCTTCGATCAACCCGGCCAGCATCACCGTGTCCCCGGCATTGACCGCGGCCTCGGTCTTCATGCGGCGGGTGTTGATGCGCACGTTGCCGTTGGCGTCGGGCTCGCCTTCCGGGGAGCTGACCTCCTGCACGATGTCCAGAAACACCATGCCGTCGCGGGTGACACGCGGGCGCACTTTCAAAATGGTGCCGGTTTCCAGGTACTGCACCTGCGCGTACTGGTTGTCGCTGATGCCCGAGACCGAGACCGAATAGACCGGTATCTTGCTGCCGACATTCAAGGTGGCGATGGCGTTGTTGCGCACGAACAGCGAGGGCGTCTGCAGCAGGCGCACATCGGTGACCTGGTCCAGTGCGCTGATCACCGCCGCGGCGTTCTTGCCCAGGAAGGTCCAGCTCAGCCCACCGCCGCCCTGGCCATCACCGGGCACCAGCGCGCCGGCGATGTCGCCCCAGATGCCGCGTCCCAGCGCCGAGGGCAGACCGGCGCCGCCGTTGGCCGGGGTGGCATTGACCGCCTGTTCGAAATACCAGTTCACGCCGTAACTGAGTTCACCGGTCAGCGCGACCTCGGCCACCTGGGCCTCGATATGCACCTGCAGCGGCATCACGTCGAGCTTCTCGACCACCTCGCGGATCGAACGCCAAGCCTGCGGGGTGGAACGCACCAGCAGGGTGTTGGTTTCCTCCACCGCCGAGACACCGACGCGGTCGCCCTCCACTTCCAGGGTCACCGCACCATTGCCCGGCGCCTGCGGTGACAGCGCCAGCGGCTGTCCACCATCGCCGCCCATCCCACCGGTATCGCCCTGGCCCAGCGTGTCAGCGGGATCGGCCGAGGGATCGGTGGTGCCGCGTCCCTCCAGAGTCATCGGCGTGGCGCCAGGCGCCAGCGACACACCGCGCTGCCCGGCGGAACCACCGGCACCGGCGCCGAACACTTCGGCCAGACGCTCGGCCAGATCCCGGGCCTTGATGTACTTCAGCTCGTAGGAGAACAGGCGGGCGCTACCGCCGGCACTGTCGATGCGGTCCAGCCACTGCTGGATCTGGTCCAGGTAGCGCGCCTGCGGGGTGATCACCAGCACCGCATTGGCGTTGTCCAGCGGCATGAAGCGGAACATGCCGGCACTGGGCGTCTTGCTGTCCTGCCCGAACACCTTTTCCAGATCGCCGGCCACCTGCGAGGCGCGCCCGGACTGGATCGGGAACACGCCCACCGACATGCCCGAGAGCCAGTCCACATCGAAGATCTCGACCGTGCGCAGGTAGTTCTCAAGCTCGGTGCGGGTGCCGCCCAGGGTGATCACGTTGCGTGAGCCGTCGATGCCGACGATCGCATTCGGGCGCGCGTACGGCTCCAGCACCTTTTTCATTTCGCTGGCCGAGATGTAGTGCAACGGCACCACCCGCACTTCGTAGCCACGCGCGGCCGAGGCCGGCGCGGTACTGGGCGCCACGGTCCCGGCCAGCGACTGTTCGGCCGGCACGATGTTGTAGCGGCCGCCGCTGTAGATCAGTCGCGCGTTGTTCCAGCCCAGCACCATCTCCAGCAGGTTCAGCGCCTGCGCCGGCGAGACCGGCTTGGGCGTGGCCAGCGTGACCGTGCCCTGCACGCCGGGCGCGATGACGTAGTTCTGGCCGAGCATGTCGCCGAGGATCGCCTTGGTGACGGCCTGCACCGATTCCCCTTCGAAATTGAACACCGCCGTACCGTTGCCGGCCGCGGCCAGCGACGGAGCCGGGGCCGACGCCGCCGCCCGGTTGATCACGGTGCCGTTGCCGCGGCGGATCACCGCGCGGCTGCCGGTGTCGTCGGCCTGTGGCACCTCGGCCGCTTCCAGCGTCGAGGTCCGCGCAGGCGTGCCAAGCGCGGCGGTGACAACGGGAGCCTGGGCGTTGCGGCGGATGTCCGGTACCGGCGGGGTGCTGGCGCAGGCACTGAGCGCGCCGATCAACAGGGAGAGGGAAACAATGCGTGACGTCATGCCTGCACTCTACGGGTTCTGGCTGCCGGAGCTGCCGTTTGATTGCTGCTGCGCCTGCTTGCGCCGGGCCTGGATGCGTTCGCGGATCGACCTGATCTCGGCCGCGCCGGGCATCGGCACCGCCGCATCGGAATCGGCCGCTGCCGGCGGGATGGCCTCCACCGGCGGGGCCGCCGGCGGAAGCGTGCCGGCCGCTGCGGCATCGGCGGCGGCGTTCCCGCTGCCGTTGAACACCTGCAACTGCAGCTGCAAGGTACCTGGCGGCCCCGACACCACCGCGCTGCGCGGCGCCAGGGACAGCAACTGCCAGCCGGCCACCGGTTCGCCGCCCAGCCGCAGGCGCAAGGACTGGCCCTGATCGGTGGTCAGCGTTGCCAACGCCGTGCCGGGAGCCATCAACACGCCGGTCAGCCGCACCGCTGTCGCCGCCTGGCCGTCCGCCTCCAGAACAAACGGGTGCGGCTGGCGGTCCGGCGCGAACAGCGGACGCGAGGTGGCGGCGGCGTAATCGCCCGCCGGCCCGAGCCGGTCTGGAGCGGGCGCCGGGATCCGGGGAAGGGCCGCGGCGACCCGATCATCGGCCGGCCCCGGCAGCCGGCTGCCGAGCCCGCACAGCGTGGCGATCCACCCCAGCAGGGCCCATGCCGCCAGCGTCGCCAGCCACCAGGTCCGCAATCCAGCCGCGTCAGGGCGCATGCACCGCTCCTGCCGCCGGCCCGTGCGGTTGCGGGCGCAGATAGCCGGCCAGCTCGAAGGCCGCATCCAGTCCGCCGCCACTGGCGCCCGGCGGCGTGGCGGCGGGTTGGGCGAGGATATCCAGACGGGTGAGCTCCAGATAAGGACTGCCACTTTCCAGGGCATGCAGCACGGCGATCAGCTCGCGGTTGCCGCAGCGCAGCCGCGCCTGGATCGCAACGCGCACGAAGCGCCCGCTGTGATCGGCCGGCAACGGCGAGCGGTCACTGATCGCGCAGCTGCGATTGCCAGGACTGGCCTGGCGCACCGCCGTTTCCAGTCGCTGCACCAGCGCCGAGGCCGCCAGCTCGGGCGATAGCTCGTCCATGAACCCGGGTTGCAGGGCCAGTTGCTGTTGCGCCTGTTGCAGGCGCTGGGCGATCTGCGGCGCCTGCCGCAACTGCAGGGCGATGCGCTGCTGGCGTTCCTGCAACGCCGCCACCTGCGCATCCACCTCCTGCAACGGCCGGATGAACAGCGGATGGATCAGCAGCAGATAGACCAGCGCCAGCGCCAGCAACAGCAGCGCCAGGGCCAGCCAGCGGTCACGGCGTGTGGGGGACAGCGCCATCGGCGGTCTCCATCACGGGCGGTTGCAGCTCGGCAACGAGCGTGAAGCGGTCACGGCCGCCCGTCGATTGCAACACGCCGGTCAATGCCGGTGTCTTCCAGTGCGGAGAATCCTCCAGCAGCGGCACCAGCGCCGAAGCGCTGCCACTGAAGCCGATCAGCTGCAGGCGGCCATTTTCCACGTCCAGCTTTTCGACCCAGGTGTCTTCCGGCAGTCGCAGGCTCAATTCGTCGAGCAGCCCGGTCATCGCCACCTGCTGCGTGCCGCGTTGCGTGAAAAACGCCTGTCCATCGAGCAGATCCTGCAGCTGCTGCCGCTGCGCGGAAACCGCGCGCGCGCGCGCCGCCAACCCGTCGACCTGGGCGGCCAGCGCCGCAGCCGCCTGCCGGCGGTTGTCCAGCAACTGCCAGCCGGCCAACACCAGCATGACCAGCGCCGCGAGCTGCAGCAGGCGATTGAGCCGGCGCAGCGGTTGCTGCCGCTGCCGGCGCTGTGCCAGCGGCAGCAGATTCACCGCCAATGGCTCGCCATCGGTATCCAGCACGTCCACCCCGTCGAGCTGGCCGGCCCAGGCCTCGCGCGGCGACATCAGCGTTTCCAGCTGCTGCCGCGGCGCCACCACCAGCTCCACCTCCAACGGTCCGTCGCTATGGCGCGACACCACCCGCACATCGAAGAACACCTTGTCGGCGGAAAAAGGCGTCTGCCGGTCGATCTCGAAGCGCACCACTTCCCGCAGCCGGGTCTCGGCCGCGGCAGGCAACTGCAGGCGCCGACGTAGCACCGCCGTGGCGGGCAGCACCGCAACGCGGGGCAGCGCGCGCTCCTGCGCCGGCAAGGCCGACTCCAGCACCGCTGGTGTCACCGGCGCCACCAGCCGCTGCAGCGGCACGGTCCGGCCGGCCCGGCAGCGCGAAACCTGCACCGCATCAGGCGCCGGCGACAACAGCAGGCGCGCGTCCGAACAACCCAGCAAGACCCGCCATTGCGCCGGCAGCCAGGACAGCAGGGCGCGCGACCACCAGTGCCGGAAACCTCCGATCCCCGGTGCAAGGTGTGCCCCCAGCTTTTCCAGACTTCCCCGCACCGCCGTCATCGTGCCGCCGCTCCCTGTTCCCAGCGTATTACCGTGTAGCCGCCTGTCCCCACGCCGCTGCCTGCGCATACAACCGCGCGCAGCACCACCTGACGCTCGCCGCCGAGCTGCACCCGGCTGTCGATACTATAAGTGCCGTTGCCGGCCGATGCCGGCGGCGCGGGCGAAGTTCCATCGATGACGGCCATGGGGCCCCGCTCACGTGCGGCGATGACCTGCGCGGCCTCCAGCCCCATTGCGGTCAATACCGGCGCGTCGGCAAAACGGACGTCCGGCTGCGGAGTGCCGAACACCGTCACCAGCGGCGCCAGCCGCGTGTACAGCGCCGCATCCATGCCCAGCAGCAGCTGCAGCTCGCCGACAGTCTCGAACGGTGCGTTCTTGGGGCCATACGGCAGACCGGCGGCGGCATAGTCACCCGACTCGGCACCGCCGGCCGGTTGCAGCAACCCGTCGCGGTCGCGCCAGTCGACCATCGCCCCGGCCAGTTGCGAGGCCCGCGCCGGCTCCACCGCCAGCGCGCGCAGCAGCCCTTCCAGCAGCGGCCGCTCGGCCAGGTTCAGATCGACCTTGCCGGTTTCAGCCACGATCCGCAGCTCCACGGTGCGGCCATCGAACTGCCAGCGATAGGGACGCCCATCGGCCTGCCATGCCGGCCGCAGCGGATCGGGCCGCAGGCGCGAGAGCGCATATTCCAGACCGGCGCGCGCGGTCTGCTGACCGGCGGCCATCTGCGCAAGCACCCGGCCCTGCAGGTATTCCACCTTGGCGGTGAGCGCGAACGTGCCGATGGTCGCGGCCAGCAACGCCACCACCCACAACACCAGCACCAGTGCGGCGCCACGCGACCTCATCGCCATCCCCCGGCACGGCCGTACTGCGGCGGGGCCACCAGCAGCGGCGGCCAGGCAGGTCCCTGCTGCGGAATGATCTCGATGGACACCAGCACCGGCAGCCGCGCCGGCGTTGCCCACTGCTCCTGCCAGTCCATCAGCGCACCGGTCCGTGGATCACGACCGCGGTAGCGCAACCGTACCGCCTTCAATCCATCAACCAGCAGCTCAGCGCCACGTACCGGTTGCTCTTCAATGCGCATGCCGGCCTGCAGCAGGGTCAGCGAGAGCGTCAGCCGCAACGCCTGTCCGTCGTCCTGAACCTCCAGCTCATGCAGGTAGGGGCCCCCGCGGCCGAGATAGTCCGGGACCTCGGCGACAAACTGCAGATGCCGCGCATCGCCGATGAACACCGGTGCGGTGCCGGTTTCAGGATCGACGGCGCCGATCGCCAGCGGCATCGCCGCGCTCAAGCGCCGGCGCAGAAAGCCATCGACCGCGCGCATCCGTTCGTTGCCGCTGGCGATGATCTCACCGCGGGTACTGACCGCCAGTGTCGAGCGCACCGCGGCGAACGCCAGCGCCATGCCGGCGGCCAGCAACACCGTGGCCAGCAGGATTTCGATCAGGGTGAAGCCGCCCATCGCACGTGACCGTGATCTCATGGCAACCCCTCGGCAACCGCCGGGCTGCGCAGTCGCAACGTGCGCCAGCGCAACTGCTCGGCCGGTGCCTGGCCCCAGCGCACCTGCAGATCCAGCTGCCACAGCGCCGCGTCCGGCGTGGTCTGGCGCGGCTCCAGGTAAGGCGTCACCTCCAGCGTCCAGCGATAGCGACCCTGCTCCCAGTCGCCCTGGCGCCGTCCCGCCGCCAACGGGGCCTCGATACCGGCCGCCGTCAGCAGCGACTGTGCATGCAAGGCCGCGCGCCCCTGCGCGTCGGCCGTGCGCACCTGCCGCGCGGCCCCGGACAGGCTGCCCAGCAGCAGGGTCATCGCCAGCGCCAGCAACGCGAACGCGACGATCACCTCGATCAGCGAATAACCGCGCTGCTGCTTCATCGCGCCGCATCCGCGCGCACCGGGCCCGAGCTCACCTCACCGGTGATCCAGCTCACATCCACCCGCCACACCGCACTGCCCGAACTCAGCTCGATACGCCCGCCGGTGGAGGCGCCGTCTTCAAAAAAACCGATCACGCCTTCGTCAGTGCGCGCCTGTGCCTGGCGGGCACCGGCAAAGCGCACCGCCAGGGCGGCCGACAGTTGGCCATCACGCCCGCCAGCGGCCTGCCAACGGCGCGTGCGCGGATCGATGCTGAAGCGCTGCGGCACGCCACTGACGACAGCCTGGGTCCGGGTATGCCGCAGCTGCGCGGCCACCTCCTTGCCGGCCGAACGCAGTCGCATGCCGGCCAGCCCGCCGTTCATCGCCATCGCCGCGATCAGGCCAATGGCCGCCATCAAGGCCAGCACCAGCAGCATTTCCAGCAACGACATGCCCGCCACCGCCGGCCGGCGGTACGCGCGACGCGGCCGCTGAGGCGGAAAAACGGGCGCGGACAGCGTGGGCATCGGTCTTACTCGACGCTGATGTCCGCGTCGTAACTGGTGCCACCGGGGCGGCCGTCCTTGCCCAGACTTTTCAGATCGAACGGGCCGGCTTCGCCCGGCACCCGGTACTCGATGGCATGACCCCACGGATCATTGAACTCGCTGGGTTTGGCATACGGCCCCAGCCAGCCGCTGACCCCGGCCGGCTGCGCGGCCAGATCCTCGAGCTTGACCGGCAGCCGGCCGGTATCGAGCTGGAAGTTCTCCACCTTGCCGGCCAGGGTCTGGATCTGGGTCTTGGCCAGATTGGCTTTGCCACGGTCCGCCCCGCCCAGTACGCGACTGCCGACCACGGTAAGCACCGCGCCGATCAACACGATGACGATGATGATTTCCAGCAGGCTCATGCCCGCCTGGTGGCGGCGCGCGTGCGGTGCTCGTTGGGTGCGTTTCATGACAGTCTCCACAGTTGCGGCATTTTCCGGATTCAGCCGATGGCATTGGTCAGGTCGTACAGCGGCACCAGCACGGCGATGATCACCATGCCGACCACCGCCGCCAGCAGCAGGGTGATCACCGGCACCAGCGCGGCAAGCAGGCGGTCGATGGCCCGCGCGGTTTCCTGTTCGAAGGTGTCGGCGGTCTTGTGCAGCATGCTTTCCAGTGCGCCGGACTCCTCGCCCACCTGGATCATCTGCAGCGCCAGCCGCGGGAACCGGCCGTTGCGGCCCAGCGCGGTGGACAGGCCGATGCCGTTTTTCACGTCCTCACGGGCGGCGCCGACATCGGCGGCCAGCGCGCGGTTGCCCAGCACATTGCGGGCGATCCCCAGCCCGGCCAGCAGCGGCACGCCGTTGTGTAGCAAGGTGCCCAGCGTGCGCGCCAGCCGCGCGGTTTCCAGCTTGCCCAGCAACGGGCCGACCATCGGCCGCCGCAGCAGCCAGCCGTCAAAGGCCAGGCGGAAATCCGGATCGCGCCGTTTGCGTTCGACCCACAGCAGCGCCAGCGCCGGCACCACCAGCAGCACGATCCACCCGTCGCGCACCAGCAGACCCAGCTGCAGCACCGCCCGGGTGAACCACGGCAGCGCCACCTCCAGGCTTTCATACATCTGCGCGAACTGCGGCACCACGTAGCCGAGCAGGAACAGCAGCGCCAGCCCCACCACCAGCAGCAGGATCGCCGGGTAGATCAGCGCGTTGATCACCCGCCCCTTCAACTGCTGGCTGCGCTCCAGATAATCGGCCAGCCGCTGCAGCGTTTCATGCAGACTGCCGCCGGCCTCACCGGCGCGCACCATGTTCACGTACAACCGCGAGAACACCCCGTGCTGATGCTCCAGCGCCTGCGACAGCGGTGCACCGGCGCGCACCGTCTGGCGGATATCACCGATCACCCGCTGCTGGGCCGCATCGTCGGGCGTCTCCAGCAGAATCGACAACGCCCGGTCCAGCGGCTGCCCCGCCCCCAGCAAGGTGGCCAGCTGCTGGGTGAACCGCACCAGCGCGGCGCCATCGAATGGACGCCGGCGCCACGGCTTCCAGCCGCCGCCCGCGACACCCGAACCACTGGACAGGCGCACCTCGACCGGCAGATGGCCCTGTTCCTGCAGGCGCGCGACCACCTCGCTGTCGCTGGCCGCTTCCTGCTGCCCGTCGAGCAGCTCGCCGCGCGTATCCAGCGCCTTGTAGCGGTACAGCGGCATCAGCAATGCGTCTCCGGATGGAGCGACCCCAGATAACGGCTCATGCGTCCTCCGTCACCCGCAGCACTTCTTCCAGCGTGGTTTCGCCACGCAGGGCTTTGCCGATGCCGTTCTCGTACATGGTGCGCATGCCGGCCGCACGCGCGAGCTGCTCGATCTCGCCCATGCCCGCCTTGCGCATCACCGCACCGCGCAGCGCATCGTCCATCACCAGGAATTCGACAATGGTCGTGCGGCCCAGATATCCGGTCGGCGCCAGTGCCGAAGGCTGCGGCCGGTACAGGTGGATCGTTCCCTGCGGCTGGAAGCGCCGCAGGTCGAAGCGTTCGATTTCTTCCGGCGACGCTTCATAACGCAACGCGTGGGTGGGCTCCAGCCGCCGCACCAGCCGTTGGGCCAGGATGCCGTTGATGGTGGAGGTGAGCAGGTAATCCTCCACGCCCATGTCCAGCAGTCGGGTGATGCCGCCGGCGGCGTTGTTGGTATGCAGGGTGGACAGCACCAGATGGCCGGTGAGCGCGGACTGGATGGCGATGCGCGCGGTTTCCAGATCGCGCATTTCGCCGATCATGATGATGTCCGGGTCCTGGCGCACGATGCTGCGCAGGGCGCTGGCGAAATCCAGCCCGATCTGCGGCTTGGCCTGGATCTGGTTGATGCCTTCGAGCTGGTACTCGACCGGGTCCTCGACGGTGATGATTTTCACCTGGTCGGTGTTGAGCTGGCTCAGCGCGGTGTACAGCGTGGTGGTCTTGCCCGAGCCGGTCGGACCGGTGACCAGCAGGATGCCGTGCGGCTGCTCCAGCACCTTGCGGAACTGCGGCAGGAAGGCCTCGTCAAAGCCCAGCCGCTGGAAATCGAACACCACCGTCTCGCGGTCGAGCAGGCGCATCACCACGCTTTCGCCATGCGCGGTGGGCATGGTGCTCACGCGCAGGTCCAATTCCTTGCCCTGCACCCGCAGCATGATGCGGCCGTCCTGCGGCAGTCGCCGCTCGGCGATGTTGAGCCGCGCCATGATCTTGATACGGCTGATCACCGCGGCGGTGAGATTCACCGGCGGGCTCTCGCCATCGACCAATACGCCGTCGACGCGGTAACGCACCTTCAGGCGGTTCTCGAACGGCTCGACATGGATGTCCGAGGCGCGCAGCTCCACCGCCCGCTGGATCAGCAGATTCACCAGCCGGATCACCGGCGCTTCGGAAGCCAGATCGCGCAGGTGCTCGATGTCATCGAGCGGCGCGGCCTCGCCATCGGTCGATTCCAGCAGTGCATCCATCGCGCTGCGGCCCTGGCCGTGCCAGCGTTCGATCAGGTCGGCGATCTCGCTGCGCACGCCGACCGCCGGTGCGACCTCGCAGCCGGTGGCCAGCTGGATCGCTTCGATCGCGTAGCGGTCATAGGGATCGGCCATCCACAACGCGATGCGTCCGCGCTGCTCGCCCAGCGGCAAGACATGGAACTGTTTGAGAAAGCGCAGCGCGATCGGTTGCACATCCTCGACCAGCTCGGGCGGCGCGGCTGGCACGTCTTTGACCCCCAGCAGGCGCAGGCCCAGCACCTGCGCGCAGGCGTCGGCATGATCGCGCTCGGATACCAGTCCCAGCCGTGACAGCAACCCCAGCAGATCGCCGCCGGCATCGCGCTGCAGTTGCCGCGCACGCAGCAGATCCGGCTCTTTCAGCCGGCCCTGGGCCAGCAGCAGCTGGATGATGCGTTCGGCAGGCGCAAGAGTGGCGTCGTTGGCTACCGCGTTCACGCAATCCTCCTGTGTTGCCGGAACTTTAGCAGTTCGCCCACGCGTTCCGTCCGCGCGCAGCAACCGATGGCGCATATAAAGGAAACCCCGGCAATGCCGGGGTTCCCGGATACCACCGTCGATCACTTACTGGCGTGCCACCAGGCTCACCCCGCTGTAGGCCGAAGCCCCCACCAGCTTGATGTAGTAGGTCCCCGCCGCCGGCGCGGTGAAGCGCACCGTCTCGCTGTTGCCGGCGCGCGCGGACTTGGCGTCGAATACGGTGCTGCTCGGCTCCTCGCCCAGGCGGACGTACAACGAGACATTGCCGGTACCGCCGTAGGTGAGGATGCTCAGCACCGCGCCGGCCTGTGCCTGGAAGCTGTACAGCGCTTCGCTGCCGGCCGCACCGGCCAGACCGGACACCACCACCTTGTTGGTCAGCGGCGTGGCGACCGGGCCGCAGGTGTCCACCGCCGGATCGCACGGCACCTCCAGCGCCTTGTCCAGCGCGGCTTTGGCATTGACGATACCGCTGCCGATCGGCGTGGCGGCCGGGATGGTCACCGGAAACGGCCGCGCGGTCTGTTTCAGCAGCGCTTCGAGCTGGGCCGGGGTGAGGATGTCGCGATTGGCTGCCGCCAGTGCCCCCTGCACCAGCGCGCCCACCGCGGCGACATGCGGCGAGGCCATCGAGGTGCCGCCCATGCCCATATAGCTGTAGGCACCGGAGGTGGGCGTGGTCGTGCCGTTGTAGCCGGCCTGCCAGACATAGCCGCCCGGATTGCCGTCGACCCCGCCGCCGCCGCCGGGACCGGACAGATCCACCACCGCACCATAGTTGGAGTACGAGGCGATGCCACCGGTAATACGGGTCGCGCCCACCGCCACCACGTTGTTGCAGCTGGCCGGACGGTAGTTGCCGGCGTTGGCCGCGCTGTTGCCTGCGGCCACCACCACGGTGGTGCCACGCGACACCGCGCCGTTGATCGCATCCTGGTAGACGCTGCCGCAGGTGCCGTTGCCACCCAGACTCATGTTGATGATCTCGGCCGGAGTGGCATTGGCCGGAATACCGGCCACGCTGCCACCGGAAGCCCAGGTCACCGCATCGGCGATGTCGGACAGGTAGCCACCGCATTTGCCGAGAACGCGCACCGGCAGCACCTGCGCCTTGTAGGCGACCCCGGCCATGCCGATCCCGTTGTTGGTCGCCTCGGCGATGGTGCCGGCGACGTGGGTGCCGTGCCAGGAGCTGTCCTCGGCCGGGGTGTTGGGGCCGCATTCGTTGGCCGTGGCCACCCAGTCGCCATAGTCCAGCGCACCCGGCACACGGTCATCGGTGGGGCGCCGCGAAGTCTCGGCATCGGAAATGAAGTCATAGCCCTGCAGCAGGTTGCCGGCGAAATCCGGATGGCCCGGCAGGATCCCGGTATCCAGCACCGCCACCACCACGCCTTCGCCCTGGGCGATGTCCCACGCCGCCGGCGCGTTGATGCCCCCGGCGGCGTTGTGCAGGTGCCACTGGTAGGTCTGGTAGTACTGGTCGTTGGGGACCAGCTGCGGCTGTTCCTTCGCCTTGGGCGAATCCACACGCTGCAGTTTGACGTCGGCTTCGGCGTACAGCACCGCCGGATCGGCGGCGATTTCGGCCACCACCTTGTCCAGCTCGGCCCGGTTGAGCCGGGCATCGAGGCGCATCAGATCCGCGCCCACCCCCAGCGTGCGCACATGCTCGGCCCGGATCGCCGCAGCACGGGCCTTGCCTGCGCCGAGGCTGGCACGGGACAGCGCCGACTGCACCACCGACACTTTGCTGGAACGGTCGCGCGCGGCGGCGCTGCCGGTACGGTATTTGACAATGATGCGGCTGGAGCTCTGGACCGCCGCCGGCGCCGCCTGCACCGGCTCCTTGACCTGCAGCTGCGGCGCGGCATGGGCGGCAGCCCCCACCGTCAGGGTCAGCACCGCGGCGGCGATGGCGTTGATGCGAAGGTTGTGCTTGTTGATCACGTTGACGTCCTCTTCAAGTTCATGGATCAGGCGACAGTTCTGGCCAAAAACCTCCTGCGGAATCCGTTGGCCGGCCCAGCCAAGGTTCCTTCGGTCTGCCCCCTCAGGCCTTGCACTCTGCATGCGTGCGGCGCCCAGGACGGACGCCGCCGCAGCTTGATCACCAGCCGAAACCGGCACCCACGCCGACCGAGCTGTCATCACTGCTGAACGCGCCGCCCAGGGTCACCGTGGCGCGCTCGCTGATCGCCCGCTGATAGCCGATGGACAGCGCCGATTCGCCACTCTGGAAGCCGACGCCCACGCCCACCCGGTTCTGCGTGCGCACGCCGGCAGCGCTGGTGGCCATGTTCAACATCGCCGCGTTCATGGCGCCCTGGCGATCGATACGGCGATCGGTACGGCGCAGGCGGTCATCGATCTCGCCCTTGTACATGGCGAAGCTGTCGGCCATCGCGCCGAAGCGGTTGTCGGTGTAGCTGTTGGCCGCGGTGATGCCGTTATCCAGCTGGGCTTTGTTGACCGCGTCGGTGGCCTGGGTGCCGGCGGCGACGTTGGCGATCTGCCGCTCGCTGCCGGCAGCGCCCACCGACACCGTGTTGGCGCGGTCAGCCACCGAGCCCTGGCCCAGGGCCACCGCGCCCTGTGCACTCACGCTCGCCCCTTGGCCGATCGCAGTGCCCGAGGCGGCATTGACCGTTGCGCCCTCCCCCATCGCCACCGCATTGGTGCTGGCGGCGCTGATATAGGTATTGGCGCCGACCGCGGTGCTGCCATCGGCATCGACCCGGGCGTTGCTGCCCAGCGCCGTGTCGTTCAGGCCATGCGCGTAGCTGCCATTGCCAATGGAGGTCCCGGCCACATTGTTGGCCGCGGCCTGGTCACCCAGCGCCACGCCCGCAACGGCGGCCGGCGTCACGGCGGCGATGCCTGCCACGCGACCCCGCGGTCCGTTGCCATTGCCGTTGCCATTGCCGTTGCCATTGCCGTTGCCATTGCCGTTGCCATTGCCATTGCCATTGCCGTTGCCGTTGCCATTGCTCGCGATACGGCTGTTGATGGAACTGACCTGCTGGTCCAACGCACTCAAGGCGGCGCCGACATTGTTGTAGGTGCTGCCCTGGATCACGTAGTTCGGCGCCACGAACATGCCCTGCATGCCGATGCCGGCACCGCCCCCCAGGAAACTGGCCATGTTGCCCAACGACTGGAACAGCTGCCCGCCATTGACCGCCTGCATGCTGCCGGCGGCGATACTGCCGGCGGCGACGTTGTCGAGGACGGTGCCCTGCGCACCGGCCAGCGTCATCACCGCGCGGCTGCCATCGTCATAGGTCACCGCGTTGGCGGTCACCCCTTCCACCGTGCCGATGCGGCTGTCGATATCGCTGACCCGGGTTTCCACTGCGCCCACGCGCTGGTTGGTGACGTTGAGCTGGCTGCCGTTGACCGCATCGGTACTGCCTTCGGCGATGCGGCCGGCAGCGAGATTGACGATGCGGCGCGTGGCCGGCCCGTCTACTCCATTGCCCCCGCCGACCGACACCACGTTGGCTTCGGTGGCCCGTGAACCGGCCCCCAGCGCCACCGAGTTGGTACCGGAAACCCCCGCACCGGCGCCGATCGCGATGCCATTGGCGCCGTTGCTGGCGAACGCGCTGTAGCCGATCGCCACACCGTTGGTCGCGGTGATCGAGGTCTGCCGGCCCAGCGCGGTGCTGTTGGTGCCGCGGGCCGACGCATCGGCGCCCACGGCCGTCGCACCGGTCGCATTGGCGGTACTGGCCGTCCCCAGGGCGGTGCTGCGATTGCCACTGGCCGATGCCCCGGCGCCTGCCGCGACACTGTTCGTGCCGCTGGCGGTGGCCACGCCCTCACCGCTGGCTTGGAAGTACTTGCTGGTTTCCCCGGCCAGTCCGGCCACTTCATCCAGCTGCGCCTTGTTCACCGCATCGGTGGCTTCGGTACCGGCGGCGACGTTGGCGATCTGGCGCTCGCTGCCGACAGCACCGACCGAGACGCTATTGGCACGTTCGGCCACCGAGCCGGCACCCAGCGCGACACTGTTAGCGGCTACCGCTTCGGCGTTCGCCCCCAGTGCGGTGCTGTCCGCACCACGGCTGGTGCTGTAGTAGCCCAATGCCACGCTGTTGGCACCGCTGGCCCAGCTTTGCGCGCCCACCGCGCTGGCACGGGCGCCCGGTGCATAGGCGAAATAGCCGATCGCGGTGGCTTCAACGCCGGAGGCTTCGCTCAGCGCACCGGAGGCCAGCGCGTAGTCGCCGGAAGCGATCGCGCCGGCGCCCACGGCGGTGGACGCCTCGCCACTGGCCTGGGTATCAACAAAGAAGCCCCAGCCCGGGATCAGATCGGCCGGGCCACCGATGGCCACGCTGCTGGTACCCGAGGCCGAGCTCTGCGTACCCATCGCCGTGCTGTAGTCACCCAGCGCATTGGCCACCGCGCCGAAGGCCGAGGACTGCGCGCCCTGGGCATAGGCGCCGACACCGGCTGCGGTGGCG
Organism: Stenotrophomonas sp. STEN013; assembly: GCF_056760355.1. Taxonomy (NCBI): domain Bacteria; kingdom Pseudomonadati; phylum Pseudomonadota; class Gammaproteobacteria; order Lysobacterales; family Lysobacteraceae; genus Stenotrophomonas; species Stenotrophomonas sp. STEN013. The sequence continues at coordinate 78,199 of NZ_JBRREO010000008.1, read as the reverse complement.
GCAAAGCCGCCGGCATCGGCACTGGCGCCCAGCGCGGTACCGCCGACCCCGGCACTGGTGGCGCCGGTTTCCACCGGCATCCCGCCGGCGGTGATCAACGGGTTGCCGTTTTCATCGACCGCGTTGCCCCCCACCGCCACCGCGCCCGGGCCCATCGCCTGCGCGTTCTGGCCGAAGGCGGCCGCGTTCTGGCCCGACGCCAGCGCGTTCATGCCCACCGCGGTCGCCCCGTCGGCCACCGCAGTGGCACCGCTGCCGTAGGCCGAGGCGCCATTGCCGATCGCATTGCTCGCCTCGCCGGCCGCGGTGGCGTTGTCACCTTCCACATACGCGCCAGCGTCACTGTAATCGCTGCCGCTGGCGGTGAAGTACCTGGCCGTTTGCTGGCCGACTTCGGCCACGGCCGCCACTTCATCCAGCTGCGCCTTGTTCACCGCATCGGTGGCTTCGGTGCCGGCGGCGACATGGGTGATCTGCCGCTCGCTGCCGACATCGCCCACCGACACGCTGTTGGCCCGGTCGGCGACCGAGTTGGCGCCCAGTGCCACCGAGTTGACCTCCCCGGCCACCGCATTGCTGCCGATGGCTGTGGTCTGCTGGTCGAAGGCCCAGGCACCGGCACCGATGGCGGTGGCGTCATCGCCAAACGCCCAGCTGCCGCTGCCGATAGCCACCGCATTGGCCGCACCGATGCCGAAGAAACCGAAGCCGGTTTCGGCACCGTCACCGATGGCCAGGCTGCCCGCACCGAGTGCCGAAGCATTGCGGCCGACGGCGACGTTGCCGTCCTCGTAAGCGGCCGCGTTGAAACCCACCGCGGTGGCGCCGGCGCCCTCGGCATAGCTCTGCGAGCCGGTGGCGGTGCTGAAGTCGCCCAGCGCGTTGGCCACCGCGCCACTGGCGGTGGATTGATCGCCCTGCGCATACGCCCCCACCCCGACCGCGGTGGCGGCAAAACCTTCGGCATTGCCACTGGCACCCAGCGCGGTACCGCCGACCCCGGCGCTGGTCGCGCCGGTGTCCACCGGCACCCCGTCCACGGTGATCAGCGCATTGCCGTTCTCATCTACCGCGTTGCCGCCGACCGCGACCGCGCCCGGCCCCTGCGCCTGCGCGTTCTGGCCGAAGGCGGCGGCGTTCTGGCCCGACGCGAGCGCGTTCAGGCCCACCGCGGTGGCCCCGTCGGCCAGCGCGTTGGCACCGCTGCCGTAAGCCGAGGCGCCGTTGCCGATCGCATTGGCCGCTTCGCCGGCCGCAGTGGCGTTGTCGCCCTCGACATAGGCGCCGGCATCGCTGTCGGCGCTGCCACTGGCCTGGAAGTACTTGCCGGTGTTTTCAGCCACCGCGGCGACCGCATCGAGCTGGTCCTTGTTCACCGCGTCGGTGCCTTCGGTACCGGCGGCGACGCTGGTGATCTGGCGGGTCAGCCCGTATTCGACCGCGCCGACGGACACCGTATCGACCCGGTCGGCCAGCGAGCCGGCCCCCAGCGCCACACTGCCGAGGGCCACCGCCGCCGAATTCGAACCCAGCGCCATGCTGAAATCGGCCACCGCGATGCTGAACGCGCCCATCGCGACGGCCGCCTCACCGTAGCTTTCGGCACCGCGGCCGATCGCGCTGCTGCCAAGCCCGGCGGCGAGGGCCGCGCCGCCCACCGCGGTCGCGCCATCGGCCACGGCGGCGCTGAGCCCACCCACGGCCGTGGCCGCTCCGTTCTCGCTGGCGGCCGTGGCCGAGGCACCGATCGCCACATCGGCCAGCCCGAAGGCCATCGCGCTTTGTCCCATCGCCACACTGGCATCGCCAAAAGCGATGCTGGTCTGGCCGAAGGCGCTGGCGCCCAGACCCAATGCCATCGCCTCGCTGCCGATCGCGGTGGCCGCAGTGGCCAGCGCCTGGCTGTCACTGCCCAGTGCGGTCGCACTGTCGCCTTCCGCCGTGGCGCCGGAACCGGCCGCCAGGCTGTTCTCGCCGATGACGGTCGCCTCGCCGTCGCCGCTGGCCTTGAAATAGCGGGCGGTGTTGACCGCGTCGAACGTGGCCGCATTGAGCTGGTCCAGGTTCACCGCATCGGTACCCTTGGTGCCGGCGGCGACGTGGGTGATCTGCCGCTCGCTGCCGCTATCGCCGACCGAGACCGTGTTGTCGCGCTCGGCCACCGAGCCGGCACCCAGCGCGACGCTGTTGACGCCGAAGGCCAGCGCGCTCTCACCCAGCGCGGTGGCACTGAGCGCATCGGCCCAGGCGTTCCAGCCCACCGCAGTGGTGTACGCGTCCGTGGCCCAGGCACCGGCGCCGAACGCCGCCGCCCCGGTGCCGGAGGCGCGCGCCGGAATGAAACCGGAGAAGGTGGTGCCGCCCACTGCCACGCTCTCATCGCCGGTGGCTTCGCTGGATTCGCCCACCGCCACCGCGCTGGCACCGGCGGCCGTGGCCCCCACCCCCACCGCAGTGGTGTAGTCGCTGGAGGCGACCGCGCCGTAGCCCAGCGCCGAAGCCAGGAATCCGCTGGCCTCGCTGTAACCGCCGAGCGCGGTGGCACCGGCATTGCTCGCAGTGGCGCGGAAGCCGGTGGCCGTGGCCTGGTTGTCCGACGCCACCGCTTCGTTGCCGGTGGCGGTGCTGAAGGTGCCCGCCGCCTGCGCGCCGGCGCCGCTGGCGGTGGCGCCGGTATCAGATGCCATCGCGCCACTGCCCAGCGCGAGGCTGTCCTCGCCCAGCGCCTGCGCAGCGGTACCGAACGCGGCCGCGTTGCCGGCCGCCGCCAGGGCGTTGAAGCCCACCGCGGTGGCGTAGTCGGCCAGCGCGTTGGCGCCGCTGCCCAGCGCGGCGGTGCCGGCGCCGATGGCGTTGGCCGCCTCGCCCGCGGCCAGCGCGTTGTCGCCTTCGACATAGGCGCCGGCATCGCTGTCGGCGCTGCCGCTGGCCTGGAAATATTTGCTGGTGTTCTCGGCCACCGCCGCGACCGCATCGAGCTGATCCTTGTTCACCGCGTCGGTACCTTCGCTGCCGGCAGCCACGTGGGTGATCTGCCGCTCGCTGCCGGTATCGCCGACCGAGACCGTGTTGTCGCGCTCGGCCACCGACCCGGCTCCCAGCGCCACACTGTTTTCGCCATTGGCTGCCGAGTCGCTGCCCAGAGCCACGCTCGCATCGCCGTTGGCGGCGCTGAAGTTGCCCAGCGCGGTGCTGTTGAAGCCGCCGGCGTAGGCCGCGCCGCCCACCGCGGTGGAGTAGTCGCCGGCCGCCTCGGTCGCAACCAGGCCCCAGAACGCACCACCCACCGCCACGCTGTTGTCGCCGCTGGCGATCGCGTTGGAGCCGACCGCGGTGGCGTCATAGTTGCTGGCGCTGGCGCCAAAACCCAGGGCCGTGGCCGATTCCATCGACGCGCTGGCGCCATAGCCCAGCGCGGTGGTCGCAAAGCCGCTGGCGGCGCTGTATCCGCCATAGGCGGCAGAACCGTCACCGCTGGCCTCGCTGCGGAAACCGCTGGCGGTGGATTGCAGCCCCGAAGCGAGCGCCTCGCTGCCCAGCGCCGTGGCATAAGCGTTGTCCGCCTGCGCGGCGAACCCGGCAGCGGTCGCGCCATCGCCTGCGGCCACGCTTTCCGCGCCCAGCGCGGTAGCCCCTTCACCGCTGGCGGTGCTGTAGAACCCCACGGCGGTGGCCTCGGCGCCCTCGGCCAAGGCCAGCGCGCCGCTGGCCACGCTGCCATCCCCACTGGCCTGCGCGGCCGCGCCGGTCGCCGTGCTCAATTCGCCCGCCGCGATGCTCTCGGCACCGACCGCGGTGGCGTACTCACCCAGCGCCTGCGCGCTGCTGCCGAACGCTGACGCATTGCCGGCCGCCGCCAGCGCGTTGAAGCCCACCGCGGTAGCGTAATCGGCCAAGGCATTGGCCCCGCCCCCCAGCGCGGTGCTGCCGGCACCGATGGCATTGGCCGCCTCGCCCGCCGCCAGTGCGTTGTCGCCTTCGACGTAAGCACCGGCATCGCTGTCGGCACTGCCGCTGGCCTGGAAGTACTTGCTGGTGGTTTCAGCCACCGCCGCGACCGCATCGAGCTGGTCCTTGTTCACCGCATCGGTGCCTTCGGTACCGGCGGCGACGTGAGTGATCTGCCGCTCGTTGCCGGTATCACCGACCGAAACCGTGTTGTCGCGCTCGGCCAGCGAATCGGCGCCCAGCGCCACGCTGTTGCTGCCGATCGACATGGATGCATTGCCCAGCGCAGTGCTGTTGGTGCCCGGTGCCCACGCCGCGCCGCCGACCGCGGTGGAGTAGTTGCCGGAGGCCTCTGCAGGCAACAGTCCGAACAGGGAGCCCCCCACCGCCACGCTGTTCACGCCGGTGGCCAGCGCGCCCTGGCCGGCGGCGAGGCTGTCATCACCGCTGGCCACCGCGTCCGAGCCCAGCGCGGTGGCGTTGTCACCGGAGGCGCCACTGCTGTTGCCCAGCGCGGTGCTGTTGAAACCCGCGGCCTGCGCGAAGCCACCGACCGCGGTGGCGTAACTGGCGCTGGCCTGTGCCTGGAAACCCATCGCGGCGGCGGTGGTACCCACAGCGACGCTTTCGGCGCCGAGCGCGGTGGCCCCGGTGCCCGCGGCGGTGCTGTAGTAGCCCAGCGCGGTGGATTCGATGCCATCGGCCTCGGACAGGGTGCCCACCGCCACGCTGCCATCCCCGGCGGCCAGCGCCGCCGCCCCCAGCGCGGTGCTCTGCTCGCCGCTGGCCTGGCTTTCGGCGCCCACCGCCACGGCGTACTCGCCGCTGGCCGTGGCGCTGTCGCCGCTGGCGACGCTGTAGTCGCCGGAGGCGACCGTGGCCGCGCCGATGGCCACGGCATTGGTGCCGGAGGCGGTAGCGCTGCCATCGACCACGCAGTTGTCCAGGATGTTGCTGTTGAGCACGATGCACAGCGCGTTGCCGCCGACCTCGACCGATTGCGCGGCGGCCGGCACCGCCAATGACCCGCCTCCTATGCCCAGCGCCAGCGCGATGGCCACCGCCAGGCTCTGGAACTGGCCGCCGCCGGATCGGCGCGCGTCCACGAGCCCCCCGGGGGAATGGGAACTGGCCAGCTCCGAAGCCACTACCAGCTGGCCCAACGCCTTGTTCCAGACCTTGCGATAAATCCGATTCATCGTCACTGCTCCTTCAAGTCGGCTGGTTGTTTTTGCGCGTACAGACGCTGCCATCGCCCGGCATCAGGTGCCTGGCGATCCCCCTGAGGTGTTGTGGATCCCGCTTCCGGTCCTGCCGGCACGAGAGGCTCACGCCTGTCGCGGCTCCTTCACCGGGGTGAGAGATGACTGCGGGATGGGCCGAGTGTTAATGGAGGATTTATCTACCGTCAAGTTTTTGACGGGCACGGGTGAGTTTGTGCTTCAGCGCACAAATTTCATGGAAACCCGTTGTGGAACAGGCGGATGCGGCAACTTTCTGTCGGCCGCCGCCGCGCCCGATTCCGCGCATAAAAAAACCCGCAGGCCTTGGCCTGCGGGCGTTTCGGAGGGTTTCCCGGATTCAGCTGAAAATTTCCTCAGTGGCGGCGGATCAACCGCACCATACTCTTGCGTTGCGGAACATCCGCAGCCACGGCGAGTCCTCACCCCAGCCGGCCGGCGCCCAGCTCAGGTTGACCGTGCGCGGGGTGCGCTCGGGGTGCGGCATCAGGATCGTCACGCGGCCATCGGCCGTGGTCAGGCCGGTGATGCCGTCCGGCGAACCGTTCGGGTTCAGCGGATACTGGTCGGCCACGCGCCCATCGCCGTCGACGTAACGCAGCGCGACACTGGCGGCGGCCTGGTCCACCGCGCTGGCGAACTCGGCGCGGCCTTCACCATGCGCCACCGCCACGGGCAGGCGCGAGCCGGCCATGCCGCGCAGCAGGATCGACGGCGACTCCACCACTTCCAGCAGCGCGGTTCGCGCTTCGAACTGCTCGCTGGCATTGCGCAGGAACTTCGGCCAATGCGTGGCACCGGGAACGATGTCCTTGAGCTGGCTCATCATCTGGCAACCGTTGCACACGCCCAGTGCGAAGGTGTCCGGGCGGGCGAAGAAGGCCGCGAACGCCTCGCGCAGGGCCGGACGCTCCAGGATCGAGGTCGCCCAGCCACGGCCGGCACCGAGCACGTCGCCGTAGCTGAAGCCGCCACAGGCGGCCAGACCCCGGAAATCGGCCAGTTGCACGCGCCCTTCGATCAGGTCGCTCATGTGCACATCGAAGGCGTCGAAACCGGCGCGCTCGAAGATGGCGGCCATCTCGATCTGGCCGTTGACGCCCTGCTCGCGCAGGATCGCCACCTTCGGCCGGGCGCCAGTGGCGATGAACGGTGCCGCCACATCCTCGGCCGGATCAAACGCCAGCCGGGGCTTCAGCCCCGGGGCGTTGAAGTTGCGGGCGATGGCACGTTCCTGGTCGGCCGCTTCCGGGTTGTCGCGCAGCTTCTGCATGGCGTGGGTCACCGACCACCAGGCGTCGAACAGCTCTTCCCAGCGCCATTCCACCAGGGTGTCGCTGCCCAGCTGCACGCGCACCACCGGGGCGGTGGTCGGGCGGGCGATGCGCTGCGCGCACTCGGTCAGCGCATGGCGCTCGACCAGATCGGCGAACGCGGCGCGGTCCTCCCTGGCGATCTGCACCACGGCGCCGAGTTCTTCGTTGAACAGGCTGCGGAACGGATCATCGCCCCAGGCGTCGAGCACGATATCCAGACCCAGCCGCGAGGCGAAGGCCATCTCACACAGCGCGGCAAACGCGCCGCCGTCGCTGCGGTCGTGGTAGGCCAGCAACAGTCCCGATTCACGCGCATCGCGGATCAGTTCGAAGAACGCACGCAGGCGCTGCGGGTCGTCCAGGTCCGGCACCTCGCCGGCAAAGGCCGGCAGCGGGCTGTGGTCGGCATGGGTCTGGGCCAGGATCGAACCGCCCAGACGCTGCTTGCCCGCGCCCAGCCCGATCAGCCACAGCTCGCTGTCGGCGTCGCGATCCAGCAACGGGGTCAGCTGCTGGCGCGCATCGCCCACCGGCGCGAACGCCGAGATCACCAGCGACACCGGCGACACCGATTTCTCGGTCTGGCCGTCGGCCTGCCACTGCGCCTGCATCGACAGCGAGTCCTTGCCCACCGGGATGCTGATATCCAGCGCCGGGCACAGCTCCATGCCCACCGCCTTGACCGCGTCATACAGCAGCGCGTCTTCGCCCTCGTGGCCGCAGGCGGCCATCCAGTTGGCCGACAGCTTGACCGTCTCCAGCGCCGTCACCGGCGCCGCGCACAGGTTGGTGATGGCTTCGCCGACGGCCATGCGCGCCGAGGCGGCGGCATTGAGCAGCGCCAGCGGGGTGCGTTCGCCCAGCGCCATCGCCTCGCCGGCGTAGGTGTCGAACCCGGCCAGGGTGATGGCCACATCGGCCATCGGCAGCTGCCACGGGCCGACCATCTGCTCGCGCGCGGTCAGGCCGCCGACGCTGCGGTCACCGATGGTGACCAGGAAATTCTTGGCCGCCACGGTCGGATGGGCGAGCACGCGCAGGCCCGCCTGGTGCAGATCCAGGCCGGCGGTCCTGAGCTGCGGCCAGCGCGGTGCCGGCGGATGGGCGGTGTCGCGGTGCATCTTCGGCGCCTTGCCGAACAGCACGTCCATCGGCAGATCGATCGGCGCATCGGCCGGGGTGTTGCCCGGGGTTGCGCCGTAGGCCACCACCAGATGTTCCTCGGCCGTGGCTACGCCGACCGCGGCGAACGGGCAGCGCTCGCGCGCGCAGATCGCGGCGAACTCGGCCAGGCGCTCCTGCGCCACGCCCAGCACGTAGCGTTCCTGCGATTCGTTGCACCACAGCTCCAGCGGCGACAGCGACGGATCGTCGGTGGGCACCTTGCCCAAGTCGATCACGCCGCCGACATTGGAGTCGTGCAACAGCTCGGGAATGGCGTTGGACAGGCCGCCGGCACCCACGTCATGGAAGAACTTGATCGGGTTGTCGGCGCCCATGGCCACGCAACGGTCGATCACTTCCTGGCAGCGGCGCTCCATTTCCGGGTTGTCGCGCTGCACGCTGGCAAAATCGAGGTCTTCGGCGCTTTCGCCCGAAGCCACCGACGAGGCCGCACCGCCGCCCAGGCCGATCAGCATCGCCGGGCCGCCAAGCACGATCACCGCATCGCCTTCCTGCAGCGGGATCTTCTCCACCTGCACGCGGTCGATCGCGCCCAGGCCGCCGGCCAGCATGATCGGCTTGTCATAGGCGCGGGTGATACCGCCTTCGGGCAGCTCGAAGCTGCGGAAATAGCCCAGCAGGTTCGGCCGGCCGAACTCGTTGTTGAATGCGGCGCCGCCGAGCGGGCCCTCGAGCATGATGTCCAGCGCCGGCGCCATGCGCGGGTTCAGCGCGCGCGGCGCTTCCCACGGCTGCGGCAGGGTCGGGATACGCAGGTGCGAGACCGAGAAGCCGGTCAGGCCGGCCTTGGGCTTGCCACCGCGGCCGGTCGCGCCTTCGTCGCGGATCTCGCCGCCGGCACCGGTCGAGGCGCCCGGGAACGGGGCGATCGCGGTCGGGTGGTTGTGGGTTTCGACCTTGATCTGGAACGCGCTGGGCACCACCGCTTCACTGCGGTACTTGCCGCTGTCCGGGTCCGGACGGAAGCGCGCGGCCGGCGCACCGGCCACCACCGCGGCGTTGTCGCTGTAGGCGCTCAACGTGTGCTGCGGGGTCTGCTGGTGGGTGTACTTGATCATCTTGAACAGCGAGCGGTCCTGCTCGGTGCCGTCGATGGTCCAGCTGGCGTTGAAGATCTTGTGGCGGCAGTGCTCGGAGTTGGCCTGCGCGAACATCATCAGTTCGACGTCGGACGGATCACGGCCCAGTTCGCCATAGCGCTGGCGCAGATAGTCGATCTCGTCATCGGCCAGGGCCAGGCCCAGGCGCTTGTTGGCCGCGGCCAGATCCTCCAGCGCGATACGCTCCAGCGTGCCGCGGCCGACGCTGTTGAACAGCGTCTGCGCCTGGTCGATGTCGGCCAGCAGCGACTGGGTCATCGGATCGTGCAGCAGCTTGGCCACGGCGGCCTGCCGGGCCGGGTCGGCAGGCCAGCCAGTGAGGTCGATGCGGGTGCCGCGCTCGACGCGCTGGATCGCCAGGCCGGCACCACGCACCAGCTCGGTGGCCTTGCTCGACCACGGCGACAGCGTGCCCAGGCGGGGCACCACATAGCGCGAGACTGCGCCTTCGGCGCGGGCAGCGCTGTGCGGCTGGCCCTGCAGGATGCGTCCAAGCGTGGCCAGGTCGACCGCGCCGGCATCGGCGGTCTGGGTGAAATAGACGTGCCAGGCACCGGTGATACGCAGGTCGGCGGCGATGGACTGCAGGCGGGATTCAAGACGTTCGCGGCGGAACGACGAAAGGGCAGCTGCGCCCTCGAGGACGATCATGTCCGGGAGACCATGGTGGAAATGGGCCCGCCATTGTACCGGAGCCGGCACTGGGCCGGCTCCGTCGGATGTCACAGGGTTGCCGTCAGCGCCCGGCTCAACGGCTGGCGGCGGCCGGCAGCCGCTCCAGCGCGGCCTTCAGCTGCGCCGGCGGCAGGTAGCCGCCCAACTGGCTGCCATCGGCGGCGAAGATCGCCGGCGTGCCGTTGATGCCCAGCTGCTGGCCGAGGTTGTACTGCATCGCCACCGGGTTGGTGCAGGTCCGCGACGGCACCGGCTGCCCGCCCTTGGCGGCGGTCAACGCGGCCTTGCGGTCGGCCGCGCACCAGACCGAGATCATGTCGGTGTAGTCCTTGCTGCCCAGGCCCATGCGCGGGAACGCCAGGTATTCCACGGCGATGCCGTTGCGGTTGAGTTCGGCGATGTCCTGGTGCAGCTTGCGGCAGTAGCCGCACTCGATATCGGTGAAAACGCTGATGGTGTACTTGGCGTTGGGCGGCGCGAACACGATGCGGTCGGCGTGCGGCAGCGTGTCCAGCAGGCCGCGGCGGTAGGCCAGCAGGCCCGGGCTGGTGGCCATGCCGCGCTTTTCGATGTCGTACGGGGCCGACTGCATCAGGTAACGGCCGTCATCGGTGACGTACAGCACCTGCCCGGACACGATCACCTCGCGGAAACCGGGAAACGGCGCCGCGCCGATGTAGTCGGGCTTGAAATTCGGGTCCAGCTGCTTGAGCGCCTCGCGCACCCGCTTGTCCACCGCGCCCTCGGCGGCCGGCGCGGCGGCCGTGGACGCGGCCGGGGCCGACGGGGTCTGCTGCGCGCAGGCGGAAAGGCTGATCGCGCCCAGCAGCGCGGCAAAGGCAATTCGGAACATCGGCAACCTGAAGAGAAAGGGGCAACCCGGCGATTCTCGCATACCGCCGCCGGCGCCCGACCTATCCGCGCGGATGGTGCCGGCGATGCAGCTTCTGCAGGTGCTCGCGCGCCACCAGGGTGTAGATCTGGGTGGTGGACAGCGAGCTGTGCCCCAGCAGCATCTGCAGCGCGCGCAGATCTGCGCCGTGATTGAGCAGATGCGTGGCGAAGCTGTGGCGCAGGCCGTGCGGACTGATTCTCGCCGGATCGATCCCCGCCACGGCGGCACAGGTTTTGACCAGCGCCCAGAACTGCTGGCGGCTGAGCGGCTGGCGTTTGTCATCGACAAACAGCGGCACCTGCCCATCTATCGTGGCCGGCACCGGCTTGCCGCCGGTCAGCAGCGGCCGGGCCTGATCCAGATAGCGCTCCAGCCAGTGCTGGGATTCCTCGCCCAGCGGCACCAGCCGCTCCCGGCTGCCCTTGCCGGTGACCCGCAGCACGCCCTGGCGCAGGTTGACCGCGTTGGCCGGCAGATGGACCAGCTCACTCACCCGCAGGCCGGCGGCGTACATCAGTTCCAGCATCGCCCGGTCGCGCAGGCCGACCGGAGTGCCGATATCGGGTGCCGCCAGCAGCGCCTCGATCTGGCTTTCCGCCAACGCCTTGGGCAGCGGACGTGGCAGCTTCGGTGGCTCCAGCAGCGCGGCCGGATCTTCGGCACGTTCTCCGCGGCGCACCGCCAGCGCGAAGAACGCACGCAGGGCCGAGAGCAGGCGCGCATTGCTGCGCGCCGTCCAGCCGTGCCGGGTGCGCCAGGCCAGATAGTCGAACAGTCCGGCACGATCGATCCCGGCCAGACCGCCACCGGCACCGTCACGCCAGCGCGCCAGGCCTTCCAGATCGCGGCGGTAGCTGTCCAGCGAGGCCCGCGCCAGGCCCTGCTCGGCCCAGATCGCATCGAGAAAACGCTGGATGTGGCGGCCATCGGCATCGCGCAACGGCGGCAGCTGCCGCACCAGCTGGCGGCGTTCGGCGGGAGTCGTAATCGAAGACATCGGCAACAGCATAGAACCTGCCCGCCGCCGGCGCCCAGCCAACCGCGGGCCACAAGCCCGTATGCTCGCCCCATGAGCGAACCGAGCGCCGTCCCCGAACGCCCCAGCGCGCTGCTGCCGCGCCGCCTGGCCGCCCTGTTTTATGACCTATGGCCGGCACTGGCGCTGTGGATGCTGCTGTCGGCGCTGTTCACCCTGGGCTTCACTGTTGCCGGGCACGGCGCGCGCGAGAACATCGCCCCCTTCAGCGCACTGCAATGGCTGCTGTGGCTGAGCTGCTGGGTCATCGCCGGCCTGTACGCCACCATCAGCTGGCGACGCGGTGGCCAGACCCTGGGCATGCGCCCGTGGCAGCTGTACCTGCGTGGCGAAACGGGCGCGCCGCTTCGCTGGTCCACGCTGTGGCTGCGCTATCTCGGCGGCACCGTGTCACTGCTGTGCGGCGGACTGGGCTTCTGGTGGGCGCTGGTCGACAGGCAGAAGCTGACCTTGCATGACCGCCTCAGCGGCACCCGGCTGGTGCGCATCCCCCGCGGCGACTGACCCGACTACGCCGCAGCCTCGGCTGTGCGGCCCAGTGCATTTGCGCGCGGCCGGCGTTCAGCGCCGCCGGTGGAACAGCCAGCGCGAGATCAGCAGCATCAGGATCGGCGGCAACGCATAGGCGATGCGGTAGTCGAACTTGAGCGCGCCGGCCATGCGGCTGAAGAACATCTGCAGCAGCAAAAAGCCCAGCGCGAACAGCATCCCCATGAACAGCCGCTTGCCCATGCCGCCACTGCGCAGCGAACCGAAGGCGAACGGCACCGCCGCCAGGCACAGCGCCAGCACGTTCAACGGATAGAACCAGCGCCCCCAGTAGGTGTCCTCGTAATCACGCGCGTCCAGCCCGTTGCGCTTGCGGTACTCGATGCTGGTGCGCAGCTCGGCGGCACTGAGGTTGCGCGGCTTGGCCAGACCGGCCGCCAGCGCGGCCGCATCCAGCTGCGAGTTCCACGGCTCGCTTTCGACCGTGGTGCGCGTGACTGCGCGCTCAGCGAAGCGGTCGCGGCGGACCTTCTCCAACACCCAGCCGCCGGCGTCATGCCGCGCAGTCACCGCGTAGGTCAGCGTGGCCAGACGACCGGCCGCATCCAGCTCGTACAGGCGCACGTCATGCAGCACCAGCCGGGTGGCACCGTCTTCGGTCAACTGCTCCTCACCGGTCTGCGCATTGAGGAAGGTATCGCCTTCGCGGGCCCACAATCCCGAATACCGGGCCATGGCCATGTCGGTCTCGTAGCGGGCACTGGAACGCAGTGCATCGGCGCGGTTCTGCGCCCACGGCGACAGGGTCTCGCCATTGATGACCATCACTGCCGTCAGCAGCGACAGCGCGATCGCCACCGATATCGCGATCCGCCGCCGCGACACACCCACCGCCCGCAACGCGGTCAGCTCCGAGGTCGCGGCCAGCTGCCCAAGCCCCATCAGCGCACCGATCACCGCCGCCATCGGGAACAGCGTGTAGGCACGGCGCGGCAGCGTATAGGCGGTCCAGGCGATCGCATGGCCGAAGGTGTAGCTGCCCTGGCCGATGTTCTTGGCCTCGCCGGACAGTGCCAGGATCGCATCCAGGCCCAGCAGCACCATCCAGACGACCGCAACCGTCAGCAGCACGGTGCGACCGATATACAGGTCATGGATACGCGGCATCAGCCTCATGCCGCCGCCCTCCGGCGGCGGGCCAGCCGGCCGTCGCGAAAGTACAGCCACAGCGCCAGTGCCAGCAACGGCAGCGTCAGCCACCACAGGCCGGCGGCGGCCGGCAGTTTGCCCTTGGCCAGCCACTGGGTACCCACGATCATCAGGTTGATACCTACCAGATAGGCCAGGAAGGCCAGCATGATCCGGCCATAACGCTGTTGCCGCGGCGCACTGCGCGCCAGCGGCAGGGTCAGCAGGGCGAACGCCAGCGCCAGCAGCGGCGGAGTGATGCGCCAGTGCAGCTGGGCCTTGGCCTCCACCCGCGGATCGGACAACAGCTGCAGCGTGGACAGCGTTTCCGGATCATCCTGCTCCCGCGCGTCCTCGCGGTCGGGCAGACCGACCTCGTTGCTGGCATAGCGCATCAGGCGGTAGTCCAGCGCGCCATTTTCCGGCCCCTCGACACGGTAGCCGTCTTCCAGCCGCAGGAAACGCTGGCGCTCGCCCTCAAAAAACATTGAACCTTCGTTGGCCGACACCACGTCGATCCGGCCATCCTTCTGCCGCTGCATGAACACCTTGCCCATGCGGGTGCCGTTCTCGCTGAGCGAGGACAGATAGACGATGCCACCTCCCGGCAGCGAGGTGAACTGGCCCGGCTCCAGTCCGGCCACCACCATCGAGCGGCTGGCGTTTTCAACCATCGCCGTGGCGGTGCGGCTGGCCCACGGCCCCAGCCACAACGAGCACAGCCCGACCACCAGCACCACCGGCACCACCAGCATCAGGATCGGCTTGAGCAGGCGCCGGGGACCGACACCGACGGCGGTCAGCACCGCCATTTCCGAATCCCGGTACAGCCGGGCGATCGCCAGCGCCAGGCCCAGCATCAGCGCCAGCGGCAGGATGATGGGCAGATAGGCGATGAACTGCAGGCCCAGCTGCGACAGCAGCAGGCCGGCAGGCATGCGGCCGTCGGCGATGCGGCCGAGGATATCCACCAGCACGCCGCCCACGCTCACCACCAGCAGGACTGTCAAAGTGGCCAGAAAGCTCTGGATGAAGTCGCTCAGCAGGTAGCGGTCAAGCTTCGCCATGGGGTCGGTGGTTTAAACTCTCGGTTTCGTCCGCGGGATGCCCGGCCACACCGGCCATGCATGAACAGACCGCGATTGTACGGATTTGGCAACGGAATCTGATCAATGTCTCTGGAATTCACCCTGAACCACGCCGCCCCGGCCACCGCCGGATTCGATTGCATCGTCGTTGGCGCTTTCGCCGACAAGTCGCTGTCCCCGGCCGCGCAGGCGCTGGATGCCGCCGCCGGCGGACGCCTCAAGGCGCTGGTCGAGCGGGGGGATGTCGGCGGCAAGACCGGCAACACGACGCTGCTGCACGATGTGGCCGGCGTCAGCGCGCCGCGCGTGCTGGTGATCGGCCTGGGCGATCCGGCCAAGTTCGGTGTGGCCCAGTACATCAAGGCCGTCGGCGATGCCGCCCGCGCCCTGAAGAGCGGCGCCAGCCGCAACGCCCTGCTCACCCTGGCCGAATTGCCGGTCGCCGGCCGCGACGCGGCCTGGAACATCCGCCAGGCGGTGATCACCGCCAACCACGCCAGCTACCGCTACAGCGCTACCTTCGGCAAGAAGAAGCCCGAGCCGGCCGGTCTGGAAACGCTGGCGGTCCTGGGTACCGACGACACCGCGCTGGCCCAGGGCCAGGCGATTGCTTCGGGCGTGGAATACGCCCGCGAGCTGGGCAACCTGCCGCCGAACTACTGCACCCCGGCCTATCTGGCCGAGTCCTCGCTCAAGTTCGCCGCCGAACACGAGGGTGCCGAAGCCGAGGTCCTGGACGAGGCGCAGATGGAAGCCCTGGGCATGGGCTCGCTGCTGGCCGTGGCCCGCGGCTCGGCCAACCGGCCGAAGCTGGTGGTGCTGAAGTGGAACAACGGTGGTGACGCCAAGCCGTACGTCCTGGTCGGCAAGGGCATCACCTTCGATACCGGCGGCGTCAACCTGAAGACCCAGGGCGGCATCGAGGAAATGAAGTACGACATGTGCGGCGCGGCCAACGTGATCGGCACCTTCGTGGCCGCGGTGAAGGCAAAGCTGCCGCTGAACCTGGTGGTGGTGGTGCCGGCGGTGGAGAACGCCATCGACGGCAACGCCTACCGCCCCTCGGACGTGATCACCGCGATGTCGGGCAAGACCATCGAAGTGGGCAACACCGACGCCGAAGGCCGCCTGATCCTGTGCGACGCGCTGACCTACGCGCAGCGCTTCGAGCCGGCCGCGCTGGTCGACGTGGCCACCCTGACCGGCGCCTGCATGGTCGCCCTGGGCCACCAGACCGCCGGCCTGATGAGCAAGCACGACGATCTGGCCAACGAACTGCTGGCCGCCGGCGAGCATGTGTTCGATCGCGCCTGGCGCCTGCCGCTGTGGGACGAGTACCAGCCGCTGCTGGATTCGACCTTCGCCGACGTCTACAACATCGGCGGCCGCTGGGGTGGCGCGATCACCGCCGGCTGCTTCCTGTCGCGCTTCACCGAAGGCCAGCGCTGGGCGCATCTGGATATCGCCGGCGTGGCCAGCGATGAAGGCAAGCGCGGCATGGCCACTGGCCGGCCGGTCGGCCTCCTGAGCCAGTGGCTGCTGGACCGCATCGCGTAACAGGCGTTACCAGACCAGGGCCGGCTGCAACCTCCGGCCCTGGTCCGCGGCTTCTTCCTTCTTCACGCATCGAGTCTTCATGTCCCGTGCCGATTTCTACCTGATCGCCAAGCCGCGCTTCCTCACCGAACCGCTGCGGCTGGTGTGCGAGCTGGCCCGCAAGGCCAACGACGGGAACCTGTACACCCTGGTGCTGGCGCGCGATGCCGCCCAGGCCGAGGAGCTGGACGAGCTGCTGTGGTCCTTCGACCCGGACGCCTACATCCCGCACCAGATCGTCGGCGAGGATGTGGACGAGGAGGAAGCCATCGTGCTGATCGCCACGCCGGGCGCCGAAGCGCCGCAGCGGCCGCTGGTGATCAACCTGCGCGACGAGCCCTATCTGGGTGCCTGCGACCGGGTGCTGGAAGTGGTGCCGGCCGATCCGACCGCACGCGAACCGCTGCGTGAGCGCTGGCGCCAGTACAAGGCCGCCGGCTACACGCTCAACAAATACGACATGTAAAGGACTACCCATGCGCCTGCTGATCGCCATCCTGTTGCCGTGGCTGGCTTTCTTCACCATCGGCCGCCCCATTTCCGGCATTGTCTGCCTGATCCTGCAGCTGACCCTGATCGGCTGGCTGCCCGGCGCCATCTGGGCCGCCTACGCGGTCAGCCAGTACCACACCGACCAGAAGATCCGGCGCGCCCTGGGCCGCTGATCTCCCTTCCCCGCCTTTTTCCGGTTTTCCCCGCATGACCCAACTCGCCTCCAGCTACGACCCCAAATCCTTCGAAACCGATCTCTACGATGGGTGGGAGAAGGCCGGCCATTTCAAGCCGTCCGGCAAGGGCGAGCCGTACACCATCCTGCTGCCGCCGCCGAACGTCACCGGCACCCTGCACATGGGGCACGCCTTCCAGCAGACGCTGATGGATGCGCTGATCCGCTACCACCGCATGCGCGGCTACGACACGCTGTGGCAGGTGGGTACCGACCACGCCGGCATCGCCACCGAAATGGTGGTCAGCCGCAACCTGGCGCTGGAAGGCAAGGGTGAAACCCGCGACTCGCTGGGCCGCGATGGCTTCATCGGCAAGGTGTGGGAGTGGAAGGCGCATTCGGGCAACGTGATCGAAGGCCAGATGCGCCGCCTGGGCACCTCGGCCGACTGGTCGCGCAGCACCTTCACCATGGACCCGGGCCCGAGCGAGGCGGTGATCGAGTCCTTCCTCCGCTGGCACGAGCAGGGCCTGATCTACCGTGGCCAGCGCCTGGTCAACTGGGATCCGGTGCTGAAGACCGCCATTTCCGACCTGGAAGTGGAGAGCGTGGAAGAAGACGGCTTCATGTGGTCGATCGCCTATGCCCTGGAAGACGGCGCCAGCTACGAGCACGTCGAAGTGGATGCCGACGGCAACGAGACACTGCGCGAGACCCGCAACTATCTGGTCGTGGCCACCACCCGCCCGGAAACCCTGCTCGGCGACACCGCAGTGATGGTGCACCCGGAAGACAGCCGCTACGCACACCTGATCGGCAAGCGCGTGACCCTGCCGCTGACCGGCCGCAGCGTGCCGGTGATCGGCGACGAGTATGTGGACAAGGCCTTCGGCACCGGCGTGGTCAAGGTGACCCCGGCGCACGACTTCAACGACTACCAGGTGGGCGTGCGTCACAGCCTGCCGATGATCAACCTGTTCACCCCCACCGCCACGCTCAACGAAAACGCTCCGGAGAAGTACCGCGGGCTGGACCGTTACGACGCGCGCAAGCTGATCCTGGCCGAGCTGGAAGACCTGGGCCTCCTGGTCGAGACCAAGGCGCACAAGCTGCAGGTGCCGCGTGGCGACCGTACCGGCCAGGTGATCGAGCCCTATCTGACCGACCAGTGGTTCGTGAAGATGGACGGTCTGGCCAAGCGCGGCCTGGAACTGGTCGAGAACGGCAGCATCAAATTCGTGCCGGGCAACTGGATCAACACCTACCGCCACTGGATGGAGAACATCCAGGACTGGTGCATCAGCCGCCAGCTGTGGTGGGGCCACCGCATCCCGGCGTGGTTCGACGAGGCCGGCAACTGCTACGTGGGGCGCAACGAGGCCGACGCCCGCGCCAAGGCCGGCGTGGGCGCCGACGTGGTGCTGACCCAGGACAGCGACGTGCTGGAGACCTGGTTCTCCTCGCAGCTGTGGCCGTTCTCCACGCTGGGCTGGCCGAATGAAGCGGCGATGGCGCAGCACGGTTTCGAGCGCTACCTGCCGTCGAACGTGCTGGTCACCGGCTTCGACATCATCTTCTTCTGGGTGGCGCGCATGATCATGGCCACCGACAGCTTCACCGGGCAGATCCCGTTCAAGGACGTCTATATCACCGGCCTGATCCGCGATGCGCAGGGCCAGAAGATGTCCAAGTCCAAGGGCAATGTGCTCGACCCGCTGGACATCATCGACGGCATCACAATCGACGACCTGGTCGCCAAGCGCACCCACGGCCTGATGCAGCCGAAGATGGCCGAGAAGATCGAGAAAGCCACCCGCAAGGAATTCCCGGACGGCATCATCGCCCACGGTGCCGACGCGCTGCGCTTCACCATCGCCGCGCTGGCCACCCACGGCCGCGACATCAAGTTCGACATGGGCCGTGCCGAGGGCTACAAGAACTTCTGCAACAAGCTGTGGAACGCCAGCCGCTTCACCCTGATGAACACTGAAGGTGCGAGCTTCAGCGGCGCACCGCAGCCGCGCACCGATGCCGAGCGCTGGATCCTGGCGCGTCTGGCCAAGGTCGCGGCCGAAGCGCAGCAGCACTTCGCCGACTACCGCTTCGACCTGCTGGCGCAGGCGCTGTACGAGTTCGTCTGGAACGAGTTCTGCGACTGGTTCCTGGAGCTGACCAAGCCGGCGCTCAACGGCGTTATGCAAGGAAGCACGAGTGCCGCTGAAGGCAGGACGCCGGGAGCGGCCGACAACGCCACCGACGCCGCCAGCACCCGCCACACCCTGCTGTACGTGCTGGAAGCCGTGCTGCGCCTGCTGCACCCGCTGACCCCGTTCGTCACCGAGCAGCTGTGGAAGCAGGTGGCGCCGCGCCTGGGCCTGGAAGTGGACACGCTGTCACTGCGCAGCTACCCGACCGCCGCCGAGTTCGCCGGCGACTACGCCCAGGCCGAAGCCGACGTGGAATGGTTCAAGACCATGGTCAGCGCGTTGCGCCGCGTGCGCAGCGAGCTGAACGTGCCGCCGTCCAAGCAGATCAAGCTGCTGCTGCAGGGCGGCACCACGGCCGACCGCGGCCGGGTGGAGCGTTTCACCGCCCAGCTGCGCTTCCTGCTCAAGCTCGAAACGGTCAGCTGGCTGGCCAGCGATGAGGCCTGCCCGCCGGTAGCCCCGGCGGTGGTCGGCGAGCTCAAGCTGCTGGTGCCGCTGGAAGGCCTGGTCGATCTGGACGCCGAGCGCGCGCGCCTGGACAAGGAAATCGCCCGTGTTTCGGCGGAGAAAGAGAAGAGCCAGACCAAGCTGTCCAAGTTCACCGACAAGGTGCCGGCGGCCGTGGTGGAACAGGAGCGCGTGCGCCTGGCCGACTGGGAAACCCAGCTGGCCGGCCTGCAGGAACAGCGCGCGAAGCTGTAAGTCACGCCCACCCGCTGATGGAAAACGCCGCCTCCGGGCGGCGTTTTCTTTACGCCTTGCCGCTGCCTGCGGCGGGATACCCAAAGGAAATCGGCTATGTCGCCGGAGTGTTCTGCGCGGTCCTGTTCGCCGCCCTGCTGCATGCCCGCAGGAACGCCAGCGTCAAACCCCGTGGCAATCAGCGCCGCCCTGCGCGAAACGGCGATCCTGTCCGCGCTGCTGCCCGTGGCCGGCGATCCGGCCTGATTCCGAAGGGTTCCGGGCCACCTAGAGCGGCGGCATCGAACTGATGTCCCCGGCCACCAGTTCCATCGCCATCACCAGCGCGTCCTCGCGCCCGTTGGCGGCCGGGTAGTACCGCGGGCGACGGCCGATCTCGTTGAAGCCTTCGCTTTCATACAGCGCCAGAGCCGGCGCATTGGACGGCCGCACTTCCAGAAACACCCGCAAGGCGCCGCGCGCACGGGCCAGCTGCACCAGCTCGCGCAACAGCCGGCGGCCGTAACCGCGCGACTGGCACAACGGATCGACACACACATTGAGCACATGCGCCTCGTCGGCGGCCAGACTGAGCATCCCGTAGCCGACCATGTTGCCGCCGCTTTCAAGCACGCGGCCGGGATATCCGGCGCGCAGGCAGTCCAGGAAGATGCCGCGGGTCCACGGATACGGATAGGCGCGCAGCTCGATCTCCATCACCGCATCCAGATCGTCCTCCTGCAACGGACGCAGGACCGGCGCAGACGGCACGGCGGAGGCGCTCACTGCGGGCGCTTCCGCAGCGCCCGCAGCTGCGGCCACAGCGCGCGCTTGGCGGCCGGATTGGCCCGCAGTTCGGCCAGAGGCCAGCTGTCCATCAGCGCTCGGGTCTGGGGTTCATTCGGATTCAAGCCCGAGGCCCGCAACAGCGCAATCTGCAGCCGGTCGGGCATCCGCAGCCCGCCCCCCCGCCGGGCCGGCGCGGCGACGGTGGCAACCGTGACCGGCGTTTCGGGCGCGTCGCCGACAGGGGCGCGCCGCATCGGTGCCGGCGCCGGGCTGGCAGGCCGCGCTGGGGCGGCCTCGGCCATCGGCGACTGCCGCTCCGGTACCGCTGCGGCAGCCACCAGCGGCGCATCCAGCGCGCCGCCTTCCAGATACACCGTGTAGCCCATCGCCTGCAACCAGGCCTGCTGCTGCGGCGACCACACCGGCTCGGGCGAAAATTCCGTCACTGCACCTTGCCGGCCGGCTGCCGCCAACGCTGCAACAGCCACATCACCGGGCCGGACAGTGCATAGATCACACCCACCACGAACAAGGTGCGCGCCGGATCCAGCACCACGATCGAAATGACGATCGGCACCAGCGCCAGCACCATGAACGGGACGCGCTCGGAACGCGGCCCCTTTTCGCTGCCGCCCTTGAAGCTCCAGAACCGGATCCGGCTGACCATCAGCAGGCCCGACACCAAGGTCACCCCCAGGGCCACGTAGCGCAGCTCCTCGCCGCTCCAGCCCAGATCGCCATCGGCGAAGGCCCAGACGAAGGACATCATCAATCCCGCGGCGGCCGGACTGGCCAGGCCCACGAACCAGCGCTTGTCGACGGTGCCGACCTGGGTGTTGAAACGGGCCAGCCGCAACGCAGCGCAAGCCGCATACAGGAACGCGACCGACCAGCCGACCCGGCCCAGCACGTCGCCGTCGAACTTCAGCGAGGACAGCGCCCAGTGGTACATCACCAGTGCCGGCGCCATGCCGAAACTGACCAGATCGGCCAGCGAGTCGTACTGCACACCGAATTCGCTGCTGGTGCCGGTCAGACGCGCGACCCGGCCGTCCAGCCCGTCCATCACCGCCGCCACGAATACGGCGACGCTGGCCTGGACGAACTGGCCGTTGGAGGCGGCAATGATGGCGTAGAACCCGGCAAACAGCCCGGCGGTCGTGAACAGGTTCGGGAGCAGATAGATGCTGCGCGAACGCGGGGGGGGTCTCATTTCGTCCATCCGGGGAGTTTAATCGACTTGCCAGCCACGTCACCGGGTGCTGCAATCCCGGCTTCCCCCGTTTTCCCTGTTCCGGAGAGTTGCCATGCGTGCCCTGCCCCGCCTCTGCTGCCTGCTGGTGCTCGCCAGTGCCGCCACCGCCAGCGCCGGCAACCTCTACAAATGGAAAGACGCCAACGGCGTCACCCAGTATTCCGAGCGCCCACCGACCGGGCAGAAATATGAAACCCGCCGCGTCACCAACAGCGGCGCGGCCGTGGTGGAAGCCGCACCGGCCGCCGAAAACGGCCAGTCCGAGCAGTGCCTGGCCGCCCGCAAGAACATGGAACTGCTGGCCGGCAGCGCCCCGGTGATGCAGGACACCGATGGTGACGGCAAGCCGGATGCGACCCTGGACGATGCCCAGCGCGCCGCGCAGAAACAGCTGGCCGAATCGGCCGCCGCGGTCTATTGCAAGCCCGCCGCCAAGACCTGAGCCGGTTGGGCGGCACGCCCGGGAGCCACGGGCGCCCCCACCGGGGCGGAGAGACTGGCAAAATAGGCGATTCCGCCGTTTTGCGAAGCCTCTCCCATGCGTCTTTCCCGGTTCCACCTGCACACCACCAAGGAAACTCCCGCCGACGCCGAACTGGTCAGCCACCGGCTGATGCTGCGCGCGGGCATGATCCGCAAGCTGGCCTCGGGCCTGTACACCTGGTCGCCGCTGGGCCTGCGCGTGCTGCGCAAGGTCGAGGCGGTGGTGCGCGAGGAGATGGACCGCGCCGGCGCGGTGGAACTGCAGCTGCCGACGATCCAGCCCAAGGAGCTGTGGGAGGAGACCGGGCGCTGGGAGAAGTTCGGCGGCCAGCTGCTGAAAATCAAGGACCGCAAGGAGCAGGAGTACTGCTACAGCCCGACCGCCGAGGAAGCCATCACCGACTTCGCGCGCCAGGAGCTGTCCAGCTACAAGCAGCTGCCGGTCAACTTCTACCAGATCCAGACCAAGTTCCGTGACGAGATCCGCCCGCGCTTCGGCGTGATGCGCGCGCGCGAGTTCCTGATGAAGGATGCCTATTCCTTCCATCTGGACGACGCCAGCCTGGTGGCCGAATACGAAAACATGAAGGCTGCCTACACCCGCATCTTCACCCGCCTGGGCCTGGAGTTCCGCGCGGTGCAGGCCGATTCGGGCGCGATCGGTGGTGATGCCTCGCAGGAATTCCACGTGATCGCCGACTCCGGCGAGGACGCGCTGGTGTTCTCCACCGGTTCGGACTATGCGGCCAATGTGGAGGCGGCGATCGCCGCCGATCCAGCCCCGCGTGCGGCCGCCAGCGAGCAGCTGCGCAAGATCGACACCCCGACCCACAGGACCTGCGAGGAGGTGGCCGCACTGATGGACATCGCCCTGCAGCGCACGGTCAAGTCGGTGGCGCTCATGACCGGCGACGGCCAGTTCGTGCTGGCGCTGGTGCGTGGCGACCACGAGGTCAACGAGATCAAACTGGCCAAGGTCGAAGGCCTGGCCGATTACCGCATGGCCAGCGAAGCGGAGATTGCCGAGTATCTGGGCAGCGAGCCGGGCTTCCTCGGCCCGCTGAATCCGCGCAAATCCCTGCGCGTGATTGCCGACCGTGAAGTGGCGGCGATGGCCGATTTTGTCGTCGGTGCCAATGAAACCGGCTTCCATATCGCCGGCGTCAACTGGGGCCGTGACCTGGCCGAACCGGAAGTGGCCGATATCCGCAACGTGGTGGCCGGTGACCGCGCCCGTGACGGCGGCGAGCTGAAAATCGCCCGCGGCATCGAAGTCGGCCACGTGTTCCAGCTCGGCCGCAAATATGCCCAGGCGCTCAAAGCCACCGTACTCGACGTCAATGGCAAGGCCACGGTGATGGCGATGGGTTGTTACGGTATCGGCGTCTCGCGCATCGTCGCTGCGGCGATCGAGCAGAACCATGACGAGGCGGGCATTATCTGGCCGGCGGCGATGGCGCCGTGGCAGGCGGTGGTATGCATGATCAATCCGAAGCAGGATCCGGCCGTGGTCGCCGCCGCCGAAGCGCTGCTGGCCGAGCTGCAGGCCGCCGGCGTCGACGCCGCGCTGGATGACCGTGGCCTGCGCCCGGGTGCGATGTTCGCCGATATGGAACTGATCGGTATCCCGCACCGCATCGTGGTTTCCGAGCGCGGCCTGGCCGCCGGCACCTATGAGTACCGGGCCCGCTCGGCCAGTGAAGCGGAGAATCTGGACAAGACCGCACTGCTGGCGAAAATCGCCTTCTGATTGAAAAGGGCCGGAACAGATTCCGGCCCTTTTCATTTGGACTTAACCTCCGGGCATATATTTGATTTGTCATCACCACAGCCGCCCCGTTATGCTTTGGCACGCTGCCACGGAATGGCTCCGCCTTATCACCCATTATCCGGAGTAGTTATTCGATGAGTATCGATCTGTCCCACCTGTCGGCCAAAGAGCTGGCCGTCCTGATCCGCGACGCACAAAAGCGCAAGACCCTGGTCGCCAAGCGCCAGCCGATCGCCAAGGCCCGCGCCGCGGTTATCGCCGCCGCCAAGAAGGCCGGCTACACCATCGAGGAACTGTTCGGTACCGGCGCCCCGGCTGTGAAAGCCACGCGTGCCACCAAGACCACCAAGAGCGCTGCCAAAACCGGCCGCAAACTGCCCAAGGTGGCACCGAAGTACCGTAATCCGGCCAATGCCGAGCAGACCTGGACCGGTCGCGGCAAGCAGCCGCGCTGGCTGGCCGAATACACCGCACAGGGCCGCAAGGTCGAGGATTTCCTGATCCAGCAGTAAGCCGGAGCGGTTGTCCTGATAGACGAACGCCGGCATCTGCCGGCGTTTTTTTTCCGCCGTCGCTCCGCCGGTCAGAGATTATTGCGCGCCGGAATCAGCAGATTGCCGAACAGCAGCCCTGCCACCAGCGCCATCACCACATTGACCACGGTCAGCATCGCCGATTCACCGGCATTCACGTTCTGCTGCTGCACCAGACTCAATACCCCGCGCAGACTGGTACTGCCGGGAACCAGCATGATGATGCCCGGCAGGCGGACGATCGCGCCGGGGCGGTGGGCCAGACGCCCGAACAGATTGCCCGCAGCAGTCAAGGCCATCGCCGCCAGAAAAACCCCCGCCGGCGCGCCCCACACCTGGCCGCCATAACGCGATATCGCATAACCGGCCACCGAGGCGGCCATTACCCACGGATAATCACGGCCACTGGCGCGGAACAGCATCGCAAACGCGAACGAGGCCACCAGTACCGACCCCCATTCCACCCAGTCCGATTGCGGACGCGAGGCGCGGATTTCCGGCTCCAGTCCGATGAAATGGGCGATGGTCACCGCGATCATCGCGCCCACGGTGAGCTTCATGATCGTGGTCAGCGCCCCGGCAAACCGCGCCGTGCCCGAGACCCAGTGCTGGCTGGCCAGTTCATTGACCGCATTGGTCAGCGCCATACCCGGCAGCAATACCACCAGCGACGCGATGATCACCGTGTTCAGATTCAGCGGCCCGATAAAGGTGGCCACCAGTACCGCAACAAATCCAGCCAGCAACGCCGCCAGCGCATCAGCCGCTTCGCGCGAGGCGGTACGCCGATCGGTATAGAACAGCATCAGGCCGATCAGCAGGCCGGTCACCCCGGCGGTGGCGATATCCAGCCACGGCAACCGCCACAATCCGGCCACCCCCGCCGATCCGAGCGCGAACGACATCAGCATCTGGATCTTGCCGCGCAACCCCGGATCCTTGTCCAGTTGGCGCAGCGCGGTATGGCCCTGGGCGATACTCATCTGCCCGCCGGCCACCGCATCGGCGATCTGGTCGGCCATGGCCAGTTTATGCAGATCGTTGTCGCCGGGCCCCAGCCGGATCACCCGGGTGATATCGCTGGAACCGATTGCCCGGGTCGGATCACTGAAACTGAGGATCAGACCGGTCGGGTTGGACCACGGCTCGCAATCCAGATCCAGCCGCTGCGCCAGCGCGACCACCGCCGCCTCCAGCCGTTGCGCGGTGGTGCCGTAGCTGTGCAGACGTCCGGCGATCTCCGCAACGAAGGCCACACGCTGGGCATAGGTGGCCCGGTTGGAGACAGCGACGATAGGTTCGGCAGACATGGCCGCTAGTATCACCCGTAAGCGCCATTCATACTCATCCTTGTACACGCAGGGACAAGGTATGCTCGGCAGCGGATGCCACCCATGAAAGATCACCCACCACCCCACTACCTGCTCGATCCGGACATCGAGGGCCAGCTCCGCTTGTCGGGCAGCTGGACGCTCGCCACCGCGTTGCGGGCGACCGAGCTGCTGGGGCAAATCACCGCACCGGTGCGCAGCGTCGACGCACGCGCGGTCGACGGCCTGGATTCGGCCGGGGTATTGCTGCTGCTGCGCTACGCGCACCAGGCCGGTCTCCCCGACGAGGCGCTGCGGTTCCGGGATGAACACAAGGCGCTGGTGTGCACGATCGAGGAAGTGGCCGACGAGCGTCCCAAGCCGCCGCGCGACTACGGCATCATCGCCGCGCTGGAGCGGCTGGGCCGTTCGGTCCACGCCATCGGCCTCAACATCGTGGTGCTGGTCAACTTCCTCGGCGAGAACCTGGTCAAGCTCGGCCGTCTGCTGCGCCAGCCACGGCGTCTGCGCCTGACCGCCACCGTCAGCCACATGGAAGATGTCGGACTGGACGCGGTGCCGCTGGTGGCGCTGCTGTCCTACCTGGTGGGCGCGGTGATCGCCTTCCTCGGTTCGACCATCCTGCGCGACTTCGGCGCGGAGATTTTCGTGGTGGAACTGGTTTCCATCGCGTTCCTGCGCGAATTCGCGGTGCTGCTGACCGCGATCGTCCTGGCCGGGCGCACGGCCAGCGCCTTCACCGCGCAGATCGGCGCAATGAAGGCGCGCGAGGAGATCGACGCGATCCAGACCCTCGGGCTGGATCCGATCGATCTGCTGGTGCTGCCGCGGGTGATCGCCCTGCTGGTGATGCTCCCGCTGCTGACCTTCGTGGCGATGCTCGCCGGACTGGCCGGCGGCGTCACCGTGGGCGCGTTCGACCTGGATATCCCGCCACAGATGTACCTGGCACGCATGCATGACACGATCGAAGTGCGACACATGCTGGTGGGCCTGTCCAAAGCGCCGGTGTTTGCGCTGATCATCGCGCTGATCGGCTGCCTGGAAGGCCTGAAAGTGGAAGGCACCGCACAATCGGTCGGTGAGCGCACCACCTCCAGCGTGGTGCAGACCATTTCGCTGGTGATCATCCTCGACGCATTGGCCGCGCTGTGGTTCATGCACATGGACTGGTAATGATGGCCATCGCCTCGAAGAATGGTGCGCACACCCCCGACCTGGCCATCCGCGTATGCGGGCTGGTCAACCGTTTCGGCAGCCAGACCGTGCACGAGGGGCTGGATCTGGAAGTCCGCCGCGGCGAGATCCTGGGTATCGTCGGCGGCTCGGGCACCGGCAAATCGGTGCTGATGCGCTCCATCCTGGGGCTGCGCACACCCGATGCCGGACAGATCGAGGTGCTGGGGGTGAACGCCCGCTCGGGTGATCCCGCCGACCGGCTGCGGATCGAGCGCAATACCGGCGTGTTGTTCCAGGATGGCGCCCTGTTCTCCTCGCTCACCGTCGGCGAGAACGTCCAGGTGCCGCTCAAGGAGCATCACCCCGAACTGAGCGAACGCTGGCATTACGAGCTGGCGCTGCTGAAGGTGAAACTGGCCGGTCTGCCGGCCGATGCGATCAACAAGCTGCCCTCGCAGCTGTCCGGCGGCATGCGCAAGCGTGCCGGCCTGGCCCGCGCGTTGGCGCTGGACCCGCCCTTGCTGTTTCTGGATGAACCCACCGCCGGGCTCGACCCGATCGGCGCGGCCGCCTTCGACCGGCTGATCAAGACTCTGCAGGAAGCGCTGGGCCTGACCGTGTTCCTGATCACACACGATCTGGACACGCTTTACGCTATCTGTGACCGCGTGGCGGTGCTGGCCGACCAGAAGGTGATCGCCAACGCGCCGCTGCCCGAAATCGAACAGCTGGATCATCCGTGGATCCGCGAATACTTCCACGGCCCCCGCGCCCGCGCCGCGCGCGGACAACTGCCCGAGCACGCCTGATATGGAAACCAAAGCCAATTACGTCCTGATCGGCGCCTTCACCCTGATCATCTCGATCGCGCTGCTGTTCTTCGGTCTATGGGCGGCCAAGTACTCCTCCGACCGCACCTGGCAGCAATATCGGGTGGTGTTCGATGAGGCCGTCACCGGCCTGTCGGTCGGCAGCCCGGTGCAATACAACGGCATCGCCGTGGGCTCGATCACCGAGCTTTCACTCGCCCCCGAGGATCCGCGCAAGGTGATCGCGCGCCTGCGCCTGAACTCCACCACACCGGTGAAAACCGACACCCGCGCCAAGCTCGCCATCACCAGCCTGACCGGGCCGGCGATCATCCAGCTCAGTGGCGGCACGCCACAGGCAGCGGCGCTGACGGCCGCCAGCAACGAACCGATTCCGACCATCGCCACGGCGCCCTCGGCACTGCAGAACATCACCGATGTGGCCAATCGCGTGGTCGAGCGCATGGACCAGCTGCTCAGCGATGAGAACGTGGGCAAGATCACCACCACGCTGGCCCACCTGGAAACCATCAGCGGCGGTTTGGCCGACCGCGACGAAGGCACCCGGGCGCTGCTGCTGGAAGCACGCGATGCTGCGCGCAACCTCAATGTGACCCTGGGGACGGCCAATGGGGCGATCCAGCATCTGGACCAGAACGTGCTGCGGCAGCTGCCGGCCTCACTGGAAAAACTCGATACCAGCCTGTCCAAGCTCGACTCGGCCGCCGGCAACGCCGATGCGATCCTCGGCGAGAACCGCGCGGCCATCAACAGCTTCGCCAACGATGGACTGGCCCAGCTGGGCCCGACCCTGACCGAACTGCGCGGACTGATCCGCGACCTGCGCCGGGTCAGTGACCGGCTGGAGAACAACCCGGCGCGCTACCTGCTCGGTCGCGATGCCCCGAAGGAATTCGAACCGAAATGAAGCTCTCCTTTTCAATCCGACTGATCGCGCCGTGGTGCGCGCTGGCACTGGCCGGTTGCTCGGTGCTGGCCGGCGGCGACCGCCAATCCACCACCATCTATGCACCGCAGGTGCGCGTGCAGGCCGATCCGGCCTGGCCCAGCGTTGACTGGCAGCTGGCCATCGCCAAGCCCAGCGCCGCGCGCCTGGTCGACAGCCCGCGCATCAATGTGCGGCCGACGCCGGGCGAACTGGAGGTCTACAAGGGGGCGACCTGGTCGCAACCGGCCACCGACATTCTCGAAGACACCCTGTTGCGCGGTTTCGAGGATTCCGGACGGATCGACGCGGTGGCGCGCATTGCGGCCGGCATCCGCTCCGACTACAAGCTCACCACCGACCTGCGCCGCTTCGAAGCCGATTACCGCGGCGGCGACACCCCGGCGGCGACCATCGAGCTCAATGCCAAGCTGATCCACAGCATCGACCAGCGCGTGGTCGCCTCGCGCACGTTCCTGGTTGCCGAACCGGCCGCCTCCGCCGAGCTGCCCAGCGTGGCGCGCGCCTTTGAAACCGCGCTGGACAAGACGGCTGGCGATCTGATCGGCTGGACGCTGGTCAGCGGCCAGCAGGACGCCGCGGCGCTGCCCGCTCAAGGATCTGGCGGAAAGTAAGGTTGATGCGCTCGCCAGTCGGGCGCCGCGTCTTCGGCAGTGCATGCTGGTAGAAGCGCTGGGTATCGCCGGCCATCACCAGCAGATCCCCGTGGCCGAGCAGGAACTCCCGCTTGCAGGAATGGTCATCGCGCCGGCGCAGCAGAAAGCGCCGCGGCGCTCCCAGGCTCAGCGAGGCGATCAACGGCCGCTCGCCCAGCTCCGGCTCGTCGTCGCTGTGCCAGCCCATGCTGTCACCACCATTGCGGTATCGGTTGAGCAGCACGCTGTTGAATCGACTCTGGCAAGCCTGCTGCAACCTTTCACGCAGCGGCAGCAACGACTCCAACCACGGATGCGGCACGAAATCCGCGCCGGAATAACGATAGAACGCGCCTGCATCGCCCATCCAGCAGCTCAACCGCGGCGAATCCACCCAGCGCCCGAACATGCGCAGGCGATGGACTTCCCACGGTGCCGCTTCGCGCAGCGTTTGTAGCAAAAGATCAGCCTCGACGGGCGACAACCAGTCGTGCAGGTAGCGGACCTCGGCATCAGTGAATTCGCACGGGAGCAACATCACCGAACGCTAGCACAGCCAACAGGTTTGCCGGGGAAGCTACAACATCGCAAAATGCCAACCGCATATGTTTATTGGAGCCCGGATGACCTCTTCTCTTCATTACCTGCAGGTCACTGGCTCGTGAACAACAATCACCTACGACAGAAGCTCTATCCGTTGCTGCGGACGCTGTTTCGTGCGCTTCCCCTCACTGATGGGCAACGCGATCGCCTGCGAACACGCCTGATGAGCCGTCACGAGGCTTGGATACCGCCACCAGCACGGGGACGTGACGACGCCCCACCCGACGCAAGCCGCCCGGGAGCCCGCCTATACTGGCGAGCCGACGACGCGGCTATTGGTCATGTGCCCTATGAAAAGGTGCCCTTGTCCTCCCGCCTACCCGCAACGCTGGTGGCCTTCTATCTTCCCCAGTTCCATACCTTTCCGGAAAACGACGCTTGGTGGGGGAAAGGATTTACCGAGTGGCGCAATGTCACCCGGGCGCTGCCGCAGTTTGAAGGCCACATCCAGCCACGCCTGCCCGCCGACCTTGGCTTCTACGACCTCGGTCAGCCACAGATCATGCGTGATCAGGCGCGCCTGGCCGCCGAGTACGGTATCGGCGCCTTCTGCTTCTACTTTTACTGGTTCAGCGGCCGCACGCTGATGGAAGCGCCGCTACGCCAGTGGCTCGCCGATGACAGTATTGACCTGCCATTCTGTCTTTGTTGGGCAAACGAAAACTGGGCAAGACGCTGGGATGGGCGAGATGAGGACGTCCTGATCGGACAGCAACATAGTGCTGAGGACGATCTGGCCTTCATCGCCCATATCAGCCCCTACCTGCGTGATCGCCGGGCGTTAAAAGTTGATGGCAAACCCATACTGCTGGTGTACCGGCCTAACCTGCTGCCTGATGCCCATGCGACGGGGAAACGATGGCGGAAGTGGTGCCGGGAGAATCATATCGGCGAGATTCACTTGGCCTATGTTCAAGGCTTCGAACGCCCCAACCCCCGCGACATCGGCTTTGACGCAGCAGTCGAATTTCCGCCCAACATGAGCAATCCCCGCTCACTTTCCGCCGACCAGTGGTTGATCAACCCGGAGTTCAATGGGGATGTCCGTGACTGGCGCGAACTCGCCAAGGAAATCGCTACTAGACCGCTTCCAGATTACAAGCTTTACCCAGGCGTCAACCCGGGCTGGGACAACGAGGCCCGCCGCTCCGGGCGAGGGAGGGTCTATCTACATGCATCGCCGCGCGGCTATCGCGATTGGCTGAGCACTACGATTCATAGTCGGCTTGCTGCAGTCCCGCAAACGGACCGTCTGGTGTTCATCAACGCGTGGAACGAGTGGGCCGAGGGCGCTGTGCTTGAGCCAGACGCCCGCCTGGGGCATGCGTGGCTGGCTGCAACCCGTCAGGCGCTTAACCCTCAGCCTCAACTGATCCATAGACCATGCATCGTTATACATGCGTGGTATATGGACGTGCTTGACGAACTGCTGGACATCGTTGAATCCAGCACGCTGCAGGCACGCATCGTAATAACCACCACGCATCAACATGATGCCGACGTGCGCCAGCTTGTTGCCCAACATCAACTTGGCGACAAGGTCGAAGTATTAGCATTCGTCAATCGGGGGCGTGACGTTCTTCCATTCCTACATGTTGCCAATCGTCTGCTCGACGAAGGCGAGGAAGTAGTGCTGAAGCTGCACACGAAGCGTTCAGTCCACCGTTCCAACGGCGATCAATGGCGCAGGGAGATGGTGGATCTGCTAATTGGAGATCAAGCAAGTCAAACCATATTGGCCTATATGCAGGCACACCCTGATATCGGCATGATCGTACCTGCCGGGCACCTGCTTCCAGTCGCACAGTTCCTAGGCGGCAATGCCCCCCACCTTGAAACGCTACAGGTCCGCTTAGGGCTGGATGGTGATATCAAAGACGATTTCTTTGCCTCTGGCAGCATGTTCTGGGCACGACTACAGGCATTGCGCCCGTTACTGGACGCACACCTTTACGAAGCTGCATTCGAACCTGAAAAAGGGCAGATTGACGGCACGCTCGCACATGCCATCGAGCGGATAAGTGGTGCGGTAATTCATGCCGCCGGTTTCCAGATCATCGAGACATCCGCAATATCCGGCTGCTCACACCCCAATACAGCACTTGGCCAAGGCTATGCTTATGCGCGTCGCCAGTAAAACTCTGTTGATAAGACTGCGGACCGAAAATTCGGTCCGCAGAACCTACCTCAAACGCACTGGAACGGCACGCCGGTCTTTTCCTTCAGCTCGTCATCGCTGACACCCGGTGCGGCTTCCACCAGCACCAGGCCGTTGTCGGTAATGTCGAACACGGCCAGATCGGTGATGATGCGATCAACCACCCCCACGCCTGTCAGCGGCAGCGTGCAGTCGGCCAGGATCTTGTGTTCACCGTTCTTGGCGGTGTGCTCCATCAGCACCACCACGCGCTGCACGCCGGCCACCAGATCCATCGCGCCGCCCATGCCCTTGACCATCTTGCCGGGCACCATCCAGTTGGCCAGGTCGCCCTTGTCGGTGACCTGCATCGCGCCGAGGATGGCCAGGTTGATGTGACCGCCGCGGATCATCGCGAACGAATCATGGCTGCCGAAGTAGCTGGCACCGGCACGCGCGGTGACGGTCTGCTTGCCGGCATTGATCAGGTCGGCATCCACTTCGGCTTCGGTCGGGAACGGGCCGATGCCAAGCAGGCCGTTCTCGGACTGCAGCCATACGTCCATGCCTTCGGGGATATGGTTGGCAACCAGGGTCGGCAGGCCGATACCCAGGTTCACATAGGCGCCATCGGTCAGCTCGCGCGCGGCGCGCTGTGCCATTTCGTCACGGGTCCAGGCCATTTCAGTTCCCCTCCTGACGCACGGTGCGCTGCTCGATGCGCTTTTCCGGCGTTGCGTTCAATACGATACGATCGACGTAGATCCCCGGCAGGTGCACCTGGTCCGGATCGATGGCGCCGACCGGCACGATCTCCTCCACCTCGACCACGCAGACCTTGCCGGCCATCGCGCAGGCCGGATTGAAGTTGCGCGCGGTCTTGCGGAACAGCAGGTTGCCGGCTTCGTCGGCCTTCCACGCCTTGACCAGCGACACGTCGGCCTTGAGCGCGGTCTCCAGCACATAGTGTTTGCCGTCGATCTCGCGGGTTTCCTTGCCTTCGGCCACCACAGTGCCGTAGCCGGTGGCAGTGAAGAAGGCGGGGATGCCCGCCCCGCCGGCGCGCAGGCGCTCGGCCAGGGTGCCCTGCGGGTTGAACTCCAGCTCCAGTTCACCGGCCAGGTACTGGCGCTCGAACTCCTTGTTCTCGCCCACATAGGACGAAATCATCTTCCTGATCTGGCGGGTTTCCAGCAGCTGGCCCAAGCCGAAGCCATCGACGCCGGCATTGTTGGAAATCGCCGTCAGCCCCTTGACCCCACTGTCGCGCAGCGCGGCGATCAGGGCCTCGGGAATGCCGCACAGGCCGAAGCCGCCGACCGCCAGCGTCTGCCCGTCGGCCACGATGCCGGCCAGCGCCTCGGCAGCCGAGGCGTACAGCTTGCCGCGTTTGCCGGTCGGGGTAGAGAGATCGCTCATCGCATCACGCCCACAATAACCAAGGATGCACGCATTCTAGCGGCGTTCCCGGATCAGCCGCCTTGGACCTTCGTCCAGCCCGCAGACAGCCAGTTCCGCGGCGGGCGACTAAACTAGGCTCCTCTATTCCAGCAGGATGCATGCATGCCTCTCCCCGCCTTCAAGGCCTACGACATCCGCGGCCGCGTGCCGGAAGAACTCAATCAAGACATCGCCCGGAAAGTCGGCAAGGCGCTGGCGGCCCAGCTCGGGGAAGGCGCGGTGGTTCTCGGGCATGACGTGCGCCTGACCAGTCCGGCGTTGCAGGACGCACTGGCCGCCGGTCTGCGTGGCGAGGGCCGGGAGGTGGTCGATATCGGCCTGTGCGGTACCGAGGAGGTCTACTTCCAGACCGATCATCTCGGTGCGGCCGGTGGGGTGATGGTCACCGCCAGCCACAATCCGATGGACTACAACGGGATGAAGCTGGTGAAGGAGAGCGCGCGTCCGATCAGCTCCGATACCGGGCTTTTCGCGATCTCCGATGCCGTCGCCACCGATACGTCCGAGGCGCAAACGCCGCATGGCGGTCTGCGCACCGAACATGACAAGAGCGCCTACATCCAGCACCTGCTCGGCTATGTGGACGCCGCCGCACTCAAGCCGCTGAAGCTGGTGGTCAATGCCGGCAACGGCGGCGCCGGCGCCGTCATCGATCTGCTGGCACCGCACCTGCCGCTGGACTTCGTGCGCATCTGCCACGAGCCCGATGGCAGCTTCCCCAATGGCATCCCCAACCCGCTGCTGCCGGAGAACCGTGCGCTCACCGCACAGGCAGTGCGCGAACACGGTGCCGACTTCGGCATCGCCTGGGACGGCGACTTCGACCGCTGCTTCTTCTTCGACCACAACGGCCGCTTCATCGAGGGCTATTACCTGGTCGGCCTGCTGGCCCAGGCCATCCTCGCCCGCAACCCGGGCGGCAAGATCATCCACGATCCGCGCCTGACCTGGAACACGGTGGAAATGGTCGAAGCCGCCGGCGGCGTGCCGGTGCTGTGCAAGAGCGGCCACGCCTTCATCAAGGAGAAGATGCGTGCCGAGAACGCCGTCTACGGCGGCGAGATGAGCGCCCATCACTACTTCCGCGAATTCGCCTATGCCGACTCGGGCATGATCCCCTGGCTGCTGATCGCCGCGCTGGTTTCCAGCAGTGGCCAATCGCTGGCCGAACTGGTGGAAGACCGCATGGCGCGCTTCCCCTGCAGTGGCGAGATCAACTTCAAGGTCGCCGATGCGAAGGCGGCGGTGGCGCGGGTGATGGCGCATTTCGCCGCGCAGTTGCCGATGCTGGACCACACCGACGGTATCAGTGCCGATTTCGGTGACTGGCGCTTCAACCTGCGCAGTTCCAATACCGAACCGCTGCTGCGCCTGAACGTGGAAACCCGCGGTGACGCTACGCTGCTGGCACAGCGTACCCGCGAGATTTCCGACCTGATCTCCGCCTGAGGCCCCCCATGAATCCGATCCTGCCCATCATCCTCTCCGGTGGTTCCGGCACGCGTCTGTGGCCGCTGTCGCGTGAGGCCTACCCGAAGCAGTTCCTGCCGCTGACCGGCGAGCGCACCATGCTGCAGTCCACCTGGCTGCGCGTGGCCGACATCGCCGCGCAGGCGCCCATCGTGGTGGCCAACGAAGCGCACCGTTTTGTTGCCGCCGAGCAACTGCAGCAGGTTGGTACCGCGCCGTCGGCGATCCTGCTGGAACCGGCCGGCCGCAACACCGCCCCGGCCATCGCCGCCGCCGCGCTGGAGGCCCGCCGCAACGGTGAAGATCCCCTGCTGCTGGTGCTGCCCTCGGATCACCTGATCAATGACATTCCCCGCTTCCACCAGGCCATCGCCCAGGCCGCCAGCCTCGCCGGACAGGGCAAGCTGGTGACCTTCGGGATCCAGCCGACCGCGCCGGAGACCGGCTACGGCTACATCAAGGCAGTGGCCGGTGAGGGTCCGCGCGCGATCGAGCGCTTTGTCGAGAAGCCCGATCTGCAGACGGCGCAGGGTTACGTCGCCTCGGGCGAGTACTACTGGAACAGTGGCATGTTCCTATTCCGCGCGTCCCGTTATCTGGAGGAGCTCGAACGCCTGCAGCCGCAGATCCTGGCTGCATGCCGCACGTCGTGGGAGCGGGCCCGCCGCGACAGCGACTTCATCCGCCTGGATGCGGATGCCTTCCAGGCCAGCCCGTCGGACTCCATCGACTACGCGGTGATGGAAAAGACCGCCGATGCGGCGGTAGTGCCGCTGGATGCGGGCTGGAGCGATGTCGGCTCGTGGACCGCCCTGCGCGACGTGTCCGCGCAGGACGCCGACGGCAACGCCCATCGCGGCGATGTCATCGCCATCGATTGCCACAACACCTTCGCCTATGGCGACCGTCTGATCGCGATGGTCGGCCTGGAGGACGTGGTCGTGGTCGAAACCGATGACGCGGTGCTGGTCGGCAGATCCGACCGCATGCAGGAGGTCAAGGATGTGGTGGCCCGACTGAAGGCCGACGGTCGCAGCGAAGCCACCTGGCATCGCAAGGTCTACCGCCCCTGGGGGGCTTACGATTCCATCGACAACGGCGAGCGTTTCCAGGTCAAGCGCATCACCGTCAAGCCCGGCGGCACGCTGAGCCTGCAGATGCACCACCACCGTGCCGAGCACTGGATCGTGGTCAGCGGTACCGCCGAGGTCACCCGCGGCGAGGAAGTGTTGCTGCTGACCGAGAACCAGAGCACCTATATCCCGCTGGGCGTGACCCACCGTCTGCGCAACCCCGGCAGGTTGCCGCTGGAGCTGATCGAAGTGCAGTCGGGCAGCTACCTGGGCGAAGACGATATCGTGCGCTTCGAGGACACCTACGGCCGCACCTGAGCCGCACCGATCGCCGCATATGAAAAGCCCCGGGAACTCCGGGGCTTTTCATTCCATCGATCAGCGCTGTGCGCGCAATTGACCGATCACCCGCTGCAGGCCTTCCCGCCATGGCGGCAACACGATGCCAAAGTCCTGCTGCAGTTTGGCATTGTCCAGTACCGACCAGGCCGGACGCTGGGCGGGTGTGGGATATTCCGCGCTGCTGATCGCGTGAACGTGCGGCGCCCTGGTCAGCAGCCCGGCAGACA
This sequence comes from Stenotrophomonas sp. STEN013, assembly GCF_056760355.1. Classification (NCBI taxonomy): domain Bacteria; kingdom Pseudomonadati; phylum Pseudomonadota; class Gammaproteobacteria; order Lysobacterales; family Lysobacteraceae; genus Stenotrophomonas; species Stenotrophomonas sp. STEN013. Next base: position 41,822 of record NZ_JBRREO010000008.1, on the reverse strand, counting down.
CCGCCTCGGCAAAAATCGCCTCGGCAAAGCCGTGCCAGCTAGTCTGCCCGGAGGCGGTCAGATGCCAGGTGCCGGACAGCTGCTCCGGATGCTGCAGTGCTTTGGCCGTAACCTCGGCAATCAGCACCGCCGGCGTCGGCGTTCCGATCTGGTCGGCGACCACGCGCAATTCCTCACGCTCGGCCCCCACCCGCAGCATCGTGCGCAGGAAATTGGCTCCGTGCGCGGCATACACCCAGGCGGTGCGGAAGATCAGATGGCGACCACCGGCGGCCCGTACGGCGTCCTCGCCATCGCGCTTGCTGGTGCCATACACGCCCAGCGGCGCGGTCGGCTCATCCTCGCGGTACGGCGCCGTGCCTTGGCCGTCGAACACGTAGTCGGTGGAGTAATGCACCAGCGGCACGCCATGAGCCGCGCACCAGCGTGCGATCACGCCCGGTGCCTGCGCGTTGGTGGCGAAGGCCGCCTCAACGTCCTGCTCGGCGCGGTCCACGGCGGTGTAGGCCGCCGCGTTGACCACCACCGAGGGTTGCAGGCGATCCAGCAGCGCCGGCAGGCTGTCCGGCTGGCCGAAGTCCGCCGTCTCGCAGGCCACGCCATCGGGCAGCAGGCCGCTGCGCGTGGTCGCGATCACCTGCCCAAGCGGCGCCAGCGCGCGCAGCAGCTCCTGGCCGACCTGGCCGTTGCCACCGAATACCAGCACCGTCATGGGGTGTAGACCGGCAAACGGTCTTCAGCGATGTCCTTCAGGAACGGTGCGCTTTCGTCCTTGGCCGACAGGGTCGGCGCACTGATCGGCCAATCCACCGCAATATCGGCGTCATTCCAGCGCACGCCAGCATCGAAGTCCTTCAGGTAGACCTCGGTACACAGATAGCTGAACACCGCGCGCTCGGACAGCACCGCAAAGCCATGGGCGAAGCCTTCCGGAATCCAGAACTGGCGCTTGTTTTCGGCGCTGAGCATCACCGCCTCCCACTGGCCAAAGGTTGGCGAGCCGCGACGGATATCGACGGCCACGTCATAGACCTCGCCTTCCAGCACGCTGACCAGCTTGCCCTGCGGCCGCGGCCACTGGTAATGCAGGCCACGCAGCACACCCTTGGCGGAGGTGGACACGTTGCTCTGCACGAAGCGGGTCGGCAGGCCGTGCTGACCAAAGCGCTCGGCATTCCAGGTCTCGAAGAAAAAGCCACGCTCGTCACCGAACACCGCTGGCTCGATGACCACGCAACCTGGCAACTTCGTTTCAATCACTTTCACGGAACAACTCCACGCAAGGCGAGTTTGTGCAGGTACTGGCCGTAGCCATTCTTGATCAGGGGAGCCGCCAGAACTTCCAACTGCTCGGCGTTGATCCAGCCCTGGCCGAAGGCGATTTCCTCCGGACAGCAGACCTGCAGGCCTTGGCGGGTCTGGATGGTCTCGATGAAGTTGGACGCTTCCAACAGGGACTGGTGGGTGCCGGTATCGAGCCAGGCGTAACCGCGGCCCAGCGCTTCCAGGTGCAGGTTGCCCTCGGTCAGGTAGCGCTTGTTGAGATCGGTGATCTCCAGCTCGCCGCGCGGCGACGGCTTCAGCTCGGCGGCATAATCACTGGCGTTGCCGTCGTAGAAGTACAGGCCGGTCACGGCGTAGTTGGAGCGCGGGTTCTCCGGCTTCTCCACCAGGTCGATCACCTTGCCGCTGGTGTCAAACTCGGCCACGCCGTAGCGCTCCGGGTCGTTCACCCAGTAGCCGAACACGGTAGAGCCGTCCACGCGCTCGTCGGCACGCTTGAGCACCTCGCGCAGTCCATGGCCATGGAAGATGTTGTCCCCCAGCACCAGGCAGCTCGGCTTGCCGGCCACGAAGTCGCGGCCGATCAGGTAGGCCTGCGCCAGCCCGTCCGGACTGGGCTGCACGGCATACTGGATATCCATGCCCCACTGCGAACCGTCGCCCAGCAACTGCTGGAACAGCGCCTGCTCGTGCGGCGTGTTGATGATCAGCACTTCACGGATGCCCGCCAGCATCAGCACGCTGAGCGGGTAGTAGATCATCGGCTTGTCGTACACCGGCAGCAGCTGCTTGCTGACGCCCTTGGTGATCGGGTACAGCCGGGTGCCGGAGCCGCCGGCCAGGATGATGCCTTTACGTTGCGTCATTTCCAGAGTCCTTGCGTGAAGATATCGCGCCGCCCGTCAACTGCCCTCGAGGGCAGCGCAGCCACATCGCGACAACGGTCCGTCATCAGGCGGCGGTGCCGATGCGCTGCAGACGATAGCTGCCATCGAGCACGCCATTGACCCATTCCTGGTTGTCCAGATACCAGTCCACGGTGTAGGCGATGCCCTGCTCGAAGGTGTACTTGGGCTCCCAGCCCAACTCGTTCTTCAATTTGGAGGCATCAATCGCATAACGGCGGTCATGGCCCGGGCGGTCCGCGACGTAGGTGATCTGGCTGCTGCGCGGCTGGCCATCCGGACGCGGGCGGCGCTGGTCCAGCAGGGCACAGATGGCCTGCACGACTTCGATGTTCTGCTTTTCCGAGTTGCCGCCGACGTTGTAGGTCTCGCCCACGCAGCCTTTGGCCAGCACGGTGCGAATCGCTTCGCAATGGTCGGTCACGAACAGCCAGTCGCGCACCTGCTTGCCGTCGCCGTAGACCGGCAGCGGCTCACCGGCCAGCGCCTTGGCGATCACCAGCGGAATCAGCTTCTCTGGGAAGTGATACGGGCCGTAATTGTTGGAGCAGTTGGTGGTCAGCACCGGCAGCCCGTAGGTGTGGTGGAAAGCGCGCACCAGATGGTCCGAGGCCGCCTTGGACGCCGAGTACGGCGAGTTCGGCGCGTACGGCGTGGTTTCGGTGAACAGGCCCGTTTCGCCCAGCGTGCCGTACACCTCGTCGGTCGAGACATGCAGGAAGCGGAACGCCTGGCCCTTGTCGGCCGGCAGCGCCTTCCAGTAATCGCGCACGGCTTCAAGCAGCGCCAAGGTGCCAACCACATTGGTCTGAATGAACGCGCCTGGGCCATCGATGGAACGGTCCACGTGGCTTTCGGCAGCGAAGTTCAGCACTGCGTCGGGCTGGTGTTCGGCCAGCAGGCGTTCGACCAGAGCGCGATCACCGATGTCACCTTCCACGAAGACGTGGTTCGGGTTGCCGTCCAGACTGGAAAGGGTCTTCAGGTTGCCGGCGTAGGTCAGGGCATCGAGATTGACGACGCGCACGCCCTTGGCGACCGCCTCCAATACAAAGTTGCCGCCAATAAAACCGGCGCCACCGGTCACAAGCCAAGTAGGCACTAGCTGTTCTCCTTTCGTCATGTTTTATGTGGGGAGCGGCAGCTATGTGCTCCCTATCAGCAGCACAGCATATACAACACGAACCAAAGAGGAACGATTCAGCGCATAAACGGAGCGCAATTGCCGTTCATGCGGCAGCAAACGCTCACACCCGGGGAGTCATCATCCATACCTTGATGTCAGCCGGCAGCACTCTCAACAAAGGACTTGCGGCCGCCAAAATTCCGGCCATCACTGTCGCCTTGGTCCTCGAAACGCTGCGGTCATAGCGGATTCGGGCGTACAGCCCTTTTGTGCTCAGAGAGGGAAGTGTCTTCACTTGAACCAACTCCAGCGCCGATCGCTCACCAATTGCCCGAATGCTGTCATCGTCAAGATAATGTACGTGCGGTGATGGGAACCCTTTCTGCCACATGCGCTCGAAACTCGCCGGAAGGCCGATCTTGCTCAGAAGCTTGGATATTCGATACAGGAAGCCGGTGCGAGCAGGGGCATTGATGACTACCCGCCCACCTGGAGAGAGGTGGCGCGCACATGCGCTCATTGCACTGGAAATGTCAGGTATATGCTCCATCACATCATTGAAAATGATGACATCGAAACACTCACCTGCACCCAGCACATCGGGGAAAAAGCCTTTTCTGACAGGCAAACCGCGCGCCAGAGCAGCGTCAGCGACCCTAGCGTCCGGCTCAATCCCCAACACGGTGAAGTCTGAGGCGGTTGCTTCTAGAAACCAGCCATGCGCACACCCCACGTCCAGCAATCGCGGACGACCACCGCCGGCAGACCGAAAAAATGCCGACAGCTCCGAGGCCAGCACCTGAAAGTTGGATTGCCTCAGGTCACTCAGCCCCTCTTCTCTCAATACCTCATCAAGAACCTCTCGATGACCATCGACATCGATATCCACCAGAAGCGTGCTGCCTTCGTATGTACAGGCCTCACATATTTTGTGCCATGAGTGCAGCCCTTCTCGCAAAGCACACAGGCAAGCCGGGCATTCTTCTGGTGCTCTATTCATTCAGAATCTCCAAGGGCTTTCAAATAGTCATGATGGATAACTCACGGGTACTCTTTTCGACCCAGCGGTAGCGCTCGCGCTGCTACTTTCGATGCTTTTACCGCATTTGCTACCCACCTGCAGCAACTGGAACACAGGCAACCATACGCATTAGCATGGCTGCGCAGCTACCGCTAGAATCCGAGCCAACCCTACCAAACCGGCCCTCGCCGGCCAGGCCCATCAGCAATCGAAGGACCCTGCAGCACATGAAAATCCTCGTCGCGTACAAGCGCGTGGTGGACTACAACGTCCGCATTCAGGTCAAGCCGGACGGTTCCGGCGTGGTCACCGACGGCGTCAAGCTCTCGCCGAACCCGTTCGATGAGATCGCCCTGGAAGAAGCCCTGCGCCTGCGCGACAAGGGCATCGCCACGGAAGTGGTGGTCGCAACCATCGCCCCGGCCGACGCCCAGGCGCACCTGCGCAACGGCCTGGCCATGGGCGCCAACCGCGCCATCCACGTGGTCACCGACCAAGCCATCCAGCCGCTCACGGCTGCCCGCACCCTGCTCAAGCTGGTGGAGAAGGAACAGCCGGATCTGGTCATCCTCGGCAAGCAGGCCATCGACGACGACGCCAACCAGACCGGCCAGATGCTGGCAACGCTGTGGGGCCGCCCGCAGGCGACCTTCGCCAGCAAGCTGGACATTGCTGACGGCAAGGCCACGGTCACCCGTGAAGTCGACGCCGGCCTGGAAACGCTGGAAGTCGACCTGCCGGCCGTCATCACCACCGACCTGCGCCTGAACGAGCCGCGCTTCATCAAGCTGCCGGACATCATGAAAGCCAAGGCCAAGCCGCTGGAAACCCTGCAGCTGGCCGACCTCGATGTTGAAGCCGCCGACACGTTCAAGACCACCCACTACGCCGCACCTGCCAAGCGCAGCAAGGGCGTGATGGTGAAGGATGCCGCCGAACTGGTGGCCGCACTCAAGCAGAAGGGGTTGCTGTAATGGCCAAGATTCTCGTCATCGCCGAACACCTGGATGGCAAGCTCAACAGCGCCGTCGCCAAGACTGTCTCGGCTGCGACCGCCGTGGGCGGCGACATAGACGTGCTGGTGCTGGCCGCCGACCCGGCCGCCGTTGCCGCCGAAGCGGCGCAGATCGCCGGCGTCAGCAAGGTACTCACCTTGGCCAACCCGGCCAATGAGCATGCCGTGGCCCAGGTGCAGGCCCCACAGATCGCCAAGGCCGCGGCCGGCTACAGCCATGTATTCGGTCCGTCGACCACCACCGGCAAGGATGTGATGCCAGCAGTGGCCGCCCTGCTCGGCGTCAACCAAGTCTCGGACCTGATGAGCGTCGAAGGTCCGCACACCTTCAAGCGCCCGATCTACGCCGGCAACGCCATCATCACCGTCGAGGTGCCTGCTGACCAGGTGGTCGTGGCCACCGTGCGCGCCGCCTCCTGGCCGGAAGCGGCCAAGGGCAACAGCGCGCCGGTCGAGGCGATCAGCGTCGACGTCGCCCTGCCCTCGCAAAGCCGCTTCATTGGCCTGGCCGCCGGCAAGAGCGACCGCCCGGATCTGCAGAGCGCAAAGCGCGTGGTCTCCGGCGGCCGCGGCGTGGGCTCGGAAGAGAACTTCAAGGTGATCTACCAGCTGGCCGATAAGCTCGGCGCCGCCGTCGGCGCCTCGCGCGCCGCGGTGGACGCCGGCTACGTGCCCAGCGACATGCAGGTGGGCCAGACCGGCAAGATCATCGCCCCGGAGCTCTACATCGCCGTGGGCATTTCCGGCGCCATCCAGCACCTGACCGGTATCAAGGATGCTGGCACCATCGTCGCCATCAACAAGGACGGCGATGCGCCGATCTTCGAGGTGGCCGACATCGGCTTGGTAGGGGATCTGTTCACAATCCTGCCAGAGCTGGAAGCAGCACTCTGACTGAGTCAGTCGGCGACCGGCACCAGATTCTTATGGACACACCCTGCCGGTCGCCCTGCCTTCCTCGCATGAATAATCGTCTGATACGCTTCCTTCTCTCTGGTGGCTCCGCAGCAGCGGCTGAGTATGCTGTCTTCCTTGGCCTGCACTCTCTACTGGGTACACAGAGCCTGCTGCTGACGCAGTCCGCCAGCTTTGCCTTCGGGTTCGTGGTTAGCTTCCTCCTGAACCGGCACTGGGTATTCCGCAGCGGCGGGACTTGGCGCGGTGAACTGACCAGGTACGCGACGCTCGCGGCGATCAATTTGGCACTGGGCAACATTGCCATCAGTCTGATGATCGGCCCGATGGATTTCCCCCCGTTGCTGGCCAAACTGCTGGTAATGGTAATGATTGCAGCATGGAACTACGTCGTTTTCACCAAGCTGGTGTTCAAGCAGCATCCTGCCTCCTGAGCGCCCCTCCTGCCAAGCAGTGCGGAGCCTCAGCTTTCTGAACTCCGCTTTCGGGAGCACGCGACGGCTTGCCCTAGAATAGACGTCCTCGGAGTTTGGACACTAGGTTAATTCGAATGGCAAAGAATTTGCGCACGTTGGGCCTCGGCACCCGCGCCATCCATGCCGGACAGCAGCCTGACCCTAGCACCGGCGCGATCATGACGCCGATCTATGCAACGTCAACCTACGTCCAGGAAAGCCCCGGAAAGCACAAGGGCTATGAGTACTCCCGCACCCGGAATCCAACGCGTGGGGCCTACGAGGCCTGTGTGGCCGATCTGGAAGGGGGCAAGGCCGGCTTTGCGTTCGCATCCGGCTTAGCTGCAGCTGCAACAGTGTTAGACATGCTGAATAGTGGCGACCATGTCATCGCCATGGACGACCTGTACGGCGGAACCTATCGTCTGTTTGAGCGGGTACGTCAGCGTTCGGCCGGTTTGAAATTCAGCTATGCCGACCTGAATGACTTGGATGCCGTGCACGCATCGCTGCAACCGAACACGCGCATGATCTGGGCGGAGACCCCGACCAACCCATTGCTGAAGGTCGTGGACCTTCAGAAGCTTGGTGCCTTCGCCCACAAGCATGGTCTGCTGCTGGTGGTGGACAATACTTTTTGCTCACCACTGGTACAGAGACCACTGGAGTATGGTGCCGACCTAGTGCTGCATTCGGCCACCAAATACCTCAACGGCCATTCAGACATCATCGGCGGCATCGTGGTCGCCGGCAACGACGAGCTGTCCGAGCAGATGGCATTCCTGCAAAACTCCATCGGAGCCGTAGCAGGCCCTTTCGATTCTTTCCTCGCAATGCGCGGGCTGAAGACATTGCACCTGCGCATGCGTGCACACAACGAGAGTGCGCTGGAGCTGGCTCGCTGGTTGGAGCGTGACAGCCGCATCGAAGATGTGATCTATCCCGGTTTGAAGAGCCATCCACAACATACTTTGGCCAAGCGTCAGATGGACGGATTCGGCGGCATTATTTCCGTGCGCATCAAGGGCGGCAAAGCCAAGGCCCGCCGTATGCTGGAGAAGTGCGAGTTGTTTGCTCTGGCTGAATCGCTCGGCGGCGTGGAAAGTCTGATCGAGCTGCCCGCAGTGATGACGCACGCCTCGATTCCTCCGACACAGCGCAAGCGCCTCGGCATCACCGACAATCTGGTCCGCCTTTCCGTCGGCACCGAAGATCTAGAGGATCTGCGGCACGAGCTTGACCAGGCCCTGGGCCGTTGAAATTTAGTATCTACGTTTTCCGTAAAACACGCCGGGTCTTGTCCCGGCCTCAGGACCTAGCCTTCCGGCCGGTCCGGTAACAATGAGAGCCCCCTGATGAAACAAGCTATTTCCGACCTCAGGCAAAGCCTGGTGTCCTGGCGCCTCTGGACGCTGCTCGGCTGGCTGGAAATCCGCCAGCGATACGCCCGCTCACGAGTCGGGCCATTCTGGCTGACCATCAGCATGGGCGTGATCATCGGCACCATAGGCATTGTCTACGGCACGCTGTTTGGGCAGAAGATGAGCGACTATTTACCCTACCTAGCAGCCAGCCTGGTGCTTTGGGGCCTGTTCGCAAGCATCGTCACCGAAGGCAGTACCGCCTATATCGCCAACGGTGCCTACATCCGCCAAGTCGCCACGTCCAGACTGATCTACATTTTGCAAGTGGCTTGGCGAAACGCTGTCATCTTCGGGCACAACGCGGCAATCATCGTGTTGCTGCTTGCCGTCTTCGGGGTCAAACGATGGGATACCCTGATCCTTTTCCTGCCAGGCCTGCTGCTGCTGATCATCAATGCGACATGGATGGGCATGATCACAGCACTGATCTCCGCGCGTTTCCGTGATTTCCCACAGATCGTCGCGTCGCTGGTGCAGATGGCGTTCTACATCACACCGATCATGTACAAAGCCGAGTTGTTGACCAAGTACTCCTTTATCACCAAATACAACCCGCTTCTGTATGTGCTGGACGTGGCTCGCCTACCCCTACTCGGCCAAGTACCGTCGACCCACACCTACATCATCACCATAGTGCTCGCCGTCGTCGGCTGGGTATCAGCACTTTGGCTCACTGGTCGTTACATCAAGCGCATCTCATACTGGATCTGAGCATCAGCATGGCATTCATTCAACTCGACAACGTGTTCTTGGACCTTCCGATCTTTGAGGTCCATGGACGTTCGCTGAAACGCCAGGTTATGCGCCTAGGGCGCAAGAACGCCATAGCCGAGGGCAACGATGGCGTAATCATCGTGCGTGCACTGAATGATGTGAGTGTTCGCTTTGAAAGCGGTGACCGCATAGGCTTGATAGGGCACAACGGCGCAGGAAAATCGACACTGCTGCGCACTTTGGCTGGCATCTACGCACCAACTCAGGGCAACATCTCCCACGAAGGCAAGATCGTGCCACTGCTCGATATAAGCCTAGGCATGGACGACAATTCCACCGGTATCCAGAACATCCGACTGCGTGGACTACTCTTAGGCATGGAGGATGCCGAGATCCGTGAGAAGACCGCCGAGATCGCCGAGTTCTGTGAACTTGGGGACTACCTAGATCTACCAATACGCACCTATTCCAGCGGCATGCGAGTTCGCTTGGCATTTGCGGTATCCACCGCGGTGGAAGCCGAGATTCTGCTGTTGGACGAAGTGATGGGTGTCGGCGATGCATCGTTCATGCATAAGGCACAGAAACGCCTACAGGATCTGCACAGCCGTGCCGAGATCGTTGTATTGGCCATGCATTCCAATTCAGAAATCAGGCGCGTCTGCAACAAGACCCTCTGGATGGACAACGGCCAAGTGAAAATGTTCGGCCCTACAGAGGAAGTAGTAAGCGCCTACGAGCAACACGTCGGAGGCTGACTCACCCACAAATCGTAATAGAACTTAGGAAGGTAGCAGGTCAACATGAAGGAAGAAGTACTCTCTGCTGTGGAAATTGCGTTTGAGAATGGAACTCCCGGAACGATCCACCTACACGAGATTGACGCGGAAGCCATCAGTGAGTTGGCCGCAAGAATCGCGCGAACCCACATCCGGGTGGACTGCCGTGATGCTGATCCTGCAGAGGCCAAGATACAGCTTCGGCCGCTGCAGCCTGGCGGCCAAGGCTTACTGATTCATTTCCAGCAGGAAAGCCTGCGACAGACCATTCACAGCTTGCTGAGACATTTGCAAGGCAATCCAACGACCGAGCAGGTGATTTTACTGCAACCTCTTGGCAATGCGGAAACTGCACTCTGGGCCAGCACTCTTCCTACTGTGCAAGGCAGTACGCAGACCAGCGTCCACATGCTCCTCGGATTGAACGACTGCCTCAGTCTAGACACCCAGCAGCGGTTGCAGCTGCCGGAAGAGCTTCGTCCTGTGTTGGCCGAAGCCAGCACTGCCGCAGCATCCGGCAATCGCTTAGCAGCTCTACTGTGGCGAGAACTCATGGTTTCACGACTGCGATCGGCGATCGCTGAGCAGGAACAAGGACAGCTGCTCCGCCGTCAAGACCTCCTGACCCAATCGCTAAATCGCAGCAATCTCAGCACACAATCCTCTGTAGGCGCCCTGCATCAGGCCAATTCGCGCATCCAGGATCTTCTCGAATCGCGTTCTTGGCGGCTGACATACCCGCTGCGTGTGGGCGGCCTGCTCGCCCGCCGCGTCAGAAATATGCTGCATCGACTCCGCGGACATCTGTCTACAGCACGTCGACTACTTGCCGAGCGGGGCACAATAGGATTGCTGCGTGAGCTATCACACATCGCTCGGCAGCCGCAGCGCGTGCTCCGCCTCTTGCGCCATCGTGACGCTGCAACAGCTTATAGGCCGCAGTACAAGCTCCCACCCGGCAATCCCGCTTTAACCGAGCTCACACTGCGAGTACTCATCATCGCCGACATGAATCTTGCACAATGCACGAAATATCGCGTATTGCAAAAGCAACAGATGGTCCAGGAACTGGGATTTGACTGCAGCATCACGCGCTGGGAAGACTTGGATTCTGCGCGAGACCTACTCAATACGCACACCGTAGCAATTTTCTATAGGGTTCCTGGCTTCGAGGTGCAGCTTAAATCCATCGAGCGCGCCAAAGAACTAGGTATGCACACCATCTGGGAAGTGGACGACCTGATCTTCGATAAGGCTCTCTATGAAACCAACAGCAACCTGAAAGATCTCGACCGGCATACCCGCGAGTCCATCCTCAACGGCGTGCCACTCTATCGCTCCGCCATGCTGGCCTGCGACTCCTGCATAGCATCCACGCAGACACTTGCTGATGCAATGCGCTCCTGTGGAGTTGTTGATGTCCACGTGGTGAACAATGCACTTGATGATCAGACCCTTGTGGTGGCTGAAGAGATCAATGCCAGTCCGCGTCACCACGACGGACTGGTACGTATCGCCTACGGATCGGGCTCCGCATCGCATGACTCAGATTTCCTCCAATGTGCCGATGCCCTACTTGAGATACTTCGCAGTAACTATCACGTTCGTCTGACCGTGATCGGAACGCTAAATCTGCCGTCGGGATTCAATATGGTTCAGAACCAGATTGAACGAATCCCTGCTTCCGATTACGCAACCTACCTGACTCGACTGGCGAAGTGCGATATCAGCATCGCGCCACTGGAATCAAGCACATTCAACGACGCCAAATCCAACATCAAGTATTTGGAAGCGGCAGTTATAAAGCTGCCATCGATCTGCTCGCCCACCAAGGAATTCCGCGACACCATCACCCACGGTGAAACAGGAATGTTGGCTGCAAATGCGACACAGTGGAAGCAATGCCTGCTCGCATTGATCAACGATTCCTCGCTGAGGGCACGCATTGCGTCCAAGGCCTACAGCTATGTTATGCGCCGATACACCCCCAGCGTCGTGGCACGGGAGCAAGTTCTGCCGCTATTGGCTCCACTGAATCGCTATAAAACTAGCGGCCCGCGCATTCTCGGCGTGAATATTTTCTTCGAGCCGCGTAGCTTTGGTGGTGCAACGATCGTTGCTGAGGAAGTCGCCCGACGTGTGAATGCAAGCGGCAAGGCACGTTATGCCGTAATGACATCACTACCTTGCACCGACGTTCCACCGTACAAAATCACTCGCTATCATTCTTCTGCTGGCGAGGTTTTTGCAATGGGCTTGCCGTTCGAAGCCGATCCGGCTTTCGATTTTGACAATCCATTCAGCCCGATCGCATTTCGCGAAATTTTGCGGGCCTGGCGCCCGGACGTCGTTCACCTGCATTCAATCCAGGGATTCGGCGTCCAGATTGCCGAAGCTTGCAAGGAAGCTGGTATCCCCTACGTGGTGACAGTGCACGATGCGTGGTGGATTTGTGCTCGTCAATTCATGATTACCGGGCAGGGAAAGTACTGCCACCAAAGCAAGGTCGACTTGAGCATCTGCTCACGCTGCGTCGCCAACCCAGCACTGAATCCGTATCGCCAGCATCGTCTTCGGCAGATCCTCTCAGAGGCCGCTCTGATAATGGCGCCGAGCACATTCTTCAGGGGTGTCTACGCCGACAATGGGTTCGATCCGTCGCGCATTGTGGTCAACAAGAACGGCGTAGTGCCACCATCGGCGCCCATTGAGCGCACACCGCCCAGCAAGCGTAAGCTGCGCTTCGGGTTCGTGGGCGGTGAGGGTCCAGCCAAGGGCAGTGAGCTAATCAAGGAAGTACTGGGTCAATTGCCGCACACCGAGTACGAGCTGCATGTCGTAGATGCCGCACTCAACTTGGGCAACCGCCACATCTTCGAGGAAACCTGGAAGATCCCCGGCACTCTGAAGATAGTCCCCGCATATACACAGGGGACCATAGATGAGTTCTTTTCCAGTATCGATGTACTACTGTTCCCAACCCAGTGCAAGGAAAGCTTCGGACTAACCATCCGCGAAGCGATGCTCCGGGATACATGGGTAGTGGCCACTGATGCTGGTGGGGCTGTTGAAGATATCATTTCAGGTGAGAACGGCGATGTGGTTCCACTGGTTAACGGCACCGCGATGTTCAAAGCTGCGCTCCAGCGCCTGCTTGATAATCCATCCCGGCTGGATGGCTACCGCAATCCATATCCAGAGATGATCCGTCTGTTCGAGCAGCAAGCTGAAGAATTGCTTGTCTATATGCATGACGTTATGAAACGACACCCGGCGCAACATCGGACAGTCGCCTGAGAATCCAAGGCCCCTAAGTCACTAGACTAGGGGCCTTTTCTCATCCTCCAAAGATCAGGGCGGAATCGGGCAACCCTCCAAGGGTTGATTGATACCGCCGTCAACCGATGCCAGCACCAGGCAGGATCCTTGCAGATCACCATCGGCTTGGCGCACTTCCCAGATGCTGATCCCGCCCCCCTGCCCGCGCGCGCGCACTTCGCCACCTACATAGGGCTTTCCATCTAGGACAATGGTTTTGTAGCCATTGTCTTCCAGTTCCGGTAAGTCGAACACCGCGGTGAAGGTATCGCCCTCGCGACTCCACAAGCGCACCTCAGCCTGCCCCTCATTGCGGCGCATGTATGTGCCCACCAGCAGCTTCAGTTCAACCAAGGGAGCAGGATTGGTCACCTGTGCAGCTGGTAGTTGCAGAGGTACCGAGCTCTCCGTTGTCAACACCGGACTGGGAACAAGTACCTGCGGTGGCGGCAACATCACCTCACCCTTCGTCACGAAGTAGCGCAGCGGCAGCACAGTCGACAAGGAAAATGCGGTTACAAGCGCCATCGCGAAGACGCTGGTACGGCCCACGTATGCCAATGGAGATGCCACTGGATGTGGATCCGCACCGATAGCGTAAGCCAAGGCCAACGCAGGAATAAGGAAATAACGACCCTGAACACCCTGAATAATAACCGAATCGCCGATAGTCCATTGAACCAGCAACGCGAGGAACGTCAGCAAAATGGTAGCGACCAGTACGACCACCAACCCCCAGCGCGCCACCCCCGTGCCCGGAAACTGATTCCATGCCACCGAGCAGGCAGCAGCGACCACAAGCAGCAACGCGCATAGAAGGTAGTGTGACGCCCCGAGCGGGGTATCCAGCCACCCAAGATTACCGAGGAAGGAATACGTGTAGTAGCTGGCAATGCCAGGACTGGTCAACGTGGCGTGGATAAGTTTGAGGAACGCCAGCGGGTCGAGCAGGTACTCGCTCAGACGCGCCATGTGGTCAATGTTACGTGCGCCTGGCGGATAAACCGTGGTCTTAATGCTGATCAAGGTCCAAGCGACAACCAACACGGCCAGAGCTGTAGCACCGATTGCCAAACGCCTATCCCGCCTGTACCAGGCGGCGATGAAGGGCAGCAGCAAGAACGGTAGCGCGTTTGCGCGACAGGCGGTGAATAAGCCCAACGCAATCAGCATGATAAACGCGGTAGATCGCCGCGTATCATCAGCGGCAACTATTCGCAAGAACGCAGATATTGCCAGCACCGCCAAGCCGGTGGCCATACCATCCAGCACAGCGAACCCAAGCAGGAAGCTGGTCATCGGCAGCATCACCAACGCCAGCACAAGCGGCGGTGGCGGGAACAATCTGAACGCCCAGTACAGCAGGCCAACACAGGCGAACAACGTCAACAACCGCGACAAGCGGTATGAGCGATCAACGGAAAGATCCGCAACCTTGCCTGTCCAAAGGCCAATGGCTTGCGGCGTATAGACCAATGGAAAATAGTAGCCGGTAGCTTGTTGCGGCACCCGGACGCTCTCTCCTTTCCATTTGACGCTTCGCGCCGCGGCCAGTTCACTGCTGGAAATCTTCACAGAAGCCTTACCGGCCATATTTGTGAAATGTTCCATGTATTGGAGCAGTCCAGCATCAACGTAACCACCCGAGGACTGCCCCTCCGAGGAGTCCAGCAAGATCTGCCCTTGGCCCAACATATAGGCCCGCTTGACGTGGTCGAACTCGTCAGGCGCCTGAAACGATGGCGTCAATGCCTGCCAGATCACTCCGAGCAATAAAAGCAGGAAGCATGCGCCTGCAGCGTATCCGGGCATCGGCTTGAAAGATTCGTCACTCACAATAGAAGCGCCAACGCGGCTCATCGCCCCACCTCCATACCCGTTACCGGAGCCCATCGCGGGTGGATCGCCTTGACTGGAGTCGCCCGCACGTCATGTCCAATGAACGCGAGTATGAGCTGGACGCCAACCAGTATCGGCATCGCAGCCAGCATCACCGTACCGCTGGAGGCCGGTGTTCCGGCGCTCACTGCCTGCAACCAACTAGCTCCCCCGAAGATGATACCAAACAGAAACAGCAGAGTACCTGTAGGCAGTTCGAATGACGCCAGCGACAAATCACGCAGGTAGTAATTGTAGAAAATACGTTTGAACGTATTACGTATGTTCTTGGTCAGAAACTCGCCAATCACCTGGCCCACACTTAAATTACTTACCTCATCCGCGTATCGTGCATGCATAGGAACATCCACGACCACTGCACGTAATGTGCCTAGCCGGAACAGCATGTCGGTTTCAAAGAAATAGCGCTGGCTGATTCGGTGCAACGGAAGGTGGCGTGCCACATCACGGTGGATGGCCGTATAACCATTGGTAGGATCAAACAGATCCCAATAACCCGAAGACAGCTTGGTCAACAGGGACAAGCCTGCGTTGCCGAACAGTCGAACTTTTGGCATTTGGCTGATCTGTTCAAGGTCAAAGAATCGATTGCCTTTGGTGTAGTCAGCCTCGCCAGCCAAAATAGGCGCAACGAAGCTGGGAATGAGCCGCGGATCCATTTGCCCATCACCGTCCACCTTCACAATGATGTCCACGCCGTCTTCGATGGCCGCTTGGTAGCCAGTCATCACGGCGCCGCCTACACCTTTATTCTCCGCGTGTCGCAATACCGTCACTCGCGGATCCCTACAGTGGAGCTCCACGAAATCGCCACTTCCTACAGGACAGCAGTCATCAACCACATAGATGCGACTGACTTCCTCGCCCATCTGGCCGATCACCCCCAGGATGTGCTGGGTCACCTTGTAACTGGGTATGACGGCTGCAATCGTGGCAGACATGAAATTCCTCAAAATGGAAGAGTGTGTGCAAACGGCTCAGAAATTTTCGCTCATGACCGCGTACCGCTACAGATCTAGAGCGGAGCCCGGTTCCTTAGCCAGTGATTTGCCGACGAGGCGAGTTATCCAACTTACTGAATCCGACGCCGCAGATAGTTCAGCAGGTCGATGCGGGTGATCAGACCGAGAAACACCTCGCCGTCGGTGATGATCGCCACCTGGCCGCGATCGAACACAGGCAGCAGCGCCTCAATCGGCGAGTTGACGTCCAGCCGGTCCAGCTTGCTGACCATCGCCACCGACACCGGATCACGGAACCGGACTTCGTCGCCGTACACGTGCAGCAGCACGTCGCTCTCGTCGATGATGCCAACCAGCTGGTTGCCTTCCATCACCGGCAGCTGCGACACGTCATACAGCTTCATGCGCTGGTAGGCGGTGGTCAGCAGGTCCTTCGGGCCCACCACCACGGTGTCACGCTGGCTGTACGGGCGCAGGATCAGGTCGCGCAGGTCGCCGTGCTGCGGGCGCTGCAGGAAGCCGTTGTCCAGCATCCAGTAGTCGTTGTACATCTTGGACAGATACTTGTTGCCGGTATCGCATACCAGCACCAGCACCTTCTTGGGCACGGTCTGCTCGCGGCAGTACTTCAGCGCGGCCGCCAGCAGGGTGCCGGTGGAGGAGCCACCGAGGATGCCCTCCTTGCCCAGCAGCTCGCGCGCGGTGTGGAAGCTTTCCGCATCGCTGATCGAGTACGCCTTCTTGACCCGGCTGAAATCGGCGATGTCCGGCAGGAAATCCTCACCGATGCCTTCCACCAGCCAGCTGCCGGATTTCTCGCTCAGCGTGCCTTCGTTGATGTACTGGGTCAGGATCGAGCCGACCGGGTCGGCCAGCACCAGCTCGGTCTTGGGCGAGAGCTTGGCAAAGGCGCGCGACAGGCCGGTCATGGTGCCGGAGCTGCCGCAGCCGAACACGATCGCATCCAGCTCGCCGCCCATCTGCGCGATGATTTCCGGGCCGGTACCGAACTCGTGCGCGGCCGGGTTGTCCGGGTTGCCAAACTGGTTGATGAAGTAGGCGCCCGGGGTCTGCTCGGCCACGGTCTTGGCCAGGTCCTGGTAGTACTCCGGATGGCCCTTGGCCACGTCCGAACGGGTCAGCACCACCTCGGCGCCCATCGCCTTCAGGTTGAAGATCTTCTCCCGGCTCATCTTGTCCGGAACGACCAGGATCAGCTTGTAGCCCTTCTGCTGGGCGACCAGCGCCAGGCCCAGGCCGGTGTTGCCGGCGGTGCCCTCGACCAGCGTCGCACCGGGCTTGAGATCACCACGTCTCTCGGCGGCCTCGATCATCGACAGACCGATGCGATCCTTGATCGACCCGCCCGGATTGGAACTCTCCAGCTTCAGGTACAGCTCGCACACGCCCGCATCCAGCCGCTGGGCCTTGATGATGGGCGTGTTGCCAATGAGTTCGAGGACGGAGGAATGGATGGGCATCGGAGGGTTTCGCATCGCGCCGCAACAGCGGCCGGACCGTCGATTATCCGATGGATGTGCCGGAAAGTCAGGCAACGGACGGTGCTTGCGTCATTTCCGGCGGAGTGACGCGGACGACAGCGGTTGACGAGTAGGCCGCCATCGCCCGCGACAGAAGCGGTATTGCGGGGGGAAGGTTCAGTTCAACGCACTTTCATAGATCCGCAGGAGCTTCTGCTTGGCCAGCAGTTTTTCCCGCTTCATCTGGCCCAACGTGACATCGTCGATGGGAAGCACACCCAGCCCGGCATCCATGCACTTCTTGTTCAACTTCTTGTGTTGCTGGTAGAGCTGCTTGAACTCGGGATCGGCTTTCATCAACGCATCGATTTTGCTCTGCGGCTGCCCTTCAAACATGACTACCTCCTTCAGCAGATACACAAACGCCCCGGCCTGACGGCACGGGGCGTTGCGGGATTGGAGTGCCAAGACGCACCTGGAGGGAACCACCCGTCAGCCCCCGGCTATCGTGCCGGCGGTTGCCCGGTACTGGTTCGCGCCCCTGTTGCATCGGCTCGGCCCTCCGCTGTCCGGACGGCGAAAGTACCGCCCGGACGATTGACCCTACGCCTGCGAAAAGGTTCCGGCAAGCGCTATTGGCAACTGCCGGATAAATGTCTGGAACACGGCGCAGTCAGCCACGGAAAACAAACCAAAACATAACAATCTCAGCCAGTTACCCGGCTCAGGGCGCCACGATCACCTCCACCGAACGCGCCCGGGTCGAAGCGGCTTTCTTGCCGGCCACCTGGATACGGTTGGCCGCAACCCCACCCGCCACCAGCGCATCCTTCAGCGCCTGCGCACGCCGCTGGCCGACGCCATTGGCACTGTCGTAGCCCTCGATCACCACCCGGCCCTTCTTGCCGATGTTCAGGTACTCGGCCAAGGCCTTGGCCTGGTTGCGCGCGCCGGCCGACAGCGCCGCCTGCCCTGCGGCAAAGGCATCGCCGGCCAGGGTGAATACTTCCCCGCGACTGTCGAACTTCGAGCCGGGCAGGCGTTGCCCGGAAACCAGTTCGGCCTCCTCGCGGGCCAGCTTGGCCGCGTTCTGCTGGGCGGCCGTCAGCCGCGCGGCCTGTTTGCCGGCCACACTGGTCAACGCGGTTTCGGCATCCTGGCGGGCCAGCGTCTCGGCTTCGGCCGCCAGCCGCATACGCTCGGCCTCTTCGGCCTGGATCTGCGCCTGGACGCGCAGGCGCTCGGCCTCCTGACGGGCACGGGCCGCTTCCCGACGGCTGGCTTCAATCAGCAATTCGGCACGGGTGCGCTCGAGCTGATCCACCTCGCGCCTCGCCACCGCCGCCCGGGCGCTGGCCTCGGCGATGGCGACCCGGCGCTCGGCCAGGTACCGGGCCGTATCCAGCTCCCTGCGCTTGGCCTTGGCCAGCGCGGCGATGGCCTGCTGCGCCTGCAGCTTCTCGAATGGCGCGACATCGGCAGTACGCATATCGGCCTGCAGCGCCACCAGCCGCTGGTTCAACAGCGCCACTGCCGGATCCTCGGCGGCCATGGCAGCCAACGGCAGGGCGAGCAGCCCGGCAACCAGCATGTTCCTGATACCCATCAGTGCCCCTCCCCGGTCGCCAACTGCTGTTGCAACTGCTGCACCTCGGCACGGCGCTGGGCCAGCTGGGCCTGTGCCACCGCCTCCTCGCTCAGGGCACGGGCCAAATCGGCATCGGCCGCCGCCCGCAGCGCCAGGACCGGGACCTGCTTGCGCTCGCGACGGTCGCCGGCGGCACGCTGCGCCTGTTCCAGTTGCTGGCGGGCCATGGCCATCGTGTCCGCGGCGTACTGGTCGGCATCGGCGCGGTCGGCGCGCTCCACCGCCTGCTGTGCGGCCAGCAGTTCGGCCGCGCCCGGATCCTGCGCGAAAGCACCGCTGGACAAGGCCAAACTGCAAACCACTGCATACAGGAAACGTCGTAATTGTGCGAAGCTAGGTTTCATTGGGGAGCCGTTGCCTGAGGGATTGTGCGCGGCCATTGTCGTCAAGCCTGCGGCGTGCTTGCAACGGCACGTCGCCGTTTGTTGGGGAAACATTGCGCATGGATATCGGCTATTTCCTGAAGCTGATGACCGAAAAGAACGCTTCGGACATGTTTTTGACCACCGGGGCGCCGGTCTATATCAAGATTGAAGGCAAGCTTTATCCACTGGGCAATACCGGCCTGCCACCGGGCATGGTCAAGAAGATCGCCTATTCGCTGATGGATGAGGGCCAGGTACCGCAGTTCGAGCGTGACCTGGAGCTCAATATGGCCATCGCGCTGGCCGATGCCGGCCGTTTCCGCGTCAACGTGTTCAAGCAGCGCGGCGAAGTGGGCATGGTGATCCGTGCGATCAAGAGCAAGATCCCCAGCATCGAGGAGCTGCACCTGCCGCAGGTGCTCAAGGATGTGATCATGACCCCGCGCGGACTGGTGCTGGTGGTCGGCTCGACCGGCTCGGGCAAGTCCACCTCGCTGGCCTCGATGATCGACCACCGCAACAGCACCTCGACCGGGCACATCCTCACCATCGAGGACCCGATCGAGTTCCTGCACAAGCACAAGATGTCCATCGTCAACCAGCGCGAAGTCGGCCTGGATACCCATGCCTTCCACAACGCACTGAAGAACGCGATGCGCGAGGCGCCGGACGTGATCCTGATCGGCGAGATCCTCGACGCCGAGACCATGGAGGCGGCCATCGCCTTCGCCGAGACCGGCCACCTGTGCCTAGCCACGCTGCACTCCAACAACGCCGACCAGACGATCGAGCGCATCCTCAACTTCTTCCCGGAAACCGCGCACAAGAACGTGCTGATGAACCTGTCGCTGAACCTGCGCGCGGTGGTTTCACAGCGTCTGGTCAAAGGCAAGGATGGGCGCCGCCGGCCGGCCACCGAGGTGCTGATCAACACCCCGATGATCCGCGACCTGCTGCGCCGCGGCGAGGTGCACGCGATCAAGCAGGCGATGGAAGAGTCGCTGGAAGAGGGCATGCAGAGCTTTGACCAGTGCCTGTTCCGGATGGCCAAGGACGGCATCATCGAGCAGGAGGAAGCACTACGTGCGGCCGACTCGCGCGACGGGCTGGCGTTGAAGTTCCGCCTGTCCGAGGGCGGCAGCGGCGAGCTCGACCCGTATGCGGATTTCTCCGCTCCCGCCACCGCACCGGCCATCACCCACGGTTTCTGAGCCCGGACGGCCGACCACGAAAAAGCCCCGCAGATGCGGGGCTTTTTACATTGCTGGACGCGGGACCGGGGCGGCCGCGGCAATCACGCCGCGTCGGGCTGGTTCTCCGGGCGGGCGCGGTCAAACGCCGGCAGCCCCAGGCAGGCCTGCTCGATCCGGACCAGGGTCGGATACGGCGCCAGATCCAGATGGAACCGGCGAGCGTTGTACAGCTGCGGTACCAGACAGCAGTCGGCCATGCCCGGGCTGTCGCCGTGACAGAAACGGCCGGTATCCTGCGATCCCACCAGCATGTCCTCCAGCGCCTGGAAGCCGGTCCGCATCCAGTGCAGGGTCCACAGGTCACGCTCGGCCTGCGGCACGTTCCACTCGCGATCGAAGAACTGCATCACCCGCAGGTTGTTGAGCGGATGGATATCGCAGGCCACCAGCTGCGCCAGCGCCCGCACGCGTGCGCGGCCGGCCGAGTCGTCCGGCAGCAGCGCCGGCTCGGGCCAGATCTCATCCAGGTACTCCAGGATCGCCAGCGACTGGGTCAGCACACGCTCGCCGTGGCGCAGCGCCGGCACCAGCTCCTGCGGATTGAGCGCGGCATAGTCGTCCGAATGCTGCTGGCCGCCATCGCGCACCAGGTGCACCGGCTCGATCGCGTATTCCCGCCCTTTCAGATTCAGGGCGATGCGCACGCGATAGGCCGCACTCGAGCGCCAATAGCTGTAGAGCTTCAGCTGTCCATCCATGTCCATGCCTCCATGTTCATGCCTCAACCATAGCCACCGGCGGCGGGGTTTGCCTCACCGCCGGTCTGATCCCTGCGCCGTTGGCCGGATCAGGGCGCCTGGGCCGGCTCGATGCGCTGCTCGATCGCGCCGAAAATGCTGTTGCCGGCACGGTCGAACATCTCGATGCGGACCACGTCGCCGAAGCTCATGAATGGCGTGGACGGCTTGCCGTCACGCAACGCCTCCACGGTGCGCTGCTCGGCAAAGCAGGAGGCCCCCAGCGAGGTGTCCTCGTTGGCGATGGTGCCCGAACCGACAATCGCGCCGGCCGACAGCGGGCGGGTCTTGGCGGCGTGGGCGACCAGCTGGGAAAAATCGAACTGCATGTCCACGCCGGCCTCCGGTGCGCCGAACCACTGGCCATTGATGTGGGTGACCAGCGGCAGGTGCACCTTGTTGCCCTGCCAGGCCTCCCCCAGCTCGTCGGGGGTGACGAACACCGGGCTCAGCGCCGAGCGCGGCTTGGACTGCAGGAAACCGAAACCCTTGGCCAATTCGCCCGGGATCAGGTTGCGCAAGGACACGTCGTTGACCAGCCCCACCAGCTGGATGTGGCCGGCCGCCTGCGCCGGGGTGACCGCCATCGGCACGTCATCGGTGATGACCACGATCTCGGCTTCCAGATCGATACCGTAGTCCTCGCTGACCACCTTGACCGCATCACGCGGGCCATAGAAACCGGCGCTGGTGGCCTGGTACATCAGCGGATCGGTGTAGAAGCTCTCCGGCACCTCGGCACCACGCGCCTTGCGCACCCGCGCCACGTGCGGCAGGTAGGCGCTGCCGTCGACGAATTCGTAGGCACGCGGCAGCGGTGCGGCCAGCGCCTCCATCTCCACCTCGAACGCCTCGGCCGCGTTGCCGTCGTTCAGCGCCTCGTACAGCGCGTTCAGGCGCGGCGCCAGGTTGGACCAGTCCTCCAGCGCCTGCTGCAAGGTGGCGGCAATACCGGTGGCCCGCACGGCGCGGGTCAGGTCACGCGAAACCACGATCAGGGTGCCGTCGCGGCCGCCTTCCTTCAGGGAACCAAGCTTCATGGGAACGTCCAGTCTGCAGAAGAAACAAGTTTCAAGTGTAATGAATTGGCCCGCATCCACACAGCCGTCCGTTTGAAAAGCTGAACGGGTGTTTTTGTACCGATCTCAACTATCCCTTAGACTATCGCGGTCTGCCAGCGGCCGTCCGTTTCCCTCAGGGACCGCCGGCGGTGCAGGACCAGCGGCCTTTTGGCCCGTCCGCCCGCCCGCCCCCACTCCGACGCCATTCGTCACGCATTCCAGCCAGCGCTTCGCGCTGGTTGCATCCAGATCTTGCAGCGCGGTTTACGGGAACGCTCCGAGATCAGCCGATCTTATCGATCAGCAACGCAGGTCCTTGCGGGCGTGCGTTATTTTCTTTGGAGTTCTCCATGTCGTTTGAAAATCTGGGCCTTGCGCCCTTCCTGCTGCGCGCGCTTTCCGAGCAGGGCTACGAAAACCCGACCCCGATCCAGGAGCAGGCCATTCCGCTGGCCCTGGAAGGTCACGATCTGCTGGCTGGCGCACAGACCGGTACCGGCAAGACCGCCGCGTTCGGCCTGCCGCTGCTGCAGCACCTAGGCACCGCGCCGCAGCCGGTCGGCAATGGTCCGCGCAAGCCGCGGGCGCTGGTGCTGGCCCCGACCCGCGAGCTGGCCACCCAGGTGCATGACAGCCTGCGCGGCTACAGCAAGTACCTGCGCATCCCCAGCGCCTGCATCTACGGTGGCGTCGGCATGGGCAACCAGCTGGACGTGCTGCGCCGTGGCGTGGACCTGCTGGTCGCCTGCCCGGGCCGCCTGATCGACCACCTGGAGCGTCGCAGCATCGACCTGTCCGGGATCGAGATCCTGGTGCTGGACGAGGCCGACCGCATGCTCGACATGGGCTTTTTGCCCTCGATCAAGCGCATCCTGGCCAAGCTGCCGCGCCAGAACCGCCAGACCCTGCTGTTCTCGGCCACGTTCGAGGAGAGCATCAAGCAGCTGGCGCTGGAGTTCATGCACAACCCGAAGCAGATCCAGGTCACGCCGAAGAACACCGTGGCCGAGACCATCACCCACCGCGTGCATCCGGTTGATGGCAGCCGCAAGCGCGAGCTGCTGCTGCACCTGCTGGCCGAAGATTCCCGCGTACAGACGCTGGTGTTCGGCCGCACCAAGCACGGCTGCGACAAGCTGGCCCAGTTCCTGGAGAAATCCGGCATCAAGACCGCCGCGATCCATGGCAACAAGAGCCAGGGCCAGCGCCTGCGTGCCCTGAGCGACTTCAAGGCCGGTCGCGTGACCGTGCTGGTGGCCACCGATATCGCCGCCCGTGGCATCGACATCAACGAGCTGCCCAAGGTCATCAACTACGACCTGCCGATGGTCCCGGAAGACTACGTGCACCGCATCGGCCGTACCGGCCGCAACGGCTCCACCGGTGAGGCGATCTCGCTGGTGGCGCAGGACGAGGCCAAGCTGCTGCGTCAGATCGTGCGCATGCTCGGTCGCGATATGGACATCACCGATGTGCCGGGTTTCGTGCCGCAGACCCCGATCCGCTGGGGCAACAGCGCGCCAGGCAAGGCCGAGCAGCCCGGTGGCCAGAAGGCGCCGCGACGTGGCAACGGCGGCCATGCCGCGCGGCGCCCGACCGGCGACAGCCCGCGGGCGGGCCATGTCAACCACGGCGGTCCGCGCAAGCCGGCCAATGGCCAGCGCGTCGCGGCCGGACGCAGTGGCCCGCGTGATGGTCAGCCGCGCCGCCAGGGTGGCGGTGGCGGTCAGCGCCGTCCCAGCGCCTGATCCGCAGGCAGCCCCCAGCGAAAGGCCGGCATCTGCCGGCCTTTCGCTTTACCGAGATCCCCCCAAGCCGGCCTCCCCGCCGGCCCCAGCGATACAATCGAGCCATGGATATTTTCAAGGTTTTCACCCTCGAGGCCGCCCACCGGCTGCCCAACGTCCCGACCGGCCACAAGTGCTCGCGCCTGCACGGCCATTCGTTCCGCGTTGAACTCAAGGTCAGCGGCGAACCGGGCGAGGACACCGGCTGGATCATGGATTTCAGCGATCTGAAAGCCGCCTTCCAGCCGCTGTACGACCAGCTCGACCACCACTACCTCAATGACATTCCCGGCCTGGAAAACCCGACCAGCGAGCGTCTGGCGATGTGGATCTGGGACCGCCTGAAGCCGGCGCTGCCGCTGCTGAGCGAAGTGACCGTGCACGAGACCTGCACCTCCGGCTGCAGCTACCGCGGCCCCTGAGGGACGCCGGCCGACGACCGGACGAAGACCGCCAGATTGCGCAGGCGCCCCGCGTTTTTCAGCAGGCCGGCCACCTACCTGCAACCACTACGGGCCGCCGCCAGCCGGCAGATATGGACGGAGTCTGCACCCCGGCGATATGCGCAGGGAACCAGCGCCCGAGCCCTTCGAACGCACCGCCACGCGGGCACCCGGATTCCCTGAACCTGCGAGCCCGCAGGCTCACCCCAACGCGGGCCACCTCGTCCGCCCCCGGGGATGCCGGCCGGGTATCCATTGGGGCAACGCAATGGCAGCGGCCGCCGCCCGTGAGCGCCCGCCGTCACCAAGCCGCCGAACATATTCCAGCCACAGCGTTGTCGCCGCTGGCACAATCGGTGCCCCCGCAGGCGCTAGACTCATACGATGTTCAATACCTCCTCCCTCACCGGCAGCAAGCCGGAACAGTACGCCCAGCTGCTGGCCCAGGCCCGTGCACTGGTGCACGGCGAACGCGACCGCATCGCCAATGCCGCCAATCTGTCAGCCCTGATCTACCACGCGCTGCCGCAGCTGAACTGGGCGGGTTTCTATTTCTACGATGGCACCGAACTGGTGGTCGGGCCCTTCCAGGGCTTGCCGGCCTGCGTGCGCATTCCCCTGCACAAGGGCGTCTGCGGCGCGGCGGCGAGCAGCCGCCAGACCCAGCGCATCGATGATGTGGATGCGTTCCCCGGCCATATCGCCTGCGATTCGGCCTCGCGTTCGGAACTGGTGGTGCCGTTGCTGCATAACGGCCAGCTGGTCGGCGTACTGGATATCGACAGCCCGGTCACCGCGCGCTTCGATGCCGAGGACCAGCACGGCCTGGAAGCCATCGCCCAGGTCTTCGTCGAGTCGTTGGCGTGAGTACCACCAAGCTGCGCAACATCGGCCCGAAAAGCGCCGCATGGCTGCGTCAGGTGGGATTGCGCAGCCAGCAGGACCTGGTCGCCGCCGGTCCGGTGGCGGCGTTCATGAAAGTGCGCCGCGCCGGCTTCAAGCCCAGCCTGAATCTGCTGTATTCGCTGGAAGGCGCGCTGGTCGACTGTCATTGGCAGGACGTGCCCGAAGCCCGCCGTCAGCAGCTGGTCGCCGAATACGAAGCGGCCCTGGCCGAGTTGCCGGCCGCGCGCGGCACTCAGGCCGCCGGGCCGGTGCACGAAACCCGCCTGCCCCCCGCGGAGCCGGCGGAAGCCGAATCGGACCGCACCGCAGAAATCCGTTTCGGCGAAAACTGACGTCTCACGCCCAGAACGGCAGCGCGCTGCCCGGCCACAGCACCAGCGCCAGCAACAGCAGGGTTTCGACCACCTCGACACTGGCGCCCAGACAGTCGCCGGAAATACCGCCCAGCGCGCGCCGCCAGTACCAGGCGACCAGCGGCACCAGCAGCAACGCCAGCAGCAGCGGCCACGCACAGACCCCGGTCAGCGCCGCCAGCAACAGCGCCCACAGCCACATCGCCACCGGCCGCAGCTGCCAGGAAAAACGTTCCCACATGCCATCGCCATGCAGCGACGGAATCCGCTGGCTCCACCACAAGGTGCCCCAGCGCGCCCACACCGGCACCAGCACGATGCCGAACCAGGCGGGGCTGGCCGCCAGTTCGGTCAACAGCACGAACTTGAGCAGCAGCTGCATGACCAGCGTGACCACGCCGAACACGCCCATGTGCGGATCCTTGAGCACCTCCAGAAAACGCTGCGGGTTGCGATGCGCCGCGCCGAACGCGTCGGCCACATCGCCCAGCCCGTCCAGATGCAGCGCGCCGGTCACCCACACCCACAGCAACAGGGTCAGCGCGCCGGCCAGCCACGGCCGCTCGCCCAGCGCATACAGCGGCAGCGCCAGCAGCACGCCGATAAGCGCACCCACCAGCGGGTAGTACACGGCCGAACGGCTCAGGTCCTCCTGGCGGAAGTCCTTGACCTGCGGCGTCGGCAGCCGGGTCAGGAACTGGATGGCCAGGATCAGCCGGCGCGCGCTCATGGCTGGCGCAGCTCCAGCAGCTCGCCCCACAGCCGGCAGTCCTCGCCGCGCTCCACCCGCAACCGCACGCGGGTGCCGTAGTCGATACGCAGCGCCCACAGCAGCGACAACGGCATGCCGCAGATGCGCGAGATCGCCAGCCGCAACACGCCGGCATGACTGACCACCAGCACCGGCCGGCCATCGCCGTCGTCCTCGTCCATCAACCGCTGCAACTGCAGTTCCACGCGCGCCTGGAACTGCTGCCACGACTCGCCATTGGGTGGCATCACCTCGTGCGGCTCTTCATACAGGCCGGCCAGTTGCTCGGCCGGCAGCTCATCGAAATGACGACCGTCCCAGTCGCCGAAGTCGAGCTCGGCCCAGTCCGGATGGATCTCGCAGAACTGGTCGGTGCCGGCCAGCAGCGCGTGCGCGGTATCCAGCGCGCGGCGGCGCGGCGAGGCGATCACCCGGCTCCAGTCCAGGCCGGCATGGCAGCGATGCAACGCCTCCATCGCGCCGTCGACCAGCGGCGGGTCGGTGCGGCCGTCCAGATAGCCCTGGCGCCCGGTGGACGCGTGCCGCATCAGATCCAGGATCATCGGCGGCCGTCACGATCGGCCACGGCCGCTTCTTCAAACGTGGCCATCTGGTTGTGCAGCGCGCAGGCCATGCGCACCAGCGGCAAGGCCAGCGCCGCGCCGGAGCCTTCGCCCAGACGCAGATCCAGTTGCAGCAGCGGCTGCGCCTGCAGCAGCTCGAGCAGGCGGACATGCCCGCGCTCAGCCGACTGGTGCGAGAACAGCAGCCACGGCCGTACCCCGGGATTGATGCGCACCGCGGCCAACGCGGCGGCCGAGACGATGAAGCCATCCACCAGCACCGGCACGCCGCGCTGTGCGGCGGCGATCATCGCCGCGCTCATCGCCGCGATCTCCAGCCCGCCGACGCGGCGCAGCGCTTCCCAGCCCGGTGATGCCGCGGCGTTGATCGCCTCGCCATGCAGGGCCAGCGCGCGGGCGATGATGTTCTTCTTCTGCACCATGCGCACCGCGTCCAGCCCGGTGCCGATGCCGACCAGCTCCTCCAGCGGCAACGGCCCCAGCACCGCGGCCAGAGCACTGGCGGAGGTGGTATTGCCGATGCCCATTTCCCCCAGCACCAGCAGGTCCGCGCCGCCGGCGCAGACAGGGTCCACCGCGCGCCGACCGGCGTCGAAAGTGGCGCGCAATTCGGCTTCCGACATCGCCTCGGCGGTGCTGAAATCCGCGGTGCCGTGACGGGCCTTGTCGGTGACGACTCCGGCGATCGGGGCGGTCGCGCGGCTGCCCACATCCCACACATGCAGCGGCAGGCCCAGCTCACGCGCCAGCACCGCGACAGCCGCGCCCCCGGCAGCGAAGTTGTGCAGCATCTGCACCGTGACTTCGGCCGGATAGGCCGAGACCCCGCGCGCGGCAACCCCGTGGTCGCCGGCGAACACGATCACCGGCACCTGCGCGGCCTGCGGCCGGTCAGCGGCCTGCAGCGCGGCCAGTTCGATGGCCAGCGTCTCCAGCCGGCCCAGTGCGCCCTCGGGCTTGGTCAGCTGCCGCTGGCGGGCGATGGCACGTTGGCGGTGTTCCTGCGAAGGCTGCCCACAGGCCTGCCCGAACCACGTTTCTGTCACGACTGTTCCGATACTGCGATGCAATCGCGCATTTTAACCGCCCGGGCGCAGTTGCCGGCCTTTTGCGCAAGCCTGGCGGTGATCGCATAGAATGCGCGCACTTTCGGGTGACCGGCCGGCCTTGCCGGACGGTTGAAACGGGAAGCCGGTGCCGCGCCCTGCTGGAATTCCAGCCGTCCGCCATTCCGGCACTGCCCCCGCAACGGTAAGCAGGACAAGACCAGGCAACACCGCCACTGTGCATGGCACGGGAAGGCGCCTGGTCGGAAGCAGCCTCGGCTGCCTCGCCTGCGAGTCCGGAGACCGGCCCGGAAGCCGACTGGTTGCGATGCGGAGGGCATGGCGGCGGCTGTAGCGCCGTGTGCGCGACCTCCGTCTTCTTCCCTCTTCTGGCAGCCTTCCCCATCCGCCTGCGCGGGAGCGCGCAGGTCCAGGAGCTTCCATGAAACTGTCTTACCACACCCTTTCCCTCGCCCTTGCCTTGGCCTTGCCGGGCGTTGCCGCCGCGCAGAACGCACCGACCGAGCCGGCTCCGACCCGACTCGATGACATCACCGTCACCGCCACCCGTACCCCGGTCTCGATCGAGAACAGCGTGGTGCCGGTGCAGGTGATCGACCGCGTGCAGATCGACCGCAGCCAGGCCAGCTCGCTGCTGGAACTGCTGCGCGGCCGCGCCGGCCTGGATTTCGCCAACCAGGGCGGCGCCGGCAAGATCACCTCGCTGTTCCTGCGTGGCAGCAACTCCAACCAGGTGCTGGTGCTGGTGGACGGTGTGCGCATCGGTTCGGCCACCAACGGCATGCCGACCCTGCAGGACCTGCCGGTCGACCAGATCGAGCGCGTGGAGATCGTGCGCGGCCCGCGTTCGAGCCTGTACGGCTCCGAAGCCATTGGCGGCGTGATCCAGATCTTCACCCGCGCCGCCGGCCAGGGCCTGCAGCAGAATCTGGCGCTCACCGCCGGCAGCCACAACCTGCGCCAGGCCAGTGCCGGCTTCAGCAACCGCGGCGAACGCGGCTGGATCTCCGCCCAGGGCGGCTACCAGAGCACCGACGGCATCAACGCCTGCCGCGGCACCGCCGCCGGCTGGGGCGCGGGCTGCTATGCCGATGAGCCGGACCGTGACGGCTACCGCAACACCTCGATCAACGTGCGCGGCGGTTATGCGCTGAGCGAGGCATTGAGCCTGGAAGGCCACATGCTGAACTCGGACAGCTTCAACGAGTACGACGGCAGCATCTTCGGCGGCAACGAAGCCGACAACCGCCAGCAGGTCTACGGGGGCAAGCTGGCATGGGCGCCCTCGGACAGCTTCCGTCTGAGCGCGCAGCTCGGCCGCAGCAACGACCAGGCCGACAGCTACTTCGCGGCCGGCGGCGCGCGCACCCTGGCCAGCGTGTTCAACACCCGTCGCGACACCGCCGCCGTGCAAGGCGACATCAAGTTCGGCGAAGGCCAGCAGATCAGCGCCGGTGCCGATTGGCAGCAGGACCAGATTGAAAGCACCACCGCGTTCGATGTGGACAACCGCGACAACACCGGCGTGTTCGTCGAATACCAGGGCGGCTTTGGCGCGCACTCGCTGCAGGCCAGCGTGCGCAACGACGACAACGAGCAGTTCGGCAACCACACCACCGGCAGCCTGGGTTACGGCTTTGCCTTCGGTCATGGTTTCCGCCTGACCGCCAGCGCCGGCACCGGCTTCAAGGCACCGACCTTCAACGACCTGTACTACCCGGGCTTCAGCAACCCGGACCTGAAGCCGGAAGAATCCAAGAGCCTGAACCTCGGCATCGCCCAGTACGCCGACACCTGGAACTGGACCTTCAACGCCTACGAAACCCGCATCGACCAGCTGATCGGCTATGACAGCAACTTCGATCTGGTCAACGTGGCCGAAGCCCGCATCCGCGGCGCCGAGCTGACCGGCTACCTGTCGCTGGCCGGTTTCGACCTCAACGCCCAGGCCAGCTTCACCGACCCGCGCGACCACACCGCCGGCGCGGCCACCTACGACAACCTGCTGGCCCGCCGCGCGCGCACCAGCGGCCGCCTGGACGTGGACAAGAGCTTCGGCCCGCTGCGCCTGGGCGTGACCGCGGCCGGCAGCGGCCACCGCTTCGACAACGCCGCCAACAGCGTGCGTCTGGCCGGCTACGGCACCGTCGATGTCCGAGTGGAATACGCAATCAACGCCGAGTGGAGCCTGCAGGCCAAGGCCGCCAACGTGTTCGACCGCGACTATGAAACCGTGGCCTGGTACAACCAGCCCGGCCGCGAGTACCAGCTGACCCTGCGCTACAACAGCAAGAACTGAGGCGGAGCACTCCGCTGATACGACGATGCCCCGGTGTTCGCACCGGGGCATTTTTGTTGCAGCGACTGCCCCGAAAACCCGGTGCCGCGAAGCAGCCGCTCAGACGAGGGGCAACAGCTCGCGCAGATCGTCGATCACCGCCAGTGCGCCGGCCGCATCCAGGTCCAGATCCCGCGGGTAGCCGTAGCGCACCAGCACCACCGGCATGTGCGCGTGGTTGGCCGCGCCCAGATCGGTGGCCGAATCGCCCACCATCAGGCACGTACCGGCCGGCTGCCCCAGCAATGCGGCGGCGTGCAACAGCGGCTCGGCCGCAGGCTTGCGCTGCGGCAGGCTGTCGCCGCCGACGATATGGTTGAAGAACTCCGCGATCCGCAGATGTGCCAGCAGCGGCGGCACCAACGCCGCCGGCTTGTTGGTGCAGATCGCCATCGGCAGGGCGCGTGCGCGCAGCGCCTGCAGCGTTTCCGGCACGCCGGCATACAGGCGCGGGCTGCGCAGCAGGCAGGCGTGGTAGTGGCGCATGAAGGCCGGCATCACTGTTTCCAGTGGGCGGTCGCTGCCGGCGTGCTTCAGTGCGGTGGCCACCAGATTGCGCACGCCTTCGCCGATCCAGCTGCGCACCCGCGCCTCAGGCACGCGCGCCAGCGCCAGCTCCTCCAGACAGCGGTTGACCGCCTCGGCGATATCGCCGGCGCTGTCCACCAGGGTTCCGTCCAGATCGAAAATCACCGCTGACGTGGCCACGTTGTTGACACTCCTCACGCAGAAAACCGTCGATTGTAGCGGCGCCCCGATACAGTGCCTGACGTGCTCAGTCCAGCGCTGGGGTGCGGAACAGATCGCCCTGCAGCAGCACCTCGGCACGATCACGGAAGCCGGACAGGCCCACCCCCACCAGCCGGTAGCGCGTGTCCGGCGGCAGCTGCACCCGCTGGCACAGCGCCAGGGCGATATCGCGCAGCTCCTCCACCGAGCCAGGCGGAGAGTCCGGGGTGAAGCTGCGGGTAAGAATGCGGAACTGCGCGGTCTTGAGCTTGAGCACCACCGTATGGGCGATCCGCTCGGTGCGTCCGGTGGCGCGCCAGGTGCGCTCGGCCAGCTGGGTGATCAGCTCGTCGAACTGGCCCAGCGGCAGATCCTCGGCAAACGTGTCCTCCGAGGAGATGGACTGCACCGGCTGGTCCGGTTCCACCGGGCGCTCATCGATCCCACGCGCCCGCTTGTACAGTCGGGCGCCGAAACTGCCGAACAGCGCCTGCAGCTGCTCCAGTGGCAGTCCGCGCAGATCACCGACGGTGGCGATCCCCAGCGCCGCCAGCCGGCCTTCCATCACCTTGCCCACGCCCGGCACGCGGTTGACCGGCAACGGCGTCAGGAACTGCTCCACCCTGGACGGCGGCACCACGAACTGGCCATCGGGCTTGCGCCAGTCCGAGGCGATCTTGGCCAGGAACTTGTTCGGGGCGATGCCGGCCGAGGCGGTCAGCACGGTCGTCTCGCGGATCTGCGCGCGGATCAGGCGGGCGATGTCGGTGGCGATGCCGCCGCAGCTGGGCGAGGCGGT
Organism: Stenotrophomonas sp. STEN013; assembly: GCF_056760355.1. NCBI lineage: Bacteria > Pseudomonadati > Pseudomonadota > Gammaproteobacteria > Lysobacterales > Lysobacteraceae > Stenotrophomonas > Stenotrophomonas sp. STEN013. The sequence continues at coordinate 9,703 of NZ_JBRREO010000008.1, read as the reverse complement.
CACATCCAGATAGGCCTCGTCCAGCGACAGCGGTTCCACCAGCGGCGTGTGCTGCAGGAAGATCGCGCGGATCTGCCGCGACACCGCCTTGTAACGGGCGAAGTCCGGCGGCACGAACACCGCGTCCGGGCACAGCCGTTCGGCCCGCAACGCCGGCATCGCCGAGCGCACCCCGAAGGTGCGCGCCTCGTAGGAGGCCGCACAGACCACCGACCGGGGCCCCTTCCACGCCACCACCACCGGCCGCCCGCGCAATCCGGGGTCATCGCGCTGCTCCACCGACGCATAGAAGGCGTCCATGTCCACATGGATGATCTTGCGAAGCTGGGCCACGACAACAGTCCGGAACGGTCGCCAACATGATAGCTGCTGTCGCTAAATGCACACTTGTCCTCACAATTGTGCATTTTAAAACGACTCGCAACAGCCCTCGAACGGCTGCTAACTGCGCCGAACATACGCAACCGTCCAGTTAAAACATTTGATTGAACGCTGCTGCTGCCGCATGCTCGGCGACTCGCTCCTGGCTTTGGATTACCCCGGATGACCCGTCTGCATACGTTCTCGCGTGACCAGCTGCTGGCCAGCGCGCGCGGCGAACTCTTCGGCCCCAACAAGGGCCGCCTGCCCAACGACCCGATGCTGATGTTCGACCGCATCACCGACATCCGCGAGGACGGTGGCGCCCATGGCAAGGGCCTGATCCGCGCCGAGCTGGATATCCGCCCGGACCTGTGGTTCTTCGGTTGCCACTTCATCGGTGATCCGGTGATGCCCGGCTGCCTGGGACTGGACGCCATGTGGCAGCTGACCGGCTTCTACCTGACCTGGCTGGGCGCCGAAGGCCGCGGCCGTGCGCTGGGCTGTGGCGAGGTCAAATTCACCGGCCAGGTGCTGCCCAGCGCCAAGCTGGTGCAGTACGAAATCGATGTCTCCCGCGTGATCAACCGCAAACTGGTGATGGCCCAGACCGATGCCCGCATGCTGGTGGACGGGCGCGAGATCTACACCGCCAAGGACCTGAAGGTCGGCCTGTTCACCTCGACGGAGAGCTTCTGATGCGTCGCGTCGTCATTACCGGCATGGGCATCACCTCCTGCCTGGGCAACGATCTGGACACCGTCTCCAGCGCCCTGCGCGAAGGCCGCCCCGGCATCGTCGCCCTGCCCGACCACGCCGAAGCCGGGCTGCGCAGCCAGGTGGGCGGCAAGGTCGACATCGACCTGACCGCGCAGGTGGACCGCAAGCTCAAGCGCTTCATGAGCGATGCGGCCGCCTACAGCTACCTGGCCATGCGCGATGCCATCGCCGATGCCGGCCTGGACGAGGCGACGGTCAGCAACGTGCGTACCGGCGTGATCGCCGGCTCCGGTGGCGGCTCCAGCGAATGGCAGGTGGAAGCGGCCGATCTGCTGCGCAACCGCGGCGTGCGCAAAGTCGGCCCGTACATGGTGCCGCGCACGATGTGCTCGACCGTGTCGGCCAACCTGGCCACCGCGTTCAGCATCAAGGGCCTGAGCTATTCGCTATCGGCCGCCTGCGCCACCTCGGCCCATTGCATTGGCGCGGCGGCGGACCTGATCCGCCACGGCGCCCAGGACGTGATGTTTGCCGGTGGCGGCGAGGACCTGCACTGGTCGATGAGCGTGATGTTCGACGCCATGGGCGCGCTGTCCACCGGTTTCAACGAAACCCCGGCCACCGCCTCGCGTCCGTATGACGCCAACCGCGACGGCTTCGTCATCGCCGGTGGCGGCGGCATGCTGGTGCTGGAAGACTATGACCACGCCATCGCCCGTGGCGCGAAGATCTACGCCGAGCTGGTCGGTTACGGCGTGACCTCCGACGGCGCCGACATGGTCGCGCCGTCCGGTGAAGGCGCGGTGCGCTGCATGAAGATGGCGATGGCAGGCCTGGACCGTCCGATCGACTATCTGAACACCCATGGCACCTCCACCCCGCTGGGCGATGTGACCGAGCTGGGTGCGGTGCGCGAGGTGTTCGGCGAGTCGGTACCGCCCCTGTCCTCGACCAAGGCGCTGTCGGGCCACTCGCTGGGCGCGGCCAGCGTGCACGAGGCGATCTACTGCCTGCTGATGATGCGCGACGGCTTCATGGCCGGCTCGGCCAACATCGAAACCCTGGACGAGCGCGTGGAAGGTTTCCCGATCCTGCGCCAGACCCGGGACGCGACGCTGGATACGGTGATGTCCAACAGTTTCGGCTTCGGCGGTACCAACGCCACGCTGATCTTCGGCCGGGTGTGAAGCCGCTGAGGTATTGATGCCAAAAAAACAGCCGCGAAAGCGGCTGTTTTTTTATGTGGTTGCGGAGAAATGAAATCCCGTCGGCGGGTTGCACGCTGCACTGACCGGTGCCGCCGGCGCTCAACCACCGGGGCGCGCGGTCTCGATCACCACCCCCAGCTCCTTGCCGGCCTCTGCCAACCGGACCCGTTTGCCGTCACTGCGCGCGATCAGGTAATCGGCCGCGACCCAGCCGCTCTTGCCGCCCGCCCGCACGTTGCACCACTGCAGGTCATCCAGGCAGCGCTGCACCTCCACCGTCGTGCCCACCGGCAGCACCGCCAGCCGTTCGGCACGCGCGTCCGGCGCGCTGCGCAGGTTCAGGCCGTTGCTGACCTGGGCGGCCGGTTCGTTGATGCGTGGCTGGAACCAGAGCACGACACCAATGATGGCGGCACATGCAGCGATGCGGGTAACAAGCCGGGGCATGGCGTCGATACGGAAGAAGTCCGGTGGCACAGCTTGCCGCGCAACGCCGCCGCTGACCAGCCGGTTGCGGCGCGCGGACCGGCCGCGCGCAGGGTGGGATTCAGGCAGCCATGCCGTTGTGCCGCAGCAGCGCATCGATGCTCGGTGCACGGCCCCGGAACGCCTGGAAGTTCTCCGCGGCACTGCGACTGCCGCCGCGCGCCAGCACCTCGGCGCGGAACCGGGCACCGGTATCGGCCAGTTGCCCCGGCGCCTCCTCGAAAGCGGCGTAGGCGTCGGCGCTGAGCACCTCGGCCCATTTGTAGCTGTAGTAGCCGGCCGCGTAGCCGCCCGCGAAGATGTGGCTGAACTGGTGCGGGAAGCGGTTCCAGGCCGGCGGGAAGTTCACCGCCACCGCCTGGCGCACCCGTTCGAGCAGCTGCAGCACGCTGTCATCGGCCGGATCGAAGCCGCTGTGCAGCTGCATGTCGAACAGCGCAAACTCCAGCTGGCGCACGGTGAACATGCCGCTCTGGTAGTTCCGCGCCGCCAGCATCTTCTCGAACAGCGCCCGCGGCAGCGGCTGGCCGCTGTCCACATGCGCGCTCATCGCCTGCACGTGCTCCCACTCCCAGCAGAAGTTCTCCATGAACTGGCTGGGCAGTTCCACCGCATCCCACTCCACGCCATTGATGCCGGCCACGCCCAGCTCCCCCACCTGGGTCAGCAACTGGTGCAGGCCATGCCCCATCTCGTGGAACAGCGTGGTCACTTCGTTGTGGCTCAGCGTCGCCGGCTTGCCCGCAGCGCCGCGGCCGAAATTGCACACCAGATACACCAGCGGCGTCTGCACGCCGGCGGCGGTGTGGCGGCGGTTGCGGCAATCGTCCATCCACGCCCCGCCGCGCTTGCCCTCACGCGCATACAGGTCCAGATAGAACTGGCCGACCAACGTGCCATCGGCATCCACCAGCCGGTAGAAACGCACATCCTCATGCCACACCGGCGCGGTGTCGGGCTGCACCGTCAGCCCGTACAGACGCTGGATCACATCGAACAGGCCGTCCAGCACCGCCGGCTCGGTGAAGTACTGCTTCACCTCCTGCTCGGAATAGCTGTAGCGGGCCTGCTTGAGCTTCTCCGAGACGTAGCTCAGGTCCCAGGCCTCCAGCGCGGCCAGGCCCAACTCGTCCCGGGCGAAGGCGTCCAGTTCGGCGCGGTCACGCTGCGCATAGGGCTTGGCACGATCGGCCAGATCCTGCAGGAACGCCTGCACCTGCGCCGGGCTCTCGGCCATCTTGGTGGCCAACGAATAGGCCGCGTAGCTGTCAAACCCCAGCAGCGCCGCCAGCTCCGTGCGCAGGACGAGGATGCGGTCGATGTGGCCGCTGTTGTCCAGCGCCGGATCGCCCAGTTCGGAGGCGCGCACCGCGTTGGCGCGATACAGCTGCTCGCGCAGCGCGCGGTTGTCGGCATAGGCCTGCACCGGCAGGTAGCACGGCATCTGCAAGGAGAGCTTGAAGCCGGATCTGCCCTCCTTCTGCGCCGCCGCGCGGCAGGCGGCGACCACCTCGGCCGGCAACCCGGCCAGCTCGTTTTCGTCTTCCACGTACAGCGCGAAGGCGTCGGTGGCATCGAGCACGTTCTGCGAGAACTTCGCCGACAGTGCCGACAGCTCTTCCTGGATCGCACTGAAGCGCGCCTTGCCGGCCTCGTCCAGTTCCGCCCCGCCCAGGCGGAAATCACGCAAGGCGTTGTCCAGCACCTTGTGCCGCGCAGCGTCGTAGCCGGCGGCCTCCGGGGTGGCCGCCAGCGCCTTGTATTGCGCGAACAGCGCCAGGTTCTGGCCCAGCGCGCTGCCGAAGCGGGTGATCTTGGGCAGGTTGGCGTTGTAGGCCTCGCGCAGTTCCGGCGTATTCACCACCGCCTGCAGGTGGCTGACCTGGCCCCAGGCGCGGTACAGGCGCTCGGTGGCATCGTCCAGCGGCACCACGAACGCCTCCCAGCTCAGCGGCGAAACGGTTTCCGCCGCCTTCACCGCTGCTTCGGCCTGGGCCAGCAGTGCATCGATGGCCGGGCCGACGTGCTCCGGACGGATATCATCGAAACGCGGCAGGCCGGAAAAATCGAGTAGCGGGTTGGTCATCGGGAGCTCCGTCAATACATGCCCGGCCACTGCCGGGATCACCCGTTATATGGCGACGGTTCCAGCCACGCACAAGGCAATGGCGGCAAGGGCTGCCCGGCCACCGCCGCGGCGATCAGCGCATCGGCCTGCTCCACCTCGATGCCCTGCGCGTGGTACCAGTCCGGGTTGTAGTAGCTGTGGGCGTAGCGCTCGCCCGCGTCGCACAGGATGGTGACGATCGACCCCTCGCGGCCGGCCGCACGCATCTGCTGGGCCGCATACAGCACGCCGATGAAGTTGGTGCCGGTGGAACCGCCGACACGGCGCCCCAGCGTCGCGCTGACATGGCGCATGGCCGCCAGGCTCAGCGCATCGGGCACCTTCACCATCGCATCGACGCAGGTCGGGATGAAGCTCGACTCCACCCGCGGCCGGCCGATGCCCTCCACCCGCGAGCCGCCCGCACAGGTCAGTTCACGCCATGGCTTGCCTTCCAGCGCGGCGCAATAGCCGTCGTAGAAGATCGACACTTCCGGGTCCGCGCACAGGATCCGGGTGTCATGCCGGCGATAGCTGACATAACGCCCCAGGGTCGCGGCGGTGCCGCCGGTGCCGGGGCTGCAGACGATCCACTCGGGTACCGGATGCGGCTCTTCGGCCATCTGCTTGAAGATCGACTCGGCGATGTTGTTGTTGGCACGCCAGTCGGTGGCCCGCTCGGCGTAGGTGAACTGGTCCATGAAGTGGCCACCGGTCTCGCGCGCCAACCGCTCGGATTCGCAATTCAGGTCGCAGGCACGCTGCACCAGATGGCAACGGCCGCCGTGGAATTCGATCGCGGCGATTTTTTCCGGCGAGGTGCTGGCCGGCATCACCGCGATGAATGGCAGCCCCAGCAGACGCGCGAAGTACGCCTCGGACACGGCGGTGGAACCGCTGGACGCCTCGATCACAGGACAACCCTCGCGCAACCAGCCATTGGCCAGCGCGTACAGGAACAGCGAGCGCGCCAGACGGTGCTTCAGGCTGCCGGTGGGGTGGCTGGATTCATCCTTCAGATAGACCTCGATCCCGGGAAAACCGGGCAGGTCCATCGGAATCAGGTGGGTATCGGCCGAACGGTTGTAGTCGGCTTCAATCTTGCGGATGGCCGCTGCCACCCAATGACGCTGGGACATGGATCGCCACTTCAATGAAAGCTGAAGCCGATTCTACTTCGCCCCCACCCTTCGCGCCGGGAGCTGCGGGCCGCCAACGCCGAGTGCTATGGTTACGCCCTTGTTTCAAGCGCCGGTTCCCGTGCTCCGCATCCTGCTGCCCCTGCTGCTTTGCCTTTCCCTGATCGCCAGCGCGACCGGGTCGGTATGGGCTGCGACGGCGATGGCGATGCCGGCCACGACGATGGCCATGGATGCAGACCACGCCTGCTGTCACGATGAAGGCGGCATGCACGCGGACACCACGGCGCCGCAACCGATGGAACTGTGCGGCGATGGCAAGCACTGCGACTGCATGCAGCACTGCAACATGCTGCCGACGCAGGCCCTGCCGCCTCTCAGTGGTGTTCCGCAAACCGCGCAGCCATCAGCATCCACACAGGCGCGCGACGACGCGGCCCCTGCCCAGCTCAACCGCCCTCCCATCGCCTGACCCCGGCGCCTTGGCGCCCCAGCGGACACCTGCGTCATGGCAACGCCGTGACGTCTTTCTTGATCTGTTCAGGCCATGCGGCCGCGCGTTGATGCGTGGCGGTGTGAGCGGGAGTTGCCTATGTCCTCCGATTTTCTTTCCGATCCGCGCCCGGCCTTGTCGCGGCGCCGCTTCGTGCAGGGCCTGGCCCTGGGCGGTGTGGTCGCCGGCGCCGGGCTGGGTCGCATCCCCGATGCGTTCGCCGGCGCCCCCGCGGCCATGGCCGTGCCCCCCGTGGAGCTGCGCGGCACCCGGTTGAGCCTGGCCATTGGCCGTTCGGCGGTGAATTTCACCGGCCGCAGCCGTGGCGCGATCACCGTCAACGGCTCGCTGCCGGCGCCGATCCTGCGCCTGCGCGAAGGCGACACCGTCGATATCCGTGTGGCCAACACGCTCACCGACGATGTGACCTCCATCCACTGGCACGGCATCCTGCTGCCGGCCAACATGGACGGCGTGCCCGGGCTGAGCTTCAACGGCATCGCCCCCGGTGAGGCCTTCCAGTACCGCTTCCAGCTCAGGCAGTCCGGCACCTACTGGTACCACAGCCATTCGCTGTTCCAGGAACAGGCCGGGCTATATGGCGCGTTGATCGTCGATCCGCTGGCGCCGCCGCCATATCACTACGACCGCGAGCATGTGGTGCTGCTGTCGGACTGGACCGATATGGATCCGGCCGCACTGCACCGGCGCATGAAGAAAATGGCCATGCACGACAACACCTACCAGCGCACGGTCGGTGATTTCCTGCGTGACGCCCGCCGCGACGGCCTGCGTGACACCCTGGCCGACCGCGGCATGTGGGGGCGGATGCGGATGACACCCTCGGACATCTCCGACATCAACGCCCACACCTACACCTACCTGATGAACGGCACCGCGCCGGCCGGCAACTGGACCGGGTTGTTCCGCAGCGGCGAGAAGGTGCTGCTGCGCTTCATCAACGGCTCGGCGATGACCTATTTCGACGTGCGCATTCCCGGGCTGAAAATGACCGTGGTCGCCGCCGATGGCCAGTACATCCATCCGGTGAGCGTGGACGAGTTCCGCATCGCGGTGGCCGAGACGTTCGATGTGATCGTCGAGCCCAGCGGGCAGGATGCGTTCACGATTTTTGCCCAGGACATGGGCCGCACCGGCTATGCCTGTGGCACGCTGGCCGCGCGGCCGGGTCTGCAGGCACCGATCCCCGCGATTGACCCACGGCCACTGCTGACCATGAGCGATATGGGCCATGACATGGGCGATCACGGCGGACACGCCGGCATGGAGGGTGGCTGCGGCGCCAACATGGGCATGAAGGGCATGGAAGGCGGCTGCGGTGCGGCGATGGGCCACGGCGGTCATGGTGCGGATGACAAGGCGCCGAAGCACAAGCCCAGCGAAGCCGGCAATCCACTGGTGGACATGCAGACCTCGGCTACCGAACCGAAGCTGGACGATCCGGGCATCGGCCTGCGCGACAACGGCCGCAAGGTGCTGACCTACGGCGCGATGCACTCGCTGTTCGCCGATCCCGATGGGCGTGAACCGGGCCGCGAGATCGAGCTGCACCTGACCGGACACATGGAGAAGTTCGCCTGGAACTTCGACGGCATCCCATTCGGCGGCGCCGAGCCGATCCGCCTGAAATACGGCGAGCGCATGCGCATCGTGCTGGTCAACGACACGATGATGACGCACCCGATCCACCTGCACGGCGTATGGAGCGACCTGGAAAACGCCGAGGGCCAGTTCCAGCTGCGCAAGCACACCATCGACATGCCGCCGGGCACCCGCCGCAGCTACCGCGTCCGCGCCGACGCACTGGGCCGCTGGGCCTTCCACTGCCACCTGCTGTACCACATGGAAGCGGGCATGATGCGTGAAGTGAGGATCGAGGCATGAAGACACTTCCCCACTCCCTGCTGTTCCTCGCCCTGGCCACCAGCGGCAACGCGTTCGCCCAGGATCCGCATGCCGGGCATGGCAAACCGCAGGCCAAGGCCAGCGCGCACGATGCGCATGCCGGGCACGCGATGCCGCCAGTGGCAAAGGACGACCCACATGCCAGCCACGGCCTGTCGGCGATGGATCACAGCGCGCATGGCGCCGATCCGCACACCGGGCACGCGATGCCGCCTGCGGCAAAGAACGATCCACATGCCGGCCACGACATGTCGGCGATGGATCACAGCGCGCATGGCGCCGATCCGCACGCAGGGCACGCGATGCCGCCTGCGGCAAAGGACGACCCGCATGCCGGCCACAACATGTCGGCGATGGATCACAGCGCGCATGGCGCCGATCCGCACGCAGGACATGCGATGCCGCCCAAAGCCGCCAGCGATACCCCGCGTGAACCGGTCCCGGCGCTGACGCCGGACGATTTCACCGCGGCGTTTCCGGTAATGAAGCCGCACGCGATGGAACACGCCCCCGCCTTCAACAGCCTGGTGGTATTCGACCAGCTGGAAGCCTGGGACAACGCCCATGGCGGGGGCCAGGCGTGGGGCATCGATGCCTGGTTTGGAGGTGACATCAACCGGCTGTGGCTGCGCAGCGAAGGTCACCGCAGTGACAACGCGCTGGGCGACTGGTCGGTCGATGCGCTGTACGGCCGGGCGGTCTCGCCGTGGTGGGATGCGGTGGCCGGCGTTCGCCATGACAACCACCGGCACGCAGCGGACCTGACCCGCGCCGGCTTCGGCTTCCAGGGCATGGCGCCGTACAAGTTCGAGATGTCGGCGATGGCCTATCTGGGCGGCAGCCGCAAAGCCGAGCTGGTGGTTGAAGCCGAGTACGACGTGCTGCTGACCAACCGGCTGATCCTGCAACCGGTGCTCGAGGCCAGCCTGGTTGCCGATGACGATCCGCGGCGCGGCGTGGGCCAGGGCTTGAGCAGCTTGGAGGCGGGCCTGCGCCTGCGTTACGAGTTCAGCCGCCGCTTCGCCCCGTATGTGGGGTTCGTCCACGAACGCGTCTTCGGCAACACCGCCGACCTGCATCGCGATGCCGGCGAAGACGTCAGCGAGTCGCGCTGGGTCGCCGGCGTGCGCTTCTGGTTCTGAGGTCGGGGGCGGGCCTGCCTCCCCGGCCCCGCCCGCGCCCCAGCCACCAGCTAACTCGACATGGTACCAACCGTATTACGCAGCACGTCCGGACAGCGCGGGGTGGCCGCCAGGCAGCAGAA
>NZ_JBRREO010000007.1:0-103726 GCF_056760355.1 Stenotrophomonas sp. STEN013 | reverse complement strand
TGTGGTGGGGGGGTTTCTGATCGCGCTCCCGGCCGTTCTTCACGGCGGCGGGGGGGGCCTTCGGGGGGTTTCTAAGCCCCATACCCCCGCCGGCGCCCCCCCGGGGGGGGCGTCGCTCTGTCGGCGCCGGCACCCGGCGCCCACGTGAACGGAGTCCACTGTGAACCTGCGTGACCTCAAGTATCTGGTGGCGCTGGCCGAGCACAAGCACTTCGGCCGCGCCGCGGCGGCGTGTTTTGTCAGCCAGCCCACCCTGTCCACCCAGATCCGGAAACTGGAGGAGGAACTGGGCGTGTCGCTGGTCGAACGGGCGCCGCGCAAGGTGATGCTGACGCCGGCCGGGCGCGAGGCGGCGATGCGGGCGCGCAGCATCGTGGCCGAGGTCGAGCAGATGAAGGAAGCCGCCCGCCGTTCGCGCGACCCGGAAGCCGGCACCGTGCGGCTGGGCATCTTCCCCACGCTGGGCCCGTACCTGCTGCCGCATGTGATTCCCGGCATCCGCGAACGCTTCCCGCAGCTGGAGCTGCTGCTGGTGGAGGAAAAGAGCGACGTGCTGCTGGCGCAGCTGCGCAACGGCCAGCTCGACGCGGCGCTGCTGGCGCTGCCGGTCAACGACGAGCAGCTGCACACCGAGTTCCTGTTCGAGGAACCGTTCGTGCTGGCCGCCCCCGAAGGCCATCCGCTGGCCGCCCGCACCTCGCTGCGCCTGGATGATCTGGCCGAACAGCGCCTGCTGCTGCTGCAGGACGGTCACTGCCTGCGCGACCAGGCACTGGATGTCTGCCATCTGGCCGGCGCGCTGGAAAAATCCGAATTCCAGGCCACCAGCCTGGAAACCCTGCGACAGATGGTCGCGGCCAATGTCGGCGTGACCCTGCTGCCGATGCTGGCGGTGAAGCCGCCGGTGGCCCGCTCACCCAACATCCGGCTGGTCCCCTTCGACGGCACGCCGCTGCCCAACCGCCGCATCGCCATGGTCTGGCGCCGCAGCTCGGCCATGGCCGCGTTCCTGCAGAAACTGGCCGCGGTGTTCAAACAATTGCCGGCCGGACTGCTGTGCGCCGACCCTGACTGAACAGGCGTCCAGACTGAATCGCGACCCGGCCTGCATTGCATCCGGGCCTGAGCGGCCCCATGATCGTTGCAGGGTCGCTTTCTGGCCCCCGATACCAGCACAATAGTGCCCGGGCGGCGTCGACAAGACGTCGCCTTTTGCTTGTTTTTTCACCAGATAAGGAATATCCCATGACCAGCCACAGCGGTCTGCCGCCGTCGATCATCGTTTCCGTCCGTGACATGGCCCGCCTCGAGGCCCTGCTCGATTCCCCGGCCCTGAGCCGGCACCCGGCCGCCATCGCCCTGTCCCAGGAGCTGGAGCGCGCCCAGGTACTGCCGCCGGAAGAAATTCCCGAAGGCATCGTCACCATGCATTCGCGCGTCGACTGCGAAGACGAGCTGAACAATGAAACCCATTCCCTGACCCTGGTCTATCCGCACGAAGCGGATTTCGACAAGGGCCGCGTGTCGGTGCTGGCACCGGTCGGCAGCGCCCTGCTGGGCCTGGCCATTGGCCAGACCATCGACTGGACCGCCCCGGGTGGCCGCCAGCTGCGTCTGCGCGTGACCGCCGTCCACTACCAGCCCGAAGCCGCTGGCGACATCCACCGCTGAGCGCCCCGCGCCGGCACCGCTGTACAGGAACATGCAATGACCCAGGCCCCCTCCAAACTCGCCCAGCTGCGCGAACTGTCCGTCGTCGTCGCCGATACCGGTGATTACGAGGCGATCAAACGCCTGCAGCCGGTGGACTGCACCACCAACCCCACGCTGGTGAGGAAAGCCCTCGACCTGCCGGTCTACGCCGGCCTGATCGAGCGCGAATTGCAGTGGGGCCGAGCTCAGTCCGGTGACGTGCAAGACGTGGCCAAGGCCGTGGTCGACCGCCTGACCGTGGGCGTGGGCACGATGCTGGCCGAGCTGGTCCCGGGCCGCGTCTCCACCGAGGTCGATGCCGACCAGGCGCACAACACCGAAGCGACGATTGCCAAGGCGCGCGAGTTCATCGCAATGTACGAGGCGGCCGGCGTGCCGCGCAGCAAGGTGCTGATCAAGATCGCCGCGACCTGGGCCGGGGTGGAAGCCGCGCGCGTGCTGCAGGCCGAAGGCATCGACTGCAACCTGACCCTGATCTTCAACCCGACCCAGGCGCTGGCCTGTGCCGAAGCCGGTGCGTTCCTGATTTCACCGTTCGTCGGCCGCATCCTGGACTGGTATGTGGCCAACGGCCAGACCCCAGCCAGCATCGACGAGGACCCGGGGGTGAAGTTCGTGCGCGGCGTCTACGCCGAGTTCAAGCGCCGCGGCTCGCCGACCGTGGTGATGGGCGCCTCGTTCCGCTCCACCGCACAGATCGAGGCGCTGGCCGGTTGCGACCGCCTGACCATTTCCCCGGATCTGCTGGAAACGCTGGATGCCGATTTCGGCGAGCTGCCGCGCAAGCTGGTTGCTGGTGCTGCGGAAGCGGTGAATGCCGCCGCGATCGACCAGGCCCGGTTCGACGCCGATCTGGCCGCCGATCCGATGGCCACCGAAAAGCTGGCCACCGGTATTGATGCGTTTGCGAAAGATCTGCAGACGCTGCGCCAGCGCATCGCCGACGAACTGGCCCGCTGAGTCCAGGCAACACGCTGCATCAAGGAGCGGTGTGGGTTGCGGCGACCTGGCTGACAGGTCCGCGCGCAGCACACATCGCTTTTTGTTTGCCCGCTAGAAAATTCCCAGTTCCAGCCCGGCTCCCAGCAGCGCGCCCAGTTCATGGCCCCGCGCCAGCTGCTCTGCAGGCAGCGTCTTGGCCGCGTTGATCGCCTCGGCGGTCTGCGCCTGTGTGCATACCCGCAGCGGTTCGGCCACTTCGCGCAAGCGCAATCCCAGCGCGATACGGCGCAGCTGGGCGATGGTCGGATAGCCGTCGGAACCGGCGCAGACCAGCAGCGCATACGGCTTGCCGTCGCAGCGGCCCAGCAGCGGGTAATAGCTGCGATCGAAGAAATCCTTCATCGCCCCGCTCATCGAGGCCAGCGTCTCGGGCGTGGCAAACAGCACCGCATCGGCGCTCAGCACATCCTCAGCGCCGGCCTCGGCCGCGCGCAAGGAACGCACCTGTAACGCATCCCCGGCCGCCTCGTGCGCGCCGGCGGCCACCGCTTCCACCATCGCCTGCGTGGCCCCGGTGAAGGAATGCCACACCACCAGCAGCTGGCGCGGCGCCGCGCCCATCAGCTCACAGGCCCAGCCCGAGCGGGCAGCTCACGCCGGTACCGCCGATGCCGCAATAGCCGCCCGGATTCTTGGCCAGATACTGCTGGTGGTAGTCCTCGGCGTAGTAGAACGGCGGCGCCGGGAACGCGATCTCGGTGGTGATCGGGCCATAGCCGGCCGCGTCCAGCTGCTGCTGGTAGGAATCGCGGCTGGCCAGCGCCAGTTCGAGCTGCACCTGGCTGTGGCAGTAGATCGCCGAGCGGTACTGGGTGCCGGTATCGTTGCCCTGGCGCATGCCCTGGGTGGGGTCGTGGTTCTCCCAGAACGTGCGCAGCACCTTCTCCAGCGACACCTGCGCCGGATCGAACACCACCCGCACCACCTCGGTGTGCCCGGTCAGCCCGGAGCAGACCTCCTCGTAGGTCGGATTCGGAGTGACGCCGCCCTGGTACCCGGCCGCGGTGGTGACCACGCCCGGCAGCTGCCAGAACTTGCGCTCGGCGCCCCAGAAACAGCCCAGGCCCAGGTCCAGCACGTCCAGACCGCTGAAGTCGGCCTGCAACGGCTGGCCGTTGACGAAATGCACGTTGTGCAGCGGCAGCGGCGCATCACGCCCCGGCAGTGCCTCTTCCGGACGCGGCAGCCGCTGTTTGAACGCGCCGATCCCCAACAACCCCTGGCCGATTCCCAACATGTCCACTCCTCAGGCCGGGAGGAATCCCGGCGCTTCATCGTTATCACCAATGGGGTCAGCAGGACCTTCGTCCAAGCCCAGCGCGCTGACGATCGCCGCGGCCTCGGGCCGGGCCGAATCGGGCACACACACGCGCAGCACGCCAAACAGCGGCAGCTCGCCGCCAGCGCCCAGCAGCGATTCGCCGAACACGAACGCCGGAATCCCCACATCCTCCAGTGCATGCTTGACCAGATGCGCGTCGAACAGGTTGTTGGTCTGGTAGATCAGTTGCATCGTCCTCTCCGTTCCACGTGGCCGGCGCAGCGGTGGCCACCAGCCGTCCGGTTTCCCCGGCCGCACGCGGCGCCCCCGCAGCCGTCAAAGGGCGCCCCGACCGGGGTGAACACCGCATCGACGATGCCCAACCCGCCAAACCCGAACGCACCGCCCGCCCCGCCGGCATATCGCAACCGCAGCGACCGGGTCGCGCGGTGCTTGCTGCCAATCACCAGCAGGGAGCGATCCATGGACTTTCCGTGGTGGCGGGAAGCTCCAGCATAGGCCTTCCCGCGGCAGGCGGCGGCCGGCTCGGCTAAACTTGCCGTCTCCCAAAACCGCTGTGCCTCCATGTCCGAGAACCTGCATCCCACCGCCGACGCCACGCCGGAGAACGCTCCTGCCGAAAAGCGGGACTTCATCCGCCAGATCGTCCGCGAGGACCTGGCCAGCGGCAAGCACACCGCGATCAAGACCCGCTTCCCGCCCGAGCCCAACGGCTACCTGCACATCGGCCATGCCAAGTCGATCTGCCTGAACTTCGGTATCGCCGGCGAGTTCTCCGGGGTGTGCAACCTGCGCTTTGACGACACCAATCCGGCCCGCGAAGACCCCGAATACGTGGCCGCGATCCAGGACGACGTGCGCTGGCTGGGCTTTGAATGGAACGAGCTGCGCCATGCCTCCGATTACTTCGAGGCCTATTACCTGGCCGCCGAGAAACTGATCCGCGACGGCAAGGCGTTCGTGTGTGACCTGTCGGCCGAGGAAGTGCGCGCCTACCGCGGCAACCTGACCGAACCGGGCCGCAACTCGCCCTACCGCGAGCGCAGCGTCGAGGAAAACCTGGACCTGTTCCGGCGCATGCGCGCCGGCGAGTTTCCCGATGGCACCCGCACCCTGCGTGCCAAGATCGACATGGCCAGCGGCAACATCAACCTGCGCGACCCGGCGATCTACCGGATCAAGCACGTCGAGCACCAGAACACCGGCAACGCGTGGCCGATCTACCCGATGTACGACTACGCGCACGCCCTGGGCGACGCGCTGGAAGGCATCACCCACTCGCTGTGCACGCTGGAATTCGAAGACCACCGCCCGCTGTACGACTGGTGCGTGGACAATGTCGACTTCGCCCATGACGACGCGCTGACCCAGCCGCTGGTGGACAAGGGCCTGCCGCGCGAAGCGGCCAAGCCGCGTCAGATCGAGTTCTCGCGCCTGAACATCAACTACACGGTGATGAGCAAGCGCAAGCTGATGGCGCTGGTCACCGAGAACCTGGTCGATGGCTGGGACGACCCGCGCATGCCGACCCTGCAGGGCCTGCGTCGCCGCGGCTACACCCCGGCGGCGATGCGCCTGTTCGCCGAGCGCGTGGGCATCTCCAAGCAGAACTCGCTGATCGATTTCAGCGTGCTCGAGGGCGCCCTGCGCGAGGTGCTCGACAGCGCCGCGCCGCGCCGCATGGCGGTGATCGACCCGCTCAAGCTGGTGCTGACCAATCTGCCCGAGGGCCACGCCGAAACGCTGACCTTCAGCAACCATCCCAAGGACGAGAGTTTCGGTACCCGCGAGATGCCGTTCGGCCGCGAGCTGTGGATCGAGCGCGAGGACTTTGCCGAAGTCCCGCCCAAGGGCTGGAAGCGGCTGGTACCGGGCGGCGAGATCCGCCTGCGTGGCGCCGGTATCGCCCGCGTCGATGAGGTCATCAAGGACGCCGACGGCAACGTGGTCGAGCTGCGTGGCTGGCTGGACCCGGAATCGCGTCCGGGCATGGAAGGCGCCAACCGCAAGGTCAAGGGCACCATCCACTGGGTCAGCGCGCAGCACGCGGTGGAAGCGGAAATCCGCCTGTACGACCGCCTGTTCTCGGTGGAGAACCCGGATGACGAATCCGAAGGCAAGACCTACCGCGACTACCTGAATCCGGAATCGCGCAAAGTCGTCACCGGTTACCTCGAGCCGGCCGCGGCCGGCGCCGCACCGGAGCAGTCGTTCCAGTTCGAGCGCACCGGCTACTTCGTCGCCGACCGCCACGACCACACCGCGGCCAAGCCGGTGTTCAACCGCAGCGTGACCCTGCGCGACACCTGGACCGCCGGCTGAGTTGCATGGACCGGTCACCGCCCTGACGCGGCGACCGCTTCCTATGCCGCGACGGGGCTACCATGGCCCCGTCCTGGAACAGGAAGCCGCCATGGTCCGTCTGCCCGTCCTGCTCATTCTGCTGCTGTGGGCGCTCGCCGCCTGCAGCGCCCCGGCCACCACCCAAACCCTCCCGGCCCGTCCCCAGGCCTCGTCACCGCCTGCCGTGGTTATCGACCGCAGCTGCCGCGGTGACGCCGATTGCACGGTCAAGAATGTCGGCAACTGCTGCGGCGCGTATCCGGCCTGCGTCAATGTCGCCAGCCCGGTCGATCCGGCCGGGGTTCAGGCGCGCTGTCAGACACAGGGCATGATGGGCGTGTGTGGCTTCACCGAAATCCAGGGCTGCCGCTGCATCCAGGGCCAATGCCGGAGCAATCCGGCCCCGGCCGATGCACTGCGCCGCCCGCTCACGACCAACCCGGAAACCGACCACTGATGCTGTACGCGCAAGTCCACCTCACCCTTCCCGCCTGGATCCACGAAGCCATCGACAGCGAGCGCGCCTATCCCGGCGACGAAGCCAAGGTCGCCCTGGCGATCGAGCTGTCGCGTCTGAACGTGGAGGCGGAAACCGGCGGCCCGTTCGGCGCGGCGGTGTTCGGTCCAGATGACCGCATCATCTCCGCCGCGGTGAACCGCGTGGTGCCGCACAGCACCTCGCTGGCCCACGCCGAGAACATGGCCTACATGCTGGCCCAGCAGCGCCTGCAGACCCCGCGCCTGAACGCGGTGCTGTCGCCGGTCACCCTGGCCACCTCCTCGCAGCCGTGCTGCCAGTGCTACGGCGCCACCGTGTGGGCCGGCATCGACCGCCTGCTGATCGGCGCCAACTCGACCGATGTCGAGGAGCTGACCGCGTTCGATGAAGGCCCGCTGCCGGCCGACTGGGTGGGCGAACTGAACAGGCGCGGCATCGAAGTCGTGCAGGGCCTCAACCGCGAGGCCGCCCGCGCGGTGCTGCACCGCTATGGCCTGAGCAACGGCGCGCATTACTGAGCACGCCCTCCTGCCGGCGCCGCCCTCTGCCGCGCCGGCAACCCCCACCCCCGCATCCCCAAGGAATCACAATGACCGGCCTGCTGTGCTATTGCCGTCAGGGCTTTGAACCGGAACTGGCCGGAGAACTCACCCAGCGCGCGGGATTGGCCGGCATTGCCGGTTACGCGCGCACCCAGCGCAACGACGGCTATGTGGTGTTCGTCACCGACGACGCCGAAGCGCTGGACCAGCGCCTGGCCTGGCGCGAGCTGATCTTCGCCCGGCAGAAACTGCGGGTGCTGGCCGAACTGCCACAGCTGGACCCGGCCGACCGCATCACCCCGATCATCGCCGCGCTGGACGGCCAGCCGCGCTTTGGCGACCTGTGGGTGGAACATCCCGATTCGGACGCCGGCAAACCGCTGGCCGGCTTGGCCCGCAGCTTCGGCAATGCGCTGCGCCCGGCGCTGCGCAAGGCCGGCCTGCTCACCGACAAGCCCAACGGCAAGCTGCCGCGCCTGCACATCGTGTTCGTCGACGGCACCCACGCCTTCGTCACCGTCGCCGATACCCACGACAGCGCGCCGTGGCCGCTGGGCATTCCGCGCCTGAAACTGCTGCCCGATGCGCCCTCGCGTTCGGCACTGAAGCTGGACGAGGCCCTGCTGACCCTGCTCACCCCGGAAGAGCGCGAAGCGCTGGTCAAACCCGGCATGCGCGCGGCCGATCTGGGTGCCGCCCCCGGCGGCTGGACCTGGGTGCTGACCCGTCAGCACCTGAAGGTGACCAGCATCGACAATGGCCCGCTGCGCCAGCACGTGCTCGACACCGGCCTGGTCGAACACCTGCGCGCCGACGGCTTCCACTGGAAGCCGGAAACCCCGCTGGACTGGATGGTCTGCGACATGGTCGAACAGCCGCGCAAAGTGGCCGAACGCATGGCCACCTGGTTCCGCGAGGGCTGGTGCAGGCACGCCATCTTCAATCTCAAGCTGCCGATGAAAAAGCGCTGGGACGAGACCCAGCTGTGCCTGGACCTGTTCGCCGACCAGGCCGGCAGGCCGCTGACGATTCGCGCCAAGCAGCTCTATCACGACCGCGAAGAGATCACGGTGTTCGCCACCCCCGCGTCGCGGCGCTGAGCCGGCCACTGGCGTGGGCGCGCACGGTTGCCGGCGTAACCGCGTTCGGCAGCGCCTCACGCCTCTGGCACACTCGGCCTCCTGTTCTGAGGAGGTCGCCGCCATTTCCCGCATCGCCCTGTTTCGCCCCGCCGCCGCCCTGCTCACCTTCAGCCTGAGCGCCTGCGCTCTGGCGGCCACACCGGCATTCGTGGCCCGCGACCACGTCGCCGAGGGCGTTTTCACCGCCGGTATCGAAGGCCCGGCGACCGGCCCTGATGGCGCGCTGTACGTGGTCAATTTCGGCCGCGACGGCACCATCGGCCGTGTCGATGCACAGGGCAACGCCGAACTGTTCGTCGAATTGCCCGACGGCAGTGTCGGTAACGGCCTCCGCTTCGGCGCCGACGGCACGCTGTACGTGGCCGACTACCCGCGCCACAACATTCTGGCGATCGATCCGGCCAGCCGCGCGGTGCGCGTGTTCGCCCACCTGCCCGCCGCCCACCAGCCCAACGATCTCGCCGTGGCGCCGGACGGCACGCTCTACGCCAGCGATCCGGACTGGACGAAGGTCGACAACGGCCAGCTGTGGCGGATCGACCGCGACGGCCGCGTGCAGCTGCTCGAGGCCGGCATGGGCACCACCAACGGGGTGGAAGTCAGCCCCGACGGCCGCCGCCTGTACGTCAACGAAAGCGTGCAGCGCAATGTCTGGGTCTATGACCGGGATGCGGCCGGTGCGCTCTCCAACAAGCGCCTGCTGATCCGCTTCGACGATCACGGCCTGGACGGCATGCGCTGCGATGCCGCCGGCAACCTGTATATCGCCCGCTATGACGCCGGGGTGGTGGCGGTGGTCTCGCCCGAGGGCGCGCTGCTGCGCGAAGTGCCACTGACCGGTCGCAAGCCCAGCAACGTGGCCTTCGGCGGCGCCGATGGCCGCCAGGTGTTCGTCACGCTGCAGGATCGCGGTGCGGTGGAAACCTTTCAGGCCGACCAGCCCGGGCGTGAACACGGACAGCAGCCGGCCCCCCATCGCTGAACGCGGCGCCGTCTCAGCCTGCGCAACGGCGATCGGGCATGCTGCCGGCCATGGGAGAGAACCAATGCATGCGATCGAACTGAACGACCCGGCCGCTTTCGGCACCGAATTCCTGCGGCTGACGCTGCTGCAGGGCTTCCAGTCGCTGACCAAACGCGATCTGGAACTGCTGATCTTCATCCTGCTCGAACGCGATGGCGCGATCGCCCGCAGCGACTCCAACGCCACCGTGGCGCTGCGCTTGCGGGTCACCCCGGCCAAGGTCAAAGGACTGCGGCGCGACGGCTACGCGCGCTGGCGGGCGCTGGTGCCCGAGGAAGGCGACGCCGCATTGCAGCGCATCGTCGCCACGGTGCTGACCGAAGAGAATCTGCGCGCCGGCACCCGGCATGTCACCGAGCGCAGCCGCAAGGAGGGCTTTCTGGCCATCCGCATCGAACATCCCGACGATGCGCAGCGCTTCGAGCAGGCCATCCTCGAGGTCGGCGCCATTCCGGTGTACGAACGCAACCGCGAGGTGGTCGCGGTGCGTTTTGACACGCTGCTGAAGATCGCCGAACGCTGGAACTACCTGCAGCCCGATCCGCAGGCCACCCTCGCGGCGCTGGAAAAACTCGCGCCAACCGCCGAGGAAGTGGCCGAACTGCTGAAGAAGGACATCACCCAGCTGCGCTGGGACGATGTCCGCCGCGCGCTCAACAGTCTCGGTGCCAAGGCCATCGCCAGCACCGCCGAGGGCGGTCTGAAAGGCCTGCTGAAACTGGTATTCCCGTTCATTCCGGGCTGAAACGCGGCACCGCCTTTTTTGCAGTGCAGGGGCCGTTGCCTGCCGCAGATGGGCCCCACCGGCCACTCCACCAGGGCGTCATGCGATGCACAGGCCACCTCGGGTACTTGCCGCTGCGCGGCTCCCCAGCGCCAGGCCGGCAACATCACCCGCGCCGGGAATGGCGCACCGGTCCTGTGGACCTGCGCCGCCCGCATTCCCGCAGGGGCGGCTACCATAGCGACTTCGCCACGCTGGACCGCAACCACGGTGGCTTCATCCGCCGCGAGGACGCCAAGGCAACCCTCGACCGCGCGCGCGGTCGATACGCTCGACACCTCCACACCGGCCGCCCGGGCAAGGCGCCGCGGGACGGCCGGATGGAGCCGATCACGCAGGTGCGGAACGCGGGCACCGTTCCCCTATCGCGATGAGGTGTGCATGTTCCGGATTTCCTGCCTGTTGACGCTGCTGCTGGCCCCGCTTTGCTCTGCCCACGCGCAGAACGTTGCGCGGGACCCGGCAATCACTGCGCCACTGCGGTCCGACCCGTCGGCCAATGTGCGCCGCCAGTCCCTGGCCAGCGGCGAGGTCACCCACCAGGTGCAGGTGCGCACCACCCCGGACCAGGCACAGGTCATCGTCCGCTCGATCCAGCCCGACAGCGTGATCGGCGACTACCGCATCGACTTCGAGGCGCTGGATACCGATGGCGACGGCTTCATCAGCCGTGCCGAAGCCAAGGCCCATGCCACCCTGGATGCCGAGTTCAACGCACTGGACAGCAGCCGCAGCGGACGTCTGGACCGCGCCCAGCTGGCCGGCTGGCTGCGCTGAGGCCACGCCCCCGACGCGCGCTTCCAATCCTCGGTTGGACGGCGTCCGGGCCGCCCGCCGGAAGGGGCTTCGCCGCCGATGATCCAACGGCGGAGCCGGCTGTTGACTGCGCTCCCGGCAGGCGCAAGGCCGGCTAGACGCCGGCGGCGCGCTTCCACAGCATCGACAGCAGCGGCGGCAGCCGCCCGGCCAGGCCAAGCACGGTGCCGCGCGCCAGGGTCAGGTGCATCTCGTCGTTGGAGAACAGCGTGTTGATCGCATCGAAACTGTAGGCGGCAACCGTGTTCTCGCTGCGACGGGTGCGCGCCCAGCGTTGCAGGCGGTGCGGTGTGCTCCAGTCCTGCCGGCGCTGCCGGGCCTGACGCACCAGATCACGCAGCCCGGCCACATCGCGCAGGCCCAGATTCACGCCCTGCCCGGCCAGCGGATGCACCACATGCGCGGCATCGCCCAGGGTCAGCACGCGGCCGGCGACATAGGCCTTGGCCAGCTGCCGGCGCAGCGGGAACGCCGCACGCGGCGAGACCGGTGTCATCGGCCCCAGCCGTCCGGCGAAGGCGTTGGTCAGTTCGCGCCCGAACGCGGCATCATCCAGCGCCAGCACCCGCTCGGCCTCGGCATCGGGCAGGGTCCAGACAATCGAGCTGCGGTACTTTTCATACGGCAGCACCGCCAGCGGACCGGTATCCAGGAAGCGCTGCCAGGCGGTGGCCTCATTGGGCCGCTCACTGTCGACGTAGCCGACCACGCCGCGCTGGCCATAGTCGTGCCTGCTGACCTCCAGTCCGGCCAGCGTGCGCAGAGTCGATTCGCCGCCATCGGCGGCAATGGCGATGGCCGCTTCGACGCGGCGGCCATCGTCCAGGCGCAGCCGCACGCTGTGCGCGTCCTGCTCCATCGATTCCACCCGTGCCGGGCAATACACCTGCACTCCGGCCGCCGGCAACGCCGCCCACAGCCGGTCCACCAGCAATCCGTTCTCGACGATCCAGCCCAGCTCGCGCCGGCCCAGGGTGTCCGCATCGAAGGTGAGATCGCCGCCACCGGCGGCATCCCAGACCGACATGCGCCGGTACGGGCACACCTGCGCGCGCTCGATCTGTGCCCACACCCCCAGCGCCTGCAGCAGCGCGGCGTTGTCGGCGGCAAAGGCGAACACGCGCAGATCCGGCCGCTGCGGCGACCACGGCGACGGCTCGCGGCCTTCCACCAGCGCCACCTGCAAGCCCTCACCGGCCAGCGCCAGTGCGCAGGCCGCGCCAACCACACCGCCACCGACCACCACCGCATCCCATTGTCCACGCCGGCTCATCGCCCTTCGCTCCTGCACAGTTCCGGCACGTGGCCACGGAATCCCATCGCCCCGCCAACCAGGAACGACTGCACCGCACTGGCCTGCGCCGCCGCGACCAGCCCAAGGCTGCGCAACGGACGCAACAGCGGCGTGGCGTTGCTGGTCAGTCGCGCCAACCCGTCGGAAAAGGCCATGGTCTGTTCACGGTCCGGCGCACGCCGTTGCACGTAGGCCGTGAGCAGCGCATCGCTGCCCGGATCCAGCATGCCGTCGCCGATCAGCTCGGCCAGCGTCAACGCATCGCGCAGGCCGAGGTTGAAGCCCTGCGCACCCAGCGGGTGGATGGTCTGCGCCGCGTTGCCCAACAGCAGCGCACGCTCGCCCACCAGCCTCTGTGCCAGCACCTGGATCAGCGGATAGGCGCTGCGCGGACCGCTTTCCAGCAGGCGCCCGGCGCGCCAGCCCATCGCGTCCTGCACCCGTGCCAGCCAGGCCGCCTCGTCCAGCGCCATCACCGCCTCGGCCTGCGCGCGCGCCACGCCATGGACCACGCCGTAATGGCGGTCGCCACGCGGCAGCAACGCGGTCGGGCCGGTATCGGTGAAGCGCTCGTAGGCGCTGCCATCCGGCGGTTTGGCCGCACGGATCCGCGCCACCAGCAGGGTCTGCCGGTAATCGTGCTCGCTGACCTCGATACCCAGCGCCTTGCGCACCGCGCTGCGGGTGCCATCGGCGCCCACCACCAGCCGCGCGCGCAGGCGCTGCTCGCCGGCATCGCCGGCAATCACCACCTCGCGGCGGCCGTCAGCGCAATCCCCCAGGCCGACAAACTTCGCCGGGCGGTAGCGGGTCAGCTGCTTCAGCGCGCCCAGCCCGGCTTCCAGGGCATCACCGAAATCGCGGGCCACCACCACCTGGCCGAACGCCTCGCGGCCGTAGTCCTGGGCACGCATCACCACCCGGCCGAAATCACCGGCACGGCTGACATGGATGCGACGGATCGGCCCGCCCGGATTGACCAGCCGCTGCATCACCCCCAGCCCGGTCAGCGCGTTGACCGTGGCCGCGGCAAAGCTGAGGTTGCGCTGGTCAAACACCGCCGGCAGCGCGCCGGCGGGCGTGGCCTCGACCAGGCCCACATCCAGCCCCAGCCGGTCCAGTGCGATGGCCAGACTGGCACCGACCAGTCCGCCACCGACGATCACTACGTCATGGTTATTGCTCATGGCGCAATGATAAAGCGTTCGCTCCGGCGGTTCGCCGCGCCGATGCGGCGCCGCAACCGCAGCTTCCCGCCACAGCGGCTAGAATGGCCGTCTGATTAACGGAACCCGATCATCGACATGACCGCCAACGTCCAACGCGCCCTCATCCTGTCACTGCTCGTGCTGCTGATGGCCGGCACCCGCATCAACCATTTCGCACCGGTCCCGGATGCCTCGTGGGCGGTGTTCTTCATCGGCGGCTTCTACCTGCGCAGCTGGACCCGCCGGGCGTTCCCGGCGCTGATGGCGCTGGCCGTGGCCGTGGACTGGGCGGTGATTTCCAGCCAAGGCATGAGCTTCTGGCAGCACTACTGTGTCTCGGCCGCGTACTGGATGCTGATTCCGGCCTATTTCGCGATGTGGGCCGGCGGCATGCTGCTGCGCCGCGGCTACGCGGGTACCAGCTGGAAGTCGCTGGGCCTGCTGGCCGGCACCCTGATCGGCTCGGTGGCGCTGTGCCACCTGATCGCGCAGGGCAGCTTCTACTGGATCAGCGCCGCGGTCAGTGAACCGACCTTCGCCGGCTGGGCCAAGAACTACACCGACTGGCTGCTGCCGTACCTGCGCACCGCCGCCCTGTACACCACCGGCGCTGCCGTGGTGCAGGCACTGGTGGAGGTGGCCGGCAGGCAGCCGGCCGCCAACCGCGCCGCGCACTGAGGGCGCCGGACAATGGGCAACCGTCTTTCCAAGATCTACACCCGCACCGGCGACGATGGCAGCACCGGTCTGGGCGATGGCAGCCGCACCGGCAAGGATTCGCTGCGGGTCAACGCGTACGGCACCGTCGACGAGGCCAACTCGGCCATCGGCGTGCTGTTGGCCGTGCAGATTCCGGACGATATCCGGTCACTGCTGACCACCGTGCAGCACCAGCTGTTCGATCTGGGCGGCGAGCTGTGCATTCCCGGCCATGCCGCCATCCATGCCGCCGACATCGACGCGCTGGAACAGCACCTGGACCGCTACAACGACGACCTGCCGGCGCTGAAGGATTTCATCCTGCCGGCCGGCGGCGAAGGCGCGGCACGCTGCCATCTGGCCCGCACCATCGTCCGTCGCGCCGAGCGCGAGACCGTCGCCCTGGCCCGGGTGGAGGAGGTGCGCGGTGAAGCCGTGCGCTATCTCAACCGCCTGTCGGACCTGCTGTTCGTGCTGTCCCGTGTCCTGGCCCGTGCCGACGGCCATGGCGAAGTGCTGTGGAATCACGAGCGCCGTCGCGGCTGATTCCCGGCCCACCCTTCTGACGCCGCGCATTGCGCGGCGTCGACCGTTACAGTGCGGACATGCTGGTATTCACCCACCCCGCCTGCCTTGAACACAACCCCGGTATCGACCACCCCGAGTCGCCGGAGCGCCTGCGCGCGGTGATCTCCGCCTTGCAGGACGCATTCCCGCATCAGCTGCAATGGCGCGAGGCGCCGGCCGCCAAACTGGGCGAGCTGTCCGCCGTGCACAGCCGCGAGCTGATCGACAACATCCTGCAGGTGCAGACCGCGCCACTGCGACGCATCGACCTGGACACCTTCGCCTCTTCCGGCTCGGCGGGCGCGGCCGTCCATGCCGCCGGCGCCGGAGTGGCCGCGGTCGATGCGGTGATGCTGGAGCGCGACCACAACCGCGCCTTCTGCGCGGTGCGCCCGCCCGGGCACCACGCCACCGCCGATACCGCGATGGGCTTCTGTCTGTTCAACAATGTGGCCGTCGCCGCTGCCTATGCCCGCGACAAATACGGCCTGGAGCGCATCGCCATCGTCGATTTCGACGTCCATCACGGCAATGGCACCCAGGCCATCTTCGAAGCCGATCCGAAGGTGGCCTACTACAGCACCCACCAGTCCGGGCTGTTTCCCTACTCGGGCAACATGCGCGAACGCGGAGTCGGCAACATCTGCAACATCCTGCTGCCGCCGGGCAGTGACAGCTTCCGCTTCCGCAACACCTGGGCCGACGACATGCTGCCGCAGATCGACGCCTTCCGCCCGCAGCTGCTGCTCATCTCGGCCGGCTTCGACGCCCACCGGGGTGACCCGCAGGCCGACCTGATGGTCGAGACCGAGGATTTCGCCTGGCTGACCACCGAGCTGGTCACCATCGCCAACCGCCATGGCGGACGCCGGGTGGTGTCGATGCTGGAGGGCGGCTACGACCTGCAGGCCCTGGGCGAATGCAGCGTGGCCCATGTCGGGGCCCTGCTGGCCCCCTAGCCCACGCATGAACCCTGCCCGGCTCTGCGCGACACTCTTCATTGCCCCCATGCAGGTGATGCGGCAAGCTAGCGGCCGTTTTCTTTGAAATCGAACCGCGTGCGCCGAGCCCTCCGTCTGCTGCCCCTGCCCCTGAGCATCGCCATCTGTCTGCCTGCAATGGCCGATGACAAGCCGGTGAACTGGGGCCTGTGCCCAGCCACCGAGGTGTTGCCCGCCTTCAACGAAGCCCCGCAGGCCGACAAGGCCGCCGCCGCGGCCCGCGAGCAGCTGCCCACCGACATCGAGGGCAACGAGCTCACCGGCACCAGCACGGTCCCCCAGTACCAGGGCAACGTGATCCTCAAGCGCGGCGACCAGTTCATGGGCACCGACAACCTGCGCCTGGATACGGAGACCGGCAATTACATCGCCGAGGGCAATGTGCGTTATTCGGATTCGTCGATCCGGATGGTGGCCGAGCGCGCCGAGGGCAACCAGGAAAGCGACACCCACAAGATCAGCAACATCCAGTACCAGCTGGTGTCGCGCCGGGGCAATGGCGGTGCCGAATCGATCGACCTGCAGGGCGCGATCGGGCAGATGCACCATTCCACCTACACCACCTGCGATCCCTCGCAGCCGATCTGGAAACTCGTCGCGCCACAGATCGAAGTGGACAATGACGAGGGCTTCGGCACCGCGCGCAACGCGGTACTGAGGATCGGCAAGGTGCCGGTGCTGTATGCGCCCTACTTCAAGTTTCCCATCGATGACCGCCGCCAGACCGGTCTGCTCTATCCCAAGCTGAGCCTGTCCGGCCGCAACGGCTTCGATTACGCCCAGCCGATCTACTTCAACCTGGCGCCGAACTACGACGACACCCTGACCCCGCGCTACATGAGCAAGCGCGGGCTGATGCTGGACAACGAGTTCCGCTATCTGTACTCCGGCGGCCGGGGGCAGCTCGATACCGCTTACATGCCCAATGACTCGCTGCGCGACCGTGATCGCGGCAAAGTGGAGTTCAGCGGCTACCACAACATCGATACGCATTGGCAGGCGCGCTCCAGCCTGGCCTGGGTCAGCGACGAGCGTTACCTGGAAGACTTCGCCAACCGCCTGCTGGGTGTCACCGCCTCCAACCTGCAAAGCACCGCCGGCATCTACGGTACCGGCCGCACCTGGACGGCCGGCCTGATGGCCGACCACTGGCAGCTGACCGACTACACCCTGACCGAGGCCTCGCTCCCCTACAGCCGCCAGCCGCGCCTGTACGCGACCTGGGACGACAGCTTCGGCCGCTGGTTCGAAGCCGGGGTCTATGCCGAAGCGGTGCGCTTCACCCATGACGACATCCATGGCAAGTTCGGCGCGGACCGCGAATACGAGCGCGATGGCAGTGTGTCTGAAAGGCCCGGCGGTTCACGCCTGGACATCAAGCCCTATGTCTCGATGCCGCTGGCCGGCGCGTCCTGGTACATCACCCCGACCCTGGCCTGGCGCTATACCGCCTACCAGCTGGACAGGAAGCTGGCCGACGGCCTCAGCGGCGAGCGCAACCCGACCCGCAGCCTGCCGATCACCACCATCGATGCCGGGCTGTTCTTCGACCGCGAGACCACCCTCGGCGGCAAGTCCTATCTGCATACCCTGGAACCGCGGGTGTTCTACCTGAACACGCCTTACCGTGACCAGAGCGACATACCGCTGTTCGACACGCGCGCCTTCACGTTCAGCTGGGGTCAGCTGTTCCGCGACTCCCGCTATACCGGCGCCGATCGCCAGAACGATGCCAACCAGCTGACCACGGCGCTGACCACGCGCCTGATCCGCCAGGCCGATGGTCGCGAGAAGCTCTCGGCCAGCATCGGCCAGATCAGCTATTTCGACGATTCACGGGTCACGCTCAATCCCAATGACCCGGTGCTGGACCAGGGTAAATCGGCCTGGGTGGCGGACATGAACTGGGCAGTGACCGACCGCTGGACAGTCGGCACCAGCTACCAGTGGAATCCCAAGTTCCGCAAAGAGGACCTGGCCAGCCTGCGCGCGCGCTACCTGCTTCCGGACGACGGCGTGGTCAACGTGAACTACCGCTACCGGCGCAATCCCGGTAATGGCTCGGACCAGCTCAAACAGGTGGACTTCTCCTTCCTGTACCCGATCAATCCGCGCTGGAGCGTGGTCGGACGCTACTACTATTCGCTGCTGGATACCGATCGCAAGCCGCTGGAAATCATCGGTGGCGTGCAGTGGGACAGCTGCTGTCTGGCGGTGCGTGCACTGGCCCGTCGCTACGTGAAGAACCGCGAGGGGGATCTCAACAACTCCTTCCAGATCGAGTTTGTGCTCAAGGGGTTGAGCTCGGTCGGGCAGGACACGGACCGCACCTTGCGCCGTGCTATTCTCGGCTACAACCGAGACGACCTGTACCTCGTTCCGCCCAGCAACATCGAAGCGAACGACGACGACTACGATCCGAATCTGATTCCATGACCAAAACCCTACCTGCAATCCTCGCCACGCTGCTGGCGTTTTCCGGCGTGTCCGCCCCCGTGATTGCCCAGCAGTTGCAGCCACTGGACCGTATCGCCGCCATCGTCGACGAGGATGTGGTGCTGCAGAGTGAATTGCAGCGCGCGGTCAACAACATCAAGAGCCAGTACGCCGGCCGTGAAGTCCAGTTGCCGCCCGATGCGGTGCTGGAGCGCCAGGTGCTGGAGCGTCTGGTACTGGTCAAGCTGCAGGCCGCCCGCGCCGAGGGCAGTGGCATCCGGGTCAGCGACCAGGAACTGAACCAGGCCATCGGCAGCATCGCCCAGCAGAACGGCACCTCGCTTGAGGGCCTGCGCCAGCGCTTGGCCCAGGACGGCATTTCCTTCGAGGACTTCCGCAAGTCCGTTCGCGAGGAGATCATCGTGCAGCGCCTGCGCCAGAGTTTTGCGCAGAGCCGCATCAGCGTCAGCGAAGGGGAAGTGGACGCCGCCCTGGCCCAGCAGAACGCCGGCGGCACCCAGTACCATTTGGCCCACATCCTGGTGGCCTTGCCCGAAGGCGCCACCGCCGAGCAGATCAGCACCGGCCAGAGCAAGGTCGACGGCATCAAGAACCTGCTGGACAAGGGCGAGCTGGATTTCTCCGCCGCGGCCGTGCGCTATTCCGACAGCCCCAATGCGCTGGAAGGCGGCGATCTGGGCTGGCGCAGCGCTGACGAGATTCCCAACGCGTTCGCCAACCAGATCAAGACGCTGAAGCCGGGCGATGTGCTCGGCCCGATCCGCGGCCCCAGCGGCTTCCAGCTGCTGAAACTGGTGGAAGTGCGCGACAGCAACGCCGGCGACACCCGCACCGTGACCGAGTTCCACGCCCGCCACATCCTGGCGCGGGTGACCGAGCAGCAGGACGAGGCCGCCGCCAAGGCCAAGATCGAAACCCTGCGCGCGCGCATCGTCGGAGGCGCCGATTTCCAGGCCGTGGCCAAGGAATCCTCCGATGACGCCAACAGCCGGGGGCAAGGTGGCGATCTGGGCTGGTTCCCGGCCGATGCGTTCGGCCCGGACTTCGGCCAGCAGGTCGAAAGCCTGGCCGACAACGGGGTCAGCCAGCCGTTCCGCACCGATGCCGGCTGGCATATCGTGCAGCGCGTGGCCTCGCGCCAGACCGATGTGACCGATGACAACAAGCGCGCCCAGATCCGCGAAACCATCGGCCGCCGCAAGCTGGAAGACGAGTACAACCGCTTCCTGCAGGAGTTGCGTGGCGAGGCCTATGTCAGCTTCCGCAGCGGTGACCGTGCCGAAAACACGGCCGAAACCCCGCAGCAGCCCTGACCGATGATTCCCCAGCTCGCTCTGGTTCCGGGCGAGCCCTCCGGGATCGGCCCGGAACTGTGCATTCGCCTCGCCCAACAGCCGCGCAGTGATTGCCGGCTGTTGGCGTTTGCGGACCCCGAGACGCTGCGTGCGGCCGCCACCGCGCTCGATCTGCCGCTGCAGCTGCTGCCCGAACAGGCCCAGGCGTCACGGCCCGGCGATCTGCGCCTGCGCGAGATCCGCAACGCGGCGCCATCGCGGTTCGGCCATGCCGATCCGCGCAACGCCCGTGCGGTGATCGATGCCCTGCTGGGCGCCGGCCAGGCCTGCCTGGACGGCACGCTGGACGGGGTGGTCACCGGTCCGGTGCACAAGGCGGTGATCAACCAGGGCGGCATCGCCTACAGCGGCACCACCGAACTGCTGGCCCACCAGGCCGGCGTGGAGGTGGTGATGATGCTGGCCAACGACATCGTGCGCGTGGCGCTGGCCACCACCCATCTGCCGCTGCGTCAGGTCGCCGACGCCATCACGGCCCAGAGCCTGCGCAAGGTCATCACCACCACCCATGCGGCGCTGCGCCGCGATTTCGGCCTGCCGCGGCCACGGATCGCGGTGCTCGGATTGAATCCGCATGCCGGCGAGAACGGGCACCTGGGGCACGAGGAGATCGAGGTGATGATCCCGCTGCTGGAACAGCTGCGTGGCGAAGGCCTGGACCTGATCGGCCCGTTGCCGGCCGATACCGCGTTCCTGCCGGCCAAGCTGGCCGGCTTCGACACGGTGCTGGCCATGTACCACGACCAGGGCCTGCCGGTACTCAAGTACAGCGGCTTCGAACAAGCCACCAATATCACCCTGGGCCTGCCCTACCCGCGTGTGGCCGTGGACCATGGCACCGCATTGGACCTCGCCGGCAAAGGCGTGGCCGATCCTTCCAGCCTGTTTGCCGCCACCGCGCTGTGTGCCCGGCTGGCTGCACAACGTAAAATCGCCCGATGAATTCCCCACATTCCCCGCGCAGCGGCACCGGCTTCACCGCTCCTGCGAAAAAGCAGCTCGGCCAGCACTTCCTGGCTGACAAGCACTACGTCGAAAAGATCGTCATGGCGGTCAACCCGAAAGCCGGCGACCGCCTGGTCGAGATCGGCCCGGGCCAGGGCGCCATCACCTTCCCGCTGCTGCGGCGCCACCCGAAGCTGACCGTCATCGAGTTCGACCGCGACCTGATCGCGCCTCTGACCGAGGCCGCCGCGCCGCTGGGTGAGCTGACCATCGTCCATCGCGACGTGCTGCAGGTCGATTTCACCGAACTGGCCGCCGGTGCGCAGATCCGCCTGGTCGGCAACCTGCCCTACAACATCTCCTCGCCGATCTTGTTCCACGCGCTGGAACACGCTGCGGCGATTTCGGACATGACCTTCATGCTGCAGAAGGAAGTGGTCGATCGCATGGCCGCCGGCCCCGGCAGCAAGGTGTATGGCCGCCTCAGCGTGATGCTGCAGGCCTCGTGCGAGGTGACCTCGCTGTTCGTGGTACCGCCGGGCGCCTTCCGGCCACCGCCGAAGGTCGATTCGGCCGTGGTGCGGCTGGTGCCACGCGATCCGTCCAGCATCGGCATCGACGACCACAAGCGTTTTGCCGAGGTGGTCAAGGCCGCCTTCGGCCAGCGCCGCAAGACACTGCGCAACGCCCTCAACGGCGTCTGCGACGAGGCCCAGTTCGAAGCGGCCGGCGTGCGCAGCGATGCCCGCGCCGAACAGCTGGAAGTGGCCGACTTCATCAAGCTTGCCAATGCGCCGCGCGTCTGACCGCACGGTTCGGGCAATCCGACCACCTGCTTTTGCTTACACTCCCCGCATGGAAGATTCCCGCCACTACGCGATCGAGATCGAGGTGACCCCCCGGTTCATCGACGACCAGTCGGCCCCTGAAGACGGGCGCTTCGCGTTCGCCTACACGATCCGCATCCACAACCGGGGCACCGTGCCCGCAAGGCTGATCAGCCGCCATTGGCGCATCACCGATGGCGAAGGCCGGGTCGAACATG
Organism: Stenotrophomonas sp. STEN013; assembly: GCF_056760355.1. NCBI lineage: Bacteria > Pseudomonadati > Pseudomonadota > Gammaproteobacteria > Lysobacterales > Lysobacteraceae > Stenotrophomonas > Stenotrophomonas sp. STEN013. The sequence goes on along the minus strand of NZ_JBRREO010000007.1, from coordinate 82,008 downwards.
TCGATGGCGACGGCGTGGTCGGCGAACAGCCGCGCCTGCGTCCCGGCGAAGAGTTCCGCTACACCTCCGGCATCATGCTCGGCACCGAACGCGGCACCATGCAGGGCCATTACGACATGGTCGCCGATGACGGCACCGAGTTCACCGCGCCCATCGCGCCGTTCGTACTTTCCATTCCCAGGACGCTGCACTGATGGCGACCTGGGCAATTGGCGATCTGCAAGGCTGCTACGACGTCACCCAGCGCCTGCTGGAAAAGATCAACTTCGATCCCGCCGCGGACAGGCTCTGGTTCTGCGGCGATCTGGTCAACCGCGGCGGGCAATCGCTGGAGACGCTGCGACTGGTGCATTCGCTGCGCGAGCACAGCGTCACCGTGCTCGGCAACCATGACCTGTCGTTGCTGGCCATCGGCGCGCGCAGCGAGGAGGAACAGCGCAAGGTCAATCCGGACCTGCAGCGCATCGTGCTGGCCGAGGACCGCGACGTGCTGCTGGAGTGGCTGCGCTCGCAGAAGCTGCTGCATGTGGACCGCGAGCTGGGCTGGATGATGTTCCATGCCGGGCTGGCGCCGAAGTGGACCGTGGCGCTGGCCGAAAAGCACGCCCGGGAAGTCGAACAACAGCTGCATGGCAACGGCTACCGCAAACTGTTCCGCAACATGTACGGCGACAAGCCGGCGTGGTCGCCGGGCCTGAGCGGCTATGACCGCTCGCGCGCGATCATCAACATCTTCACCCGCATGCGCTACTGCACCCCCAGCGGGCGTATCGGCATGGAAGACAAAGGCACGCCCGGCACCCAGGCGCAGGGCATGTATCCGTGGTTCGAGGTCCCGGGCCGGGTCGAGCGCGAGCTGAAAATGGTCTGCGGTCACTGGTCGGCTCTGGGCCTGACCATCACCCAGGGCGTGCATGCGATCGACACCGGCGCGGTGTGGGGCGGCAAACTCACCGCGCTGCAGCTGGACAGCGAAGAACTGCGCGTGGTGCAGGTTCCCGGCCGCGATGTACCGGCGCCGGTACCGGGCGCGCAGCCGCCACGCAGGCCGCAACCGGAGCGGCGTGTCGAGCCGCGCCCGGAGGCCGGCGGCAACCACGAGCGCGCCGAGCAACGCCGGCGTCCGCGCCGGCATCGTCCGCGTGGCGGTGGTACCAACCACCCTGGCGGCAATCCGCACAAGCCCGCCCCGGGCGAATGAAGCGCGGACCATCGGCGCAGCCGCCGATGGTCACGCAAAGGTCGCGGCGTTTCCCACGGGTCTGTTGATCAGCGCCGAACGTAGTGCGCGAACCGGAAGGCGAAGGCATGCCGCTCGTCGGCCGCGTGCGGCTGGCTGTCCACTTCCTGCCACTGCGCCGGATCCACTTGCGGAAAATGCGTATCGGCCACCACCGCGGTGTCCACCCAGGTCAGATACAGATCACTGGCCTGGTCCAGCAACAGGCGATAGACCTCGCCGCCGCCGATCACGCACAGCTCCTGCGCACCGTCGCCCCGGGCAACCGCCTGGGCCTCATCGAGTGAAACCACCGCACGCATCCCTTCGAACGGCACCTGTCCGCTGCGCGTCAACACCAGGTTGGTGCGACCGGGCAACGCCCTACCCAGCGACTGCGCGGTCTTGCGCCCCATCAAGATCGGTTTGCCCAGGGTCAGCGCCTTGAAGTGCTTGAAGTCATCCGGCAAGTGCCAGGGCATCGCGTTGTCACAGCCGATCCCGCGATTGCGATCCAGCGCGGCGATCATCGACAGCTTCATCGCTGCACTCACACGGCCACCGGCGCCTTGATCGCCGGATGCGGGTGATAGCCGTCGATGCGGATGTCATCGGAGGTGAAACCGAACAGGTCGGTCACTTCCGGGTTCAACCACAGCGTCGGCAGCGCGCGCGGTTCGCGTGCCAACTGCTCCCGGGCCTGTTCGAAGTGGTTCGAATACAGGTGCGCATCGCCCAGCGTATGCACGAAATCCCCCACCCCCAGCCCGGTGGCCTGCGCCACCATATGCGTGAGCAGCGCATAGCTGGCGATGTTGAACGGCACGCCGAGGAAGATGTCGCCGCTGCGCTGGTACAGCTGGCAGCTGAGCTTGCCGTCCACCACGTAGAACTGGAACAGGTTGTGGCACGGCATCAACGCCATCTGCGACAGCTCGCCCACGTTCCAGGCGCTGACCACCAGCCGCCGCGAATCCGGATTGCGTTTGATCTCTTCCACCAGCCACTGCATCTGGTCGATCTCGCGGCCGTCGGCGGTGGCCCAGCTGCGCCACTGTTTGCCGTAGACCGGACCGAGATCGCCGTTGGCGTCGGCCCACTCGTCCCAGATCCGCACCTGGTTGTCCTGCAGATAGGCGATGTTGGTGTCACCTTTCAGGAACCACAGCAGCTCGTGGATGATCGAGCGCAGGTGCAGCTTCTTGGTGGTGACCAGCGGGAAACCCTGGTTGAGATCGAAGCGCATCTGCCAGCCGAACACGCTGCGGGTGCCGGTACCGGTGCGGTCGGACTTCTCGCTGCCGTGCTCGAGCACATGCTGCAACAGCTCCAGATACTGCTTCACGCCTTTTCTCCCGCCACTGCCGGCTGCAATACCGGCGCGCGCCGCGACAGGGCCAGCAGCACCAGCCCCAGCCCGATCAACGGCAGGCTCAGGATCTGCCCGCGGGTCAGCCAATCGAACGCCACGTACACGCCGTTGTCGGGCATGCGCACGAACTCGACCAGGAAGCGGAAGCTGCCATACAGCAGCGCGAACAGACCCGACACGGCATAGCGCGGGCGCGGCGTCCTGGAATACAGCCACAGCACCACGAACATCACCAGCCCTTCCAACAGTGCTTCATACAGCTGCGAGGGATGGCGCGCGTACTGGTTGAGCAGACCGGCGGCGTAATCCTGCTGGATCTGCGCGGCCGACATCAGCTGCTGCATGCTCGGCAGGCCGGCGGGCACATCCTTCAGCGGCGCATGCGGAAAGATCACGCCCCAGCCGGCATGGGTGAACTTGCCGAACAGCTCGCCACCGATGAAATTGCCCAGCCGGCCGAACCCCAGGCCCAGCGGCACCAGCGGCGCGACGAAATCGATGGTGTCGAAGAAGTGCAGCCGGTGCTTGCGGGTCCACCACCAGCCGGCGATCAGCACGCCCAGCAGGCCGCCGTGGAAACTCATGCCGCCTTCCCACACCCGCAGCAGGATCATCGGATTGGCCAGCCATTCGGCGCTGGCGTAGAACAACATGTAGCCGATGCGCCCGCCCAGCACCACGCCAAGCATGCTGTAGAACAGCAGGTCGGAAAAACCGTTCATGTACACGCCCGGCAGACGTCCGGCGCGGATGCGCACGCGGCCCAGCCACCAGGCGGCGGCGAAACCGAGCAGGTACATGATGCCGTACCAGTGCACCTTGATCGGCCCCAGCGAGAAGGCGACGGGGTCTATGTCGTGTAGGTAGATCATGTGGGCACGCAGTGGCAGACAAGCCCCTATTCTCGGGGCTGCATCCCCCGCGTCAACCGCCGGCTCAATCGAGCAGCTGCGGCCGGTCCGGCAGTTCGTTGCCCGCACGCCGGGTCGGATCCGCTGGAAAGTGCGCGGCCAGCAGCTGCGAGACTTCAGCCACCGCCGCCAGCACCGCCGCTTCACGGTCGCCGTTGCGCAACTGCTCGCGCAGGTGATCGCAGATCCTCTGCCATTGCGCGGCCTCGATCACCTCGCGCAGGCCCCGGTCGGCGACGATTTCAATGGCCCGGTCGGCCAACAGCAGATAGATCAGCACGCCGTTGTTGGCCTGCGTATCCCAGGTCCGCAGCAGGGCGAAGGCGTGTTCGGCGCGCTGGCGGGGCGTGACACCGTTCCACAGCGCCGCCAACGACAGGTCCGATTCGACCGCGAACATCACCTGCCCGCCATGCAGGCGCTCGCCGGCGGCGATGGCATGGGCGATCCGGTCCAGACTCGCTTCCGGGAACGCGGCCTGCGCCGAGGGCGAGAACAGATGGCGCAACCAGCGCATCACCAGCTCCCCGAGGCGCCACCGCCTCCCGAGCGACCACCGCCGCCGCCCCAGCCCCCTCCGCCGAAACCGCCCCCGCCAAATCCGCCGCCTCCGAAACCACCTCCGCCCCAACCGCCACCGCTGGCGAAACCGCCGCCGGACGTCTTGCCGAAGGACAGCAACAGCGCGGCCACGGCGGCGATACCGCCGCCGAGCATCGACAACAGCACCCAGCCAATACCACCGGCCACCAGGCCCGCTGCCAGCCCACGCGCCGGACGCGGCAGTCGGGAGAGCAACAGCCGCATGAAACCTGCTGCAAAGACGCCGATCATGATCGCGAAGAAGAAGGTCTGATCGCCATTGCCCTCCTCGTTGTTGCGGTTGCTGGCCACCGGCGCCGGCAGCGCCTCGCCCTCGATCAGCCCCACCAGTACCGCCGTGGCGGCGGTAATACCGCCGGCATAATCGTCCTGGCGGAAATGCGGCACCAGATACTCCTGGATCACCCGGTTGGCGATGGCGTCGGGAATGGCCCCCTCCAGCCCGTAGCCCGGCTCGATCCGCACCCGCCGGTCATCCCTGGCCACCACCAGCAGCACGCCATCGTCCACGCCCTTGCGGCCGATGGCCCACTGGTCGAACACCCGGGTGGTGTACTGGGCGATATCCTCCGGCTGGGTGGTCGGCACGATCAGCACCTGCAGCTGGCTGCCCTTGCGTTGCTGCAGGGCCAGGGCCTGCTGCTCGAGCGCCTGCTTCTGTGCCATATCCAGAGTGCCGGTGGTATCGACCACCGGCGAATCCAGCGGCGGGATCGGCGCCAGTTGCTGGGCCGGCAACGCGCCCGCCCAACCCAGGCCAAGCAGGCATAACAACAGGCCAAAGCGCTGCAGCAATGCGCTCATCGCGCGCGGCTCACTGTGCCGATGCGGGCTGAGGCGGCGTCTGCTGCGGCGCAGCCGGCTGGGTGCCGAAGTTCACCGCCGGCGGCTGCGCGATCTGCGCCTCGTTCTCGACCGTGAAATTGGGTTTGGCCTTGTAACCGAACAGCTTGGCGGTGATCACCTGCGGGAACGAGCGGATGAACGTGTTGTAGTCCTGCACCAGCTGGATATAGCGGCCACGGGCCACGGTGATGCGGTTCTCGGTGCCTTCCAGCTGCGCCTGCAGGTCGCGGAAGTTCTGGTCGGACTTCAGCGTCGGGTAGTTCTCGCTGACCACTAGCAGCCGCGACAGCGCGCTGCCCAGTTCACCTTGCGCCTGCTGGAACTGCTTGAGCGAATCGGCGTCATCGGCATTGACCTGGATCTGCCCGACCTTGGCACGGGCATTGGTGACCTCGGTCAGCACCTGCCGTTCCTGCTGGGCATAACCCTGCACGGTGTTGACCAGGTTGGGAATCAGGTCGGCGCGACGCTTGTACTGGTTCACCACCTCGGACCAGCCGGCCGTGACCGCCTCGTCCTTCTGCTGGATGGCGTTGTAGCCACACCCGGAAATCGAGATCGCCGCGACGACAAGCAACATCAGGCGGAGGTACTGGCGCATGGTCGGATCCTTTGACGGCAGAAGCGCCGAGCATGCCACGGCCGGTGTTCAGCGTGTGCATACGGAAAAGGCCGGCAATGCCGGCCTCTCCGCTCCCTCTTCCGGCCAGTTGGCGGCGAGGGCGATCCTGTCCGGGCTATGCCGGAGACTTACCAGCTGTCCGCGCCCGGCACGTGATGGGCCTTGGCGTTGCGGCGCATCAGCAGGTTCAGCCACTCCACCAGCACCGAGAAACCCATCGCCGCGTAGATGTAGGGCTTGGGCACGTGCACGTCCAGGCCATCCAGCACCAGCACCGCACCGACCAGCAGGATGAAGGCCAGCGCCAGCAGCTTCACGGTCGGATTGGCGTCGATGAAGCGGCCCAGCGGATTGGCCGCCAGCAGCATCACCGCCACCGCCAGCAGCACCGCGCAGACCATCACCGGAATGTGGTCGGCAATGCCCACGGCGGTGATCACCGAATCCAGCGAGAACACGATGTCGATCACCGCGATCTGCGCGATCACCATGCCGAACGTGGCCGACGCCTTGGTGGTCGTCGGGTCGGCATCCTCACCGCCGCTGACCAGCTCGCGGATTTCGGCCACGCCCTTGTAGAGCAGGAACAGGCCACCAATGATCAACACCAGATCCCGGATGGAAATGCCCATCCCGGCAATGTTGAACAGGTTGTTCTCCATATGCGCCAGGAACGCCAGCGACACCAACAGCAGGATGCGGGTGACGCACGCCACCGCGATACCGACGCGACGGGCCAGCGGACGCTTTTCTTCGGGCAGACGGCCGACCGCAATGGAGATGAACACCAGGTTGTCGATGCCGAGCACGATTTCCAGTGCGCTGAGCATGAACAGGGTGACCCAGACGTTCGGGTCGGCAAGAAGCTCAAAAGACATGCAGAAAATCCTTCAATAAAGCCATAGCGTCACCGCCGCCCGGCGGATGACTTGTCAGAAAAGACGGGGCACCAGGATCAGGCCCCAGCACAGCAGCACATTCATCATCAGCACGAACACGGCCGCCGATCCCATGTCCTTGGCGCGTCCGGCGAGCACGTGATACTCCGGGCCATAACGCTCGATCACCGCCTCGATGGCCGAGTTGGCCAGCTCCATGGCGATGACCAGCAACATCGAGCCGACCAGCAGCGCGCGCTCCACCGGCGTCTGGCCCAGCCACAGCGCCAGCGGCGCCAGCACCACGAACAGGCACACTTCCAGGCGGAACGAGGATTCATGCATCCAGGCTGCGCACAGCCCCTGCCAGGACCACTTGGCCGCCTTCAGGATACGGGCCGGACCACGGGGCATATGCCCGATCCCATCAGCCATGAGAGCCAGCTCCCACCGCGCGGCGGCCGACGGACTGCAGAAAAGAAGAGGGCATCACAGCGGGAGCACCGATGTATGTGGATGGCGACCGCGCATTCTGCCACAAGCTCCCGGGCACTTCCCGGGAACCGCCGGCCGGCGCTGTCAGCCGAAGTGGACGGTAGCCGTGGTGCCCTGCCCCGGCGCGCTTTCCAGTTCGATCCGCCAGCCGAAGCGCTCGCACAGCCGGCGCACGATCGACAGTCCCAGCCCGGTCCCCAGCGGACGGGCCGGCTCAGCCCGGAAGAACGGCTCGAACACCCGCGCCAGGCTCTCTTCCGTCATGCCGATGCCGCTGTCGCGCACCACCACCCGGTCATTGCCCACTTCCACCGCGATCGTGCCGGTATCGGTATAGGCGCAGGCATTGCGCAGCAGGTTGCTGACGACAACATGCATCACCCGCGGCGGCGCCAGCAGCAGGTGGTTGTTGCCCACCACTTCCAGCGTCAGCTCGACCGGTCGCCCGGCCAGCATTTCACGGGCATTGTTGACTTCATAACGGACGATATCGGCCACATCGAACCATTCGGCCTGCGGCTCGATATCGGCCTCGCGCGCCAGGATAAGGAAAGCGTCGATCACCGCTTCCATATCACGCCCGGCCCGCTGGATACGGCCCAGACTGCGCTGCAGGCGTGGATCCAGCTCCGGCGTACTCAGCGCCATGTCGCTGGCCATGCGGATCACGGTCAGCGGGGTACGCAGTTCATGGCTGGCGTCGCGGGTGAAGTTCCGCTCGCGGGCGACATGCTGCCCCACCCGGCTGGCCAGCGAATGCAGTGCGGCCGCCAGCTGGCGAGCTTCGCCCTGCACATCGGCCGGCAGCCGCTCCGCCGCCAGTTCGCTGGCATCGGGGTACCGCGGATCCCATTGCGACACCCGCCGCGCCAGCCAGTTGACCGGCGAGACGATCCGCCACGAGGCGCGGTAGGTGAGCCACGACGCGCCGTAGATCCCCAGCAAGGTGATCAATACCGGGACCACGCCAAACCAGAATGCGGCCCGCTGCGCCTGCGAGCGCAGGAACACCAGGTACAGCCGTCCGGCCGGGCGTTGATCGACCAGCACCAGCTGGTCGGCCGCTTTCAGCTCATGGAAGCCGGGTTCCAGCGGGCGCAGGTCCTTGGGCAGGCTCAGACTCGACTGCCCGGTTTCCAGCAGGTAACCGCGGATATTGCGCGTGTTGGGCGGCGGCTGCACCGGCGAGGCCTCGTGCAGCTGCCAGTAGTAATCGGCCTCTTCCTGCAGCACGACATGGACCAGTCCGTGCTTGATGACCAGCGACACCAGATAGCCGCCCAGCAGCACCGCCAGACTGGCCAGCAGTGCCTGCACGATAAAAGCGATCCTGATCTTGCGCGGCAATCCGTGCGCCATTACGGCTCCCGCCGCGAAACGTCGCGACTACCGCCATCGACGGTACTTCCCGGCCGTAACAGAGCACCGGTAAACGCTGTCGCACACGGGGTACGACAGCGACTCCTGGTTGCCACTACACGTCCCTCTGCCACCCGCCGGTCAACTCATCGGCTGGGCGATGTCGGCGATGCGGTAGCCGGCGCTCTGCACGGTGTGCAGCAGCGGATGGTCGAAAGGCTTGTCGATGATCTTGCGCAGGTTGTACAGGTGGCTGCGCAGGGTATCCGAATCGGGCAGGCCGTTGCCCCAGATCTCCCGCTCGATCTCCTGCCGGGTGACCACCCGCGGCGACTCGCGCATCAGGATGGTGAGCAACCGCAGGCCGATCGGCGACAGCTGCAGTTCGCTGCCGGCGCGGGTGGCGCGCATGCTGACCGGGTCCAGCACCAGGTCGGCGACCTTCAACACCTCGGCCCCGACCTGGCGGCGCTCGCGGCGGATCAGTGCCCGCAGCCGTGCTTCCAGCTCCTGGATCGCAAAGGGTTTGGTCAGATAGTCATCGGCACCGTAGCCCAGCCCGGTGAGCTTGTCGTCCAGCGTGTCGCGGGCGGTCAGCATCAGCACCGGCGTGGATTTGCGCGCTTCATTGCGCAATTTGCGGCAGACCTCGATGCCGTCCAGACGCGGCAGCATCAGATCCAGTACCACCACGTCGTAACTGTTCTCGGCCGCCAGCCGGTAGCCGTCCAGGCCATCGACCGCGTAATCCACTTCGAACCCTTTGCTTTCCAGGTACTCGCCGATCATTTCGGAAATATTGCGGTTGTCCTCGACGACCAGCACCAACCCGGACGATTCCTTTGTCTGTCGCATGGAGCCTCCTAATCTTCAGCTTTGTGAAACATGCCGCATCCGGAGTAGAAAGCGTGTGAAGACCGCCGCAATTCGTGATCACAAAGGTCGCCGGGACCGGAATCTGTCCGCGATCAGGCACTCCCGGACCGTGCGACCGCCCTATGCTGTGGACCCCCGCCACGCTCAGCGCCCTATGCCCGGCATGCCGATCACCGCCTATCTGTACCCCGTCCTGCTGCTGGTCGCCAGCAACGTCTTCATGACGGTGGCCTGGTACGGCCATCTGAAATTCAAATCGGCGCCGCTGATGACGGTGATCCTGGTCAGCTGGGGTATCGCCTTCTTCGAGTACTGCCTGCAGGTGCCCGGCAACCGCCTGGGCAGCGCGGTGTATTCGGCGCCGCAGCTCAAGGGCATGCAGGAGGTGATCACGCTGGTGGTGTTTGCAGTGTTCTCGGCCACCTATCTGGACCAGCCGCTGAAGTGGAACCACTGGGCGGCCTTCGCGCTCATCGTGGTGGCGGCGCTGCTGATGTTCAAGGAATAGCGCCACCACGCTGCCTGACAGGGAAAGGCCCCGCAGTGCGGGGCCCTCCGGATTACTTGATCGACGCCGGCTCAACGAACCGGGCGAATACCGTGTTGATTTTCGCCTCATCCACCGCCGCCCCGCCCTGCACGGTCTCGGCCTGCTCGAACAGCGGGATGATCATCGCCATGCCATCGAGTTTTGTTTTCAGATGCACGCCCGGGGCCTTGCCCAGCCATCCCTCCCAGCGCTGGCGCACCTGTGCCCAGAACCCGGCCGTCGCGTTCCAGTAGCTTCGGGCCGGGGTGAAATCGACCTCGCTGGTTTTCAAGTAGTCGTTGAAGCCGAATTCGCGGGCGATCTCCACCTGGCGGCCATCGGCATTGCGCTGCACCTTGGTGTTGAACTGCTCATGGGTCCAGCCACCCGGCGTGAGCGTGTGCCGGTTGATCACCGCCAGCGCGTTGTAATCGCTGCGCCGGGTGTATTCGCGACGTGGCAGCGGCCGCCAGCTCAGGTCGCTGGTCCAGGTCGGCACGTTGTTGGCGTAGCTCCACCGGCCGGTGCCGCAGTAACGCGGCGCATCGCTGACCTCGTACACGCACTGGGTCCAGGCGCCTTTGTTGACCGCCGCCGGAATCGTGCGCACCACCCAGGTCTGCTCGGCGCTGAACTCGAACCGGTGGGGCGCTTCATACACCCAGTCCTGCCGCCAATGCTTGGTGACGTGGCCGCTTTTCCCATCCACCAGCAGATGCTGCAACACGATGCGCTGCGGGCTGTCTTCCACCACGATCACCACCTCGTTGCCACTACTGCGCATGGCCGGGGCGCGCTCGTAGCCGGGTTTGAGCAGCACGGTTTCATCGAAGGCGAAATCCACCGTGTATTCGCCCTGCATCGCCAGGATGCTGGCGCGATCACACGCGGTGTCCACGGACTGGGCGCTGGCTGCGCCGCTGCTGGCCAACAGCAGCAACGCGCCGGCGGAAAACAGTTTCATGTGTCGTTCCTTTGTGAGGGGTAGCAGAAAGAGAGGGGCCATCCGTGGCCGGGAAAGATCCGTTTGTGGCAGCACTGCTGCGTGCCGGCGCTATCAGCGCAGCGACATCACCAGGCGACCGCTAGGCTGGCCGACACCGTGCGGCCGGGATTGCTGTAGCGATCCAGCACCGGGCTGTTGCCGGCCAGGTTGGCGGTGATACCCGACCAGTCGATGTACTTGCGGTCGCCCAGGTTGAACACACCGACATTCACCTTCGCACCGGGTGCGAACTCCCAATGCGCCATCAGATCCAGTACGCCGTAGCCGCCGGGGCGATAGGCCGTGGCGCTGGCGATACGGTCCTTGCGGCGCGCGAAGGTGCCGGCCAGCTCCATGCCCCACGCATCGCGGTCGTACATCAGCCCGATGCTGCCGCGCAGCGGATCGATCGAGTCCAGCGGCACGTCCTCGGTGCGGTTGTCACCGCGCGACCACGCCACCGCGCTGCGCAGCGAACAGCCTTCCAATGCATCAGCCAGTTCGCCGAAATCCACCCCGGCCTTCATCTCCGCGCCATAGATCCTGGCGTCGGCGATGTTCTGCGACTGGAACACCATCAGCCCCTGCGCGTTGTTGCCGACATAGCGCTGCGATTCGATGAAGTCACGGTAGTCGTTGTAGTAGCCACTCACGCTGACGTAGGCCGCCGGCGCGATGAAGCGCAGCCCCAGCTCCACGCCATCGCTGGTTTCCGGTTTCAGGTCCGGATTGGGAATGGCGGTGTAGCCGAACATCACGTTGGTGAAACCGAGATTGACGTCGTTGTATGGCGGTGAACGGAAGCCGTGCGAATAGCCGGCGAATAGCGACCAGTGCTCGTCAAAACGCCACACCGCACCGAACTTCGGCGACACGCGGGTCTTGGTCAGCGAGGCCACCGCCATGCCCGGATTGTCGGCGGCAAAAATCGCATCCAGCTCCGGCTTCAGCCGGTAGTGATCCACACGGATGCCCGGCACCAGCGACAGCCGCCCGTCGGCCAGGCGCATTTCGTCCTGCGCATACAGCCCCAGCTCGGTGGTCTTGCTGATCGGGAAGTCACGCACCGGGAACACGTCCGGCAGGATCGTGGTGCTCACCGTGCCATTGGCCAACACCTGGAAGCCATCGCGCTTCTGGCGGATCTCCGTCCATGCGCCGTCCACACCCCAGGTCAGCGCATGCGCCACGCGGCCGGTCTCGAAAGACTTGTCCAGCACCGCCTGCAGGCCGTAGACACGCTGGTCGAAATTGAACTGGCGATGGCGGCGGCTGCCATTGGCGCGCTGCTCATTGGTGACCTGCGTCGTTTCGCTATCCTGACGATACAGCTGCCAGCGCAGACTGTCGGCGAACGCGGTGTCGAGCGCATCCATTTCATGGGCGAAGGCCACGCGCGCGCGGGTCTGCGTGTCATGCGCGGTCATGCCGGTGGTCGTGGTGCGATCGATCGCCGAATACACATCGGTATCGGTGCGGTCCTCGTTGCCTTCCACGGTCAGGCGGAACCGCTGGTTCTGGTCGGGGGCATAGACCAGCTTGGACAGTACGCTGCGGCCATCGCGCTGCTGCGGGTTGGCGGCGGTGCGGGTGTTGTCACGGCTACGCAGCTCGCCCTGGTTGGAGGTTTCCTGGCCTTGCCGGTGGTTGACGTTGACCATGCCGCTCCAGCGCTGGCCACCGAAAGCGGTAGTCGCGCTGCCCAGCAGGCCCTGCCAGTCGCCGTCGAAGCCGAACTTCAGACCAACGTAGCTGTTTTTGCCTTCGCCCAGATAGTCGGCCGGGTCCTTGGTGACGAACGCGACCACCCCGCCCAGCGCATCGGAGCCGTACAGCGAGCTGGCCGGCCCGCGCACGATCTCCACCCGCTTGAGCGTCTCCAGATCGGTGAAATCGCGGTTGGCATTGGCGAAGCTGCCGATGTTGAAGCTCTTGGGCATGGCGATGCCGTCGGTCTGGATCAGCACACGGTTGCCATCCAGCCCGCGGATGCGGAAGCCGTCCAGGCCAAACCGGGTCGCGCTGCGGGTTACCGAAATACCCGGCTCGTAGCGGACCAGATCGCGGATGTCGTGCACCAGCTGGTTATCCAGCTGTTCGCGGTCGATCACATCAACCGTGGCGGCGACATCACTGACCGCCCGCGCGGTCCGGGTGGCAGTGACCTGGACGCGGTCGAAATCACGCACATCGGCCGAGATGGCGGTTTCAGCGTGCGCAGGAGATAACACCGCCCACAGGGCGGCGCTCAGAACAGTTGGACGGATCATGGGTGCCTGGAATCAATCGTAGGAACAGAGCCCGCGGACACAGCAACCGGGTTGCCGAAGCAGGCCGGTGGTGGCCAAGGGAGAGGGGTCGATTCAGGCGGGCATGGCACCAGGACAGGCGCCGGCTGGCAGGAACGTGCTGCGGAATTACTTGGTCAGGATCAGCTTGTCATTGCTGGTATGGCGCAGACGGTAGAACGTGTCGCCATGCTGGATCAGGATTTCGCGCTGCCCCTTGAGCAGCGCGCCGCTGTCCAGGATTCCTTCACCGGACATCAGCTGGACAGGGCGTTGCGGCAGATGCAACGTGCGGGAGCGGAGCAGGACAGGTTGGGCGGACATCATCGTGATTCCGTGTTGGGGACGGAGTTGATGATAATGATTCTCAATATCAATGCAAGCATTGGCGGGCGACCCCTTCCATCCCGCCCGACCTGCAGCCCTCAGCAGCGGCGTGCGCCCATCTCGCGCACGCTCCGCCGCCTGACGGGCCTCAGGCAAAGGCCGCCTCGATCTTTTTCCAGGCCGCATCCTCCACCCGTGCGATCACATCCAGCGCGCGCAGGTTCTCCTCCAGCTGGCTGACCCGGCTGGCGCCAAGGATCACGCTGGACACGTTGGGATTGCGCAGGCACCAGGCGATGGCCAGCTGGGCCGGCGACTCGCCCAGCTCTGCGGCCACCGCGGTGAAACGCCGGACCTTGCCCAATCGGTCCTCGGCCGGATCCCCGAGTACGGCCGCCTGCAACCAGTCCATCGACGAGGTCGCCAGACGGCTGTCGGCGCCGATACCCTCGTTGTACTTGCCGGTCAGCAGGCCCGACGCCAGCGGCGACCAGATCGTGGTACCCAGCCCGGCGTCGCTGTACAGCGGCGCGTATTCCTCCTCCACCCGCGTGCGATGCAGCAGGTTGTACTGCGGCTGCTCCATCACCGGCGCATACAGATGATGGGCGCGGGCGAAGGCCACCGCCTCGGCGATCTGCGCCGCCGACCACTCCGAGGTGCCCCAGTACAGCACCTTGCCCTGGCGGATCAGGGTGTCCATGGCCAGCACGGTTTCGCCGATCGGCGTGTCCGGATCCGGGCGGTGGCAGTAGTACAGGTCCAGATACTCCACGTGCAGGCGTTTGAGCGCGGCGTGGCAGGCGTCGATGACATGCTTGCGCGAGAGCCCGCGCTGCAGGGGATTGGGCGAGGGCACCGCGCCGAAGAACACCTTGCTGGAGACGCAATAGCCATCGCGCGGCAGGCGGAGGTCGCCGATCACATCGCCCATCACCTCCTCGGCGCGTCCCTGGGCGTAGACCTCGGCGTTGTCGAAGAAATTGACCCCGTTGTCCCACGCCGCCGCGATCAGGTTGCGGGCCTCGCTGCGCCCGATCTGGCCACCGAAAGTGACCCAGGCCCCGAACGACAGGGCGGAAAGCTGCAGGCCGGACGAGCCGAGACGACGGTATTGCATGGCGGACTCCTGGGATTTCTGGCGCACCAACCGGCGCGAACGGCCCAGAGTGTAACGGGCCGCGGATACCAGGCCAGGCCGCGAACCTTGCCGAGATCGGCGCAATCGCCGCAATTGCAGGCGCATCCCCTGTTAATTCTTGCCCGACATAGGCCGCTGCTCTAGGCTTGCGTCTTTTGCGGGCACGCCCGGGGATTACTCATGGTCGAAGGTTTTGGCAGGATCGGCTTCGGCCTGTTCGGCCTGGCGGTGCTTCTGGGCATCACCTGGCTGTTTTCCAACAACAAGAAAGCGGTGGACTGGAGGCTGGTGGCCACCGGTATCTCGTTGCAGGTGGCCTTTGCCGCACTGGTGCTGCTGGTTCCCGGCGGCCGTGACGTGTTCGACTGGCTGGGCCAGGGCTTCGTCAAGATCCTGAGTTTCGTCAATGAGGGCTCCAGCTTCATCTTCGGCAGCCTGATGGATGTACCCAAGTACGGCTTCATCTTCGCCTTCCAGGTGCTGCCCACGATCATCTTCTTCTCCGCGCTGATGGGCGTGATGTACCACCTGGGCGTGATGCAGGCCATCGTCAAGGCCATGGCCTGGGCCATCACCAAGATCATGCGCGTGTCCGGCGCCGAAACCACCAGCGTCTGCGCCAGTGTGTTCATCGGCCAGACCGAAGCGCCGCTGACCGTGCGCCCGTACATCTCCAAGATGACCCAGTCCGAACTGATCACGATGATGATCGGCGGCATGGCGCACATCGCCGGCGGTGTGCTGGCCGCCTACGTGGGCATGCTGGGCGCGGGCGATCCGGCGGCGCAGGCGTTCTACGCCAAGCATCTGCTGGCCGCCTCGATCATGGCCGCCCCGGCCACGCTGGTGATCGCCAAGGTGCTGATCCCAGAAACCGGCACCCCGCTGACCCGGGGCACGGTGAAGATGGAAGTTGAGAAAACCTCCTCCAACATCATCGACGCCGCCGCCGCCGGTGCGGGCGATGGCCTGCGTCTGGCGCTGAACATCGGCGCGATGCTGCTGGCCTTCATCGCCCTGATCGCGCTGCTCAACGCGCCACTGACCTGGGTCGGTGAAGTCACCGGTCTGGCCCAGATGATCGGCAAGCCGACCAACCTGTCCACGATCTTCGGCTACGTGCTGGCGCCGATCGCCTGGGTGATCGGCACCCCGTGGGCCGATGCCACCACGGTCGGTTCGCTGATCGGCCAGAAGCTGGTGATCAACGAGTTCGTGGCCTATCTGGAGCTGTCGGAGATCATCAAGGGCAACGTCGCTGGCGTGGTCCTGAGTGATGAAGGCCGCCTGATCGCCACCTACGCGCTGTGCGGTTTCGCCAACTTCAGCTCGATCGCCATCCAGATCGGCGGTATCGGCGGACTGGCCCCGGAGCGTCGCCAGGACCTGGCCAAGTTCGGCCTGCGCGCCGTGCTCGGTGGCACCATCGCCACCTTGATGACGGCCACCATCGCCGGCGTGCTGACCCATTTCGGCTGATCCCCAGCCACTTTCGAGATATGGATTCCATGAGTTCTGTAGTTGTTGCCGGTTCCTTCAATGTCGACCACGTCTGGCGCTGCGATGCCCTGCCCGCGCCAGGGGCGACCATTGCCGGCCGTTACAGTACCGGTCCCGGCGGCAAGGGTTTCAACCAGGCCGTTGCCGCGTGCCGTTCCGGCGCGGACACCCACTTTGTCTGCGCCTTGGGCGAGGACGCCGGCGGAGCCCTGGCGCGCCAGCTGGCCGCCGCCGACGGCCTGGCACTGGTGGCAGAAGCCAGCAGCGAGCCCACCGGCACCGCCGGCATCTATGTCGATGCGCGCGGCCGCAACTCCATCGTCATCGGCGCCGGCGCCAATGCCTCGCTGAGCAGCGGGTTCATGGCCACCAACCGCGCCCTGATCGGCAACGCGAAGGTGCTGCTGGCGCAGCTGGAATCACCGGTGGAATCGATCGAATCGGCACTGGGCATCGCCCGCGAGAGCGGCGTGCTGACCGTGCTCAATCCGGCTCCGGCCAATGCTCCCTCGAGCATCGGCCTGCTCAAGCTGGCCGACGTGCTGACCCCGAACGAGACCGAGTTCTCGGCCCTGCTCGGCCGCCATGTGGGCGAGCGCGTGGAGGCCGACGACGTGGCCACGCTGGACGGCGCGCGTCTGCACGCCCTGTGCCGGCTGCTGTCGGGCGGCACCGTGGTGGTGACGCTGGGCGCGGTGGGCGTGTTCGTCTCGCACGATGAGGACACCATGCGCGGCGATACCCAGCCTTATTACCGCATCGGCGCCGAATCGGTGCAGGTGGTCGATACCACCGGTGCCGGTGATGCGTTCAACGGCGCGCTGTCCTCCTCGCTGGCACAGGCGCCGGAAGCGGCGTTCATGACCCACGTGCGGTTTGCCAACCAGTACGCGGCCCGCTCCACCGAGAAGGAAGGCGCCGCGCTGTCGATGCCACGGCTGACCCCAGCCGAGGCCTGAGCGGCCTGAAGGTTGCACCCACAACGGCCCGGCGACGGGCCGTTGTGCTGTCCGCCCCGGCGTTCAGCCACCGCCCCACGGCCCACCACCTACAATAGCCCCATGCAGATTGGCCCCTACACCATCGCACCGAACGTGGTGCTCGCGCCCATGGCCGGCGTCACCGACAAGCCGTTCCGGCAGCTGTGCAAGCGCCTGGGCGCGGGCCTGGCCGCCTCGGAGATGACCATCTCCGATCCGCGCTTCTGGACCACCCGCAAGTCGATCCACCGCATGGACCACGCCGGTGAACCGGCGCCGATCAGCGTGCAGATCGCAGGTACCGAGCCTGCGCAGCTGGCCGAGGCGGCACGCTACAACGTCGACCACGGCGCGCAGATCATCGACATCAACATGGGCTGCCCGGCCAAGAAGGTCTGCAACGCCTGGGCCGGCTCGGCGCTGATGCGCGACGAGGCGCTGGTGGCGCGCATCCTGCAAGCGGTGGTGGCCGCGGTGGACGTGCCGGTGACGCTGAAGATCCGCACCGGCTGGTGCGCGCAGGTGCGCAACGCCCCGGCCATCGCCCGCATCGCGCAGGACAGCGGCATCAAAGCGCTGGCCATCCACGGCCGCACCCGCGACCAGCACTACACCGGCACGGCCGAGTACGACACCATCGCCGCGATCAAGGCGATGCTGGACATTCCGGTGCTGGCCAATGGCGATGTGGATTCGCCGCACAAGGCCGAGCAGGTGCTCAAACACACAGGCGCCGATGCGGTGATGGTTGGCCGCGCCGCGCAGGGCCGGCCGTGGATCTTCCGCGAGATCGCCCACTACCTGGCCACCGGCCAGGAGCTGCCGCCGCCGTCATTGGCCGAGGTCCGCGGCATCCTGCTGGGGCATCTCACCGACCTGCACGCTTTCTATGGCGAACAACAGGGCGTACGCATCGCCCGCAAGCATCTGGGCTGGTACGCCAGGGACCGCCCGGAGAACACGGCTTTCCGTGCGGTGGTCAACGCCGCCGAGACCGCCGATGCACAGCTGCGCCTGACCGGCGACTATTTCGACGCGCTGATTGCCGGCGAGCGGCCGGCCCTGTCGCCAGCGGCCTGATCCGGCGCAGACCGGGTCAGCGCGGGGCGCCAGAGGTTCACCCATGAAAAAGCCCGCCAGCAGGACTGGCGGGCTTCCGGCAGGGACATCAGCGCGCGGGGGAGAGAAACGCGCTGCGGTCGATCAGCCGAACACCTTGAAGCGGGCTTCGTCCTCGATATAGCTCTTCTCGCCGAACGCGGCTTCATGGGAGCCGAACGGCATCTGCGCACGCAGGATCCAGCTGGCCGGAATGCCCCAGTGCTCGCGCACCGCCTCGTTCACCAGCGGGTTGTAGTGCTGCAGGCTGGCGCCGATACCGGCGTCGGCCAGCGCGGTCCACACGGCGAACTGGGCCATGCCGTTGGACTGCTCGCCCCAGATCGGGAAGTTCTCGGCATACAGCGGGTACTGCGCCTGCAGGCCCTTGACCACGTCGCTGTCGACGAAGAAGAGCACGGTACCGGCACCGGCGGCGAAGCTGTCGATCTTGTTGCTGGTGCCCTCGAAGGCCTCGGCCGGCACGATCTTGCGCAGCTCGTCCCGGGTCAGGTCCCAGAACTTCTGGCTTTCGGCACCGAACAGGATCACCGCCCGCGCCGACTGCGCATTGAACGCCGACGGCGCTTCACGCACGGCGTGCTTGATCAGGCTGGCGGTGTCGTTCTGGCTGATCGGCAGGGTCTTGCCGAGGGCGTATTGCGAGCGGCGCTTCTTGTACAGGGAGATGGCTTGGCTGTTCATGGTCGGTTCCTTGGGAGAAGCGGACCGGCACCATCGCCGATTCCTGCTTGATGGCCCCCATTTTATTTGCCAGCAAAATCAGAACAATCACCCTAAAAGGCATAATTTGTTTCAAATTCAGAACGCGAGCCGGTGACTGGCTACCTGACACGCTCCGCCACCCCGGGGCCAGCCGCTTCCGCCACCGGTGGAGCCGTCCAGATCCGCTGCCACGCCTCGCCCAGGCGCTGTTTCAGCAGCGCACGCCCACCCTGCTCCCGGTAGACCGGCCTGAGCTGGCGCGGCGCAATCGCCTGCCAGCCCTCCCCATCAATCCGGGCCACGGCGAACGTGAAGTTGTAGTCCGGCTCCAGGCCCATGCGCAGATCGCTGAGCACCAGCTCCCCGCCCTGCACCTGCGCGCGCATGAAGCCGCGGTTGAACCAGTTCAGGCGCTGCACCGCCGGCACCTCGCCGGCCTGGCGCAAAGCCTGCACGTTGGAGGGGTAACCGCTGAACTGCATCGGCCCGTGGTCGGCCCACAGCGAGCGGTCACCGACCACATAGCCGCCGGGGGTCATCGCCACCACCCGCCACAGCAGGGTGTTGAACGGCATTGGCACCGAGAACCGCGGCGCATCGGCCAACCCCATACCTGCCAGCGCCTGTTCGGCGGCACGGTCCACCTGCGCCTTGGCCACCAGCGACCAGCCCAGATACCCGGTGCTGAGCAGCAACCCCGCCAGCAGTGCCCGCTGTGCCAGCGGCCGCACGTGCGCGAACCAGGCGATCACGCAGGCCAGCAGCAGCCACACGGTGTACAGCGGATCGATGATGAACACGCTCGACCACATCGCCGGTGCCGGGGTCAGCGGCCACCACAACTGGGTGCCGTAGACGGTGAAGGCATCCAGCAGCGGATGGGTGACCAGCGCCAGCACGATCGCACACCACCAGCGCACCGGGGCTGCGGCCACCCGGCCTTGGCCGAAGCGGTGGTACAACCACCAGATCAGCGTGCCCAACAGCGGCAGCACCAGCAGCGAATGGCTGAAACTGCGGTGCACCGTCATCAATGTGACCGGATTGTCGGTGAACGCCGCGATGAACAGGCCATCGAGGTCGGGCAAAGTGCCCAGTGCGGCACCGGCCAACAAGGCCGCGCGGCGATGGCCGGCGGGCGCGACAGCGGCAGCGACAGCGCCGCCGAGAACGATCTGACTGAGGGAATCCATACGCCGATGCTAGCAGCCGGCGCTGCGCTCAGCCCTGCCGCCGGCCATGCAGACGCCACAGCATCAGCCCGCTGTACAGCAAGGCCAGAAACAGCAGGTTGAGCAGCTCGCCACCGATCTCAGGCAGGCGCGCGCCCAACTGCTGGGTGCGGACGATGGCATTGATGCCGGCGGTGGTAGGCAACAACTTGGCCAGCGCCACCAGGGTTGGCGGTGAGGCGATGGCCGGCCACGATAGGTTGGACAGGAAGAACAGCGGGATCGAAACCGCGGTGACGTATTGGAACGCCCGCTCGCGGGTGTCGAAGAAGCTGGCGATGAAAATCCCGAACGGCACCGTCGCCAACGCGAACAACAGCACTGCCAACAGCAGTCCGGTGATGTTGCCGCCGCGCGGATAGTCCTGCGCCCAGGCAGTGAAACCGACGTAGTACAGCAGCCCGCACACAGCCACCACGGTAAAAGCCATGGCCATGCCCAGCAGGGTCGGCAGGTCGAACTGCAGCCGCCTGCCCAACTGCGCACGACGGCTGCCCAGCAGTACGCCGATGCCGAGCAACAGCGTCTGGTGCACGATCAGCTCCGATACCCCGGGCACCACGCTGCTGCCATAGCCTTCGCGGGTGTTGTACAGCGGCCGCTGCACCAGCTGTAGCGGTGCCGCCGGCGGTGCGCCCATGAAGGCCGCCTGGCGCATCGCCTGTTGGCGACCAAAGCCGGTGATGCCGTCGGCCAGCCCATTGAGGATGGCGCTGGCCCGACTCAGGTAGGCACCATTTCCCAACAACACCACCTGGCCGCTGCCGCCACGCAGGATGTCGCGCTCCAGCCGTTGCGGGATCAGCACGATTCCATCCACCTGGCCAGCCAGCAGCTGCTGCCGGGCCTGGCCCAGATCGGTCGGCTGGCTGACCACCCGCACCGCGCGCAGCGCATCCACATGCCGGATCAGCTCGCGGCTGGTCGCACTGTGGTCAGCATCCACCACGGCGACCGGCAGGTCACTGGCAACCTGGTGACGGTAGGCCGCCGGGTAGAAGAACGAGTACAGCAGCACCGCGCCTATCATCACCGTGCGCGCCGCCGGGTCGGCGAACATCGCCTGCAGGGTGAGCCGGAAGCTGGCCATGAAGCCGCTCACGCGCGCGCCTGCTGGCGTGCCGCACGCAGCAGCAGGCCTGCACCCAGCCCGCCGGCCAATACTGTCATCAACAGCAATATCGTCAGCGGGCGCAGCGATACCTGCCACGGCGCGCCCATGAACAACTGCTGCATCTGCACCTGCACATAGGCGGTGAGCGGCAGCAGCATGTTCCAGACACGGGTGAACAGCGGGGCTTCGACCACCGGAAAGGTGGCCCCGGAAAACGCCAGCGCGGTACCGATGGTCAGACCGACCGCCGACAGCCCGGTGCACATGTCACGGGTCACCGCGATGAACAGCAGCGCGAAACTGCAGCTGGCCAGGTAGAACAGCGGTTGCGCCAGCAACATCAGCCACAGGCTGCCAGCCACACCATCGCCGCGCACATAGGCCTGGTACATCACCCCCAGCGCGCCGTACAGCGAGAACAGCGCGACATAGGGAAAAAGTTTGCCGACCATAGCCGCCCACGGCCGCTGCTGCAGCCAGCCGCCAAGCAGGCCGTCGCGCTGCTCGCGACCAAACGCGGCACCGGCCGACAGCGCCGCCAGCAACGACAACATGGCCGGGAAAATCAGCGGCAGCAGGAACAACTCGTAGCTGCGCGCCGGATTGTACAACACCGTGGCCTGCACCGTGACCGGTGCGCCGCGCAATTTTGCCGGGCCAACCTGCAGGCCGATCTGCCCGGTAAGCAGGCGCGCGTTGTAGGCACTCACCGCGTCGGCGATATCACGCCCGGCCGATTGCCCGGTGGCCATGTAGGTGGCGTTGTAGAACGCATAGACCGGCGCCGGTTCACCGCGCAGCGCGCGCCGGCTCAGGTCGCGCGGCAGCAGCACGATGGCAAACACCTCCAGCGCGCGCAGCTGTGCCTGCGCCTGCTGCAGCGATGCCGGCTCGGTTGCCACCTGCACACCAGGGCTGTCGTCGATGGCGCGGGCTAGGCCACGACTGATCGGGCTGTGGTCCAGGTCAACCAAGGCGATCGGCACCTGCCGCAGCACAGAGCCGGAGAACAACCACATCATCAGCGCCATCAGCAGCAGTGGCAGCACCGTCACCAGCGCCAGCTCCCAGCGCTCGTTGCGCCAGTGCTGCAGCTCGCGTCGCAGCGAGGCGGCGAAGGCCTTGCCTGGTGTCAGTCCTGCGGCCATGCAAACAGCACGCTCATGCCCGGCCGGAACCCCTCGATCGGCTGCTGCGGCCGCGCCCGCACTTCAAAACTACGCACGTCATAGCCCGACGACTGACGGGTGCTGCGCCAGGTAGCGTAGTCACCGGCCGGGCTGATGAAGTAGACCTCGAACGTGGCAGTGCGTCCCTGCAGTGCCGGCATTGTGCCGTGCAGGCGGGCGCCCGGCTTGAGCCCGTTCATCTGGTCCTCGCGCAGGTTCAGCGCCACCCACATGTGGTCGATGTCGACCAGGGTGAACACCGGATAGCCGGCCGGCACCAGCTCGCCGATGTCGGCCATGCGCTTGCCCACCTCGCCCGCCAGCGGTGCGCGGCCCTCGGTTTCCTGGCGGGCCGCGTCAACCTCCGCCTTTGCACCTTCGGCCTGCCGTACCTGCGCCTGCGCGGCCTCCTTGTCCTCGACCCGTGCACCGGCCAAAGCCTGGTCATACTGCGCCCGCGCCGCCCGCGCCAGTTCGTTGGAACTGCGCGCCTGGGCCTGCGCCTCGTCGCGCTTCTGCCGGCTCACCACGCCCTCGGCATACAGGTTGTCGAGCCGCCTAAACGTGCTGGTGGCCAGCTCCGCGCCAGCCACCGCGCGCTTCCAGTTGGCCTCGGCCGCACGGATGTCCTCGCTGCGCGCGCCCTCCTCGGCCTTGGCCGCCATCGCCTTGGCCGCGGCCACTACCGCATCGGCCTGGCGCTCCTTGGCCGCCACCTCCGGGCTGTCCAGTTCAAACAGCACCTGCCCGGCGCTCACCCGGTCGCCTTCGCGCACATGCAGCTGCCGCAAGCGCGCGGTAACCTTGGCGGCGACATTGACGTTGTCGGCATCGGCCATGCCCTGCACCTGGTCCGGCGGGCTGCGCAGGCCCAGCCACAGGCCGACTGCCACCAGCACCAGCAGTACCACGCCGGCAATCAGAAGCACGCGGCGCTGCCGCGGGCTGGTTTCCACCTGCAGCGAATCGCTCATTCCAGCACCTGGTCCGCGCGTTGGCGGTAGTCATCAAAACGTTGCAGCTGCCCGCTCACTTCCAGCAACTGCGCCAGCGCCACGTCGAATTGATAGGCGGCCTGCGCCCGTTCCACCTGTGCGCCGCCCAGCGCCAAGCGCGCGTCGATCACGTCTAGCGAGGTGGACTGGCCTTCACGGAAAGACAGCTCCTGCAGCCGCTGGTTCTCCTCAGCCTGGGCGATGCTGCTGTCCAGCAGCTGGAACTGCGTGCGCGCGGTCTCCAGTTCGTTCCAGGCTTTGCCTACGCCGAGCTGCAACTGGTTCTCCACTTCGCTCAGCCCCGACTGCGCCTGATCCAGCTGCGCGCGCGCCGCACTGACCTGCAGCGGCCGCGCCGTCGGCGACAGGAAGGTGTAGCGCAGGCCGATGCCGAACGCCCAGTCGGCATCGGTCAGCAGCGCGTCGCGACGGCGCAGGTCGTACTGGCCGAACAGATAGATCTGCGGCTTGAGCTTGGCCTGCTGCGCACGCACACCCTGCTCGGCCTGTGCAGTCAGTGCGCGCAGCCGGCCGATCTGCGGATGCCGCTGCTGCGCGCTGCGCTCGAACTCCTCGCGCGCGCCGACCGGGCCGTTGATCACGAACAGCGGCGAGGTGGTGGCGACCGCGCCACCGCTGCGCAACAACGTCGCCAACGCCTGTTGCAGGGTCGACAGATCGTTGACCGCCTTCTGGTAGTCACGCTCGGCCTTGTCGCGAGCGACATTCGCCTGCAACCGCTGCGCCTTGGTGGCGAAGCCCTCGCGTTCGAGCTTCTGCGCATCTTCCAGATGCCGCTGCAGGCCATCACGCACATCGCGACGCACCTGCACCGCCTGCTCGGCCAGCTGCTGGCCGAAGTAGGCCTGCACCAGCTGCAGCGACAGCGACTGCCGCTGTAGTTCACGATCGGCCTGTGCCAGTTCAGTGGCTGCCTGCGCGGCCCCCTGCGCGGCGGGTATCAAGCCACCGCTGTACAACGGCACGCTGGCAGTGACGATAGGGCGGGTACGCCAGTCACGCTCGCCGAACTGCAGCGGCGACTCGATGCCGAAGGCCTCGGCAACCGGCGCCAACGAGCCCAGCGGCAGGCTCAGGGTTTTCCGGAACTGCATGCGGCGCACGTCGGCGGTGATTTCCGGCAGCCGCAGGTAACGGCTGGCGTCCTGCAGGTCCTGCTTGTTGCGCACCCCGGCATCGGCGGCGGCCAGCGCATCGGATACCTGCTCCAGCCGCTGCCGCGCCTGTTCGTAACTCAACGCGGGCACCGCTTCGGCGGCCGCTGCCGGCAGCGGCGCCAGCAGCATCCAAAGCACACACAACCCTATCGCGACCGATGCTGGTTGCTTGCCTGCCACCCCGATACTCCCTGCTCGCTGGCTGGCCCCAGCATAGCCGCCCACCGGGTGAGGAAGAAGTCAGCCGGGCACTCAGGACGCCTGCGCCAGCCTCACAGCTCCCGGCAGGCAGGCGAGGCTGCGCCCGGAATGATCGCGCAGGCGCAGACTGCAATCCGGGTCCTCGGCCAGCACAGTCAGGCTTTCCACCCAGTCGCCGTCATTGGCGTAGATCAGGCCAGCGCGCTCAACCAGCGCTGCGCGATGGATATGGCCGCAGTCAATCCCGTCCAACACGCCCCGGCGCACGTCGGCCAGTCCGGCCTGCACGAAACGCGCGATATAGCGCTCGGCCGCACCGCTCTGCCGCTTGAGGAACTCCGGCAGCGACCAGTAACGCAAGCCAAGCCGACGCCGCGCAGCGGTCGCTTGCGGCGGGCAAGCATCTCCCGCGCCAGCAAGGCGGTACAGGCCGGCTTGAACAGCGCCGATGCACCGTGGAACAAGAGCGAATTGCGCGCCTGCACCCGCACCGGCAGCACCGGCGTGTCGCAGGTACGGGCGAAATGGACGAAACCGCGGTTCCAGCGGCCGTCGCGGATGCCCTGCCGTGACAGCCGGGAGACTTCGCCGGCCGGGAATACGATCACGCACTGTTCGGCCTGCAGCGCCTGTTCCACCCCCTGCAGTCTGGCCCGCTGGGGCACAGCCGCCGAGGATGCGACCGGTAGCAGCAGCTCGCGCAGCGGCTCCAGCTCCAGCCGCATGCCGTTGGCGATGAACCGCACGTCGCTGCGCCCACCGCGTCCAGCAGGGCCAGTGCGTCCAACGCACCGGACGGGTGATTGGCGACGATCAGCAGCCTCCCGCTGGCCGGGATCAGCGCCGAGCTGACGAAGGCCAAGCCCTGCAGCCCGGCACTGCGCTGCAGGAAGGCGCCCAGCCACTCAAAACGTGACCAGCGTTGCATTGTGTGTAATAGCGGCTTGGCCAGATGCCGGCGCGGGCCGTGGAGCCCATCGGGATAGCGTTGCTGCAGGCGATGCGCGGTCTGCTGCAGGGCGAAGTCTCCCTGACGGCCGAGTGGCCGGGAGCCTGCGCCCGCCACAAGGCAGGCCGATTGCAGTTTTGCGGCCGTTCGGTGACCCCGCCTTAACCGGATGGCAACGGCGGTAACGGCACTATTCCGTCACCCGACCAACCGTGTATCATCCGCGGCCATCTTTCCATCCGAATCAAGGGATATATAGCCCGATGTCCAGCTACCTGTTCACCTCCGAATCGGTCTCCGAAGGCCATCCGGACAAGATTGCCGACCAGATCTCCGACGCGGTGCTGGACGCAATCCTGACCCAGGACAAGCGCGCCCGCGTGGCCTGCGAAACCATGGTCAAGACCGGTGCGGCCATCGTCGCCGGCGAAGTCACCACCTCGGCGTGGGTCGATATCGAAGAACTGACCCGCAAGGTCATCAACGACATCGGCTACAACAATTCCGACGTCGGCTTCGACGGCCACACCTGCGCGATCATCAACATGCTCGGCAAGCAGTCGCCGGACATCGCCGCCGGCGTGGACGGTTCGGGCAAGAAGACCAAGAAGCCGGAAGAACAGGGCGCCGGCGACCAGGGCCTGATGTTCGGCTATGCCTGCAACGAGGCGCCGGAATTCATGCCGGCCCCGATCTACTACTCGCACCGTCTGGTCGAGCAGCAGGCCAAGGTCCGCAACAAGAAGAACTCGCCGCTGCCGTGGCTGCGCCCGGACGCCAAGAGCCAGGTCACCCTGCGCTATGGCGACAACGGCAAGATCGAAGGCCTGGACGCGGTGGTGCTGTCCACCCAGCACGACCCGGGCGTGAAGCAGAAGGACCTGATCGAGGCCGTGCGCGAGCACATCCTCAAGCCGGTGCTGCCCAAGGCGTGGCTGGACGCGCTGCCGAAGAACAAGATCCACATCAACCCGACCGGCATCTTCGTCATCGGCGGCCCGGTCGGCGACTGCGGCCTGACCGGCCGCAAGATCATCGTCGACACCTACGGCGGCATGGCCCGTCACGGTGGCGGTGCGTTCTCGGGCAAGGATCCGTCCAAGGTTGACCGTTCGGCCGCCTACGCCGCCCGCTACGTGGCCAAGAACGTCGTGGCTGCCGGCCTGGCGGACAAGTGCGAAGTGCAGGTTTCCTACGCCATCGGCGTGGCCGAGCCGACTTCGATCTCGGTCACCACCTTCGGCACCGGCAAGGTCGCCGACGCGCAGATCGAGAAGCTGATCCGTGCGCACTTCGACCTGCGTCCGTACGGCATCATCAAGATGCTGGATCTGATCCACCCGATGTACCAGCAGACCGCCGCCTACGGCCACTTCGGCCGCAAGCCGAAGGAATTCAGCTACGTCGATGGCGAGGGCAAGAGCCAGACCGCGACCGCCTTCTCCTGGGAGAAGACCGACCGCGCCGAGGCGCTGCGCAAGGCCGCCAAGCTGAAGTAATAAACTGGCACTGCCAGTGACCGGAACGGGCCGCGCAAGCGGCCCGTTTTTTTGGCCCGCAACTGAACTGCCGTACAGGATCCCCCCGTGAGCGAATGCACCGACCCGCACCACCCGCCGACCACGCTGCCGCCCGCCAGCGACAGCGCCGCTCCCGACACGGACGGACTGCTGGCTGTGCTGGAAACCGTCGCCGAGGACCGTACCGTGCTCGATGCATGGCCGGCCGAGCAGCGCGCGCGGCTGTACAAGGCCGTGGCCAGCATCGCCAACCCGGCGCCGAAGTTCCGCCGCCAGAAGGCCAAGCTCGAACAGCGCGCGCAGCATGCCGAGAAACTGCGCAAGGCCGATGCACTGCTGGAACAGACCGGCATCCGCACCCTGCGCAGCAAACCGGTGTTCAGCACGCCGAACTATTTCCCGCCGCAGAATTTCGACCAGCAGAACCGGCTGGCGCACGATCCGCGCGAGCCCGAACGCGAACCGCTGGAATCCCCGGAGCTGCGCCACTGCTATGTGTGCAAGCAGAAGTACACGCGGCTGCACCACTTCTACGACCAGATGTGCACACGCTGCGCGGACTTCAATTTCGCCAAGCGCACCGAGCTGGCCGATCTGGGCGGGCGCGTGGCGCTGCTCACCGGTGGCCGGGTCAAGATCGGCTTCCAGGCGGGTCTGAAGCTGCTGCGTGCTGGCGCGCACCTGATCGTCACCACCCGGTTCCCGCGCGATTCGGCCGCCCGCTATGCGCAGGAACCGGATTTCGCGGTGTGGGGCCATCGCCTGGAGGTATTCGGGCTGGATCTGCGCCATACCCCCAGCGTGGAAGCGTTCTGCAGTGAAGTGGCCGGCAAGTATTCGCGGCTGGACTTCATCATCAACAACGCCTGCCAGACCGTGCGCCGCCCGCCGGAGTTCTACGCGCACATGATGGAGGCCGAAACCGCCAGCATGGCGCAGACACCCGAACACGTGCGCAAGCTGCTGGGCAATTTCGAAGGGCTGCGCAGCCACGACCTGCTGCCCGAAGCCACCGCCCTGAGCTCGGCCGCGCTGCACGGCCTGTCCGAGGCCCCGGGGCTGACCCACGCACCGGCGCTGTCGCAGGTGCCCTTGCTGGCCGAGGAACTGCTGGGCCAGAAGCACCTGTTCCCGGAAGGCCGGCTGGACAAGGACCTGCAGCAGGTCGATCTGCGCGGACGCAACTCCTGGCGTCTGCAGATGCACGAGGTGCCGGCGGTGGAACTGCTGGAAACCCAGCTGGTCAACGCGGTGGCGCCGTTCATCCTCAATGCGCGGCTGAAGCCGCTGATGCTGCGCACGCCCAATCGCGACAAGCACATCGTCAACGTCTCGGCGATGGAAGGGCAGTTCTACCGCAACTTCAAGACCACCAAGCATCCGCATACCAACATGGCCAAGGCCGCGTTGAACATGATGACGCGCACCGCGGCGGCCGATTACCACGGCGACGGCATCCATATGAACAGCGTGGATACCGGCTGGGTTACCGACGAGGATCCGATCGAGCTGGCCACCCGCAAGACCGCCGAGGAGCGCTTCCATCCGCCGCTGGATATCGTCGATGGCGCCGCGCGCATCGTCGACCCGATCATCCACGGCTTCAACACCGGCGAGCACGTGTGGGGCCAGTTCCTGAAGGACTACCAGCCCACGCACTGGTAAGCGGCCGCCGGCGCCGCGGTGGTGCTGGACGGGCCGGGCCTCCGGCCGGCTCGCCTGCGCCACCGGCAATGGCCGTCGGCCACGCGGTCGCTGCGGATCGTGCAGCGCGGCGTCCCTGGCGGATCGGCGCTCAAGCGCAGCCTCGACGCCAGGCACCGGGGACAGAGGATCGAGGGCCCGGGCGGCATGCTGGACCGGCGGGACACGCTGCGGTTCGCCACGCCGGGGGGCTTCCACGGGGTGCGCCGCCACTTCCAGTGACGGTGGCCGCTGCGTCGGGACAGGGGCTGTGACACCGCCCTCTTTCCGCGCCGGATTACCCGTCCCGCGCCCGGGTGGAGTAGCCTGCGGGCCCTGTCGTCGCGGTGCCCACCATGTCCGAACCCATCTCCCACCAGTTGTCGATGACCGTGCTGATGACCCCGGAGATGGCCAACTTCTCCGGCAAGGTGCACGGCGGCGCGGTGTTGCGCCTGCTCGACCAGGTCGCCTATGCCTGCGCCAGCCGCTATGCCGGCAACTACGTGGTCACCCTGTCGGTGGACCAGGTGACGTTCCGCCAGCCCATTGCCGTCGGCGAACTGGTGACCTTCCTGGCCTCGGTGAACTACACCGGCACCTCGTCGATGGAGGTGGGCATCAAGGTGGTGGCCGAGGACATCCGCAAGGCCAGCGTGCGCCATGCCAACAGCTGCTTCTTCACGATGGTGGCGGTCGATGACGAGGGCCGGCCGACCCCGGTGCCGCCGCTGCAACCGGAAACCAGCGATGAGAAGCGCCGCTTCGCCGCCGCACAGCTCCGCCGCCAGCTGCGCCAGGAGATGGAGCAGCGCCACCTGGAGCTGCTCAAGCACAATCCGTCCGGCGCCGCCGACCTGGCGGTGGAGGCTTAAAAACCGGAACGCCGACCGGAACTGCTACCCGGCCGGCGCCTTCCGGCGATGGATCAGCCGGTGTTCTGCACGCCTTGGGAAACGCCGTTGACGCAGGCCACCAGTGCGCGCAACAGCGCCTCGTCCTCGCGCCCGCTCTCGCGCCAGCGCCTGAGCAGATCCACCTGCAAGGCGCTGATCGGGTCGATGTAGGGATTGCGCAGGCGGATCGACAGGGCCAGCCGCGGATCGTGCTCGAGCAGTTCCTGCTGCCCGCTCAGGCGCTTGACCCAGTGCGCGGTCAACGCCAGCTCCTCGCGGATCAGCGGGAAGAAGTGCCCGTGCAGCGGCCCGGCCAGCTGCGAGAACTGCTCGGCGATATGGATATCACCCTTGCTCAGCACCATCGCCATGTCATCAAGGAAGGTCTCGAAGAACGGCCAGTCGTGCGCCATCTCGCGCAGCCGCTCCTCATGGCCGGCATCGGCGGCGGCCTGCAGCCCGCTGCCCACGCCGAACCAGCCGGGAATCACCGCGCGCGCCTGGCTCCAGGCGAACACCCACGGAATCGCCCGCAGGTTGGACAGCGCCGCGTCCTGGCCCAGCCGCCGCGACGGCCGCGAGCCCAGCGTCATCCGCTCGATCACATCGATCGGCGTCGCATTGCGGAAATAGTCCATGAACCGCGCATCGCCAACGAAGGCGCGGTAGGCGCGCGAGCTTTCAGCCGCGACGGTCTCCATCACCGGGATCCACTGCGCCTCGCGCGGTTCGCCCGCACGCGGGCGGAGGCTGGCGCGCAGCACCGCGCCGGCCGACTGCTCCAGCGAGCGCAGCGCCAGCGCGCGGATGCCGTACTTGCGATGGATCACCTCGCCCTGCTCGGTCACCCGCAGGCGGCCATCGATGCTGCCGCGCGGCGAGGCGTTGACCGCATGCGTGGTCCTGGTGCCGCCGCGGCTGATCGAACCGCCACGGCCGTGGAAGAAGGTCAGCTTCACGCCGTAGGCGGCGGCGGCTTCGAGCAGGTCCACCTGCGCCTGTTGCAGGCCCCAGCGCGACGCGGCGATGCCGCCGTCCTTGCCGCTGTCCGAATAGCCCAGCATCACCATCTGCACGTCATCACGCGCCGCCAGATGGGCGCGATAGACCGGATCGGCCAGCAGGTCGCGCAGTGTCGCGGTACCGCGCTGCAGATCGTCCACGGTCTCGAACAGCGGCGCGATATCCAGCGGCACCGCATCTTCCGCATCGACCAGACCGCCGCGCCGGGCCAGTGCCAGCACCGCCAGCACGTCGCCGCGGTCGTGCGCCATGGAGATGATGTAGCTGCCCAGCGCATCGGCGCCATGGCGACGGCGGGCATCGGCCAGCGCGGCGAACACCTTGTCTAGGCGCTGCCCGGCCTCATCACCGCCGCGCTCCAGTGAGGCACTGCCAGCCGCATAGGGCGAGAGCAGCGCCGCGCGCGCGGCATCGTCCAACGCATCGAAACGGTCTTGACCACCGAGCACGTCGGCCAGCGCACGCGCATGCACGCTCGATTCCTGGCGCACATCCAGCCGTGCCAGATGGAAGCCGAAGGTACGTACCCGCCACAGCAGACGGCGTACCGAGAACCAGCCGGCGTGCTTGCCCTTGTTGGCCTCCAGACTGTCCAGGATCAGCTGCAGGTCGGCGGCAAATTCCGCCGGCGACGCATAGGCGCCGGGTGCATCTTCCAGCGTGGCCTGCAGCCGCGCCCGCATGCGGTCGTTGAGCAGCCGGTACGGCA
The DNA here is from genome assembly GCF_056760355.1 of Stenotrophomonas sp. STEN013. NCBI lineage: Bacteria > Pseudomonadati > Pseudomonadota > Gammaproteobacteria > Lysobacterales > Lysobacteraceae > Stenotrophomonas > Stenotrophomonas sp. STEN013. The sequence goes on along the minus strand of NZ_JBRREO010000007.1, from coordinate 50,584 downwards.
TGTCGGCATGGCGCGGGCGCGACTGCACCTGCGGCAGCAGCTGGTGGTACTGCTCGACACGGGCCAGCACGTCGGCGCTGACGCCGACCAGGTCGGTGGACTGGCTGAGCAGGCTGGCCAGCGCCAACATGTCCTTCAGATACAGGCCGAGCACGGCGTTGCGCTGCGCGTTCAAGGTGGCGGTGATGGTGGTCGCATCCACATTGGGATTGCCGTCCATGTCGCCGCCGACCCAGGTGCCGAAGCGCACCAGCCGCGGCAGCGGCAACGTGCGGCCCCAGGTGTCCAGCAGCGCCTGTTCCAGCGACTCGTAGAACACCGGCATCACCCGGTACAGCACCCGGGTGAGATAGAAACCGACATGCTCGCGCTCGTCATCCACGCTCGGCCGCACCGGCGAGGAATCGGCGGTCTGCCACGAGGCGGTCAGCGCCATGCGGAAGCGCGCGGCATCGGCGGCCTGCTCGCCGGGCGTGCGCTGGCCATCGAGGTTGTCCACCAGCGCGGCCACCATCAGCTGTTCTTTTTCCAGCAGCGCGCGGCGCACCGCCTCGGTCGGGTGCGCGGTGAAGACCGGCTCGATATCGATCCGCGGCAACCACTGCGCCAGCTCCTCCAGCGACACGCCCTGCGCCTTGAGCTGCAGCAGCGCATCGTGCAGGCCATCGGGCTGCGGACGCTTGGTGCCGGCACGCTGGTAGTCGCGGCGGCGGCGGATGCGGTGTACGCGCTCGGCGATGTTCACCACCTGGAAGTAGGTACTGAACGCACGCACCAGCGCCTCGGCCTCGCGCGGTGCGCGGCCCTGCAGCTGCGTGCTCAGTGTTGCCAGCGGGCCCTGGCTTTCACGACGCGCGATCGCCGCCGTGCGCACCGCTTCCACTTCATCAAGAAAGTCCGGCGATACCTGCTCGGACAGAAGGTCGCCGACCAGGGCACCGAGGCGGCGCACATCGTCGCGCAACGGCAGATCGGGGGTGGCGAAGACAACGCTGCTGCGGTACTCGTTCATCCTGGGACGTGGAGCCTTGAGAGCGGAAACGCCCCAAGCCTACCCCAAAAAATCGCCGGTTTTTGCAGTGCATCATGGCTGAAACAGTTGCATCTGCACCTTGTCCAGCCACTGTCCCGGCAGACAGCACAACGGGGCGCAAGCGCCCCGTTGTGGACATCCGCTGTCGCTGGAACGTCAGCGTTTCTTGCCACCGGTACTGGCCGGCGCGGCCAGCCACTTGTCCAGCCACTCCTCGCTTTCCGCCAGCATGGTCATGATCGATTCGCGCGCGCGGTAGGCGTGCGATTCATTGGGCAGCATCACCAGCCGCGAGGTGCCCCCCAGCCCCTTCACCGCGGCGAACATGCGCTCGCTCTGCAGCGGGAAGGTGCCGGAGTTGTTGTCCTCGGCCCCATGGATGAACAGGATCGGGTCCTTGATCTGTTGCGCGTAGTTGAACGGCGACATCTTCAGATACACCTCCTGCGCCTGCCAGTAGTTGCGCTCTTCGGCCTGGAAACCGAACGGGGTCAGCGTGCGGTTGTAGGCACCGGAACGGGCGATACCGGCCTTGAACAGACGCGTATGCGCGAGCAGATTGGCGGTCATGAACGCGCCGTAGGAGTGCCCGCCGATGGCGATACGTTCGCGGTCGGCGACACCGCGTTTGACCACCTCGTCCACCGCCGCCTGCGCGCTAGCCACCAGCTGCTCGATATAGGTGTCGTTGGGTTCGGCATCGCCCTCGCCGATGATCGGCATGGTCGGTGCGCTGAGCACCACGTAGCCCTTGGCAAGGAACGCCTGCGGCCCCCAGTAGCTGACCGCGTTGAAGCGGTGCGGCGAACCGGTGACCTGGCTGGCGTCCTCGGCCGATTTGAACTCGGCCGGGTAGGCCCACATCAGCAGCGGCCGCGGGCCATCCTTCTTCGGGTCGTAGCCCGGCGGCAGCAGCAGGTCGCCGGTCAGTGCCACCCCGTCGTTGCGCTGGTAGCGGATCTGCTCCTTCTTCACCCCACGCAGAGCCGGCAGCGGGTGCGCGAAGCGGGTCAGCTGCCGCGGCGTGGCATCGGCGTCCAGGCCACGGGCGAACAGGTTCGCCGGCACGTCGTTGGATTCGCGGTAGCTCAGCACACGCGGGCTTTCACCGTCGATCAGCGCCAGCGGCATCTCGTAGTACGGCGCCTGCGAGTGGAACAGACGCTCGGCCTTGCCGCTGTGCAGGTCCACCTTGTCCAGGAACGGGCGATCGCCCTCGGCCGAGGCGCCGGCACCGATGCGGTAGAAACTGTTGCCATCGGCGCTGAGCTGCAGCCGCGAGCGGCCGGCCGCATCGGCCTGCAGCACCGGCTCGCCCGGATCGCCGTAACGGTCATCGTCCGAACGCGCCGACAGCAGCACCGGGGCCTGTTCGGGATGGTCCGGGGCGATCTTCCACTGCTTGACCTGGCGGGTCTTCCACCACGATTCGTCCAGCAATGCCAGGTCGCCACGGCCCCAGGTGATACCGGCATAGCGCGAGCCCAGCTGCGCCAGCGTCACCGGCGGCTTGTCGAACGGCGCGGCCTGCATCAGCACTGCATCGCGGATCGCCGTGTCACGCGACGGATCACCGCCATCCTGCGCCTCGGCCCACACCAGCGTGGCCGCCGCATCGGCACGCCAGCTGATCGAGCGCACGCCGGTGGGCACCGCGTCATTGCCGGTGGGCAGGCCATCGACCAGTGGCAGCCGCGCCACGGTATGCACCAGCTTGCCCTGCGCATCGAGCACTTCGATGTTGCGCGGGAACCGGCTCACCGGCACCGCGTAGGAGAACGGCCGCTGCACCCGCTGGCTGAGCAGGTAGTTGCCGTCCGGCGAGGCCGCCAGGCCCAGATAGATGCCCACCGCGCCGACCGGGGTGGCCTGGCCGTTGATCGCCACCCGCATCGGCTGCGCCTGCAGGTAGTACTCGAACAGGCGCGCGTCGTCCTCGTTCTTGAGCAGGTCCTGGTAGGTGCGCACCGAGCGCACGCCCTGCCCGGCCTCGGTCTGCTGCACCGCCGGGCCGGTCGGAACGCCATCACTGGCCGGCGGCGCGCCGCGCCCGGCCGGACGCTGCATCACCAGCAGTTCCGTGCCACCCGGCAACCACGCATAGCCGTTGCCGACGATGCTGTTCAGATCCTGCGCCACCCGGCGCGCGCTGGCCGTGCCTACATCCACCAGCCACAGCTCGTTGGCACCGCTGGCCGGATCGACCTGGTTGAACGCCAGGTACTTCTGGTCCGGCGACCACGCCAGCGAGGCCACCGACAGCGGCTGCGGCAGGCCACTGATCTGGCGCTCGGCGCCGTCCACGGTGGAGATCAGCCACAACTTGCTGCCGAACGAGAAGCGGCTGTCAGACACCGTCTTCGGATTGATCCGCAGCCCAGCCAGCTTCAGCTCCGGGGCCGCCACCTGGGCGATGGACGGCAACGGCGGGGTCTGCAGCATCGCCGCCAGATCGCGCCTGGGCGACAGGCTCAGGGTCGGCGCACGCGGGGCATCCACCACCGCCTGCAAGGCGGCCGACGGGAGCCGGTAGCCCTCGCCCTGGGTGGCCTTCTGCGCCGGCGGAGGGGCCAACGCCATTACCGGCGGTACCGAGAGCAACAGGCCGGCGCACAGCACCAGCACGGCCGAAGCGCGCTTGGCGCGGCGGGCGGGGGATTTGGTCATGACAATCCTTAACAACAGAGGCGATCAGACAACTTAACAATCTCTGTCGCCGTTCTCCCCTGCCTTTGGTTGGGCTGCCGGCGCGACGACCGCGCCGCGATATAATCGCCCCCCCGCTCCGAGGGGCGCTGCGACCGTACCGACCCCACCGGGGCTCGCGTCACGGCCAGGCTCGGGCGGCTTCCATGCAACAACGGCGCCCGGCGAACGCGAGCCTGCTCGCACCACACCGGAGCTCTACATGAACGCTGTTGCCAAGACCTTCTCACAGGAAGGCGATTACAAGATTGCCGATATCGCGCTGGCCGACTGGGGCCGCAAGGAGCTGGATATCGCCGAGCACGAGATGCCGGGCCTGATGTCCATCCGCCGCAAGCACGCCACCACCAAACCGCTGGCCGGCGTGCGCGTGACCGGCTCGCTGCACATGACCATCCAGACCGCGGTGCTGATCGAGACCCTGAAGGACATCGGCGCCGACGTGCGCTGGGCCTCGTGCAACATCTTCTCCACCCAGGACCAGGCCGCCGCCGCCATTGCCGCCACCGGCACCCCGGTGTTCGCGTGGAAGGGCGAAACCCTGGAAGAGTACTGGGACTGCACCCTGGACGCGCTGACCTTCACCCTGCCCGACGGCACCCTGACCGGCCCGCAGCTGGTGGTGGACGACGGTGGCGACGTCACCCTGCTCATCCACAAGGGCTATGAGCTGGAACAGGGCGATGACAGCTGGGTCAACTCCGCCTCGGGCAGCCACGAGGAACAGGTGATCAAGAACCTGCTCAAACGCGTGGCCGTCGAGCGCCCGGGCTACTGGACCCGCGTGGTCGCCGACTGGAAGGGCGTCTCCGAAGAGACCACCACCGGTGTGCACCGCCTGTACCAGCTGGCCGAACAGGGCAAGCTGCTGATCCCGGCGATCAACGTCAACGACTCGGTCACCAAGAGCAAGTTCGACAACCTGTACGGCTGCCGCGAGTCGCTGGCCGATGGCCTGAAGCGTGCGATGGACGTGATGCTGGCCGGCAAGGTGGCCGTGGTCTGCGGCTACGGTGATGTCGGCAAGGGCTCGGCCGCGTCGCTGCGCAACTACGGCGCGCGCGTCATCGTCACCGAGATCGATCCGATCTGCGCACTGCAGGCGGCGATGGAAGGCTACGAAGTCAACACGGTCGAATCCACCCTGGGCCGTGCCGACATCTACGTCACCACCACCGGCAACAAGGACATCATCACCGCCGCGCACATGCAGGCGATGAAGGACCAGGCCATCGTCTGCAACATCGGCCACTTCGACAACGAGATCCAGGTCGATGCGCTCAAGGCCCTGCCGGGTCTGGTGCACACCAACATCAAGCCGCAGGTGGACAAGTACACCTTCGCCAATGGCAACAGCATCTTCCTGCTGGCCGAAGGCCGTCTGGTGAACCTGGGCTGCGCCACCGGCCACCCGAGCTTCGTGATGTCCAACAGCTTCGCCAACCAGACCCTGGCGCAGATCGACCTGTGGGCCAACAAGGACAGCTACGAAAACAAGGTCTACATCCTGCCCAAGCACCTGGACGAGGAAGTGGCGCGCCTGCACCTGGAAAAGATCGGCGTGAAGCTGACCACCCTGACCAGGGACCAGGCCGACTACCTGGGCGTGCCGGTCGAAGGCCCGTACAAGCCGGACCACTACCGCTACTGATCGCCCTGCCGGTCACTGCGTGAGACACGGAACGGGCGCCGCCAGGCGCCCGTTTTTTTGCCTGTTTCCTCGAACCGCGTCCCTGCCGGCGCCAGCTCAGGCACCCCCGCAGCGGACCGGTCACACGCCGGACGCCGTTTCGCTCTACGCCCGTGCGTTGCCCCAAGACGCCGGGTCACCCGGGATGGCGCAGAAGTTCGAGCCGCTCCGCATCAAACGAACCGCGCTGCGCACAGCAGCACCCGCCACTTCCCAACCCGCCACGGCGTGGGGATACTCGAAGCCAGACCGTTCCGTCACCGACTGGGGAGTTTTGATGGCAAGGCGTGCTCGATATCTGCTGGCGGCGGCCTTGGTCGCTTCTTCATCCACGGCGTTCGCACAGAGTGACGCGTACAAAGCCGGTTACAGCGTTGGCCGGCAACTGGGGCGTTTCATGGGACTGGCCTTGCCCGGGGCGGCAGCCGCTGTCGGCGTCGTTGTCGCGCTGCTGGTCTTGCGCGCATGGCGCAAGCGCCGCACTGCCGGTGACAGGCGGGCCTGACATCCCCCCGCCTGGATGGCGCATCCGCCACGGCAGCTATCGGCATGAGTACCGACCGCGACTTCATCGACTATGTCGCCGAGCAGATCGGCCTGGGCAGCCGCCTGAGCCACAGGAAGATGTTTGGCGAGTACGCGCTGTATGTCGATGGCAAGGTGGTGGCCTTCGCCTGCGACAACAGCCTGTTCGTCAAACCCTCCGCTGCCGCCACCGGACTGGCACCGCCGCTGCCGCAACGCCCACCGTATCCCGGCGCCAAGGACTATCCGGTAGCCGATGAGCTGCTTGATGACAGCGAGGCGCTGCGCCGGCTGATCCTGCAGACCGCCGAGCTGATGCCGCTGCCGAAGCCCAGGAAAGTCGCCGCCAGGCGCACGCCCCGCTCCGCAAAGCCCTGACGGCTCCCATCAGCGCACGGTGGATGGCCGCCACCACCAGCCGTCACACCGCCGCGTGGCTACCGTTTGAACAACGCCAGCCCTCCGGCCACCACCGCGCAGCCGATGGCGTAGCAGGCGATATCGGCCCACGAGAAGGTGTTGCCGATCAGCGTGTACATCACATCGCCGCGCACATAGCCCAGCCGTTCGGCCAGCGCGAAGTACTGGGCCACTTCCATCGCGCAGGCGAACCCGAACACGCCCAGCAGCAGCGCATGGTCATCGACCCCCACCACGCTGCGGATCGCCGCGTACAACAGCACCACCACCAGCACATCGCCCAGATAGGCGCGTATCCACGTCACCTGCGACAGCTGCGTGGCGATCACCACTTCCAGCAGGAACAGGGCGATGGCCAGCAGCATGTGCCGCGGGCTGAACGCGAACACGCCCCACCCAGCACGCGCCTTCAGATAAAGACTCATCGCCAGTTGGCGTTGCTGTCCCAGAACGCCACCGCGCGCGCATAGGCGCCACGGTCGATGGCCACGCCCGAGCCGCCCTCCTCCACCCCGAGCGCGTTGCGCATCATCGTGATCGGCGCCATCGGCACTTCCTCGGGCTCGGCGGTGTAGAGGCAGCCGACCACGCCCCAGTCGGCCTCGATCGGCACGCCTTCCTTGGCAAGCTGCTCGGCGCTGTACAGGATCACCACCAGGTACTCGGCCACCGGCGGCTCCACGCCCTCGAACCAGCGCACCAGCACCGGCAGCTCCTCGCGGGTGCGCGCCTCGTAGCCCGAGCGCAGCAGATGGCGGTTGTCATCGGTTATCGGCACGGTCAGGCAGCGGGTGGAGGTCCAGTTGCGGTGCACATGCAGCTTGCAGAACGGCGCGTAGCCGTCGAGCACCTTGTACGGCGCATGGGCGTTGAGGTGCTGCTCGAACTGCTCCGGCGTGCAGTCCTGGATGGTGTTGGCGCGCGGCGTGCGCGGGAACAGCCGGGTGCGGGCGAAGGGGGTGAGATAGATCGACATCAGACCGCTCTTAACAAAGTTGAGCGCGCATTCTCCGCTATCGGCACCACGCCGCGCCCGGCTCCACCGCAGAGTTGGGCCTCGGCGGCGTGGGTGGCGCTGGACGGGCGGCCACCGGCGACGCCGCGACGGGCACGGCGTTGGCCGGCATTCCCTGTCGGGGTGCGCAACAGCGACGGACATATCGCAGCGTTGCCCCACGATTGAATACATTTTCAGGGCAATCGAGCAAGAATCGGTAGACGTCGAACATAGATCGCTCGTGCACGACCGGAAAATGGTCGGCACCGGCCGGAAACAGATCGTCGCAGGGCGACTTGGGGCATTGGCCAGCGCAGCACGCTCGCCATCGACCGGGAAACGCTGATCGGCGTTCGTACCCCGCGCCTGGCGATCAGCGGCAGCCGCTGCTCATCCACCGCCGCGCGCCTGCCGCCCGCGCGGTCGAACTCCCGCCCGCCGCGCGCCCGATCACGGGCCCGCATCGGCCACCGACAATCTTCAGACCCGGACCGGCCCAGCATTCCCCTCGATTCCACGTCAGGGCCACGCCCTGCCCGGTCCGACACGGAGAAGGCCATGCACCTGCGCGATGACACCCCCCGGGCACTGGCCAAGGTGCCGGCGCTTACCTTTGGCTTCTGGGTGATCAAGGTGCTGGCCACCACGCTGGGCGAAACCGGCGGCGATGCGGTATCGATGTCGCTGGGGCTGGGCTACGCGGTCGGCACGGCGATCTTCATGGTGATGTTCCTGCTCGCGGTCGCCGCGCAGATCCGCGCCAGCCGCTTCCGCCCGGCGCTGTACTGGCTGACCGTCATCGCCTCCACCACCGTGGGCACCACCCTGGCCGACTTCGCCGACCGCTCGCTGGGCATCGGCTATGCCGGCGGCAGCACGCTGCTGCTGGGTTTGCTGCTGGCCACGCTGTTCACCTGGCACCGCACGCTGGGCTCGATCGATATCGGCACCGTGGCTAGTCCGCGCGCGGAGGGGTTCTACTGGCTGACCATCATGTGCTCGCAGACGCTGGGCACGGCGCTGGGCGACTGGACCGCCGACAGCGCCGGGCTGGGCTACCTCGGCGCGGCGGCGGTCTTCGGCGGGGCGCTGGTGCTGGTGGCCGCCGCCTGGCACTGGAGCCCGATCTCGCGCGCGACACTATTCTGGACCGCCTTCGTGCTGACCCGGCCGCTGGGCGCGGTGGTCGGCGACTTCCTGGACAAACCGCTGGCTCACGGCGGACTGGCCGTGAGCCGCTACGGCGCCAGCGCGGTGCTGCTGGTGGCCATCGGCGTATGCGTGGCGGTATTCCCACAGCGCGCGGCCGCGCGGCCGCACTGAACCCGCCGCGCCCCCGGCCCAGCATCGCGATGGCGGAAGGTTACCGCCCGGCCCGACTCAAGGCCGGGCCACGGCATGGTCACAGGCGAAACCCTTGAACATCCATCTTGATGAAAAGATATAATGGCCCGCATTCCAGCATGCCCGGCGCCCCATGACCGCGATCAGCTTCGAGTTCTATCCCCCCAAGACCGATGACCAGCGTGCCCAGCTGGACCGCACCGCGGCCAGGCTCAAGGCCTACGCGCCGGAGTACGTGTCATGCACCTTCGGCGCGGGCGGTTCGACCCTGAGCTACACCTCCGAGACGGTGCGCCATCTGAACCAGCACCATGGCCTGCAGGCCGCGCCGCACCTGTCGTGCGTCGGCGGCACCCGCGAGGAGATCCGCGAGCTGCTCAAGCTGTACCGGGCCATCGGGGTCAAGCGCATCGTCGCCCTGCGCGGCGACCTGCCCTCGGGCATGGGCTTTCCCGGCGATATGCGCTATGCCTCGGAACTGATCGCCTTCATCCGCGCCGAACATGGCGACGCCTTCCGCATCGAGGTCGGCGCGTATCCGGAAACCCACCCGCAGGCGTCCTGCGCGCTGGCCGACCTGCGCCACTTCAAGACCAAGATCGATGCCGGCGCCGATGCGGCGATCACCCAGTACTTCTACAACGCCGACGCCTATTTCCACTTCGTCGAGGCGGTGCGCAAGCTGGGCGTGGAGGTGCCGATCATTCCCGGGATCATGCCGATCTCCAACTTCAGCCAGCTACGGCGTTTCTCCGAGCAGTGCGGCGCGGAGATCCCGCGCTGGATCAGCAAGCGCATGCAGGCCTTTGGCGATGATGCCGAGTCGGTGCGCACGTTCGGCGCCGATGTGGTGGCCGCGCTGTGCGAGCGCCTGATCGCCGCCGGGGTGCCGTCGCTGCACTTCTACACACTCAACCTGGCCCGGCCGACGCAGGCGGTGCTCAGGCGCCTCGGACACGCCTGAACCGGGCGGAAGCACCTCACTTCCGTCACTTCCTGCCCGCTGATCCAGCCACTACCCTTGGACGATGCGAATCGCCCTGCTGCTGTTGTTGTCCGCCATTGCCCTGGGGGCGTTCGATCTTCACGCGCAGCAGATCAACCGTTGCACCAACGCGCAGGGCCAGACGGTGTACGGCGACAAACCATGCGAGGCGATGGGCGCGCGCGCGCGGCTGCTGCCCGGCGGCCGGGCCACCGGTGGCAGCGGCCTGTACCACGACAGCTGCGCGCGCCGGCTCAGCGAGGTGGTGGCGCAGATCCAGCGTGCGGTGGACGCCCGCGATGCGAACCGGCTGTCGGGCATCTATCTGTGGAACGGGCTTTCTTCGGCTGCGGCCACCCAGGTGATGGACCGCCTGGACGCCATCGTGCAGCGGCCACTGGTGGATATCGCGCCGGTGTTCCCCCCCGAACCCGCGTACGAGCCGGCACCGCCGCAACCGTTCACCTATACCGATGGCAGCCCGGTGGATCCGCAACAGGCCCCTGTCCCGGAAGTGGGGGTCAGCCCCCCGCCCGCGCCGCCGCGTCGCCCGATCGGACTGCGGCTGGAGCAGACCCTGGCCAACAGCGCCACGCCTTCGCGCACCGTGTTCAACCTGCGCCGCCAGTACAACTGTTTCTGGATCACCCTGTAACCGGACGCGGCCACAGCCCGCGGATCGCAGCGATGCCCTGCGCGCCGGCGCGCCGGGCGCGACCGATATCCTCCGCGGTCAGCCCACCGATGGCGTAGATCGGCAGCGACACCTGCTCACGCAGGTATTCGAACTGCTCCCAGCCGATACCGGCCGCCTGCGGATGGCTGGCGGTGACCTGCACCGGACCGAGCACGGCAAAATCGCAGCCCAGCGCCTGGGCGGCGCGCAGCTGCGGCAGGTCGTGGCAGGAGGCACCGACCAGCAGATGCGGCGGCAGCGGCCGGGTATCCAGCTGCAGCAACTGCTCGGCGCCCAGATGCACGCCGATCTCCAGCGCACGCGCCAGTTCGATATCGCGGTTGAGCAGGAAATCGGCATCACGGCCAAAACGCGCAACCGCCTGCCGGGCAAGCGCGGTGCGCTGCGCGCAGGCCGGGGTGCGCAGCTGCACGCGGCGGATGCCGCTGTCCAGTGCGTCTTCCAGCCCGCCGAGCCAGGCCTCGGCATCGTCAGCGGGCTCGGGCGTGACCAGGTAGCAGTCGGGCTGGCGCAGCGCCGCCACCACCGGCAGATCGGCCGGCGGCATCGAATAACGGGAGAGTTTGTCCGGGGTCACCCAGGTGATGGCCTGGCCTTCGCGGCCACGTGCCACGCCCTTCCACTGCCGCACCCTGCGCACCTCCAGACGCAGGCGCTTGTCCGGATACAGCTGCGGCACGTCCATCACCCACTCGCCGATCTCGGCCTCGATGCCGAGCTCCTCGTGCAGCTCGCGCGCGAGCGCCTGCTCGGAGCTCTCCCCGGGCTCGCGCTTGCCACCGGGGAACTCCCACAACCCGGCCATGTCACTGTCGCCGCTGCGGCGATTGAGCAGGATGCGGCCGCGCGCGTCGGTGATGACGGCGGCCACGACGTGGATCGAGCGCAAGGGGGAAGTCATGGGCTGAGAATGCCGAAAACCCGCCCTTCGGCGCAACATTCCGGTACCGGCCGCACCCGCGTGCCAGCGGTGGAGACCGGGCCAGAAAAAAGCCCCGCACGGGGCGGGGCTTTGATCGATCAGCTCAGCTGGCCGTGGCAGTGTTTGAACTTCTTGCCGCTGCCGCACGGGCATGGATCATTGCGGCCGACCTTGGGCTCCTCGCGGGTGATCTGGGCCACGCCCTGCGGGCCGGCCTCCACCTGCGCGGCTTCCTCATCGGCGCTGTAGCCACCGCTGTCCTGGTGCTGGAACTGCGACATCTGCAGACGCGCTTCGGCCTGCTGGCGTTCCAGCGCCTCCATCGCGGCCACTTCCTCCTCGCTGCGCACGCGCACGCGCGAGAGCATGGTGATCACTTCGCGCTTGACGTCTTCGAGCATCTGCGAGAACAGCTCGAAGGCTTCCTTCTTGTACTCCTGCTTGGGCTGCTTCTGCGCGTAACCACGCAGGTAGATGCCCTGGCGCAGGTAATCCATACGTGCCAGATGCTCCTTCCAGCTCTGGTCGAGCACGGTCAGCATCACGTGCTTTTCCAGCGCGCGCATGGTTTCGCTGCCCACGGCCGCTTCCTTCTGCGCGAAGTGCTCGTCCATGAAGTCGATCACCTTCTGCGCGATCGCCTCGGCATCGAGTTCCTCGTGCGCCTTGACCAGGCCGACCACGTCCATCTGCACGCCCAGCTCCGATTCCATCGTCGCCTGCAGGCCAGCCAGATCCCACTGCTCGTCCACCGAGTTCGGCGGCACGAAGCGGGTCACCAAGTCATAGATCACATCGCCACGGATGCCGTCGATATTGTCCTTGACCGACTCGGCGTCCAGCAGCTCGTCGCGCTGGGCATAGATCACCTTGCGCTGGTCGTTGTTGACGTCGTCGAAGTCCAGCAGGTTCTTGCGGATGTCGAAGTTGTGCGCCTCGACCTTGCGCTGCGCCTTCTCGATCTGACGGCTGACCATGCGGTCTTCGATGACGTCGTCTTCCTTCATGCCCATCATGCGCATCGCCTTCTGCACCCAGTCCGAGGCGAAGATGCGCATCAGGTTGTCTTCCAGCGACAGGTAGAAGCGGGACGAACCCGGATCACCCTGACGGCCGGAACGGCCACGCAGCTGGTTGTCGATACGACGCGATTCGTGGCGTTCGGTGCCGACAATGTGCAGGCCGCCGGCCGCCTTGACCGCTTCGTGGCGCGCCTGCCAGGCGGCCTTGACGGCGGCCTTCTGCTCGTCGCTGATCTCGTCGCCCAGCTCGTGCAGCTCGGTTTCCAGCGAACCGCCGAGCACGATGTCGGTACCGCGACCGGCCATGTTGGTGGCGATGGTCACCGAGCCCGGACGGCCGGCATTGGCGACGATGGTCGCTTCGCGGTCATGCTGCTTGGCGTTGAGCACTTCATGCTGCACACCGGCCTTGCGCAGGTGCTCGGACAGCATCTCCGAGGTTTCGATCGAGGTGGTACCCACCAGCACCGGCTGGCCGCGCTTGGCGCATTCCTCGATGTCGGCCAGCACCGCGTTGAACTTGCCGGTGCGATTGAGGAACACCTGGTCGGGGTGGTCCTTGCGCACGGTCGGCTTGTTGGTCGGGATCACCACCACTTCCAGGCCGTAGATGCTCTGGAATTCGAAGGCTTCCGTATCGGCCGTACCGGTCATGCCGGACAGCTTCTTGTACATGCGGAACAAGTTCTGGAAGGTGATGCTGGCCAGCGTCTGGTTTTCCCGCTGGACCGGTACACCTTCCTTCGCTTCCACCGCCTGGTGCAGGCCGTCGGACCAGCGGCGGCCGGCCAGGGTACGGCCGGTGAATTCGTCGACGATCACCACTTCGCCATCGCGCACGATGTAGTCCACATCGCGCTGGTAGATGGCGTGGGCGCGCAGCGCGGCGTTGAGGTGGTGGACGACGGTCAGGTTCTGCGCGGCATACAGGCCGCCTTCGTTGTCGGCACCGATGATGCCGGCTTCGCGCAGCAGTTCCTCGGCGTGCTCCATGCCCGCTTCGGACAGGTGCACCTGCTTGCCCTTCTCATCGACCCAGTAGTCGCCCTCGCCGTCCTCGGCTTCCTGCTTGATCAGGCCCGGCACCACGCGGTTGACGCGGATGTACAGCTCCGGGGAATCGTCGGCCGGGCCGGAGATAATCAGCGGGGTACGCGCCTCGTCGATCAGGATCGAGTCGACCTCGTCGACGATGGCGTAGTGCAGGCCACGCTGGTAGCGATCCCCCCTGGTCAGCGCCATGTTGTCGCGCAGGTAATCGAAACCGAACTCGTTGTTGGTGCCGTAGGTGATGTCGGCGGCATAGGCCTCGCGCTTGTCGCTGTGCGGCATGCCCGGATAGACCACGCCCACGCTCAGGCCCAGCCAGTTGTACAGCTTGCCCATCTGCGCGGCGTCGCGGCGGGCCAGGTAGTCGTTCACCGTGACCACGTGGACGCCCTTGCCTTCCAGCGCGTTGAGGTAGACCGGCAGCGTGGCCACCAGGGTCTTGCCCTCACCGGTGCGCATTTCGGCGATCTTGCCCAGGTGCAGGACCATGCCGCCAATCAGCTGCACGTCGTAATGGCGCATGCCCAGCACACGGGTGGAGGCCTCGCGGCAGACCGCGAAGGCTTCCGGCAGCACCTTGTCCAGGGCTTCGCCGCCGGCGATGCGTTCACGGAATTCGGCCGTCTTGGCCTTCAGCGCGTCATCGGAGAGCTTCTGGATCTCCGGCTCCAAGGCATTGATCTTGGCGACGATACGGTTGAGCTGGCGAAGCTGGCGCTCGTTACGGCTGCCAAAAACGCGGGTAAGCAGGCTGTTGATCATTGAAGGAACCGGTTTGAATGAAATGCCGTACGACCGTACCGCCCCCTGGGACTGCCGGTCACAAACAGAACAGGGCGCAATGCGCCCTGTCGATGGCAACGCCTATTGTAGCTTGGGGCGGGGGCTTGGCGATTCAAGCGTCCGCCCGCCGCCGGTCAACCGCGGCTGCGACGCCCCACCGGGGTGTTGCCGCCTTCACCGAGAAACTTGCGCGGATTGACTGCATTACCGCGTTCCCAGACCTCGAAATGCACGTGCGCACCGGTCGAACGGCCGCTGGAACCGGCCTTGGCCACTTCCTGCCCGGCGCGCACCAGATTGCCTTCGCGCACGGTCAGGCGCGAATTGTGCGCATAACGGGTCACATAGCCATTGCCGTGATCGACATCGACCACGTTGCCGTAGCCGCCCTTCACGCCGGCGAAGCTGACCACACCATCGGCCACGGACATCACCGGATCACCGACACGGGCGTGGAAATCCATCCCCTTGTGCGTCGCCCGGCCGCGCCCGAACGGATCGGCGCGGGTGCCGAAGTTGGAGGTGATGTAGGTGTTGCTGATCGGCATGCGCGAAGGCACGGCGTTCTGCTCCAACTGGTGGTCGAACAGCAGCGACTCCAGCACCGAGAGCTGCTTGCCTGAAGCAGCGAAGCGCTGCTCCAGCATCTGTAAGTCGCTGTTGACCGCACTGACCGGAATGTCCTGGGTAGGACCGGGCTCGCCGTCACCCATACCCGGGGTTTCATTGAAATCGAACTCGCCGTCTTCCAGCTTGCCCATCTGGGTCAGGCGTTCGCCCAGCGCATTGAGCCGCGTGGCCTGGGCCTGCAATTCGCCCAGTCGCGCTGCCAGCGCGTTGACCTGGGTCTGGGCGTCGGCGCGGACCTTGGCCAGTTCCTGTTCCTGCCGATCCACCTTGGCTTGCAGGGCCGAATCGCCCACCATGCCGATGGCCAGGCTCAACGCCACGCCCATCAGGCAACCGATGCCAAGCACGCTGCCCAGCAGGGCCTGCGGACGATCCTCGAAAAACATCTGAACGCGGGCAAACGGCGTCTTGGCCTTTTGTTCACGCGTTTTGATTACGATCTTTTTAAATGCCATTGAAAATTTCTTATGTCTGAGCCGAAATCCAGTGTTCGATCCCGCTCCGTGCCCAAACTGGCACTGGAGACGGTGATGGCGGACAAAGCAGGAAATCCGTTGCGCCGGGCTCTCTGGCTCGATGCGATGGACCGGCAATTGCGCCCCCATTTGCCGCCTGCGCTGGCAAACCGTTGCCGGCTGGCCAATGTGGACGGCGAACACCTCGTTTTTCTCGTCGATTCCCCGGTCTGGCATGCCAAAGTGCGGCTTGCCGAAGACCAGTTGCTCGACGCGGCCCGATCCATCGGGCTGAAGGCCACGCGGGTGACCGTCAAGACTGCAACCGCACCGCCGCACTCCCCAGTGCGTGAAAATCAGCGCAGTACCGCAGTTTCGGCAGCCACGCACAAAGGTCTGCGTGATGCCTTGGATGCCCTTCAGGATGTGAAATCCACCCGCTCCTGAGCGCAAACGGGGCGTCCCCACCCCAGCTGTCCTGAAGCGACCGGCGACGCGGTCACCACAGGAGGCCGGCAGGAATCCTAGCCGCGTACGAGGCCGCAGGAGTTAGCGTTTTGTTAATTTAAGGTTAAATTAAGGCTGGGACCCACTGCGGATTCACATTTTCATGACGCAGCCGACAGTTGCCGGCGCAAGGCGCCAGCCCCTCTTACGGTCAAACTGCGGTTCCGCTCAGGCGTACGCCGGGGTTCCATAGACCACCGGATCGGTGGCTGCTGGGGAGTCATAGCTCGCCCATTCCCATGCGCTTTCATCGGCCAGCAGCGCACGCACCAGCTTGTTGTTGAGCGCGTGGCCGGATTTGTAGCCCTCATAGGCCGCCAGCACCTGGCCACCGGCCAGATACAGGTCACCGATCGCGTCGAGGATCTTGTGGCGCACGAATTCGTCGGTGTAACGCAGGCCGTCGTCATTGAGCACGCGGAACTCGTCCAGCACGATGGCGTTGTCCATCGAGCCGCCCAGGCCCAGATTGCGCTCGCGCATGTATTCCAGATCGCGCATGAAGCCGAACGTCCGTGCGCGCGCGATTTCCTTGATGTAGGCCGTGGTCGAAAAGTCGATCTCCACGCGCGACTGCTTGGCCGGGATCATCGGATGGTCGAACTGGATGGTGAAGCCCAGCTTGTAGCCTTCATAGGGCTCGAAACGGGCGACCTTGTCGCCATCGCGTACTTCCACCGTCTTGAGGATGCGCAGGAAGCGCTTGGGTGCGTCCTGCTCCACTACGCCCGCGGACTGCAGCAGGAACACGAACGGGCCGGACGAACCATCCATGATCGGCAGCTCGGCCGAGGACAGCTCGACAATGCAGTTGTCCACCCCCAGCCCGGCCAGGGCCGACATCAGGTGTTCAACGGTCTGGATCTTGGCGCCTTCGCAGGTCAGCCCGGTGCACAGGGTCACCTCGGTGACCAGATCCGCACGCGCCGGCACTTCCACCACCGGTTCCAGATCCACCCGCCGGAACACGATGCCATGGTTCACCGGCGCAGGGCGCAGGGTCATGTAGACCTTGTCACCGCTGTGCAGGCCGACACCGGTGGCGCGGATCGTGTTCTTGAGGGTGCGTTGCTGGATCATGGATGTGCAGTTCGAAGCTGCCGCGCAGACGCGGCTCTGAGCAAACAAGAATAACACGCGTTAACAGCCGGCCCGGCCCACATCCAGGGCGGGGCTGTGCAACAGTCCGGTGCGGAAAATGCCGCCGGGCCGATCCTGGCCCGGCGACAAAGGACATGGCATTCCCCCTGGAGTGGACAGCTCCAGGGTCACTTGCTGCATCGATTACCGTCCGCCCGGAGCCCCCGCGACCGGTGCACCCGGAACGCGTTGGCACTGGCCTCCGGCAACGAGGCCGCTCAGTCCGCCTGACGGCGCAGGAACGCCGGGATGTCGAGGTAATCGCTGGGCAGTTCGGCGGCAACGGTGGACGAGGCCGTCGGCGCCGAAGCCCCCACGGTGTCCGAGCTCGGACGACGCAGGCCCATGCCCATGGTATTGCCCACGGCCTTGGCCACGGCGTCGGCCGGGCTTTCGTAGTCGTCGAACTCGGCCTGGCCGGTGGTGGCGTTGCGCACCAGCTTGATCGGACCCCGCTCGCCCGGACGCTGGGCGTTCTTGGACACGGCGCGGTTCAGACCGGTGGCGACCACGGTCACCTTGATCTCGTCGCCCAGATCCGGATCGATCACAGTGCCGATGACCACGGTGGCGTCTTCCGAGGCGAAGGCGTGCACGGTGCGGCCGATCTCGTCGAACTCGCTCATGGTGATGTCGGTGCCGGCGCTGATGTTGACCAGAACGCCATTGGCGCCGGCCAGGTTCACATCATCCAGCAGCGGATTCTGGATGGCGGCTTCGGCGGCAGCCTGGGCGCGGTCATCGCCGCGGGCGGTGCCGGTGCCCATCATTGCCAGACCCATTTCCGACATCACGGTACGCACGTCGGCGAAGTCGACGTTGATCAGACCCGGACGCACGATCAGATCGGCGATGCCCTGCACCGCGCCCTGCAGCACGTCGTTGGCGGCGCGGAACGCCTGCACCATGGTGGCGTTGCGGCCGAGCACGGTGATCAGCTTCTCGTTCGGGATAGTGATCAGCGAATCGACGTGCTGGCTCAGCTCCTCGATGCCCTTCAGCGCGACCTGCATGCGGCGGCGACCTTCGAACGGGAACGGCTTGGTGACCACGGCCACGGTCAGGATGCCCATTTCCTTGGCCAGCTGCGCCACCACCGGTGCCGCGCCGGTGCCGGTGCCACCGCCCATGCCGGCGGTGATGAACACCATGTCCGCGCCCTGCAGCGCGTCCATGATGCGCTCGCGGTCTTCCAGTGCCGCCTGGCGGCCGACTTCCGGGTTGGCGCCTGCGCCCAGGCCCTTGGTCACGTTGGTCCCCAGCTGCAGCTGCAGCTTGGCACCGCAATTCTTGATCGCCTGCGAATCGGTGTTGGCGGTGATGAACTCCACGCCATCCACATTGGTGTTGACCATGTGCGCCACGGCGTTGCCGCCGCCGCCGCCCACGCCCACCACCTTGATCACCGCGTTGGGTGCCATCTTTTCAATCAGTTCGAAATGCGCCATGTCCATGTCCTCTCTATTGCCGTGATTGGTGTGGGCATTCGGGAGATCCGTTCTCCTTCCGTGCCCACCCGCACCGGCGAGTTTTAGTTGGTGTACCGGTTCGGGATATCCCTCACCGGCGGTTGTTGCCTACTTCAATGACCGCGTTACTGCACTTCGTCTTGCCCTGCTGTTTGTCGCACTGCACTTGCTGTCCCGGTCCGGCGGTCAGAACTCCCCGCGGAACCAGGTTTTCAACTTCTTGAACAGACTGCCGGCGCGACCGGCCGGCAATGATGGCCGCCGCGGGTGTTCGATCTGGCTGCCCATCAGCAGCAGGCCCACGCCGGTGGCATGCACCGGGTTGCCGACCACTTCGCCCAGCCCGGTGACGTGCTGGGGAATACCCACGCGTACCGGCATCTGCAGCATTTCCTCGGCCAGCTCGACCACACCTTCCATCTTCGACGCGCCGCCGCTGAGCACCATGCCGGCGCGCACCATTTCCTCGAAACCGGAGCGGCGCAGTTCGGCCTGCACCATTTCGAAAATCTCCTCGTAGCGCCCCTGCACCGCTTGCGCCAGCGAATGACGCGGCATGCGACGCGGCGGGCGATCGCCCACGCTGGGCACCTGGATGCTTTCTTCGGCCGTTGCCATCTGCGCCAGCGCGCAGGCGTAACGGACCTTGATCTGCTCGGCTTCGGGCGTCGGCGTGCGCAACATATGCGCGATATCGTTGGTGACGTGATCACCGGCGATCGGCAACGAGGCGGTGTGGCAGATCGCCCCCTGCACAAACACCGCGATGTCGGTAGTCCCGGCGCCGATATCGACCATCACCACGCCCAGCTCGCGCTCATCGGCGGTCAGCACCGCCACACTCGAGGCCAGCGAGGACAGCACCAGGTCGTCCACCTGCAGGCCGCAACGCTGCACGCACTTGCTGATGTTGGCGGCGGCCGACTGCGCGCACACCACCAGGTGGGCATGTACTTCCAGACGCACGCCGGTCATGCCGACCGGATTACGGATGCCTTCCTGCGAGTCATCCAGCACGTACTCGCGCGGGATCGCATGCAGGATTTTCTGGTCGGCCGGAATCGCCACGGCCTTGGCCGCTTCCAGTACCCGGTCCAGATCGCCCCAGCTGACTTCGCCTTCGCGGATCGGGGTGATGCCCTGCGAGTTGCGGCATTGCACATGGTTGCCGGAGATGGAGGCGTAGACCGAACGGATCTCGCAGCCGGCCATCAGTTCGGCTTCCTCGATCGCCCGCTGGATCGACTGCACGGTGGATTCGATATCCACCACCACGCCGCGCTTGAGCCCGCGCGATTCATGCGAGCCGATGCCGATCACCTCGATTGGGCTGCCTGGCGAATACTCGCCCACCAGCGCCACCACCTTGGAGGTGCCGATATCGAGACCGACGATCAGTGATTTGTCACCCTTGCGATTCATGTCCTGTCCTGCGTCTGCTTTGTTGCCGGCGGTGGGGTTCCCCAGCTCAGCGTGAAACCGTTGGTGTAGCGGAGATCGGCGCGCACGATCGGCACCTGGGTGCGGGTGAGCTGCGGCAGCACCCGCACGAAGCGGGCAAGGCGCGACCGCGCATCGGTGCGGCCGATGACCACTTCGGTGCCGTTGTCCAGCGCCAGCAACCAGCTGCCGCGCGCATCCAGCACCACTTTTTGCACGTCCACGCCGGCTGGCGCGAACAGGGCGCGTGACTCGTTGTAGAGCTCGACCACTTCGCCGGTCATCGCGTCCGGGCCCTCGAGCTCCGGAAGCGGCGCGTTTTCCAGCCCGTGGGGCACGGCGAACAGACGCCCCTGCTCGGACAGCAGCCGGTCTTTGCCCCAGCGCGCGAAGGGCTTGTGCTCGACGATGTGCACTTCCAGCACATCCGGCCACTGCTTGCGCACCTGGGCGCTCTCCACCCACGGCAGCGCTTCGATCGCGCGCTGCGCATCCTGCAGTTTCACCGCGAAGTAGCCAGAGCGCGCATACGGCAACAAGGCTTGTTGCAGATCCTCGGCCGGCACCCGCTTGAATTCGCCGTGTACGCGCAGCTTGGCCAGCGGCCAGCGCTCGGTTCCCACCCAGCCGTTGAGCACCGCCACTACCGGCAGCACCACCAGGGAGATGGCCAGCAGCCAGGCGAGCATCCGCAGCAGCGCGTTCATGGTGCCACCTTCACCGCAGCCCACGCACGCGCTGACGCCGCTGCCGAAAAGGCAACCGCGCGGGCATCAGCAGACGGGAGCACGATGAGGATCATTTGTCCGCCGTCTCCTTGAAGCCGTCGGTGATGATCTGCTGGGCGATATGGCCGATGTCACCGGCGCCCATCATCAACAGCAGGTCGCCGTCCTGCAGCACATCGGGCAGCACCGAAACCAGATCGGCCGCACTGCCGACCACCACCGGCTCGCTGCGACCGCGCGCGCGGATCGCGCGGGCCAGCGATCGGGAGTCGGCACCAGGAATCGGCGCCTCGCCGGCGGCATAGACCTCGCTGAGTACCAGCGCATCGACTTCGGACAGCACTGCCGCAAACGCGTCGAACTGGTCGCGGGTACGGCTGTAACGATGCGGCTGGAAGGCGACCACCAGACGCTGGGTCGGCCACCCCCCGCGCGCGGCGGCGAACACCGCTTCCAGCTCACGCGGATGGTGACCGTAGTCATCGATCACGCGGACCTTGGCGCCCTTGTGGGTGGTGACTTCGCCCAGATCGTTGAAACGGCGGCCCACACCTTCGAATTTCTCCAGTGCGATGGCAATCGTCTCCGGCGCGACCCCCAGCTGCCAAGCCACCGCCGCGGCGGCCAGCGCATTGAGCACGTTGTGCCTGCCGGGCAGCGCCAATGTCACCGGCACGCTGCTGCCTTCGGGCAGGCGCAGGGTGAAGCGCATGCGCGGGCCATCCTGCATCACGTCTTCGGCGCGCACATCGGCATTGCTGCTCAGGCCGTAGCTCATCACGTGACGCGGCGTCTTCGCCGCCAGCGCGGCGACTTCCGGATCATCGATGCACAACACCGCCAGGCCATAGAACGGCAGGCGCTGCAGGAACTCGGCAAAGGCGGCCTGCACGCGGGCGAAGTCGTTGCCGTAGTTTTCAAGATGGTCGGCGTCGATGTTGGTAATCACCGCCACCAGCGGATTCAGGCGCAGGAAGCTGCCATCGCTCTCATCGGCTTCGGCCACCAGCCATTGGCCACCGCCGAGCCTGGCGTTGGCGCCGGCGGCCAGCAACTGACCGCCGATGACGAAGGTCGGATCCATTCCGCCTTCGCTCAGCACCGCGGCGGTCAGCGAGGTGGTGGTGGTCTTGCCATGGGTACCGGCCACGGCGATGCCACGACGGAAGCGCATCAGCTCGGCCAGCATCGCCGCACGCGGCATGATCGGAATGCGCTGGCTGCGCGCTTCCATCAGTTCCGGGTTGTCTTCACGGATGGCGCTGGACACGACAATGCAGTCGGTGCCGAGCACGTTGGCCGCCGAATGGCCCCGCATCACGCGCGCGCCCAGCCGGGCCAGACGGCGCGTGGCGGCGTTGTCGGCATTGTCCGAACCGGAGACCTCGTAGCCCAGCGTCAGCATCACTTCGGCGATGCCGCTCATGCCGGTGCCGCCGATGCCGACAAAATGCACGCGCGGGAACGCGCGCACCAGATCGGTGGTGTCGTGAAGGCGGCGGATCATGCCCGGCCTCCGGTGTGGCGGGCGCGGGGGCGCGATGCCGTTTTCATACTGCTTCCTCAAGAATGATGTCTGCGATGCGTTCGGCCGCATCGACCTTGGCCAGCGCACGCGCGGCGTGCGCCATCTGCATGCGTCCGGCGGGATTGGTGGCCAACGTGCGCAGCACGTCCTCCAGATTGATCGCCAGCGCGTCGTCCTGCCTGAGCAGCTCGGCGGCACCGCGTTCGACCAGGTATTCGGCGTTGCGGGTCTGGTGGTCGTCCACCGCGGCGGCAAACGGCACCAGGACGCTGCCGATCCCCACCGCGCACAGTTCGGCCAGGGTCGAGGCGCCGGCACGGCACACCACCAGATCGGCCCAGCCGTAGGCGGCCGCCATGTCCTTGATGAACATGTCGACGCGGCCTTCCACCCCCGCTGCGCGATAGGCCTGCAGGGCTTCTTCGTGCAGCTTCTCACCGCACTGGTGCCAGACCTCGAGGGCGACGCTGTTGCCCAGCGCGGCCAGGGCCTTGGGCATGGCATTGTTCAACGCGCGCGCCCCCTGGCTGCCGCCCAGTACCAGCACCCGCATCGGTCCGATACGACCGGTCAGACGCTGCTCCGGCGCCGGCAATGCGGCGATCTCGGCACGCACTGGATTGCCAACCACTTCTTCCCGCCCACCGGCGAAGCTACCCGGGAAACCCGACAGCACACGGCGCGCAAAGCGCGACAGGATGCGGTTGGTCATACCCGGTGCGCGATTCTGTTCGTGCACCAGCAGCGGCAGGCCATGCAGGCGCGCGGCCATGCCGCCCGGGCCGGAGGCGAAACCGCCAAAAGCCACCACCGCGCGTGGATTGCGGTCACGCAGCACATAGCCGGCACTGCGGATCGCACGCATCACCCGCAGCGGCGCGCCCAGCAGGGCCAGCTTGCCCTTGCCGCGCAGGCCACTGATGGCAAGCGTATCGATAGGGATAGCGTGCTGCGGCACCAGCCGGGTTTCCATCGCGCCCTCGGCACCCAGCCAGGTCACCGGAATCCCGCGCTCGCGCAGCACTTTGGCCACCGCAAGACCCGGGAAAATATGACCACCGGTGCCGCCGGCCATGATCATCACCGGGCGTGCGTCCTGCGAGGTGTTCGGCGCGGCCATCACGCGATCCTCCCGAAGGTCGGTTCGACCCGCTGCGGCATGCGACTGGTACCACGCGGGGCGCCGGTCTGCATGGCCGCGGCAATGGCCGTTGCCGTGGCCGGTTCGCCGGCCGGTGGCGCTTCGGTCAGGACCGCATCGGCCAGATCGATGTCCTCGCGCACTTCCTGGCGACGCACCACGCGGTTGTATTCATAAGACACGCGCAGCAACAGGCCCATCGCCACGCAGGTCATCATCACGCTGGAACCACCGGAAGAAATCAGCGGCAGCGTCAGTCCCTTGGTCGGCAGCATGCCCAGGTTCACGCCGATCGAGACGAACGTCTGCAGGCCGATCCACAACGCGATGCCGAAGGCGATATAGCCGGCGAAATGACGGCGCATCTCGATGCAGCGTATGCCCAGCCAGAACGCACGCCCCACCAGCAGCGCATACAGCACGATGATCGTGCACACGCCCAGGAAGCCCAGCTCTTCGGCGATCACCGAGAAGATGAAGTCGGTGTGCGATTCGGGCAGGTAGTTCAGTTTCTGAATCGAGGCGCCCAGACCGACGCCGGTCCATTCGCCGCGGCCGATCGCCATCAACGCGTTGGACAGCTGGTAGCCCGAGCCGAGCTGGTCCACCCATGGATCCATGAACGAGGTGACGCGGCGCATGCGATACGGCTCGAAGATCACCAGCAGCACCAGCGCCGGCAGCATCAGCAGCACCGGCAGAATGATGCGCTTGATCTGTGCGCCACCGAGCAACAGCATGCAGGTGGTGATGCCCAGCAGCAGCATCGAGGAACCGAAGTCCGGCTGCAGCAGCAGCAGCACCACCAGCACGCCGACCACGCCCACCGGCTTGAGCATCGCCAGCCAGGTGGCGTTGACCTCGTCGCGGAAGCGCACCAGATAACTGGACAGCCAGACGATGTAGAGCACCTTCACCGCCTCCACCGTCTGGAACTTGGACACGCCCAAGTTGATCCAGCGCTGCGCGCCGTTGACGCTGCTACCCAGGCCGGGAATGAACACCACGATCAGCAGGGCGAAACAGCCCAGCAGCAGCAGCTGGTTGTACTTCTCGATTTCCTTCAACTCCACCCGCAGCACCACCGCCGCCAGCACCACACCGATGCCGATGAACAGCAGGTGGCGGGTCAGGTAGTAGAACGGACTCTGCGTCAGCGCGATGGAGCTGGACGCCACCATCACGATCCCGATCGATGCCAGCGCCACGGCCGCGCCCAGCAGCCACTTGTCGTAGCTGCCGCCGATGGCTTCGAGCCGGGTTGCCTGACGCGAGTGGTCGTCCATCAGCGCACCTTCAAGGTTGCCAGGCCGATCAGCACCAGCACCACCGAGATGATCCAGAAGCGCACGATCACGCGCGGCTCCGGCCAGCCCTTCAGCTCGAAGTGGTGATGGATCGGCGCCATGCGGAACACGCGCTTGCCGGTGAGCTTGAACGAGGCCACCTGGATCATCACCGACAGCGTCTCGATCACGAACACGCCGCCCATGATCACCAGCACCAGTTCCTGGCGCACGATCACCGCGATGGTGCCCAGCACCGCGCCCAGCGCCAAGGCGCCGACATCGCCCATGAACACCATCGCCGGATAGGTGTTGAACCACAGAAAACCCAGACCGGCACCGGCGATCGCCGCGCAGATGATGACCAGCTCACCGGCGCCGGGGATCTGCGGAATCTGCAGGTAGCTGGAGAACACCGCGTTGCCCGAGGCGTAGGCGAACACGCCCAGTGCACAGGCCACCAGCACCGTCGGCATGATCGCCAGGCCATCCAGGCCATCGGTCAGATTGACCGCATTGGAGAAGCCGACAATCCAGAAGTAGGCGATGGTCACGAAGCTGATGCCCGCCAGCGGCAGCGCGATCGACTTGAACATCGGAATATAGAACGTCAGCGCGGCCGGCACGTCGGCGGTGTAGAACAGGAACAGGCCCGCGGCCAGACCGAAAATGGATTGCAGCAGGTACTTCCAGCGCGACTTCAAGCCATTGGGATCGCGCCTGGCGATCTTGATCCAGTCGTCGTACCAGCCGATCGCGCCGAAGCACAGCATCACCGCCAGCACCAGCCACACGTAACGGTTGCGCAGATCGCCCCACAGCAATACCGAGATCAGCACCGTGGTCAGGATCAGGCCGCCGCCCATGGTCGGCGTGCCGGCCTTGGAAAAATGCGACTGCGGGCCATCCTTGCGGATCGGCTGCCCCCCCTTGAGCTGTGCCAGGCGGCGGATGGCCGCCGGTCCCAGCCACAGCGACAGCGACAGCGCGGTCAGCGCCGCCAGGATGCCGCGGAAAGTAATGTAGTTGAACAGCCGGAACAGATCGTCCAGCTGCTGCAACCAACGGGCCAGTTCAAGCAACATGCGGTGTGTCCTCGCCACGCTGCAGCAGCGTGGTCACAATCTTGTCCATGGCGCTGCCGCGCGAGCCTTTGACCAGGCAACGCACGCCAGCATGAAGTTCGGTTTGCAGCGCGGCAGCCAGCGCGGCATGGCTGTCAAAATGACGCCCGCCCTCGCCGAACGCCTTCGAGGCCGCCTCGCTCAGCGGTCCCAGCGTGTACAGCCGCTTGATGCCGGCCTCGCGGGCGCGCTGCCCGGCCTGCGCGTGCAGCGCCTGCGCGCCCTCGCCCAGTTCGCGCATGTCGCCCAGCACCAGCCAGCCCTCGTCCTTGCCGGCGGCCAGCGCGGTGATCGCCGCAGCCAGCGAGCCGGGATTGGCGTTGTAGCTGTCATCGATCAGCACCGCACCCGTGGCCAGCGTGTGGGCGATCTGTCGGCCGGCCACTGGACGCGCCTGCGCCAGGCCTTCGACCACCTGGGGCAAGGCGATGCCGGCGGCCAGCGCCAGCGAAGCGGCTGCCAGCGCGTTGAGCACGTTGTGGCGACCGGGCAACTGCAGTGCCACCGCGGCCTGGCCCTGCGGTGTTACCAGGGTGAAGCGCGAACCCTCGGCGGCCAGCACGATCTCCGTGGCACGCACTTCGGCACTGTGTTCCAGGCCGAAGCGCAGCACCTGGCAGCGCGCCGGGGTACCGAGGAAATGCTGCTCGAAGAACGGTGCGAACGCATCGTCGGCATTGATCACCGCCACGCCCGCTTCCGGCAGCGCCGCGTAGATGGCGCCCTTGGTGGTAGCCACGCCGAGCAGGCTGCCCATGCGTTCCAGGTGGGCGGCCGCCACGTTGTTGACCAGCGCGTAGCGCGGACGGGCGATGTCGGTGAGATAGGCGATATCACCCGGCTTGCCGGCACCCATCTCGTAGACGGCGTAGTCGGCATCTTCCGGCGCATCGATCACCGCCAGCGGCAGGCCGATCTCGTTGTTGCGGTTGCCGGGAGTGGCGTAGACCTGACGTTGTTCCACGGCCTGGACATGCTGCAGGATCGCCAGCAGCAGCGCCTTGACGCTGGTCTTGCCGTTGCTGCCGGTGATGGCGAACACGCCGGTGTCGCGCCCCTGCTGCATGGCCGCGGCGATTTTCGCCAGCGCCAGCTCGGTGTTGGCAACCACGACCTGCGGCACGTCCAGCGGCTGCAGGGTGTCGACCAGCAGCGCGCCGGCCCCGGCGGCCAGCGCATCGGCCGCAAACGCGTGGCCGTCGAAACGCTCGCCGCGCAGCGCCACATACAGGCTGCCCGGCGCCAGCGTACGGGTATCGTTGCCGACAGCGTCGATGCTCACGTCATCGCCGTGGATTTCGCCGCCGGCCCAATGGGCGATCAGCGACAGCGGGGTGCGCTTCATGCGTTCACCTCCCCGTTCGCCGAACGTGCCTGCAGCGCGCGCGAAGCCACTTCGGTGTCATCGAAAGGATGCTTGATGCCCGCGATCTCCTGATACGGCTCATGGCCCTTGCCGGCGACCAGCACGATGTCGCCGGGGCCGGCCTGCGCGACCGCGGCGCCGATGGCGCGGGCGCGATCGCGCACCACGTTGATCTCGGCAAGGCGTGGTGCTCCTTCGCGTCCTGCGACCGCACCACTTGTGCCTCCGTGCACGGCGAACCCGGCCATGATGTCGGCGACGATCACGTCGCCATCTTCGCCACGTGGATTGTCGTCGGTGACGAACACCACGTCGGCCAGTTCCTCGGCAATGGCCGCCATCTGCGGCCGCTTGCCGGTATCACGCTCGCCACCGCAACCGAACACGCACAGCAGGCGGCCGTCGAGATGGCCGTGCAGGCTGCGCAGCGCCTGTTCCAGCGCGTCGGGAGTGTGGGCGTAATCGATGACCACGGTCGGCTCGCCCTGGCCGCCGAGGCGGTTCATGCGGCCACGGATCGGCTGCAGCTGGCCCAGCACCCGGGCGATGGTCGCCGCCGACTGGCCCAGACCATGCAGCGCGCCGGCCACCGCCAGCAGGTTGTCGACGTTGAAGCGGCCCAGCAGCGGCGAGCGCAGCGCATGGCGTTCATCGCCGATGAGCAGATCGAAGCCCAGCCCCTGCCCGTCCAGCACAAGGTTTTCGGCACGGACCGTGGCGCCGGCCTGGCCGGTCGAGCTCAGCCCAATGGCCTGCACGCCGGTCGCCAGGGTGCTGATCAGTTCGCGGCCGAACGCGTCGTCCAGATTGACCACCGCCGCCTTCAGGCCCGGACGATGGAACAGCCTGGCCTTGGCCGCGCCATAGGCTTCCATGCTGCCGTGGTAATCCAGATGGTCGCGGGTGAGATTGGTGAACACCGCCACATCGAAATGCACGGCATCCACACGGCCCTGGTCCAGCGCATGCGAGCTGACTTCCATCGCCACCGCCCTGGCACCGCCATCGCGCAGCTGGGCCAGCACTTCATGCATCTGCAACACCAGTGGAGTGGTGAAGCCGGTCGGCACCACATCACCGTACAGGCCCACGCCCAGCGTGCCGATCGAACCGCTGACAATGCCCAGCAGCTGCCAGGCCTGGCCCAGCAGCTGCACGGTCGAGGTTTTGCCATTGGTGCCGGTGACACCCACCATCGTCATCGCCCGCGACGGCTGGCCGTGGAACTGGTCGGCCATCGCGCCCATGCGCGAACGCAGGTCGGGCACGGCGATGGCATCGGCCGGGGCCGGCAGTTCGGCCGGCGCCGGTGGATCGAACAGGATCGCAGCCGCACCGGCGGCCCTGGCCTGTTCGACAAAACCCAGCCCGTGCGCGCCGAAACCGGCAATGGCCACAAACGCATCGCCAGCGCGCACATGGCGCGAATCCAGCACCAGACCGCTGATCTGCGGGTCCTGTGCCAGGGGCAGATCGGGCAACAACTGCGACAGCTTCATGGTGCGGCTCACGGGCGTACCTCCGTGGTGGCAGGTACCTGGGCACTGGCGCTGGGCAGTGCGGCGTCGAATTCGGCGGTGGCGTTGGGAGTATCGGCAGCATCCTGCGGGATGGGCAGGGGCACGGCGCTGCTGCCCGGCTTACCGCCGACCTTGCCGGCGGCCTGCGCGGCCAGCCACGACTGGATGTCGTCCGGCGGCACGTCCATCAGCCGCAGGGTGCCCTCCATCACATGGTGGAATACCGGGGCGGACACCAGTCCACCGTATTGCAGCGCGCCGCGTGGGTCGTTGACCACGATCACCGCGGCAAAGCGCGGTGCAGTGGCCGGCACCACGCCGGCGAACAGCAGGTTGTAGTGCCCGCGCTCGTAGCCGCGTGGACCGTTCTTGCGCGCGGTACCGGTCTTGCCGGCGACGTGGTAGCCCAGGATCGCCGCCTGCTTGGCGCCGCCGTTGGTGACCACCGTTTCCATCATCCGCACCACTTCCTGCGCCACGTTCGCATCCAGCACCTGCCGTGCCTCGTTGCGCTGACCTTTGACGAAGGTCGGTGTGATGACCTGGCCGCCGTTGGCCAGCGCCGAATAGGCCTGCGCGATCTGCAGCGGCGTCACACTCAGGCCATAGCCGTAGGACATCGTGGTCTTGGTGGTGCCATACCAGCCGGGGCTGCCCGGCACCGGCACCAGCCCGGAGGATTCGCCGGGGAAACCACTGCCCGGTGCCGCGCCGTAGCCAAAGGCACGGACCGAGTTGTAGAACACCTGGTCCGGAATCTGCGCGGCGATCTTGGCCGCGCCGATATTGGAGCTGCGGGTGATCACGCCGGTGACGTTGAGCACGCCGTTGTTCCGCGGTACGTCCCGGATGGTGTAGCGGCCCAGCGACATGTAGCCCGGATTGGTGTCGATGACCGTATCGGGTGTCACCACCTGGTTCTGCAAGGCGGTGGCGATGGTCAACGGCTTCATCGTCGAGCCCGGTTCGACCAGATCCGTCACCGCCCGGTTGCGCCGGGTGTCCGGGGTCGCGCCGCCGACCGAGTTCGGGTTGTAGGTGGGCAGGTTGGCCATGGCCAGCACTTCGCCGGTGGCCACATCCATCACCACGATCGAGCCGCCGGCCGCCTTGTTCTGGGTGACGGCATTGCGCAGCTCGCGCATGGCCAAAAACTGGATGCGGCGGTCGATGCTCAGGGTCAGGTCCTTGCCCGGCTCGGCGGCGCGCACCAGATCGATGCTTTCCACGATAGCGCCCTTGCGGTCGCGGATCACCTTCTTGGCGCCGGGCTTGCCACGCAGCCATTCGTCGAAGGCCAGCTCGAGGCCTTCCTGGCCGTGGTCGTCGA
This sequence comes from Stenotrophomonas sp. STEN013, assembly GCF_056760355.1. Lineage (NCBI taxonomy): Bacteria > Pseudomonadati > Pseudomonadota > Gammaproteobacteria > Lysobacterales > Lysobacteraceae > Stenotrophomonas > Stenotrophomonas sp. STEN013. The sequence goes on along the minus strand of NZ_JBRREO010000007.1, from coordinate 20,746 downwards.
TATTGGTGAACCCCAGCACATGCGCCATCGCCTCCCCCTGCGGGTAATAGCGACGGAACTCGCGCTGCGAGAACACGCCGGGAATCTTCCGCGCGACCACCTGCTCGGCCACGTCCGGATTCATGCGCCGGCGCAGGTACATGAATTCCTTGTCGGCCTTCTGCGTCAGTTTGGAGGTCAGCTCGTCGGCCGACAGCGACAACGCCTGCGCCAGCTCGGGGATGCGTTCGGGCGCGCGCAGCAGCTCCTGCGGATTGACCCAGATCGAGGCTACCGGCGTGGACACCGCCACCGGCTCGCCATTGCGGTCGGTGATCATGCCGCGCGAGGTGGCGATCGGCACTTCGCGCAGGAACCGCGCCTCGCCCTCGCGCTGGTAGAACTCGCTGTTGACCAGCTGCACATAGGCCGCACGGCCCACCAGCGCCACCGCGCAAAGACCCAGGCCAGCGCCCACCATCAACATGCGGGTACGCAGGTTGAACTGGCTGCGATTGCGGTTGCGCACGGGCGGGTTCATGGGCGGATCACCACGATGTCGGTGGCTTCCGGAAATTTCATGCCGAGACGGCCACGCGCCTCCTGGTCCACCCGCGTGGCCTGGGCCAGCGTGGCCTGCTCCAGCTGCAGACGGCCGAACTCGATGTTGAGCTCGTCGCGGGCGTGTTCCAGCCGCGACAGTTCCACAAACAGCTGCCGATGGCGGTGGCGCATGAACACCACCCCGATCGCCGAAGCGATGGTGCAGGCCAGCAGCACGATCAGCAGCAGGCGGCTCATGCGGCCACCTCACGTTTTTCGGCCACGCGCAGCACCGCGCTGCGCGCGCGCGGATTGACTGCCAGCTCGTCGTCCTCGGCCTTGATCGCACCACCGATCAGATCCAGCGTCGGCACGAACACACTGGCTTCGGGCAGACGGCGATTGGCCGGCGGCGCCTTGGCGTGGCGGTTCATGAACTGCTTGACGATACGGTCTTCCAGCGAATGGAAGCTGATCACCGCCAGCCGGCCACCGGGCTTGAGCCGCGCCATCGCCGCCTCCAGCCCGGCCTCGAGGTCGGCCAATTCGCGGTTGATGTGGATGCGGATGGCCTGGAAGCTGCGCGTGGCCGGGTGGATCTTGTCCTTGCCGCGTGGCATCACCGAGGCGATCAGCTCGGCCAGCTCGGCGGTGCGGCTGAACGGCTGGGTCGCGCGGCGGGCCACGATCGCACGGGCGATGCGGCGGCTCTGCCGCTCATCGCCATAGTTGAACAGCACATCGGCGATTTCGCGCTCTTCGGCGCGGTTGAGCCACTGCGCCGCGCTCTCGCCCGAATCGGGGTCCATGCGCATGTCCAGCGGACCGTCCTTGCCGAAGCTGAAACCGCGCTCGGCCACGTCCAGCTGTGGCGAGGACACGCCCAGATCGAACAGCACACCGTCCAGACCGGCGGCGGTTTGCTCCCAGTTCAACAGATCGGCGAAGCTGCCACGGTAGATCGCCACGCGGCCATCGGGCAGGAAATCACGCTCGGCCACGGCAATGGCCTCGGGATCCTTGTCCATCACCAGCAGGCGTCCATTCGGACCGAGCAGGCGCAGCACGCCGCCGGCGTGACCGCCGCGACCGAACGTGCCATCCAGATACGTACCATCTTCGATCACCCTCAGGCCCTGCAGGACCTGGGTGTACAGCACCGGCAGATGAGCCGCCGGCGGCTGCGACACCGGAGGGTGACCGGCTTGCGCTTGACCGCGCACCCGGGCACCCCGGCTCACAACTTCAGGTCGAGCAGCCCATCGCCCAGATCCTCGTCAGACAACGTCTGCTGGATCAGTGCGCGATGCGCTTGCTCGCTCCACAATTCGAACTTGTCACCCATTCCCATCAATACCGCCTTCTTTTCAATGCCCACCGCGCTGCGATGGCTCGACGGAAGGCTGATGCGGCCGTTGCCATCCAGTTCCAGATGGGCAGCGGAACCGACAAGTTTCTGTTGCAGGGTGCGCACCACGCGCTGGGTATTGGGTTTGGCCATCACATCGTCCCGCACCCGTTCCCACTCCTGCTCTGCGTACAACCACAGGCAACCGGCCTCGAACGGGTTGTAGGTCAGCACAAGACGGTTGCCGCTGGCACGCGCGACCAGGTCGCGGTAGGCGGTGGGCACCGCCATGCGTCCCTTGTCGTCAACCGTGATGGCCGTCTCACCCTGAAACACCCGAATGCACCCGTTCGTCTGCTTGCGTATGGGGAAATCATTGAACCACGAAAAACCACAAAAAACCCGGTTTTTCCTCTGATGCCCACCTTAGCAGTGGCCATCCGGTTGTCAACAACTTTCCACACACAAAATCGTCAGCCGCATCAATGGTTTGCGGCGATGTTTAGAGACTTGTTCAAGGTTTATCCACAAGTGGCTGTTTCATTTCAAATTTTAAGATTTTCATAAAATTCAGCACTGTAGAGATCGCGTGAAAAGCGACCGCCAACTACACCACCATTCAGCCTGGGATAGCTGGAAACTGCGCGACGCGGCACACTGGCGCCATGTGCCTTGTCGCCCTTGCCTGGAAATGCCATCCCCGCTGGCGCCTGCTGATGGCCGGCAACCGCGATGAATTCCATGCACGCCCGGCCGCCCCCCTGCAGCACTGGCCAGAACCACAGGCCGACGTGATCGCGGGACGCGACCTGCGCTCGGGCGGCAGCTGGATGGGGGTCAACCTGCGCGGCCATGCCGCCGTGGTCACCAATGTGCGTACCCCCAGCGCCCAGGCCGATGGACCTTCGCGTGGCGAGTTGATTGCCGGTTATCTGGCCGATCCCCGAAACACCAGCCATTACGCGAACGCGCTTGCCGCCCGCGCCCCGGCCTTCGCCCCGTTCAACCTGCTGGTGGCAGATGCCGACACCTGCTGCTATCTGGGCAACCATCCGCCGGCAGCACGGATATTGACGCCCGGCATCCACAGCATGTCCAACGGCGCCCCGGACACCCCTTGGCCGAAGACCCGGCGCCTGGCCAATGCCGTTGAAGGATGGGTGGCCAGCAGCGGCACCACGCTGGACCCGATCTGGAGCGCACTGGCCGACGAGCATCAGCCCGCCGATGCCGAACTGCCGGCAACCGGGATGCCACTGGAGCTGGAGCGGCGCCTGGCGCCCGCCTTCATCCGCGGCCAGGACTACGGCACCCGCGCCAGCACCGTGATCGCCATCGACTATGACGGCCGCGGCTTCATCCACGAGCGCCGCTTCGGCCCGCACGGCCGGTTCACCGGGGAAACGCGACTGGAGATTCCGCTCGCCGGGGAATGACAAGACCGGCACGGGGAGGGCCGCATCCGCCAGCACTCCGTATATATCGAATGCCGAAAGACGACCAGGAACTGTGTCGACGGGCAAGCCTCACCGGCAGAACCACAGCGGAATCCGGGGGCCGGTGCCATGCGCAGCCCGCCAACACGGACGCCGCGGATCGGGCAGAGCCGAGCTTGCGCAGGCACGAGAGGAAAGTGGCGGAGCCGGCCGATAAGCCGGGTTCTGTCGTGGACAGTCATTCCTCTAGGCGCACCGTCACCGATACGCTCAAGCAACCTACCCGGACCCGACGCGGGCCACGCCATTAGGTCCCTATTTGGTCTTGCTCCAGGTGGGGTTTGCCGTGCCGGTCTGTTGCCAGACTCGCGGTGCGCTCTTACCGCACCATTTCACCCTTACCACGCATCCCGAAGGACCGTTCGGCGGTATCTTTCTGTTGCACTTTCCGTCGGCTTGCGCCGCCCAGGCGTTACCTGGCACCTTGCCCTGTGGAGCCCGGACTTTCCTCGGCATCCCCGAAAGGATGACGCGACTGTCTGGCCGACTCCGCCGCGCGCATTGTCGCACGGCGCGCCCGCATTTGACCCACCATCGGCGCAACGGCCCGATCAGGCACGTTCCAGCGCCGCGACCCCATCAGCCTGCAACTGCCACACCACCGGCGCCTGCACGATCGCCACCTGCTGCCAGTCCGAAAACGCCGACTCCGCCTGCAGGGCCTGCTGCAAACGCTCCATCAAGTGCTGCCAGCGGGTTGCCGCCGCTCCTTCATACAGGCGCACGCAGGGCATGGCTGGCAACGGCCAGTTGTCATGCAGCAACAGCACGTTGCACGACTGCCGCGCAAAGCCATGGCGGGCGATGACCTCGCGCTTCTTGGCCACCGCCCAACGCATCACCGCCAACCACAGGCCCTGCGGATCCTCGTCATCGAAGCCGGGGCGGCCGCCCCTGGGCGCAAGCAGCCGCTGCAGCAGCGGGTTGGACCAGTCCCAGTCATGCTGGCCCGGCGCCAGCACCGGCTGCACCCAGCCGGAGTTGATCTCACGCAGCTGCGGCTGCAGCCGCTTCAGCTCCTCCGGCACCACCTCCATGCACTCCACACCGATGGCCATCCCGGGGGCGGAGAGCAGGAAGTCCGGACGCTCACTGCCGTGCACCCGCAGCGGATAGGCCAGCGTGCCGGCATTGACCGCCAGCCACGCCGCCATCAGCCAGCGCTCACGAGGCTTCTTCTCCAGCAGCGCAGCCTGCTCGGCCGGCAGTCCCTCCAGCCCCAGTTGCGCCTGCAACGCGGCCGGAGAATCGGCCCGCCAGCTCAGCTCACTCATTTCCTGTCTGGCCGTACAGCGCCTTGCGCGGCGCACCGCTCAGTTCGGCGGCCAGCTTGGCGGCGGTGGACGGCGGCAGGTGCTCGTTGAGCCTGGCGTACAGGCGACGGCCTTCGGCGACCTTGCCCGCCTCATCGTCACCGACGCCCTGCACCATCACCACGAACTCGCCCTTGCGCTGGTTGGGATCGGCCTGGACCTGCGCCAGCAGACCCGCCAGATCGCCATCAAGCACGGTCTCGAACAGCTTGGTCAGCTCGCGGGCGATCACCGCCGGACGCTCGGCACCAAAGACGGCAACCATGTCGGCCAGCGACTCTTCGATACGGTGTGAAGACTCGTAGAACACCAGCGTGGCCGTTTCCCCGGCCAGCCGCTGCAGACGATCGCGCCGCGCCGCACCCTTGGCCGGCAGGAAGCCCTCGAACAGGAAGCGGTCGCTGGGCAAGCCGGCCACGCTCAGCGCGGCGATCGCCGCGCAGGCACCCGGCACCGGGCTGACCTTGATTCCCGCCGCACGCGCGGCGCGCACCAGCCGGAAGCCCGGATCGCTGACCAGCGGCGTACCGGCATCGCTGACCACCGCCAGCGATTCGCCGCCCTGCAGACGCGCCACCACGCGCTGCGCCATCGCCTCTTCGTTATGGTCGTGCAGCGCCACCAGCGGCTTGCTGATCCCGAAGTGCGACAGCAGCTGGCCGGTATGGCGCGTGTCCTCGGCGCAGATCGCCGCCACCGTGCGCAACACCTCCTGCGCGCGCGGGCTCAGATCGGCCAGATTGCCGATCGGCGTGGCAACGACATACAAGGTGGCAGCAGCGGTACTCATCATCGGTATTTCCATGGGCCAAGGTTAGAATCGTACCGTTTCCCCAGCCCGGCACTGCCGCGCCCTGTCGAACGGACCCCAAATGAACAAGCCAGTCGCACGGATTTCCGCCCTGTCATTGTCGATGCTGCTGTTCGTGGGCTGCGCCACCACCAGCGTGGCCCCCACCAGCTCACCGGCCCAGCAGGCGGCCATCGCCCTGCTGGAACAGGGCAAACCGCGCGAGGCGGCGCAGCAGCTGGAAGCCCAGGCCGGCGCAGCCCGCGGTGCGGCCAAATCACAGCTGCTGGCCGACGCCGCCTTCGCCTGGCACGAAGCCGGTGACAGTGCCCGCGCACGCATGCTGATGGCGCAGGTGCAGATGCGCCAGCTCGGCGGTGCCAGCCGCCAGCGTTTCAGCCTGCTCGGTGCCGAACTGGCATTGCAGGACAAACAGCCGGCCGCCGCGCTGCAGGCGCTGGGCGAACGCCCGGAACAGCTGCCGGTCGCGCTGCAGGCGCGCTGGCACCTGGCCCGCGCCCAGGCCTTTGAAGCCTCCGGTGACGCCTTCAATGCCGCGGCCGATCGCGCCCGCGCGGCAGTGGCGCTCAGCGGCAGCGCACGCGCCGACAACCAGCGCGCCATCACCCGCCTGCTGGCCGGCCTGGACGATGCCACCCTGGGCAGCCGCACCGCCGCACTGCCGGCCGGCGATCCGCTCTACAACTTCGCCGGCCGCGCCCTGATCGCCCGCGGCCTGCCGCTGCCGCGCCCGTTCGACCGCGATGCCGCCTGGCAGCTGGATACCGGCAAGCGACCGCCGGCCGAGGCCGATGGCTACCGGCCGCCGCTCAAGCTGGCGGTGCTGCTGCCGCTCAGCGGCAACATGGCCACCGCCGCCGCACCGGTGCGCGACGGCCTGCTGGCCGGCTACTACGGTGAAACCCGGCGCCGTCCGCAGATCGATTTCCTAGACACCAAGGGCACGGCCGCGGGCGCCAGCGCCGCCTATGACAAGGCGGCAGCAGACGGGGCCGATTTCATCGTCGGCCCGCTGGGGCGCGAGGAAGTCGATGCACTGTTCCAACGTGACCAGCTGCCGGTGCCGATGCTGGCCCTGAACCGCGGCAAGGACACCCCGCCGCCGGGCAACGCCGCCTTCTCGCTGGCCCCGGAGGACGACGGCATCATCGCGGCCGAATACCTGCTCGGCCGCGAGCGCGGCAACGTGCTGATCATCGCCAGCAACGACGATGCCGGGCGTCGCGCCAGCGCCGCCTTCAAGGAGCGCTTCAACGAGCGCGGCGGCAAGGTCACCGCCAGCATCAGTGTGGGCGATGCCCCCGGCGATATCGGCGCCCAGCTGCGCCAGGCCAACGGCGTAGACGCGGTGTTCCTGGCGGTCAAGGGCAACCAGGCGCGCGCACTGGCGCCGCAGCTGGCGCTGGCCGGCCTGTCGGCGGTGAGCCGCATCGGCACCTCGCAGCTGCTCAGCAATACCGGCAAGGCCGAGGAAGACAGCGCGCTGGATGGCATCGTGTTCCCGGGCGAAGCCTGGACCGCGCGCGGCGTGGCCGGCCTGCCGGCCGCCAGCAGCCTGGCGGCCACGCTGCCCACCGCCCGCGGCGGCGCCGCGCGCCTGTTCGCCTTCGGCCATGACGCCTGGAAGATCAGCGCCTATCTGGAGAAGCTGGCCAACGCTACCCAGGGCGGACTGCAGGGCGCCACCGGCAGCCTGCTGCTGGACGGCTTCGGCAATGTGATCCGCACCCCGGCCTGGTCGACCTTCAGCGGCGGACGGCCGGTCGCAATCGGTGATGGCCGCTGAGCCGTCGCAACGCGGCGCGGCGGTCGAAGCCGCCGCCCGGGCGCTGCTGGAGGACGCCGGCCTGCGCTGGCGGGCCAGCAATGTCCGCTTCCGCGGCGGCGAACTGGACCTGGTGATGCACGACCCGGTCGGCGACAGCGTGGTGTTCGTGGAAGTGCGCTATCGGCGCTCGGCCGCCTTCGGTGGCGGCGCGGCCTCGGTCGACACCGGCAAACGCCGCAAGCTGCTGCATGCCGCACAGCTGTATCTGGCCAGCCAGCCGGCCTTGGCCCAGGCAGCCTGCCGCTTCGACGTGGTTGATGCCAGCGGCGAGCCACCCCAGCTGCACTGGATCCGCGACGCTTTCCGCGCCGACGACTGCTGATGCCCAGTGTTTTCACCCATGCCGCAGTTCCGTTGGCGCTGTGGTGCGCCAGTGACCGCGGCCGCCTCCCGCCAAGGCTGCTCGCGGCCGGCCTCGTCGCGGCGATGCTGCCCGATGCGGACGTGCTCGCCTTCGCGCTGCAGATCCCCTACGCCGATGCGCTCGGCCATCGCGGCGCCAGCCATTCGCTGCTGTTCGCAGCCCTGCTGGGTTTCCTGGCTCTGTTGGGCGCACGCGCATTGAATGCCGGGCGGTTGCAGGCCGCTGCCTTTGTCCTCATCTGTGCACTGTCGCATCCACTGCTTGACGCGCTGACCTCCGGCGGCCTGGGCGTCGCCCTGTGGTGGCCGTGGAGCGACGCGCGCCTGTTCGCGCCGTGGCGACCGATCCGGGTCTCACCCTTCGCCAACCAGTTCTTCAGCGCCCGTGGTCTGCAGACCGTACTCTCGGAGCTGCGCTGGGTGTGGCTGCCGCTGTTTCTCTGCGTGTGCGGCTGGCGCCTGGTCCAGCAGCGCGCCCCTGATTTGAGCCAACGCCCATGAACTCGCTGCCTGCCGCCTTCCACCAGATCCTGACCCAGCTGCTCGGCGAGGCCTGGCGCACCGATGCCGCCGCACTGGAAGCCCATGCCCGGGACAACTCCTGGCGCCACGCGCTGCCACTGGGCGTCGCCCTGCCGAGCACGCGCGAACAGGTACAGGCCATCGTCCGCGCCTGCCGCGAGCACGGTGTGCCGCTGGTCGGGCGCGGCGCCGGCACCGGCACCACCGGCGCGGCGGTGCCCACCGCCGGCGGCATCGTGCTGTCGTTCGCACGCATGAACCGCATTCTCGAGATCCGCCCCGGCGACCGCTGCGCGGTGGTCGAGCCGGGCGTGCTCAACGGCGACCTGCAGCAGGCGCTGGTGCCGCACGGCCTGTTCTGGCCGCCGGACCCGTCCAGCGCCGAGATCTGCAGCATCGGCGGCAACCTGGCCTGCAATGCCGGCGGTCCGCGCGCGGTCAAATACGGCACCAGCCGCGACAACGTGCTCGGGCTGGTGGCCATCACCGGCAGCGGGGAGTTGATCCAGTGCGGTGGCGCCTATACCAAGGACGCCACCGGTTACGACCTGACCCATCTGATCGTCGGCAGCGAAGGCACGCTGGCGCTGATCGTCGAAGCCACGCTCAAACTGGCCCCGCGCCCGCGCGCGCAGGCCGGGCTGCGGGTGCTCTATCGCGATGCCAGCGCGGCCGCGGCCGCGGTGTCGCGAGTGATGGCGCAGCCGGTCACCCCGACCATGCTCGAATTCATGGATGCGCGAAGCCTGGAGCTGCTGCGCCGCAATGGCGCGCAGGTGCCCGAGGCCGGCGCGATGCTGCTCATCGACGCCGATGGTGATGATGACACCCTGCCCTACGTGCTCAATGCCTTGGCGCAAGCCGCCGAAGGCGATGGCCTGCTGGCACTGGATGTCGCCACCGACGGCAGCGCGCGCGACAAACTGTGGGCCGCGCGCCGGGCGCTGTCACCGGCGCTGAAAAGCATCGCCCCGGGCAAGATCAACGAGGACGTGGTGGTGCCGGTCTCGCGCATCCCCCACCTGGTGGAAGGTGTGCAACGGCTTTCGCTCGAGGCCAAGCTGCCGATCGTCACCTTCGGCCATGCCGGCAACGGCAACCTGCACGTCAACATCCTCTACCACCCGGACGATGCCGGCGAGAACGCACGCGCCCATGCCGCCCTGCCCAAGGTGTTCGCACTGGCACTGGAACTGGGCGGAACGCTGTCCGGCGAGCACGGCATCGGCGTGGCCAAGCGCGACTTCATGGCCCAGGCGTTTTCACCGGCCACGCTGGCGACAATGCGCGCGATCAAGCAGGCCCTGGACCCGGACGGCATCCTCAATCCGGGCAAGGTGCTGCCGCTGTAGGCGCAGTGCAGGAGCAGGCTACCCGATGAAATGCCGGTAGCCACTGGCGCGCGCGCCGTTGGCATCACCTTCGCAGCGGACACCCCGGCCTGCGACGATCACACCGATACGCGTCAGCGGCAGCGCAAGCCGCGATGCCACCGCTTCCAAGGCCGGGCGCTGTTCCGGCGCGGCGGTGAAGCACAGCTCGTAGTCGTCGCCACCACGCAACGCGCAGTCCAATGCGGCAGCGGCCCCAAACGCGCGGCGCAGGGCGGACGACAACGGCACCGCCTCGCCCTTCACTACAGCCTCCACGCCGCTGCGTGAGGCGATATGGCCGAGGTCGGCCAGCAGGCCATCGGACACATCGGCCGCCGCATGGGCCAGCCCGCGCAGCGCCAGCCCCAACTGCAGCCGTGGTGCCGGCCGCTGCAGGCGCTGGCGCAGCCGTTCGAGATCGCCGTCGACCGCGGCGGCGCGCACGTCCAGACCGCCCTGCTGCCAGAGCTGCAGCGCACCGGCGGCCTCACCGGGATGGCCACTGACCCAGACATCGTCGCCCACCCGGGCAGCGTCGCGCCGCAGCGCCTGGCCTGCCGGCACCCAGCCCATCGCGGTGATCGAGATCGACAGCGGACCGCGCGTGGTATCGCCGCCGATCAGGGCGATGCCATGGGCATCGGCCAGAGCGAAGAAGCCATCGGCAAACGCCTCGATCCAGTCCGGATCGGCCTCTGGCAGCGACAGGGCCAGCGTGCACCAGGCCGGCTGCGCGCCCATCGCGGCCAGATCGGACAGGTTCACCGCCAGCGCCTTCCAGCCGATATCGGCCGGCAGCGTCTCGGGCGGGAAATGCACGCCGGCGTTGAGCGTATCGGCGGTCACCACCAGCTGCTGCCCGGGCGGCAGCTGCAGCAGCGCCGCGTCATCGCCGATGCCCAGCGCGATGTCCGCGCGCGCACGGGTACGCGCGGCGATCCGCTCGATCAGGCCAAACTCGTCAAGGCTCACTTCATCAACTCCCGCAAACGACAACGCCGGTGCCGATGATGCCGGCCCCGGCGCGTTCAGGGTGAACCGGCGGCACCGCCGCCGTCGGCTTACTGGCCCGATTCGGTCTTGCGCCATTCCAGCGCGGCACGGTCGAGCACGCCGTTGACGTAGGTGTGGCCGTGTTCGGAACCGAAACGCTTGGCGGTTTCGATCGCCTCGTTGATCACCACCCGGTACGGCACGTCCAGGCGGTAGCGCAGCTCGTAGGTCGCCACGCGCAGCACCGCACGTTCGATCGCATCGACTTCTTCCACCCCACGGTCGACAAACGGCGCCAGCGCCTCATCGATGTCGCGGCGGTTGTCCAGCACGCCACGCAGCAGGTTCTCGAAGTACGCCAGATCGGCGATTTCATGGGCCTGCTCGTGCGCGAACTGCGCCAGCAGCGAGTCGGCGTTGCCACCGGAAATCTGCCAGGCGTAGATCGCCTGCAGGGCGCGGCGGCGTGCGCGCGAACGCAGCACCGGATCGATACCGTCGCGACGGACCGGCTTTCCGGCGGGCCTGCCGTTGTTCTTGTTGTTCATGGCAGCTGTTCCAGAAGATTGACCATTTCCAATGCCGCCAAAGCGACTTCCTCCCCCTTGTTGCCGTGGCTGCCGCCGGCGCGCGCCTCGGCATCCTCCACCCGCTCCACCGCCAGCACGCCATTGAGCACCGGTACGCCAAAGTCCAGCTGCGTGCGCATCAGGCCCTCGGCACAACGGTCGGCCACGTGTTCGTAGTGGCGGGTATCGCCGCGGATCACACAGCCCAGGGTGATGATCGCCGCATGCTGGCCGGCGGCCGCGAGCCGCGCGGCCACCAGCGGGATTTCCCACGCGCCCGGCACCCGCACCACATCGATGGCGTCCTCGCCGATACCGTTGCCGGCCAGGCTCTGCCGCGCACCGGCCACCATCGCATCGGTGATGCGGGCGTTCCAGCGGCTGGCGATGATGGCAAAACGGGCCGATCCGGCCGGGCGGAGGTCGCCTTCGTAGTGGCTCATGGGGTGCGGGGGTCCAAAAGGTGGGTAAGTTTAACGCGTCAGTACCGCTTGCCGGCCGTTACGGGACCGGCACCTGCACGGTTTCGACGATTTCCAGGCCATATCCGGCCAGTCCGATCTGCCGGCGCGGGGTGCCCAGCACCCGCAGCTTGCCCAGACCGAGGTCGGCCAGGATCTGCGCGCCGGCGCCATTGCGCCGCCACTGGCCGACATCCTTGCTCTTGCCTGCGGTTTCATCCTGGGCGCGGATCCGGGCCAGCAGCGCATCGGTATCGCGCGGTGCCGAGAGCACCACCATCACCCCGCTGCCGGCCGCATCGATCGCGCGCAGCGCATCGGTATTGGCCACGCCGAAGTCCTCCCGCCGCCAGTGCAGCAGGTCGGCCAGCGGGTTTTCCACCTGCACCCGCACCAGGGTCGGGGTGGCCTTGTCCGGGGTGCCGCGGACCAGCGCGAAATGCAGGTCGTGGGCGATCCGGTCACGGTAGGTGATCAGCTGGAACGGGCCGAACTCGGTGCTGATGCCGCGCTCGTCCACGCGCTCGACGGTGTGCTCGGTGGCCAGCCGGTAGGCGATCAGGTCGGCGATCGAGCCGATCTTCAAGCCATGCTCGCGGGCGAACACCTCCAGCTCCGGGCGGCGCGCCATGGTGCCGTCGGCATTGAGGATTTCCACCAGCACGCCGGCCGCTTCGAGCCCGGCCATGCGCGGCAGGTCACTGGCCGCCTCGGTGTGGCCGGCGCGGGTCAGCACGCCACCGGGCTGGGCGGTCAGCGGGAAGATATGGCCCGGCTGGGTCAGGTCCGACGGCCTGGCGTTGGGCTGGATCGCGGTGCGGATGGTGTGGGCGCGGTCATGGGCGGAGATACCCGTGGTCACGCCTTCGGCCGCCTCGATGCTGACGGTGAAATTGGTGTGGAACTGGGCGGTGTTCTTCTGCACCATCGGCGTCAGACCCAGCTGCGCGGTGCGCTCGCGGGTGACCGACAGGCACACCAGGCCCCGGGCGTGGGTGACCATGAAGTTGATATCCGACGGCCGGACCAGCTCGGCGGCCATGATCAGGTCGCCCTCGTTCTCACGGTCCTCGTCATCGACGATCACGACCATGCGGCCGGCGCGGATTTCTTCCAGCAGTTCGGGGATGGGGGCGAAACTCATGACGTGGCTCCTTGGCCCAGCAGGCGCTCGACATAGCGGGCGACCAGATCGATTTCCAGATTGACCGCACTGCCCACGGTGGTGGCGGAAAAAGCGGTATTGGCGACGGTGTGCGGAATCAGCGCGACTTCGAAGCCTTCGTCATCGGCCTCGTTCACCGTGAGGCTGACGCCATCGACACAGATCGAGCCCTTTTTGACGATGTACTTGAGCAGCGCCTTGGGCGCGGCAAAACGCCAGCGCAGCGCGCGCGCGTCCTCGTGGATGGACAGCACCTGGCCCAGGCCATCGACATGGCCGCTGACCAGATGCCCGCCGAGGCGGTCGGTCGGGCGCATGGCGCGTTCCAGATTGATCACGGCCCCCTCGGTCAGCACACCAAGCGTCGTCAGCGCCAGGGTTTCAGTTGAGGCATCGGCCTTGAAACTGCTGCCGTCAAAGTCGATCACAGTCAGACACACGCCATTGACGGCAATGCTCTCGCCCAGCTGCACGTGATCGAACGGCAGAGTGCCCACGCTGAAGGTGAAGCGGACATCGCCGCCGAGGGGTTCGCGTGCGGCCAGCCGGCCGACGCCTTCGATGATTCCAGTAAACACTAACGTTCTCCGCGAAAAGTGAGCGAAAAACGCCGCAAGGCATGCAGGCGCACGGACCCGTCAGGGCCCGCAACACCGTCTTCTTTCATCCGGACTATGACCGTCGGCTCCGGCATCTGACCGGATCTGCTGACCTTCAACGCATCTATCTGGAGGACAGATGGACAAAGCGCTCGCGGGCTCGGGCTTGCACCCCTACCGCCGGTGGGGAATTGCACCCCGCCCTGAAGACGTTTGTGAGTGCCGGAAAATCCGGCGTGCGCATTGTACCAGCCCGGCCTGAAGCTCGACCTTTGTAATATGAATGTTAAAATCTGCGTGCACGACACGAAGTCGCGCGATCGGCCCGCAACCGGCCGACTGAAACGGACATCACTTCTTAGAGAGGAATTCCATGCGTAAGACCCTGATTCTGGCTGCCCTGCTGGCGGCCACCCCGTTCGTCGCTTCCGCTGACGAGATGAGCTACACCTATGTGGAAGGTGGCTGGACCCAGGTCCAGATCAACGACGATCTACTGGACGACCCCAAAGGCGACGGCGGCTACATCCGCGGCTCGTTCGCGATCGCTCCGCAGGTCCATGTGTTCGGCGGCTATTCGACGGTTTCCAAAAGCTATTCCGCTGCCGGCGCGCGCCTGAAAGTCGATCTGGCCCAGCCGGAACTCGGTATCGGCTACCACATGAACATGAGCGAGCGTGTGGACTTCACCGCCGACATCGCCGCAGTACGGATTAACGCCAAGGTGAAGATCTCCGGCCTGCCGGACTTCAACGGTACCGGCAAGGATCACTCCACCGCCGGCCGCGCTACCGTCGGCGTCCGCGGCAAGCCCTCGGCCCGCACCGAAGCGTGGCTGAAGGCCGGCGTCATGGATGGCAGCGACATGGACAGCACCTTCGTCGGCAACCTCGGCGGCCAGGTCAGCTTCAACAAGACCTGGGGTGTGGTGGGCGAAATCCAGTTCATCGAAGACACCACCCAGTACATGGCCGGCGTCCGCGCCAGCTTCTGATCCGCGTTACAGCGCCTCAGATCCAGCGGGAGCCCTCGGGCTCCCGTTTTCATTCGCAACGGCCGCGCTGGTTACGCCTGCTCAGACCGGACGCAGCAACAGCCGCAGGTCCTTGCCCAGCATGCGCACATCGGCCAGCTCCAGCGGCACGGTCTGGGCCATCGTCGCGATCCCCAGCCCGGCCAGCAACGGCCGCGCGGCATCGCCCATCAGCAATGGCGCGATGTAGAGCAGCAGTTCGTCGACCAGCCCGGCCTGCAGCAGGGCACCACACAGGGTCGGCCCGGCTTCGACATGCACCTCGTTGATACCCCGGGCAGCCAGCAGCGCCATCACCGCCGCCAGATCGAAGCGGCCATCGGCCTGCAGCGGCGAGGGCACGAACTCGACCCCGGCCAGCGCCGGTGCGGCCAGTGCCGGGCCATGCAGATACAACGTCGGCGCCCCGCCCTCACGCACCCGCACGCAATCCAGGGTGCGCAGCCGCGCGTCCAGCACCACCCGCAGCGGCGGCAGGAATTCGCCGTGTTCGGGCCGTGCGGTCAATGCCGGATCATCGGCCAGCACGGTCGCCGCACCGGTCAGGATGGCACCGGCCCGCGCCCGCCAGTGCTGCACGTCGGCCCGCGCCGCCTCGCCAGTGATCCATTTGGATTGGCCATCGGCCATGGCGGTGCGCCCGTCCAGACTGCCGGCCAGTTTGACCCGCACCAGCGGCCGGCCACGTTCGATCCGCGACAGGAAGCCGGCATTGAGCACGCGCGCCTGAGCGGCCATCAAACCCACCTCGACCGTGATGCCGGCCCGCCGCAGCAGGGCGAAGCCGCCGCCATCCACATCGGGAAACGGATCGGCCATCGCCGCCACCACCCGTGACACGCCCGCCTGGATCAGCGCCAGCGCGCACGGCGGCGTGCGCCCGTAATGCGCACAGGGCTCCAAGGTCACGTAGGCGGTGGCACCGCGTGCGCGCTCGCCGGCCTGGCGCAAGGCGAACACTTCCGCATGCGGCCCGCCGGCACGCTGGTGCCAGCCCTCGCCCACGACCTCCTCACCCTGCGCGATCACACAACCGACCATCGGATTGGGCCGTGTCGTCCACGCAGCGCGTTCGGCCAGACGCAGCGCGCGGGCCATCAGCAGGTGATCGGTGGCGGTGAAGTGGCTCATCGGGGACCTCATTACGTCAGCGGCCCATTGCCAGATGCGACAACGGACGAGGGGGCAGTGTATGCGCCGGCAGACCGTACTTGCAGTGCGGCGCGTCTAGCGGCGACCGGTCTCCACCGCCATCACCGTGACCGCGAGCGGGCCCAGCGGCAGGCGGGCATGCACCTGCCAGCCCAGCGAGCGGTACCACGCCACCATCGGTGCTTCGCAGTACAGGTACAGCTCCGCAACGTCGAAAGCGGCGGCCTGGACGATGGCATGTTGCACCAGCGCCGCACCTACACCCCTGCCACGCGCCTCGGGTTTCACATACAGCGAGGCCAACCACGGCGACCAGCCGCGGATCTGCTCGTGATCGTCGTGCAGCAGGCTCACCGAGCCGAGCCAGTTTCCGGCGTCCATCGCCAACCAGGTGCAGGGAATGGCGTCGCGTTGCTGCGCCCGCAACTCGGTTTCGGCCTGGGCCACGCT
This sequence comes from Stenotrophomonas sp. STEN013, assembly GCF_056760355.1. Lineage (NCBI taxonomy): Bacteria > Pseudomonadati > Pseudomonadota > Gammaproteobacteria > Lysobacterales > Lysobacteraceae > Stenotrophomonas > Stenotrophomonas sp. STEN013. Next base: position 4,748 of record NZ_JBRREO010000007.1, on the reverse strand, counting down.
CCAGTCCGGCAACAGATTGCCAAAGGCCTGGACGTGCGCGGCGGCCAGCGCCGGCACCAGAGCGGGGTGATCACGCAGATTGACGGTCAGCATCCGGATTCACGACCCGCCGTGACGCGCGGCCACGGCCACACCCGCGCTACGCCGCCTGGCACCGGATTCAACGTTTGGCGGGCTTGGCTGGGCGTCCATCCGCCGATGCGCCGTCTTCCAGCAGCGGGAGCTGGCCGTCAGCGGCCGGCATATCGCGTTCGAGCTTCTCGATCTCGTCGCGGAAATCGGCCACATCCTCGAAGCTGCGGTAGACCGAGGCGAAGCGCACATAGCCGACATGGTCGAGCTTGCGCAGCTCATCCATGACGAAACCACCGACCTTGATCGACGGCACTTCGCGCTCGCCACACATGCGCAGCTGATGCACCACGGCACGGACCGCCGCTTCGATCCGCTCCTCCGAGACCGGCCGCTTCTGCAGCGCGCGGTCGAACCCCACCCGCAACTTGCGTGCATCAAACGCCTCGCGCCCGCCATCGCTCTTGATGATGACCGGCAGTTTCAGCTCGATGGTCTCGATCGTGCTGAAACGTTCACCGCACGCCTCGCAACCGCGGCGACGGCGGATGGTCGCGCCGTCTTCGGAAACGCGTGAATCGATCACGCGGGTGTCGTTGTGCTGGCAGAACGGGCAATGCATCTCTCTGGCCTTCAACATCGGGCGCCGGCAACGCGGCGCGGGAACCACTACAACGCGGATACAGCAAACCCCGGGAGGGAGCAAGGCTGCCCGGCCCGGGGTTTGGCCACCATCACAGTGGCGATCCCTGCAATGACACAGCGCCGGCAAACCTCCGGCACCGGCGGCACATCAACCGTAGACCGGATACTTCTTGCACTGCGCGCTGACCGCATCGCGCACGCGGGCAATCACCGTCTCATCGGCCGGCGCATCGAGCACGTCGGCAATCCAGTTGGCCAGATCCACGCAGTCCTGCTCGAGGTAACCGCGGGTGGTCACCGCCGGCGTGCCCAGGCGCAGGCCCGAGGTCACGAACGGCGAACGCGGGTCGTTGGGCACCGAGTTCTTGTTGACGGTGATGTGGGCCTTGCCCAGCGCGGCTTCCGCGTCCTTGCCGGACACGTCCTTGCCGATCATGTCCACCAGCATCAGGTGGTTCTGGGTGCCACCGGAGACGATCTTGTAGCCGCGGGCGATCAGGGTGTTGGCCATCGCCTGGGCGTTCTTCACCACCTGCTGCTGGTAGGCCTTGAATTCCGGCTCCAGCGCTTCCTTGAAGGCCACCGCCTTGGCCGCGATGACGTGCATCAGCGGACCGCCCTGGATGCCCGGGAACACGATCGACTGCAGTTTCTTCTCGATCTCCTCGCCGGCGCCCTTGGCGATGATGATGCCGCCGCGCGGGCCGCGCAGGGTCTTGTGGGTGGTGGAAGTCACCACGTGGGCGTGTTCGATCGGGTTCGGATACACACCGGCGGCGACCAGACCGGCGACGTGCGCCATGTCCACGAACAGGTAGGCACCGACCTTGTCGGCGATAGCGCGGAAGCGCGCCCAGTCGACGATCTGCGAATAGGCGGAGAAACCAGCCACCACCATCTTCGGCTTGTGCTCCAGCGCCAGGCGCTCGACTTCGTCGTAATCGATCAGGCCCTGCTCGTTCACACCGTACTGGACGGCATTGAAGATCTTGCCCGAGGCATTGACCTTGGCCCCGTGGGTCAGGTGGCCACCGTGGGCCAGGCTCATGCCCAGGATGGTGTCACCCGGCTGCAGCAGCGCGAAGTACACGGCCTGGTTGGCCTGCGAGCCGCTGTGCGGCTGCACATTGGCGTAATCGGCGCCAAACAGCTGCTTGAGGCGGTCGATCGCCAGCTTCTCGGCGATATCCACGTACTCGCAGCCACCGTAGTAGCGCTTGCCCGGGTAGCCCTCGGCGTACTTGTTGGTCAGCTGGCTGCCCTGCGCTTCCATCACCAGCGGGCTGGCGTAGTTCTCGCTGGCAATCAGCTCGACATGGTCTTCCTGACGCTGGCACTCATCGGCGATGGCCTTGGCCAACTCGGGATCATAGGACTCGATACGGGCATCACGCGGGAACATCACAGCTCCTGGTACGGGGCGAGGGAGCTGCCGATTGTAGCGCTTCCGCCACCGCCACCGCCCGCCACCGGCGGTCCCGCCTGCAACCATTTCCCCTTCCCGCCCTACATGAAGAAGGCGCCCCTGCGGGCGCCTTCCTCTAACCAGACCGGGACAAGGCTCAATGGTTGAGCACGATGTCGGCGATGATGCCGGTGGCCATGGCCACCATCAGCATGTTGCCGCGGTCGTCGCGGATCCAGTGGTGGCCATGTCGCGGGCGGTGCAGGTGGTAGCGGTTGTAGTCATTGACCACATAGACCGGGCCGCCGTAGTAGTTGCTGTAGCGGTGCCCGCGCTCAAAGCCGTACGGGCGGTAAACCACGCGCGGCGGGGCGTGATAGCGGCGGTCATTGCGCCGGGCGTCGCGGTAACCCTCGCGATAGCCGGAACTGTAGTGGCGGCGGTCATCGCGCCATTCGCGACGGTCATGGCCGTGCCCACGGCCGCGGTCATGACCACGGCCACGATCATCCCAGCCATGCCGGCCACGGTCGTGGTCATCGCGATCACCGGCAGCAAAGGCCGGAGCGGTGGCGCCGAACGCCAGCAGGGCGGTCATCGCGGCGACAACAAGGCGGTTCATCTTCATAGCTAGCCCTCGCTGGGTTGGTTGACGCTTCCCATAATGCTCACGTCGTCTGAACGAACTCCGGCTGGAAGCGGCTCCCGGCTTTCGTATTCATAAACCAGCAAGGGATTCCGGCACCGTCGGCCCCATCTGGCTTACGGCTATAATCGCTTATTCCCTTTTGCCTTGGGCCCAGTCCGTCATCGGACCGGGCACGGGCGTGCGCTACGGAGACTTCATGTCCTCGCAATACATCTACACCATGAACAAGGTGTCTAAAGTGGTCCCGCCGAAGCGGCAGATCATCAAGGACATCTCGCTGTCGTTCTTCCCGGGCGCCAAGATCGGCCTGCTGGGCCTGAACGGCGCCGGCAAGTCCACCGTGCTGAAGATCATGGCCGGCGTGGACACCGATTTCGAGGGCGAGGCCCGCCCGCAGCCCGGCATCAAGGTCGGCTACCTGGAGCAGGAACCGCGTCTGGACCCGGCCCAGACCGTGCGTGAAGCGGTCGAGGAAGGCGTTGGTGAGGTGCTGCAGGCCCAGGCCGCGCTGGAAGCCGTGTACGCCGCCTATGCCGAGGAAGGCGCCGACTTCGACGCCCTGGCCAAGGAACAGGAGCGTCTGGAGGCGATCCTGGCCGCTGGCGATGCCCACACCCTGGAAAACCAGCTGGACGTGGCCGCCGACGCGCTGCGCCTGCCGCCGTGGGACGCGGTGATCGGCAACCTGTCCGGTGGCGAGAAGCGCCGCGTCGCGCTGTGCCGCCTGCTGCTGCAGAAGCCGGACATGCTGCTGCTCGACGAACCGACCAACCACCTGGACGCCGAGTCGGTGGAATGGCTGGAGCAGTTCCTGGCGCGCTACACCGGCACCGTGGTGGCCGTCACCCATGACCGCTACTTCCTGGACAACGCCGCCGAGTGGATCCTGGAACTGGACCGCGGCCGCGGCATTCCGTGGAAGGGCAACTACACCGAATGGCTGATGCAGAAGGACGAGCGCCTGAAGCAGGAAGACAACCAGGAAAAGGCCCGCCAGAAGGCGATCCAGAAGGAACTGGAGTGGTCGCGGCAGAACGCCAAGGGCGGCCGTACCAAGGGCAAGGCCCGTCTGGCCCGCCTGGAAGAGCTGCAGAGCGTTGACTACCAGAAGCGCAACGAGACCAATGAAATCTTCATCCCGCCGGGCGAGCGCCTGGGCAACTCGGTGATGGAGTTCAAGAACGTCTCCAAGAAGTTCGGTGACCGCCTGCTGATCGACAACCTGTCGATGATCATCCCGCCGGGTGCCATCGTCGGCATCATCGGTCCGAACGGCGCCGGCAAGTCGACCCTGTTCAAGATGATCACCGGCCAGGAAAAGCCGGATTCCGGCGAGATCGTGGTCGGCCCGACCGTCAAGCTGTCCTACGTGGACCAGAGCCGCGATGCACTGACCGGCAACCACAACGTGTTCCAGGAAATCGCTGGCGGCCTGGATATCCTCAACATCAACGGCATCGAGATCCAGTCGCGCGCCTACATCGGCCGCTTCAACTTCAAGGGCCAGGACCAGCAGAAGATGGTGGGCTCGCTGTCCGGTGGTGAGCGTGGCCGCCTGCACATGGCCAAGACCCTGCTGCAGGGCGGCAACGTGCTGCTGCTCGACGAACCGTCCAACGACCTGGACATCGAAACCCTGCGTGCACTGGAAGATGCGCTGCTGGAGTTCCCGGGCAACACCTTCGTGATCTCCCATGATCGCTGGTTCCTGGACCGTATCGCCACGCACATCATCGCTTTCGAAGGCGACTCGCACGTGGAGTTCTTCCAGGGCAACTACCGCGAGTACGAAGAGGACAAGAAGCGTCGCCTCGGCGACGATGCCGGTCCCAAGCGTCTGCGCTTCAAGGCGCTCAAGTAACACCCGCCGGGCGGGCGCCCCCGGCGGGGGGGCCCGCGGTTTGTGGGCGCCAACCACAACCGCGCCCCCCCAGCCCGGCACACCCCCCCCCGAGAGCAGAGCGCCCCCGGGAAAAA
>NZ_JBRREO010000006.1:0-144323 GCF_056760355.1 Stenotrophomonas sp. STEN013 | reverse complement strand
CCCCCCCGCCCGGGGCCCCCGCCCGCCCCCCCCCGCCGCCCCCCCCCCCCCCCCCCCCCCCCGCCCCGGGGCCCCGGCCGGCGGGCCCGCCCCCCCCCCCCGGCTGGTCGGCGTGGAATGGCGAGTAACGATTAATGGGGGTGGATATGCGCGGTCGAGTTTTCCATTTTGCATTTTGTAAATTGTTGTTTTCTATCGCGATTATTGCGCTATTGACGCTATTTCCCGGGCAGGTTTCTGCTGAGGGTGGATGTCCCCCCGGGTCATATCCGATAGGTGGGCAGGGTGTACAGGGATGTGCGCCAATTCCGGCTTCTGGCTCTGGCGTAGGAGAGTCCAGGCCGAGCGGAAGGTGGATAAAAACCTGGGGTGCCATTTCAATGGCGAGCAATGGGAAGGTTGGAATTGCATTGGGGTTGCGTCGTAAAAGGGATGCTATAAATGACGCAGTTCAGCGCTGTGAAAATCAAGGCGCTTCTGACTGTAGAGTGCTGCTGAGCTATAAGAATCAATGCGCGGCAATTGCTACTTCCGTTATTGGGGTTCAGAAAACGGGTTACGCTAGTAGTGAAACTGTCGGTGCTGCTTCTGTTTTAGCGAGGCAGTTCTGCAATGATGAGGGTGGGACGGAGTGTGAGGTCGTTCACACGAATTGCACTGAGCCCCAATTCGAGTATTTTTGATTTTCTGTTTCAAGGCTAATGAATTTTGGTTCTGGTATTTTTGTTAAGGTTGCACCTCGATTTGTGAAGGTCTCCGCAAAGTGCGTTCTAAGGGGATGATCTTGCGGTAGAGGCTTCATCGCTCTCGGTGTCTGGACTTTTGTTGACGTAGTTCTGAATGCTGCGTATTAAGAGTGACATGCCGGCGATTGAAGTGTCCGGTAGCTTAATGGCGAGTTGGTTGAGGCATTCTGCTGTCGTTGGTTCTACTTTTGCCAACTTGATTCTGACTGCACCGCTGATGGTGGCTATATTATTCTAGGGTGGTCTCTGCAGTTTCATGGGGTATTTGTAGGTTGGCGGCGTGGCCGATGCATAATTGTGTTGGAGGTTGGGTGGCGTTTTGTAGTGCGTTAGGTGTTGGTCCGTTTATTTCAGTCTCGGTCACTCTGGTGGCATAGATTTTCCCTATTTATTATTTTCTTGTGATTAATGTGGTTGTTTAATAAATTTTAAAAAGGAGGGTTCTTGTTCATGAAATATCTTCCGGCTGTCTTAGGGGCGATTTTTTCCTCTCCAGTTGCCGCGGGCTGCCACTCCCAGCCGCTCGCGGTGGTAGGTGGATTGGCGATCGCGACAGAGAATTCGGCAGCAACGCCACCGCAGGTGGCGAGTGATTCGAATATGCAATCGAAGGAGTCGGAACCTATGGAAATGGGACGTAACGAGGTCAAGGACAGCGCGAAGGCGTTTGTGCCCGCAGGGGCGAGACTGCTGGAAACCATTAAGGGCGACCTCAACGGTGACGGTGTCGAAGATGCCCTGCTGGTCATTGATCCACCGGCCCCAGGCAATCTGGCGACTGGCGAAAATGGCCCTAACCGCATCGTGATGCTGGTGCTGGACGGAACGGATGGGAAATGGCACTTGGCCGCTCGCAATAGCAAGTTGGTGCCGTGCTCCGCCTGCGGCGGCGTGATGGGCGATCCGTTCGGTTATGCGCGCGTGTCCTCGGGTAGTTTCACCTTGGTCAATAGCGGTGGCAGTCGTGAGCGCTGGACCGATTCGTATACGTTCCGCTATGCACCTGCCGACAAGGCATGGTGGTTGGAAGGGGTAAGCCGACAGGTCATCGATACCGAGACCGATGCGGAAAACAAAAAGGATTTCACGGCAGCCGAACTCGGCAAGGTGCGGTTCGAGGATTTCGATCCGTCCAGCGTGCCGGCGGTGACGTTGCCGTAATCGCGCCTCGCCTGGAGGCGGGGTTGTTCAAGGCAAGCCAATCAGGAGTTTCACCATGTCAAAGGATAGGGAGACGCAGTTGTTGCAGCAGGCCACGCAGGCGGGCATCACTTCGCCGCGCGAGCTGGCCAACTTGATGGCCCAGGTCGGCCACGAGTCCAACGGGCTGAGCCGGCTGGAAGAGGGTTTCCGCTATACACGGAACATTTCGCAGATTCCGGTGGCATCGGCCATGCGCCAGGGCCCTGGGGCACTGGAGGCGGCCCGGTTGGAGGCGTTGCGCGGCCATCCCGAAGCGCTCGGTGAGCTGATGTACGGCGGTCGCATGGGAAACAACCAGCCCGGTGATGGCTATCTATACCGTGGTCGCGGCTACATCCAGCTGACGGGTAAAGAGAATTACGCGAAGGCCGGGGAAGCGCTGGACCTGGACCTGGTCAAACACCCCGAACTGGCAGCGCAGCCGGAAAACGCAGCCCGGATCGCGGTGTGGTATTGGGAGACCCGCGTGCCGGCAGCTTCGCGTGAGGACGTACGGGCGGCGACCCTTGCAATCAACGGCGGGTTCAATGGTCTGGATGACCGCAAGGAACGGTTCGAGACTTGGGAGCGCAAGCTGACTCCGGAGGTGATGGACCGTTTGGGGCGTGGTGAAGTGGGCCAAAGGGTCAGCCCAGCAGTTGCGGCGGGGGCCGATGCGCTGGCCGATGGTGTGCTGCGCAAGGGTGAGGCTGGCGAGTCGGTGCGTGAGTTGCAGGAGATGCTGCGTGCACAGGGAATCCGTGATCAGCAGGGGCGCGAGCTGCGCGCCGATGGCGATTACGGCAACCACACTGTGGACGCGGTCGAACAGTTCCAGCGCGGCCAGGGCCTGCATGCTGACGGCATCGCCGGGCCTGCGACACTGGGCAAGCTGCGTGCGCTGGGCCAGTCGCAGGAGCAGGGGCAGGGCGCCGCACTGATGTCCGATCCGGCCCATCCCGGCAATCGGCTGTTCCAGGAGGCGCTGGGCAAGCTGGAAGCATTGTCGCCGCAGGCTGGTTTCCAGGATCGTCGGGCCTTGGTAAATGCCGCCGGACAGATGGCGCTGGAGGCGCGGGGCGGTGGTCTGAGTCGCATCGACCACGTGGTCGCCAGCCAGGATGGCAAGGGGCTGATCGCGGTGCAGGGCGAGATGAACGACCCGGCGATGCGCCGTGTGTTCGTCGAACGCCAACAGGCGGTGCAGCAACCTCTGGAGCAGAGCAGCTTGCGTTTGGCGCAGGTCGAACAGGGGCGGGATGAGCAGCTGACTGCCGATCGCCAGCAGGAACAGGCCCGCCCCCTGGCGAGGTAGCGGCTGGCGGGCATGGGGCGTGAAGGGCGGGATTGCGCTAGAATCCCGCCCGTACTCCGTTTTCAGGTGGCCCGCGCAAAGCGCCGGTCGAGTGTGTGACATGAGCACTACCATCGCCTACTGCTGATTCATTGCCACAGCCCGTTGCAGGCGCCTTTGTGGCGCTTTTTTATTGACCAAATCCCGTTGAAGTCGCGCTGTGAGGCGGGCTTCCAGGTCCGCGTGGCGGGCCTCGACTCCAGGTGAATCCATGATCAACATCACTCTTCCAGACGGCAGCGTCCGTCAATTCGAAAGCCCGGTCAGCGTCATGGGCGTGGCCCAGTCCATCGGTGCGGGCCTGGCCCAAGCCACTATCGCCGGTGTGGTTGATGGCGTGCAGGTCGATGCCTGCGACGTGATCGACCACGATGCGGCACTGCGCATCATCACCGCCAAGGACGAGGAGGGCGTGGAGATCATCCGCCACTCCTGCGCCCACCTGGTCGGCCATGCGGTGAAGCAGCTGTATCCGGAAGCCAAGATGGTGATCGGTCCGGTCATCGCCGAAGGCTTCTACTACGACATCTACAACGAGCGCCCGTTCACGCCGGAAGACATGGCGGCGATCGAGAAGCGCATGGGCGAGCTGATCGCGCAGGACTACGACGTCATCAAGAAGGTCACGCCGCGTGCGGAAGTGATCGAGATCTTCAAGGCGCGAGGCGAGGAGTACAAGCTGCGCCTGATCGAAGACATGTCCGATGACGTCACCGCGATGGGCATGTACTACCACCAGGAATACGTGGACATGTGCCGCGGCCCGCACGTGCCGAACACGCGCTTCCTGAAGTCGTTCAAGTTGATGCGCATTTCCGGTGCGTATTGGCGCGGTGATGCCAAGAACGAGCAGCTGCAGCGCATCTACGGTACCGCGTGGGCCGACAAGAAGCAGCTTGAGGCCTACATCAAGCGCATCGAAGAAGCCGAGATGCGCGATCACCGCCGCATCGGCAAGCAGCAGGACCTGTTCCATCTGCAGGAAGAGGCGCCGGGCCTGGTGTTCTGGCATCCGAAGGGCTGGTCGATCTGGCAGGTGGTCGAGCAGTACATGCGCAAGATCTACCGCGACAGCGGTTACGGTGAGGTGCGCTGCCCGCAGATCCTGGATGTGAGCCTGTGGAAGAAGTCCGGCCACTGGGACAACTACCAGGACAACATGTTCTTCACCGAATCGGAGAAGCGCACCTATGCGGTGAAGCCGATGAACTGCCCCGGTCACGTGCAGGTGTTCAATCAGGGCCTGCATAGCTATCGCGACCTGCCGATCCGTTACGGCGAATTCGGTTCCTGCCACCGCAATGAGCCATCCGGTGCGCTGCACGGCATCCTGCGCGTGCGCGGTTTCACCCAGGACGACGGCCATGTGTTCTGCACCGAGAGCCAGATCGAATCGGAAGTGACCGCGTTCCACCAGCAGGCGTTGGCGGTCTACCGGCACTTCGGCTTCGACGAGATCCAGATCAAGATCGCCCTGCGCCCGGAATCGCGCCTGGGTGACGATGCCACCTGGGACAAGGCCGAAGGCGCGCTGCGCTCGGCGCTTTCCAGCTGCGGCGTGGAATGGCAGGAGTTGCCGGGTGAGGGCGCCTTCTACGGCCCGAAGATCGAGTACCACCTGAAGGACGCCATCGGTCGTACCTGGCAGCTGGGCACCATGCAGGTCGACTTCATGATGCCGGGCCGTCTGGGTGCCGAGTATGTGGATGAAAACAGCCAGAAGAAGCACCCGGTGATGCTGCACCGGGCCATCGTCGGCTCGATGGAGCGTTTCCTGGGCATCCTGATCGAGCACCACGCCGGCTCGTTCCCGACTTGGCTGGCGCCCGTGCAGGTTGTGGTGGCAAACATCACCGATGCACAGGCTGAATACGTTCAGGCGATTCGCAAAACCCTTGCGGATCAAGGGTTCCGGGTGGACGCCGATTTGCGCAACGAAAAGATCGGCTATAAGATTCGTGAGCATACGCTGCAGCGCGTACCGTATCTGCTGGTCGTGGGTGACCGCGAGAAGGAGAATGGGGCCGTGGCGGTACGTACGCGGTCCGGTGAGGACCTTGGGTCGATGCCGGTCCAGGCCTTTATCGAGCGGCTGCACGCTGAAGTGAAGTAATAAGTAGAGCCCCGGCCTTGATGGAGTGTTCCTCAGGGCCGGTTCTAAGTCCATTCGGAGATTGCAATATCAGTACCCCTGACAACAAACAGAACCGCCGCAACCAGGAAATCCGTGTGCCGCGCGTCCGCGTGATCGGCAGCGACGGAGAGATGGTTGGCGTGTTGTCGCGCGACGAAGCGCTGTCGATGGCCGAAGAAGAAGGTCTGGACCTAGTCGAGATCCAGCCGCAGGCTGATCCGCCGGTGTGCAAGATCATGGACTTCGGCAAGTTCAAGTTCGAAGCGCAGAAAAAGGCCAACGAGGCCAAGAAGAAGACCAAGCAGGTCGAAATCAAGGAAGTGAAGTTCCGTCCGGTCACCGACGAGGGCGACTACCAGATCAAACTGCGCAAGATGCGCGGTTTCCTGGAGGATGGCGACAAGATCAAGGTCAATATCCGCTTCCGTGGTCGCGAGATGAGCCATCAGGAGCTGGGCCGCGAAATGGCCAACCGGCTCGAGGCTGATCTGGGGGAAGACATCGTGATCGAGTCCCGTCCGCGCCTGGAAGGTCGGCAGATGGTCATGATGATCGCGCCGAAGAAGAAGTAAGGCTGCGGCGGCTCCGTGTCGCCCGTCAGCTGGGTGGACGGGCAAGTGGGTCGTTCTGCACCGTGCCAGTTGTTACGCTTCACGATCTGCTTGCCTGTGATTGCAAGTGGCAGGCGAGGGCGGCATAATGGGCGGCCCGGTTCGCCGGGTTTGTTGTTTGCTTCACCCAGGACCTGCCTGCCTCCAGTGGGAGTGCGGGCTTTAAACAGACAAGGGCAGGGACGGAAAGTGTGGGTAAAACCACCGCCCAGTCAGTGAAAAGAGACCATCAAGGACATAGCGATGCCCAAGATCAAGACCAACCGGGCGGCGGCCAAGCGTTTCCGCAAGACCGCCTCCGGCAAGTACAAGTGCGGTCATGCCAACCGCAGCCACATCCTCACGAAGAAAGCGACCAAGCGGAAGCGTAACCTGCGTCAGACGAATCACGTCCGCGCAGAAGACGCAGGCCGTCTGGACCGTATGCTTCCCTACCTCTGAGGACTGAACCATGGCACGAGTAAAGCGTGGTGTGCAGGCGCGCCGCCGCCACAAGAAAGTATTGGATCTGGCCAAGGGCTATTACAACGCCCGTCGCAAGGTCTTCCGCGTTGCCAAGCAGGCAGTCATCAAGGCACAGCAGTACGCCTACATTGGCCGTAAGCAGAAGAAGCGCAATTTCCGTTCGCTGTGGATCACCCGCATCAATGCGGCTGCCCGCATCAACGGCCTGAGCTACAGCCGTTTCATGAACGGCCTGTTGAAGGCCGGTATCACCCTGGACCGTAAGGTTCTGGCTGATATCGCCGTGCACGACGCAGCCGGTTTTGCCGCTCTGGCAGAAAAGGCCAAGGGCGCACTGGCGGCATAAGTCCTTCCCGCAGCAGTTGTAGCGTTCACGCGCAATGGCTGTGGTGAGACAATGCATGGGGAAGGGCGCAAGTCCTTCCCCATTCTTTTTTGTGCTGGTTGCTGCTGCCGATGGTTGCGCGGCGATCAGCTACTGGTGGCGACGGGGGTCGGCCCGGCGCGCACCGCGTAGGCAGGCCGGCCAGAGGTTTCGTCGATCCCATGAGTGACATCCAATCCCTGACTGCGCAGGCGCTGGCCGATGTGGCTGCGGCGCAGAGCCCGGAAACGCTGGAAAACCTGCGTGTTTCGCTGTTGGGCAAAAGTGGCAGCATCACTGCGCAACTCAAGCAGCTTGGGGCCTTGCCCGCCGAGGAACGCAAGGCGGCGGGGGAGGCGATCAACATCGCACGTGACGCGGTTTCCTCGGCGCTGGCCGAGCGCAAGGTTGTGCTTGAAGAGGCGGCACTGGATGCGCGGCTTGCCTCCGAGAGCATCGATGTCACCCTGCCGGGCCGTCATGGCGAGCGTGGCGGGCTGCATCCGGTCACGCGCACCCTGGAGCGGATCACCGAGATTTTCGGGCGCCTCGGCTACGAGTTGTCCGAAGGCCCGGAAATCGAAGATGACTGGCACAACTTCGAGGCGCTGAACTTTCCGCCGCACCATCCGGCGCGCGCCATGCACGACACCTTCTACTTCGGTGACGGTCGTCTGCTGCGCACGCATACCTCCGGGGTGCAGGTGCGCTACATGGGCGAGCACACGCCGCCGCTGCGCATGATCGCCGCCGGCAAGGTGTATCGCAGCGACAGCGACCAGACCCACTCGCCGATGTTCCACCAGGTCGAAGGCCTGCTGGTGGACGAGCACTCCACCTTTGCCGACCTCAAGGGCACGCTGTCCGAGTTCGTACGCGCGTTCTTCGAGCGCGATTTCGAGATGCGTTTCCGCCCGAGCTATTTCCCGTTCGTGGAACCGGGGGCGGAAGTGGACATCGCCTGGCAACAGCCGGATGGCAGCACCCGCTGGCTGGAAGTGCTGGGCTGCGGCATGGTCCACCCCAACGTGCTCAAGTCGGTCGGCATCGACCCGGAGCGCTACACCGGCTTCGCCTTCGGCCTGGGCGTGGAGCGCTTCGCGATGCTGCGCTACGGGGTGAACGATCTGCGCGCGTTCTTCGAGAACGACGTCCGCTTCCTCAAGCAGTTCGCCTGACCCAGGGCTGGAGTGCCGGGCCCTGCTCGGCCGCATCTGAACGTTGATCCGCTCCGGGCGCCAAGCGCTGGGCATCAATAAAAGAAACCGCAACGGGAGGTGCGCCTCCCCTCAAGGTAAAGACATGAAATTCTCTGAAAGCTGGCTGCGCAGCCACGTACCGACCACGGCCTCGCGTGACGAACTCAGCGCGGTGCTGACCGCCATCGGTCTGGAGGTCGAAGACGTGACGGCGCTGGGCGATGGCCTGGACAACGTGGTGGTGGCGCGCATCGTCGAGGCCGTGCGTCATCCGGAGGCCGACCGCCTGCAGGTGTGCAAGGTTGACGCCGGTCAGGGGGAGCTGTTGCAGATCGTGTGCGGGGCGCCGAATGCGCGCCCGGGGCTGGTTGCGCCATTGGCCATGGTCGGTGCGCAGATCGGCGAGCTGAAGATCAAGCCGGCCAAGCTGCGTGGGGTGGAGTCCAACGGCATGCTGTGCTCGGCCAGGGAGCTGGGCCTGGACACCGACGCGTCCGGCCTGCTGGAACTGCCGGATGACGCGCCAGTCGGCGTCACGCTGGTCGAATACCTTGGCCTGCCGGACGCCAGCATCGAGATCAAGCTGACACCGAACCGCGCCGACTGCTTCAGCGTGCGTGGTATCGCCTTCGACGTGGCGGCGGCCACCCGTAGCGAAGTGAAGCCATTCGCGGCCGATGCCGTCACGGCTCAGGGCACACGCCAGTTGGACATCCAGCTCGACGCCGGTGCTGAAGCGCCGCGCTACCTGGGACGGGTGATCGAAGGCGTCAATGCCGCGGCGCCCACGCCGCTGTGGATGGCCGAGCGCCTGCGCCGCAGTGGCGTGCGTCCGGTATCCCTGCTGGTGGATATCACCCAGTATGTGATGCTGGAACTGGGCCAGCCGATGCATGCCTACGACCTGGATATGCTCAAGGGCCCGATTGCCGTGCGCCGTTCGCGCGCCGGGGAAACCCTCAAGCTGCTGGACGGTCGCGACGCCGCGCTGGATGACAGCTTCCTGGTGGTGACCGATGCTGACCGTCCGGTCGGCCTGGCCGGCCTGATGGGCGGCTTTGATACCCGCGTCACCGATGCGACCACGGCCGTGTTCCTGGAGGCTGCGCATTTCGCGCCGGCCGCGATCATGGGGCGGGGGCGCCAGCTGGGCCTGCATACCGATGCCGGGCACCGCTTCGAACGCGGGGTCGATCCGCAGCTGCCGCGTATCGCCATCGAATACGCCACCCGCCTGCTGCTGGATCTGGCCGGTGGTACGCCGGCGCCGGTGACTGAAGCGGTGCGCGAAGCTGATCTGCCGGTCGCCGCCAAGATTCTGCTGCGTCGCGCCCGCATCGTGCGCCTGCTCGGCATCCAGATTGAAGACGCCGAGGTCGAACGCATCCTGCGTGCGCTGGGCATGCATGTCGATGCCGTGGCGGATGGCTGGAGCGTCACGGGTCCGAGCCGTCGTTTCGATATCGCCATCGAAGAGGACCTGATTGAAGAGCTGGCGCGTATCCACGGTTACGAAGCCATCCCGACCACCTTGCCGGGCGGCGCCGCGCGTATCGCGATGCCGAGCGAAGCCCGTCTGGATGAGGTGAGCGTGCGTCGTCAGCTGGTGGCGCGCGAAATGCTGGAAACCATCAATTTCGCCTTCGTTGACGCGCAGCTGCTTGCGCAGTGGAGCCAGAGCGAGGGGCTGGTGGCGCTGGCCAACCCGCTGTCGGCCGAGCTGGCGGTGATGCGTCCGCTGCTGTTGCCGGGCCTCGTTGCCACGCTGGGGCGCAATGTGGCCCGTCAGGCCGGGCGCGTGCGTCTGTTCGAAATCGGTCGCGTGTTCGAAACGCAGGCTGGCGATGACAAGCCGGCACCGATCGAGACCGTACGTGTGGCCGCGGCGGTGTGCGGCGATGCGGCCGCGCTGCAGTGGGGCGAGAAGGCGCGCAAGGTGGATTTCCATGATCTGAAAGGTGATCTGGAATCGCTGGCCGCAGCCTCCGGTGCCGTGCTGGAGTTCCGCGCCTCGCAGCGTGTCTATGCGCATCCGGCGCGTTCGGCCGATATCTGGCGTGACGGTCAGTGCATCGGCTGGATCGGCCAGGTGCATCCGCGCGTGGCCAAGATGATGGAGATCGACGTGGATGTGCTCGGTTTTGAGCTGGATCTGGTGCCGCTGGTGCAGCGCAGCCTGCCCAGCTCCGTTGAGCTGTCACGCTTCCCGGCGGTGCGCCGGGATCTTGCCGTGGTGGTTGCCGAGCAGGTGGAATGGACGGCGTTGTCGGCCACTCTCCGTCAGGCCGGGGGTGGGCTGCTGCGCGAGGTGGTGCTGTTCGACCGGTACGTCGGTCAGGGGGTCGAGCCGGGGTTCAAGAGTCTGGCTATGGGCTTGATTTTGCAGGACAAGTCGCGCACTCTGACGGACCGCGACGTGGATGCAGTGGTCACCGGGGTGGTGGCTGCGATCGAGCGCGAACACGGTGCGAAGATCCGTGGCTGAGGCGGCAAACAGGGAGCAGGCATGGCATTGACCAAGGCGGAGATGGCGGATCGTCTGTTCGACGAAGTCGGTCTGAACAAGCGTGAGGCCAAGGAGTTTGTCGACGCGTTCTTCGATGTGCTGCGAGATGCATTGGAACAGGGACGTCAGGTGAAGCTGTCCGGCTTCGGCAATTTCGATCTGCGGCGCAAGAACCAGCGCCCGGGGCGCAATCCCAAGACCGGTGAGGAAATTCCGATTTCCGCCCGTACGGTGGTGACCTTCCGGCCGGGCCAGAAGCTCAAGGAAAGGGTGGAGGCATATGCTGGATCCGGGCAGTAACCGCGAACTTCCGCCGATTCCGGCCAAGCGCTACTTCACCATCGGCGAAGTCAGCGAGCTGTGCGACGTCAAGCCGCATGTGTTGCGCTACTGGGAGACCGAGTTTCCCAGTCTCGAGCCGGCCAAGCGCCGTGGCAACCGTCGTTACTATCAGCGTCATGACGTGCTGATGGTGCGCCAGATCCGCGGCCTGCTGTACGAGCAGGGCTACACCATCGGCGGCGCCCGTCTGCGACTGGAAGGGGAGGGCGCGCGCGAGGAGTCGGCGCTGAGCAACCAGATCATCCGCCAGGTGCGGATGGAGCTGGAAGAAGTGCTGCAATTGCTTCGCCGCTGAACTATTTTCGAATCAAAGCCGGTATAATCACCGGCTCGCCGCAAGGCGAAGCAGTAACGATCGGGGCGTAGCGCAGCCTGGTAGCGCATCTGCCTGGGGGGCAGAGGGTCGTCGGTTCAAATCCGGCCGTCCCGACCAATTACTGTAACCATCAAGGCCTGTGCAGCAATGCGCGGGCTTTTTTGTTTTTGATCGCCGGAGATGAGGGTATGGGCGGGCAGGTTGAACAGCTGGTATCGCAGTTGCAGCTGGGGCCACATCCGGAGGGCGGCTTTTTCCGTCGCTTCCATGAATCGCCGCAGCAGGTCGTTGTCGAGGGCGTGACGCGTCCTGCCTTGACCGCCATCCACTACCTGCTCGGCGCCGGACAGGGCAGTGCGTGGCATCGCATCGATGCCGAGGAAGTCTGGCAATGGCAGGCCGGAGCGCCGCTGGAGCTGCTGCTGTGGGAGGGCGGTGGGTCGCCGGTGCGGCGAACCGAGCTGGGCGCGGTCGCTGAGGGGCGGGTATCGCTGGCGATCGTGCCCAGAGGAATGTGGCAGGCCGCGCGGCCGCTGGGTTCACATGCGCTGGTGAGCTGCCTGGTCGCGCCTGGTTTTGTCTGGAGCGGCTTTGAGCTGATGGATCCGCAGGGACCAGAGGCGCGGCTCCTGCGCCTGCGCGACAGCTGGATCTGAGTGATGTGCAGGGCAATACCGGCTGCTTTCACGACGGCGACGGTTATCCCGGCGTCACCCAAAAGCCCCGCGATGCGGGGCTTTTGCTTCAGCTGGCCGCACTCACCGGCGCGGCGGTGTCCTGCAGTTCGGGCCAGCGTTTGAGGATGGCGGCGCGAATGCCCGCAGCGTCGATGCCCGCTTCGCTCAGCAGGTCTTCGCGGCTGGCGTGATGCTGGTAGCTGTCGGGAAGGCCCAGGTGCAGCACCGGCATCACCACCGCCTCGGCGTTGAGCAGTTCCGAGACGCCCGAGCCGGCTCCGCCAGCCACCACGTTGTCTTCGATTGTGACGAAGCCTTCGTGGGTACGGGCCAGTTCCAGCAGCATCGCCTGGTCCAGCGGCTTGATGAAGCGCATGTTGACCACGCTCAGGCCCAGCTCACGGCCGACCTGTTCGGCGGCCGGCAGGGTGGCACCAAAAGCCAGCAGCGCGATCCGGCTGCCGGACCGGCGCAGCTGGGCCTTGCCGATCTCGAGCGTCGACAGATCGTTGCCGGCAGCCACGCCCGGACCCGTGCCACGCGGGTAGCGCACCGCCGCCGGGCCGTTGTAGCGCAGGCCGGTGGTCAGCATCTGCCGGCACTCGGCTTCATCACCGGGAGCCATCACCACCATGTTGGGCACACAGCGCAGGTAGCTCAGATCGAGGTTGCCCGCATGGGTGGCACCGTCCGGACCGACCACGCCGGCACGGTCGATGGCGAACAGCACGTCCAGATTCTGTGTGGCGACGTCATGCACCAGCTGGTCATAGGCGCGCTGCAGGAAAGTGGAGTAGATGGCCACCACCGGCTTGGCGCCCTGTGTGGCCATGCCGGCGGCGAGCGTAACTGCATGCTGCTCGGCGATGGCGACATCGAAGTAGCGCGCCGGATATTCCTTGCTGAAACGCACCAGCCCGGAGCCCTCGCGCATGGCCGGGGTGATCCCCATCAGCAGCGGCTCGGCGGCGGCCGCGTCGCACAGCCAGTCACCGAACACGTCGGTGTAGGTGGGTTTTTTTGGCGCGTTCTTGGTGGGCAGGCCCTTGCTCGGATCGAACGGCCCCACGGCGTGATAGCCGATCTGGTCGCCTTCGGCCGGTTCGTAGCCCTTGCCCTTGGTGGTCATGATGTGCAGCAGCTGCGGGCCCTTGGCGTCCTTCAGGCGCCTGAGGGTGGTCAGCAGCAGGGGCAGGTCATGGCCGTCGATCGGGCCGGTGTAATGGAAGCCCATCTGCTCGAAGGCGGTGGACGGCACGAACATGCCTTTCCACTGTTCTTCCCAGCGTTTGACGAAACGGGCCGGCGGGCTGTGGCGCTTGTCGCCGAGGATCTTCTTGCCCCCCTCGCGCAGCGCATTGAGCGTGCGGCTGGCGGTGGCGCGGCCGAGCATCTTGGTCAGTCCACCGACGGCTTCGGAGATGGACATGTTGTTGTCATTCAGGATGACCAGCACATTGGGCTCGTCATCCATGCCGCCAGCGTGGGCCAGCGCCTCGAACGCCATGCCGGCAGTCATCGCGCCATCGCCTATCACGGCCACGGCTTTGCGGGTGTCGCCCTGGCGCTGGCGTGCGATGGCCATGCCCAGCGCGGCAGAAATGGAGGTCGATGAGTGGCCAACGCCAAAGGTGTCGTACTCGCTCTCCTCGCGCTTGGGGAAGGGCGCCACGCCGCCCTTCTGCTTGACCGTGTGGATGGTGTCCCGCCGCCCGGTCAGGATCTTGTGCGGATAGGTCTGATGGCCGACATCCCAGACCAGCTGATCAACCGGCGTGTTGAACAGGTAGTGCAGGGCAACGGTGAGTTCGATCACCCCCAGGCCGGCTGCGAAGTGGCCGCCGCTCTTGCCGACCGATTCGATCAGATAGGCGCGCAACTCGCCCGCGATCGCCCCGAGTTCGCTTTCATCGAACTGGCGCAGGTCGGCAGGAGTCTGGATGCGCGACAGGCGCGGGTAGCAGGCAGAGTCGATCATTTTCTTCGTGTTTCAAGCGAAACGGTATTTTGGCCGCCAACCGGGGGTGGGGCAAGCAAAGCGCCGCAGATGTGGGCGGGGGATGGGGGCGGATGCGGCCAAACTGAAGTGCCGGTTCAGACAAGTCGTCGCCGCTTCGCGCCCGGGGCGAGGGGCGGCCGCTGGAAATGCGTGCCCTCAGACGCTGCGGCGCACGGCGTTCTTGGGCAGTTGCGCCTTCAGAAACGCCATCTGGTCGGCAAGGATGTTCCGGTTGGAAAGGATCAGGTGTTCGATCCAGCTGGGCCGGTAGGGCACGGCGAGCAAGGGCATGTGCGCCTGCTGCGGGGTGCGGTTGCTTTTGCGCGAATTGCACTGGAAACAGGCGGAAACCACGTTTTCCCAGATATCCCGCCCACCCTTGGACAGCGGCAGGACATGGTCGCGGGTGAGCTGCGGCCGGCTGAACTGCTGGCCGCAGTACAGACACAGCTGCGCATCGCGTGCGAACAGGGCCGGGTTGGTCAGATTGGGCGTGGGATTGATCGCGCGCGAGCGTGCGTGGCCACGCGAGGCGATGATCGGGTGAAGGTCGAGCCCACTGGGCAGGCCGGTCGCGCGGGAAATGGCGCCATGCACGTGCAGGCACGGATCGCCCAGTGTCCACGCCACTGCGCCGCGCACATACAGGCAGCTGGCGTCTTGCCAGTTGATCCAGTCCAGCACGCGGCCATGCGCATCCAGCGATAGCAGGCGCACGGCGCCGAGGCGGTGCAGGGAGGGCGAGGGCGAAATCCCGGGTGTCGGAGCGGAAGAGTCGGCTCCGGTATCGATCAGACTACGCGGTGTAGTGTCTGTCTCCATCGGGAAAACAGCTTATACACGATGTGTGACAGATTGTGTAAACGCGTCTGGAGCAGCGCCTGAAAAGCCGCGAGCGCCGGAGGAGGCGCCCGCGACGGGGCGGAGGCGGCCGGATCAGTCGCCGAAACGGAGGCTGTCCATGGCCATCAGTGGATCGGCGCCGCTTTCCATGCTGGCTGCATGGGTGAGTGTGCGCGGCAGAACGCGGGCGTAGTAGAAGCGCGCGGTTTCCAGCTTGGCCTGCTTGAACGCTTCCGGCTGGCTTGAGGCCTGCGCGGCGGCCGCTGCGCGCGCCCACCAGTAGGCCAGTGCCACGTAGCCGCTGTAGAACAGGTAGTCCCAGCTGGCTGCGCCCAGTTCTTCGGGATTGCTGGCGGCGCGCTGCAGCACGTTCACAGTCAGTTTGCCCCATTCCCGGGTTTTGGCGCCGAGTACCGGCAGGAATTCGGCCACCGCCGGGTTGTTGGCGTTGTCGGCGATGAACTGCTCGATCTCGGCGGCGAACAGTTTCAGCCCGGCGCCCTGGGAGGCGGCGGTCTTGCGGCCGATCAGGTCCAGCGCCTGGATGCCGGTGGTGCCTTCATACAGCGTGGTGATGCGGGCATCGCGCGCGAACTGCTCCATACCGTGCTCGGCGATGTAGCCGTGACCGCCGAACACCTGCTGGCCGTTGTAGGTGGCTTCAATGCTCCACTCGGTCAGGCAGGCTTTGACGATCGGGGTGAGGAAGCTGACCAGCGTCTCGGCATCGGCACGCGCCTGCGGGTCTGCGGCGTGCTGGGCGGTATCGAGCTGGGTGTAGGCGTGTGCGGCGAGCAGGCGGCCACCTTCGGTCAGCGCCTTGGTGGTGAGCAACATGCGGCGCACATCGGGCTGGGCGATGATCGGATCGGCCGGCTTGTCCGCCAGCTGAGCTCCCTTGGGCGCGCGCGATTGCAGGCGCTCGCGGGCGTAGGCCAGCGCGCCCTGGTAGGCGCGTTCGGACTGGGCCAGGCCCTGCACGCCCACGCCGAGGCGGGCGGAGTTCATCATCACGAACATCGCCATCAGGCCCTTGTGCGGCGCGCCGACCAGGTAGCCTTGGGCGCCGTCGAAGTTCATCACGCAGGTCGAGGAGCCGTGGATACCCATCTTGTGCTCCAGCGAGCCGCAGCGCAGCGTATTGCGCTCGCCCATGGCGCCGTTGCGGTCGACCTTGAATTTCGGGGTGACGAACAGCGAGATGCCCTTCGGGCCGGGCGGCGCATCCGGCAGCTTGGCCAGCACCAGGTGGACGATGTTCTCGCTCAGGTCGTGCTCGCCGGCGGTGATGAAGATCTTGGTGCCGGTGATCGCATAGCTGCCGTCGGCGTTGGGTTCGGCGCGGGTCTTGATCAGGCCCAGGTCGGTACCGGCATGCGGTTCGGTCAGGCACATGGTGCCGGTCCAGTGGCCGGCCACCAGCGGCTTGAGGAAGGCTTCCTTCTGCCAGTCCTCACCGTAGTGCTTCAGGGCCTCGACTGCGCCGTGCGAGAGCATCGGGAACAGGCTCCAGGCCAGGTTGGCCGAGGACACCATCTCGCTCAGTGCCATGCCCAGCGTGCCCGGCATACCCTGTCCGCCGAACTCCGGAGACGCGGTCAGGCCGGTCCAGCCGCCTTCGATGAACTGCGCATAGGCTTCCTTGAAACCCGGTGCGGTGGTGACCTCGCCGGTGGCCTTGTCCAGGGTGCAGCCGGTCTGGTCGCCGATGGCGTTCAGCGGTGCCAGCACGCTGGCGCTGAAGCGGGCGGCTTCTTCCAGCACGGCGTCGATGACGTCGGTGCTGGCATCTTCAAGGCCCATCGCGGCAAACAAGGACTCGGCCTTGAGCACGTCATGCAGGGCGAAACGGAGGTCGTTAACAGGGGCTTTGTAGGTGCTCATCAGACGATTCTCGAACGATGCGGAAAACGGAGGCGGGAACTCAGCGAAGCACGCCGGGCAGACCCGGTGCCTGGCTTAGGCTGTTGCGGGATTTCACCTCGAAGCTGCGCTGCTTCCGGTCTTCGGGCGTGACGCCGATGCTGCCTTCCAGTTCGTAGAACACGGAACGGCCACCGGCCAGTGCATCGGCGACGACGATGCGGGCCGAGGAGCTCGGTTGCAGGCGGACGCTGACAACATCCGCCGATTCCGGGCCGATCGATACGCCGGGTGTGGCGCTCAGGGTGCCGGCGCTCTCGTCGCCGACCTTCACAGCCAGCGCGACCGAGTCAAAGCGCATCGGCATCGAACTGTAGTTGCGCAGGCGCAGCTCCACCTCCCAGTTGCCGTCGTTGCCGACGGTGAGCTGCTGGATGCTGGCCGCAGGTTCGGAGACGCGCTTGACCTTGCCGCCGCCACAGGCGGTCAGGGCAAGTGCAGCAAGGGCGATAAGGGCGTACTGGGGGCGAAAGCGCATACCGCGGGGTCCTCGGGTTTGAAGCGGGGTCGGTCGAAGGATACTACGGCGTATGGGCGCGTGCGGATGCGGGGCGGGCAAGTGCGAAACAATTGCGGCCGCGGATGGCGGAAGACCCGTGCTGGCGCATCGAACAGGAAGAGGGGACAGAAAGGTCGCCGCTTTCCGCGTTTTATTCTGGGGATACATCAATGCGTTCATTCAAGTTGTTACCGCTTGCAAGCGCTATCCGCGGCGGTCTGGCTGTTGCTGCCCTGTGCACGGCGGTTCCGGTATTCGCGGCGCCGCCGCAGTTCGATGTCGAAGGCGGTCATATCGAAGATGTGTTACCTGAATTCGCGCGTCAGGCGGGGATCCAGATCATCGCCCCGGCCAATGCCGCTGGCGAATCGCGTATCGAGGTCGGCCAGGTCAAGGGCCAGATGGATGCGCGGCAGGCGTTGAACCAGCTGCTCGATGGCACCGGGTTGACTATTGCTTCCGATGACGGGCGGACCATCACCCTGCGTGCGGCGCGACCGCTGCTGGCCTCGCTGGGCGGTCTGGGCGGCTTGGCGGTGGCAACGGCGGCGCAGGCGCAGGCGCAGCCCGTCGCCCCGGCCGAGGTGGATGTCGCGCCCGCCGCAGGGGTGAGCACGCTTGATCAGATCACCGTGGTCGGCAGTCAGATCAAGGGCAGCAAGTCGGCCGCGATTCTGCCGGTAGCAACCTTGCAGACCGAGCAGATCGAAGCCACCGGCGCGGTCTCCGGGGATGATCTGTACCGCTCGATCCCGCAGATGGGCGATGTATCTTTCAGCGGCACCAATGGCGGCAACAGCTCCAACTACGCGCGTGGCGATATCGCCTCGGTCAATCTGCGCGGGCTCGGGGTGGGCAATACGCTGCTGCTGATCAACGGCCGCCGCAGCGTGGTGCACCCGATGAGCCAGGCCGACGGCAACCTGGTGCCGGTGCTGACCTACAACGCCAACGCGGTGCCGGTGTCGAACCTGCGCCGGGTGGAGGTGCTGCTCGATGGCGCAGCCGCCATCTACGGTACCGACGCGGTGGCCGGCGTGGTCAACAACGTGCTGCGCGATGACATGGATGGCGGCACGATCAGCGTGCAGAAGGGCTTCGGTGAAGGTACCGACCTGCGCGATATCGGCATCAACGGCATGTGGGGCAAGAACTCCGAAGACCTGCGCTCCAATATCACCGTCGCTTTCAATTACTACAACACCACCGGCCTGAATTCGCTGGACCAGGACTGGACCCGCAATGGCGACCGCGCCACGGACTTCCTCGGCACGCCGTTTGAAGGTCTGCCCGGCACCGACAACCGCAACACCAACAGCCCGTGGGGCAATTTCACCGTCAACGGCCCGCGTGTGTCGCGCAACGGCACCTGGCTGACCACGGCGGCCGGGGCGTTCCATGTGCAGCCGACCAGCAACAGTGGCTGTGCGACCACCATTGCCGATGGCATCTGCGTGCAGTCCGGCAGCAAGGCTACCTCCGGCGCCGATGCCAACCTGCGCGACAACCAGCAGGGGCAATACCCGCTGTCGATCACCCCGGACGTGCGCCGCTTGAACCTGTTTGTCACCGGCAAGCACGACTTCGACAACGGCATTTCGTTCTTCAGCGAGGCGGGCCTGTACGACTCCCGCGCCTACAGCCTGCAAAACGGTGTCAACACCATCACCGCACTGCCGATGACGGTGGCCGCCAGCAACTACTGGAACCCGTTTGGTGCGATGTACCTGCCGGACGGTTCGCTCAACCCGAACCGCCTGCAGGGCCTGAACATCGGCCCCAATGGCGTGCCGGTGACGATCACCAGCTACCGCTTCGAGCGCCCGACCCGCATCGAGGTCAACAACACCCAGGTGCGCGCCCTGGCCGGGTTGCGTGGCTATCACTACGGCTTTGACTGGGAAACCGCCGCGCTGTACTCCACGGCCAAGGTCGTCGACACCCAGGATGCGGTGAGCATGTCGCTGTTCCAGCAGGCGCTGGCCAACCCCACGGCGTCGGCTTACAACCCGTTCTGTGGCGGCTGCAATGACTGGGACACGCTGGACCAGTTCTTCTACAAGGCCAAGCGGCAGAGCGAGACCGAGCTGTTCCTGTGGGATTTCAAGGTGTCGCGTGCGGACCTGTTCTCCACCTGGGCCGGCAAGGTGGGCATGGCGGCCGGTGTGGAAGCGCGGCACGAAACCCAGCGCGATGACCGCGACGCGCGCGTGGATGGCTCGGTGACCTTCACCGATGCGATCACCGGCATCGCTTATCCGAGCGACATGTACGGCGTCAGCCCGACCCCGGACACCTACGGCTCGCGTTCGGTGATGGGACTGTTCGCCGAGCTCTCGGTGCCGCTGGTCTCGCCGGAAATGGGCATTCCGCTGGTCAAGTCGCTGGACCTGCAGGTGGCCGGGCGCGCCGAGCGCTACAACGATTTCGGCAATGTCGCCAAGCCGAAGCTGGCGCTGGGCTGGCAGATTTTCGATGGCCTGACCCTGCGCTCGTCGTGGGCCCAGGGCTTCCGTGCGCCGAACCTGGAACAGGTCAACGCCACGGTGGTCAGCCGTTCCAACAACCGCACCGACTACATCCAGTGCGAAGCGGACGTGCGCACCGGCGCGCAGGCCTCCATCGCCGGTTGTGGCGGTTACACCTATTCGACCACCGCGCGGCGTTCGGGCAACCCCGATCTGAAGCCGGAAACCTCCACCAATACCAGCGCCGGGCTGGTGTTCCAGCCGCGTTTCATTCCGGAGGACTTCGGCCGCTTCAGCTTCGCGGTGGATTACTACAAGTACGAGCAGGAAGGCATCATCGGCCTGTTCGGCGAAGGCAATGCGTTGATCCTGGATTACCTGCTGCGCCAGCAGGGCGGCAGCAACAGCGCCGTGGTGCGTGCCGACCCGACCGCCGACGAGATCGCGCGGTTTGCCGGCACCGGGCTGGATCCGGCCGGCAAGGTGCTCTACGTCACCGACCAGTACGTCAATCTGCAGCCGCAGACGCTGCGCGGCGTGGACTACAACTTCAGCTGGAATTCGCCGGAGACCGCCATCGGCCGCTTCGACGTGTCGGTGACCGGCACCCATCTGATCGAGTTCTACCGCCAGCGTTCGCCGGCGCTGCAGGCGCTGGAAGATGCCAAGGCGCAGGGACTGGTCGATCCGTCTATCCGCATCACCGGTGGCGGTGACCTGATCGGCAATGGCGGCAACCCCGAGTGGAAGTGGTCCGGCACCCTGACCTGGCGTTACCAGCAGCTGTCGGTGGGCGCCAATGCGCGCTACGCCAGTTCCTACGTCGAGAACGGCCTGACCCTGGCCGACGGTACGCCGTGGACGGTGAAGTCGCAGACATTGGCCAATGCCTTCATCAAATACGACTTCCAGCGCGAAGGCTGGCTCAACGGGGTGGCGCTGAAGGTTGGAGCCAACAATCTGGCCAACAAGCGTCCGCCGGTGTCCGATGATGTGTTCGGCTATCCATCGGGTGTGTATCAGGCCAATCCGCGCTACTGGTACGTGAATGTGAGCAAGGCGTTCTGATGACCTTCGTTGATGTGGATGCCGCTGCCCGGCGGTTGGCGGGTGGCGGTTGGCAGGTGATGCGATGAAGCCGGCACTGGCCAAAGAGCGCGGCCTGTGGCTGGCCGAGCACGTGTTGCCGTGTGAGCCGGCGCTGCGCGAGTGGCTGAAGCGGAAGCTGTCGGTCCGCCAGGATGCCGACGATGTGATCCAGGAGACCTACGCGATCCTGGCGGCGCTGCCGGACGTTTCGCACGTCCGGCAGCCGCGGGCCTATGTCTACTCGGTCGCGCAATCGGTGGTGCTGCAACAGTTGCGGCGCGCGCAGGTGGTGTCGATCGAAGCGGTCGCGGAGATCGACCGGGTTGCGATCGCCGGGGAAGAGGTCTGCCCTGAGCGGACGACCTCCTCCCGGCAGCAGCTGGCGCGGATCGGCGCATTGATCGACGGGTTGCCGGACAAGTGCCGGCAGGCCTTCGTGCTGCGGCGCGTGGAGGGCTACTCGCAGCGTGAGATCGCCGAGCGGATGCAAATCAGCGAGAACACCGTTGAAAAGCACATCTGCAAAGGCATCCGGGTATTGATGGAAGCGATGAAGCGGCATGACGACGGAACGGAGCAGGGCAAGGACCAGCCCGATGCAGGAGAGATGTGGCATGCGCGCAGGCGTTGACAACCACATTGATGACATCGCCGCGGCGTGGGTGGCACGCGAAGACCGTGCGCCCTTGAGCGCAGAGGCCGAGGCGGAGCGGGATGTGTGGCTGCAGGCCGACAGCCGGCATTTCGGTGCCTATGCGCGTGCCCATGCCGTGTTGGCACGTACCGACCGGGCGCGTGCGCTGTCGGCCGGCCGCTTGCAGCGCACGAGTGCTCCGCGTTGGGCGGCGCGACCGGCGCGGCGGCTGTTCAGATGGGCGGTGGGGGCGGCGGCGATGTTCAGTCTGCTGGCGATCGGCGTGCGGCATCAGGACGATGGCGCCGAGTACTACGCCACGCGCAAGGGCGAGATCCTGCGGGTGCCATTGCAGGACGGCTCGGCGATCACGCTCGACTCGGACTCCCAGGTGCGGGTGAGCTACAGCGACAGCCGTCGCGACATCCGTCTGCTGCAGGGCGAGGCGTTGTTCGATGTGGCCAAGAACCCGCACCGGCCGTTCGTGGTGCGTGCCGAGGAAACCGATGTGACCGCGATCGGCACCAGCTTTGCGGTCAGTCTCACCGAACGTCGCAGTGGTGGTGTGGAAGTGCTGGTGCGCGAAGGCGTGGTGGATGTGACCGACGTACAGGGCGCGGTGGCGCCGGCGCGGCTGCTGGCCAACTACCGCGCCCTTGCCAACCGCAGCCATGGCATCCGCATCGAGGCGGTGCCCAGTGATGATCTGCAGCAGCAACTGGCGTGGCGCGAGGGCATGTTGTCGTTCAATGGCGACACGTTGTCGGTGGCGGCGGCGCAGTTCCTGCGCTACAGCGACACCCGTATCGTCATCAACGATCCGCTGGTGGGCAGCCGCCGCATCGTCGGCCTGTACTCGGCCAGCGATCCGCGCGGATTTGCGCACAGCGTCGCCCTGAGTCTGGGCCTGGTGGTGGAACAGCACGGCAACGATGTCCGCCTGAGTTCCCCCGAGCCCGCGTCCGCTGCGGCGCGGTCCCTGCAATGAACGTGGAAATGAGCATGTACAAGAGCAATCGATGGACGCATCTGCTGGCGATGCTGGTGCTGTTGGGCGCCGGGCAGGCCACTGCTGTGGCCCGGGCCGGCGACGCGCAGCCGTTGTTGATCCGTGATGCGATGGTGTTCGATGGCACCGGGCGCGCCGCCTATCCGGCCAGCGTGCTGGTGGAGGAGGGCAGGATCGCGGCCATCGGCCAGCAGCTGCAGACGCCCAAGGGCGCGCGGGTGGTCAACGCGCGCGGACAGGCATTGCTGCCGGGCTTGCTGGATCTGCACACACACTGGACGCCCAATGCCACCCCGTCGGAACTGCCCCAGGTGGCCAATCTGTACATGGCTGCGGGTGTCACCACGGTCAGCGATTTCCACGAGCCGCCGGAGGCCTACGCGCCGCGCCGGCAATGGCTGGCCTCGATCGCCGCGCCGGACGTGAAGTTCGCCGCGCGCATGAGCACCCCGCTCGGTCATGGCGCCGACTGGGGCGATGAAAACACCACCCGCTGGGTCAACTCACCGGCCGCTGCGCGGGCGGGCGTGCAGGCGGTGGCGGCCTACAAGCCGGATTTCATCAAGGCTTTCACCGACGGCTGGCGTTACTCCAATGCCGCCGACAACAGCAGCATGGATGAGGAGACCCTCAGCGCGCTGGTCGAGGAAGCGCACAAGCACGGCTTGAAGGTGTTCACCCATACGGTGATGGTCAAGCGTGGCAAGGCCGCTGCACGTGCCGGCGTGGACGTGATCGCGCACAGCCTGCAGGACGGTCCGGTGGACCAGGAGCTGGTCGGGTTGATGCGTACCCACGGCACGGCCTATGCGCCCTCGCTGGCGGTGTACCTGCCCGAGCGCGTGGACGGCAGTGGCCGCATCGCCAGCAAGCCGGAAGTGCTGCGCCAGCGCGAACGCAATTTCACCAACGCCCTGGGCAATGTCAAAGCCTTGCATGACGCCGGTATCCCGGTGGTCGTCGGTACCGATGCCGGTATGACCGGTACGCCCCATGGCAGCTCCACCCTGCGCGAGCTTGAGCTGTTCGTCGAGGCCGGGCTTACCCCGGCCGAAGCGCTTGTCGCCGGCACCGCGCACAGCGCCAAGGCGTTGGGCGTGACGGATCGAGGCACGATTGAAGTCGGCAAGCGCGCCGATCTGCTGCTGGTGCGCGGTCAGCCGTGGCAGCGTATCGCCGATATCCGCAACACGCAGCAGGTGTATGTCGCCGGTCGCCAGGTCCATGGCAAGGGAGCGGTGCTGCCCGCTGGCAACCACGCGTTGGCATTGCCGGCGCTGCCGGTGGCCGCGCTGGTGGATGACTTCGAGCGCGAAGACGGTCGCACCGCGCTGGATACGCTGCGTATCGACGAGGCCGATGGCGGCAACGACCGCACCGTGCAGGTGACTGAAGTGGTCGCCCGCGAAACCGGTGGCCACGCGCTGGCCACACAGGCCAAGCTGTCAAACAAGGACACGGCGTTTGCCGCGACGATCCTGCCGCTGAGCCGTGGCTCGGTGGCGCCGGTGGATGCGCGGGGCTATCGCGGTGTCCGCTTCGAACTGCGGGGCAGTGCGCCGGAGCTGCGCCTGGAAGTACGCGCGCTGGGCAGTCGCCGCTTTGTCGCCACGCTGCAGGCCCAACCGCAGTGGCGCGCGGTCGAGGTGCCGTTTGTCACCTTGCAGGGGCAGCCGCCATACCGGGCCAAGGGACCCATCGCCCAGTGGAAGGGCGATGACCTGCAGCAGCTGGTGTTCTCCGCCGGCGGTGAACCCGGCAGCAAGGTCTGGTTCGAAATCGACAACGTCACCTTCTACTGAGTTGCGGAGGATCTGCCGATGAAGCCGACCCGGCTGCGTGCGGCCCTGTTGGGCTGCCTGTTGTCCATCCCTGCCAGTGTGGGCGCGCAGGATGCCGATGTGGTGGCCGCGCTGGACCGCTATGCCGCGCGCCAGGCAGAGGTCGGGCTGGCACTGTGGCAGCGTCCAGAGCTGGGGTATCTGGAAACGCAATCCTCGGCGTTGCTGCAACAGGAGCTGCGCGAGGCCGGATTCCGTATCCAGGCGGGCGTGGCCGGGATGCCGACGGCGTTCGTCGCCAGCTATGGCCGACGCGGCAAGGGGCCGGTGATCGGTCTGCTGGCGGAGATGGATGGCTTGCCGGCCATGGCGCATGCGGCCGAGCCGGTGCGGGTACCCCTGCCCGGGCAGCTCGCCGGGCACGCCTGCGGTCACAATCTGTTCGGTGCCGCCTCCGTGGGCGCGGCGCGGGCCATCGCACAATGGCTGAAAGACACCGGTAACGACGGCGAAGTCCGGCTGTACGGCACGCCGGCCGAGGAGGGAGGCTCGGGCAAGGTCTACATGACAAAGGCCGGGCTCTTCGATGGAGTGGATGTGATGCTGCACTGGCATCCGGCAGCCGACAACTCGGCCGCGCAAGGCACCACGCTGGCAAACATCAGCGGGAAGTTCCGCTTCCAGGGGCGTGCTGCGCACGCGGCGATTGCGCCGGAGCGTGGCCGATCGGCACTGGATGGCGTGGAGGCGTTCAATCACATGGCCAATCTGATGCGCGAGCACGTGCCCGACGGCACCCGCATCCACTACGTCATCAGCAACGGCGGGGCGGCGCCCAACGTGGTGCCGGATGATGCGGAGGCCTATTACTACGTGCGCCATACCGACCCGGCGGTGGTCCGCGAGGTGTTCGAGCGCCTGCACCAGGCCGCCGAGGGCGCTGCGATGGGGACGGGTACCACCGTTGCGTTCGAGCAGACCGGCGGGGTGTTCTCGCTGCTGCCCAATGACACGTTGGGGCAGGTGATGCAGGCGGCACTGCAGCGGGTGGGCGGTGTGCGCTATGACGTGGCCGAGCGGGCCTTCGCCGAGCGCATGCAGCAAACACTGGAGCGGCGGCCGGCGCTGGATGAGGCTGCTGCGCTGCAGCCTTACCGTGCCGACAATGCCGGCAGTGCGTCCACCGATGTGGGCGATGTCAGCTGGATTGTTCCCACGGCAGGGGTGAGCACGGCGACCTGGGTGCCGGGAACGCCGGCGCACAGCTGGCAGGCTGTGGCCGCCTCGGGCTCGACGATTGGTGCCAAGGGGGCTCTGAATGCGGCGAAGACCCTGGCGCTGGCCGCGGTGGCGCTCTACCAGTCCCCGCAGACCGTCGCCGCCGCCAAGACAGAGTTCGCACAACGGCGGGGTGCGGATTTCACCTATCAGCCGCTGCTGCAGCGCACCGCACCGCCATTGGACTACCGGCGCAAAGCGGCCGACTGAGTGACGACGGGCGGGCGCCCTAGTCGATGGGCGCCATGACCTTCAAGGGCGCAAGCTCGTAGCCCATCGCGACGGCCTGGGACTTGAGCGCCTCAAAACGGTCAGCGTCCATGCCGGGTGTGCGGGAGAGGATCCACAGGTATTTGCGGTCCGGCTCACCGATCATCGCCCACTGGTAGTCCGGGTCCAGGGCGATCACCCAGTAGTCCGCCCATACCCAGGGCAGCCATGCGAGCCATTCGGGCGCGAAGCGCACCTGCAGGCGGCCGGGATGGCCGGCCACGGTGCGTGCGGTCCCCTCGGCCTGGATCAGGTCCCCATCGGCCGTGCGGCAGCGATTGAGCACGCTGATGCGTCCGTCGGCATGGCGCCGATAGCTTGCGGTGATGTCGGCCACGCATTTTTTCTGGAACGACACCGGCAGATGGGCGATTTCATGCCATTGCCCGATATAGCGGTCCAGGTTGAGCTGCGGCACGGAGGTCACCGGTTCGGAGGCAATCGCCGAGAACGGCAGCAGGATGGCGAGCAACAGTGAAAACCGGGTGCGGGGCATGGGCGGATCTCCGTGGCGAGGTGGAAAGCCCGGTCACCATGCCGCCGCTCGAGTGAATCTTTCGTTTTCCCGGATAACGGGAGTGGCGAATCCGGCTGCGATGATCTTGGCCATGCCTGTCGATTGGCGGAGGCAGGTGGGCTGGTGCGCAAGCGCTGCATCAGGGCGGCCTTCGCGGACCGGCCTGTTGCCACCCCTGGGCATCTGGAAGGGAATCGGAATTGGATCGTGATCGTCGGACAGGCAATGGAGCGCCGCAACGCGTGCCGCGATGGCGAAGCAGCCTGCGGCCGCGGATACCGGTTGCTCCGGCGGATCGCGTGGCCACTTTCTCTCGGTCGTTGATGGGACGCCGGCGCGCCCTGCGGGATGTGCCTCTTGGCGAATAAAAAAACCGGGCGTAGAATCGCCCTCACCGTTTGGGGCGGTAGCTCAGCTGGGAGAGCGTCGCGTTCGCAATGCGAAGGTCGGGAGTTCGATCCTCCTCCGCTCCACCAAACACCCGCAAAGCGCCGCATCGGAAGATGCGGCGCTTTGCGTTTGCGTGTCTGCGCACGCGTTGTGTGAGCCTCTGGATGGCGTCGATGCCTTTGCCGAATCGGTCGTTTGGAATGGATTCGCGCGGATGTGAAAATTTTTGTGAAATTCGCTTGCCCAAATCGAAATGCATCCGTAATATGCACGTCCTCGCCGGCGACAACGCCAACGAGAAAAAAGTGGCCGAGTAGCTCAGTTGGTAGAGCAGGGGATTGAAAATCCCCGTGTCGGCGGTTCGATTCCGTCCTCGGCCACCATTCCATTAAAGCCTGCAGAAATGCGGGCTTTTTTGTTTTTCCATGTTGATGATGTCGCTGGCGTGGTACACCTGCCCCACGCTTGTGCCTGCGCAATCAGGGGATGCGCGCAGGTGCTTGTGTCGCAGTGGGGCAGTGCAGCCAGCGGCGGACAGCTGGCGACCGGGGATGGCTCAGAAGGGCCAGAAGCGCGGGATGAAGATCACGCCCAGAATCCAGAAGATCAGATTCAGCGGCAGGCCCACTTTGAGAAAGTCGGTGAAGCGGTAGCCGCCGGCGGTGTAGACCATGGTGTTGGTCTGGTAGCCGACCGGGGTGAGGAAGCTGGTCGAGGCGGAAAAGGTCACCGCGATCAGGAAGGGCGTGGCATCCACGCCCAGCATCTGCGCGGTGGAGATGCCGATCGGGGTCAGCAGCACGGCCGCCGCGGAGTTGCTCATCAGCTCGGCCAGCAGCAGGGCGACCAGGTACATCACCGCCAGCACCACATGCGGGCCGAGGTCGCGTACCAGTCCGATGGTGTGCTCGACGATGAAAGCGGCCGCTCCGCTCTGGCTCATCGCCACGCCCAGCGGCAGCAGGCCTGCCATCAGCACCACGATGCGCCAGTCCACAGCCTCGTAGACCTCGTCGGCATGCAGGCAGCCTGCCAGGGTCATCGCCACCGCGCCGACCAGCGAAGTGATCGCGATCGGCATCCAGCCGATGGCCGAGATGCCGATCACCAGCGCCATCGTCACCAGTGCGAAGGGGCCGCGCCAGCCTTTGGGCTTGACCGCTTCACGTTCGGACAGCACCACCACGTCCGGATCGCGGCGCAGCGCACCGACCTCCGCGCTGGCGGTGATCAGCAGCAGGATGTCGCCAACATCCAGCCGCACATCCTTGAGTTTCTCGCGCAGCACTCCGCCACGACGCTGGATGGCCAGCACTACCGCGTTGTGGTTCCAGCTGCGGTCCAGCGCTTCCAGGGTGCGGCCGGCCGCGCGCGAGTTGGGCGCGATCATCACTTCGGTAACCACCTGCTCCACATCATCGAGCAGGCGGGCTTTGAACTTGAATTGCGAATTGATCTCCAACCCGGCTTTGCGGGTGAATTCGACCAGTCTGGGCCAGTCGCCACGGGCGAGCAGGATGTCGTCTTCCTGCAGCGTCTGGGTCCGCGGTGACCACACTTTGTTCTTGCCGCGCAGCAGTTCCAGTACGAAAACGCCGTTGGCTTCGCCCAGCTTCATCTCTTCGATGGATTTTCCGATCAGGCGCGAGCCGGGCATCACCCGCAGTTCGGTGAGGAACTTGCCCAGCTCGTAGTGCTCCACGAACTCGGAGGTGCGGGTGTCGGGCAGCAGCCAGCGGCCGAAGATGAGCAGGTAGGTGCAGCCGGCGGCCAGGCAGATCAGGCCCAGCGGCGTGAATTCGAACATGCTGAAGCCGGGGTGCCCCAGATCCTTGGCGATGCCGTTGACCAGCAGGTTGGTCGAGGTGCCCACCAGCGTGCACACGCCGGCCATCTGCGAGACAAAGGACAGCGGAATCAGCGCTTTGGAAGCCGGCATGCCGATCCGGGCGGTGGCGGTGATCACCAGCGGCATGAATACCGCCACGACGGCGGTGTTGTTCACGAACGGCGCGATCAGCGCCAGCACCGCGAACAACAGCAGCAGGAACAGAAAGGGAGACCGGGTCCGACTGAACAGCCAGCCGATGCCGGAGAGCGCGCCGCTGTTCTGCAGGCCTGCGGCCAGGACGAACATGGCAGCGACGGTGATGGTTGCCGGGTTGCTGAAGCCACTGAGCGCCTGCTGCGGGCTGACCAGATCGAGCAGGGCCAGTGTGGCCAGCACCAGGACAGCCACCATGTCCATGCGCAGCTTTTCGGTGGCGAACAGATAGACGGCAACCACCGTGATGCCGATGACCATCAGGATCTGGAACGTCATACAGCCGGGTCTCCGTGAGTCATCCGGTTCCGATGGGAGTTGTTGCGAGGAAGCAGGTGAAGCCTGGTGGACTGCGTAGAGGTAGGCGCAGTCCGATCGTGGCGCATGACGCGGACTGCGCGAGAGCCCGCGCCGGTAGAGGCGATCAACGCGCCGGCAACAGCGGGCGCAAGACCGGCTCCAGCTGTGTCTTGCGCCAGCCATCGAGCGCCGCCGGCCACTGGCCGCTCTCCAGCAGGGCCTCCAGGTGCTTGCGGGAGGCCAGCAGGCCATCAGGCAGGCCCAGTGCGGCCGCGTGGCTGGCGACGGCCTCCTGCAGCCGCTTCAGTGCGGCCTTGTTGCTCTCGCTTGGTGCCAGCGGCTGCGGTGCTAGGGCCTCGTCGTCCAGTGGCGTGTTCAGGGCCTGCCAGACAGCCTGCGCCAGTTTGCGCGGCGCTTTGGGAAAACGGTCGAACAGTCGCAGCATCGCCTCGTAATCGGCCGGCGGTGTGCGCGCCAGCGTGGTGGCGACTTCATTGTCGAGAATCCAGCTGCGCGGCTTGTCGCTCTGCCGGGCCTGGCGGTCACGCCAGCGCAGCAGACGCAGCAGGCGCAGCTGGGCCTCGGGCTCGAGGAACTGCGCCGCGCGCATCGACAGGTGCGGCCATTGTTCGCTGTCATCGGTCTCGACGTTGGCGATCATCCGCTCGCCGTCATCCTCCAGCCAGCCGCGCCGATCCAGCGCCTGCAGCCTGGTGTCGATCGCATCGTGCAATGCGAACAGGTATTCCACGTCGTCGGCCGCATATTCCAGCTGTGCGGGCGAGAGCGGGCGGCGCATCCAGTCCGAGCGGGTCTCGCCCTTGGGCAGGGTGACGCCGGTGATCTCGGCCACCAGTTTCTGGTAGCCCATGCCGCCGCCGATGCCGGCCAGTGCCGCGCCGATCTGGGTGTCGAACAGCGGTCGCGGCATCGCATCGCAGGCGCACTTGAAGGCGACCAGGTCTTCGCTGGCGCTGTGCATGATCTTGAGGATGCCGGTATCGGTCAGCCAAGGGCGCAGGGCCTCGGTCATGCCGGGAATCAGCGGATCGATCAGCAGGATTTCCTCGCCCACGGCCATCTGCACCAGCGCCAGCTGCGGCCAGTAGGTGCGCTCGCGGATGAATTCGGTATCCAGCCCGATCCGGCCGGGGCGCTGGCGGTAACGTTCTTCAAGTTCCGCCGGGTGTTTGATCCAATAAGCCACGTGGTGTCCGTCAACTGCATGGTTTGCTCAGGCAGGCGAGAATAGCCTAACGTCGATTCGTCCCGTGATCCGGGACAGGAATGGGAGGAAGTTTGCGTACTACCGGCCAGCTGATCTGCATGGCACTGCTTGCAGCCGTGACCTGCGGCGCGTGTACGCCTCAGGCGCCCGGCACAGCGGCACGGAACCAGGAGCGCGGCGTGACATCAGCGCCCGCACCACCGGCCGAAGCAGGGCCTGCCTTGCCGACGCAGGCCGAGCCCGAGCGCGCGACGGTGGAGGCAACGCCGCTTCCGGTGTGGATGCCGTCGGTGCCGGAGTTGACGCCGGAAATGGTGGACAAGGCCCGTCGCCAGGCCGATGCGGCCTTGGCCCAAGGGCACCTGTATGACAGCGCCGAAGCGGCAGTGCCGTTGTATCTGGCGGTGCTGGCGGTCAAGCCCAGGGATGCCAGGGCGAGGCGCGGACTGGACAAGGCGCGGCAGCTGCTGCGGTCCCAGGCGATGGAGCTGATGGCGCGTCCGGATGACCAGCGGCAGGCCTTGGCCGAGGCAGCCGAGCGGGTGAGTGTGGCGATCGCGTTGGCGCCGGAAGGCAAGGCCGAGCAGGCGCTGCAAGCGCAGATCCAGCAGGCACGGCGGGTGCTGGCGCTCAACCGCGCCGGCGAAGCGGCGTTGCGGCGCGACCAGCTGGGGGAGGCCGGTGGCGGTGCATTGGGCTCTTTCCGGGCGGCGCTGGCGCTGGCGCCGGAGGACCGCCGGGCCTTGCAGGGTATTGCCGCGGTGCAGAGCGGGCTGATCCGGCGCGCGGAACTGGCCGCTACCCGCGCCGATTTCGACGCCGCCGCGGCTTGGTTGGACAAGGCGGGCAAGGTTCGCGGCGGGCCGACGCTGGTCGATGCGCAGGCGCGCATCGAGGCGATGCGGGCGGCGCAGCTCGCGGCTCTGCGCGACGGCGGTCTGCGGGATCTGAGCTCGCCGCAGGGGCTGAAGGCGGCGCGCGAAAAACTCGAGCAGGCGCTACGCATCGCGCCGCCGGGGGATCCGACCGTGGCGATATTGCGGCAGCGGATCGATCTGGTCGCGCACTACGGCAGTTTCCGTCCCGGGCAGGTGTTTTCCGATGCCTTGCAGGGAGGCGGACGCGGGCCGCAGATGATCGTGGTTCCGCATGGGGGCTTCCAGATGGGCGCGGGCGATGCCGAACCGGGCGCCAGCGATGCCGAACGTCCGCAGCATTACGTGCGCTTTGATCGCGGCTTTGCCCTGTCGATCACCGAAGTGACCGTGGCCGAATTCGGCCGCTTCGTCGAGGCGGCCAAGGCGCGCCCGCGGGCCACCCGGCGCGGCCATTCGGTGGTCTATGACGAGCGCAGCGGCAATTTTGTCCGACGCAGTGGCGTGGACTGGCGTTCGGACTACAACGGTGCGCCGGCCAAGCCTGGCAACCCGGTGATGCATGTCAGCGTGCGCGACGCCGAGGCCTACGCCGCGTGGCTGTCCGAACAGACCGGGCGCTATTACCGCTTGCCCAGTGAGGCCGAATT
Source organism: Stenotrophomonas sp. STEN013 (assembly GCF_056760355.1). NCBI lineage: Bacteria > Pseudomonadati > Pseudomonadota > Gammaproteobacteria > Lysobacterales > Lysobacteraceae > Stenotrophomonas > Stenotrophomonas sp. STEN013. Next base: position 112,630 of record NZ_JBRREO010000006.1, on the reverse strand, counting down.
CGAGTATGCGCTGCGGGCCGGAACCAGCGGCCGTTACCCGTGGGGTAATGCCGGGGTGCCGCCGCCGTTGTCGGGCAACTTCACCGGCAGCGAGGATGTTTCGCCCAGCGGACGCCACTGGAACAACGCCTTCGTCGGCTATGGCGACGGCTTCTGGGGGGCGGCGCCGACAGCCAGCTTCCAGCCCAATGGCTGGGGATTGCATGACATGGCCGGAAATCTCAGTGAATGGGTGGCCGACTGCTGGCACGCCAGCTACCGCCGTGCGCCAGCCGACGGTGCGGCCTGGTACAACCCCGGCTGCCGGCAACGGGTGATCCGCGGTGGCAACTGGGCCAATGCGCCGGAACAGACGCGGGCGGCATGGCGGCAGTCGCAGGATTCGGATGTGACCTCGGCCCGGATCGGCTTCCGGCTGGTGCGCGGCATTTGACGTGGCCGGTGCGGTGGTGCGGGTTACCATCGGCCCCGACCAACCGCTTCTCACGGGAACTTCCACATGCGACAGGATCCTTTCGGCAGTCAGGGCAACCGCCGGCAGCGCCGCGGTGGCGGGCTGTTCGGCAATATCCGCTGGGTAGTGCTGCTGGGCTTCGCCATCTATGGCGGCTGCTATTACCTGGGCAACCGCTCGGTGGACCCGTACACCGGCGAGAAGGTGCTGATCGACAGCTCGCTCGACGCCAGTGAAGAGAAGGCGCTGGGGTTGCAGGCCTATCAGGAAATCCTGTCGCAGGAACGGCCGGTTGATCCGAACGCGCAGATCTCACAGCAGGTGCGGGAGATCGCCCGGCGCCTGATCGCCAAGGTGGATGTGGTGGAAACCGCGCTGGCGCAGGAGCACGGTCTGCAGCCGCAGCACTTCGCGCGCGATTTCGATTGGGAAGTGAACGTGCTGCAGTCCGATGAGGCCAACGCGTTCTGCCTGCCCGGCGGCAAGATGGCGGTGTATACCGGGCTGATTCCGGTGGCGCAGAACAGCGACGCGCTGGCGGTGGTGATGGGCCACGAAATCGCCCATGCGTTGCTGCGCCACGGTGCCCAGCGCATGGCCCAGCAGAAGCTGACCCAGATCGGGCAGATGGCGGGCGCGGCCAGCGGTATGGATGCACAGCAGCAACAGATGATGATGTCGGCGATGGGCTACGGGTATCTGCTGCCGTACGCACGCTCGCATGAAACCCAGGCCGATGAAGTGGGGCTGATGCTGGCCGCGGCAGCCTGTTTCAACCCGGAAGAGGCGGTGCCACTGTGGCAGCGCATGGGCCAGGCCAGTGGCGGTCAGGCGCCGCCGGAGTTCTCCTCCACCCACCCCAATCCGGGTACCCGCATCCAGAATCTGCAGGCGTTGATTCCCAAGGCGATGGCCTATCGCCAGCAGTTCTGCAGCGAAGAGCGCGCGGTGCGGCAGTAAGCCCGGTTCGCCGCCACGCAATGCAGAACGCCGGGCCGCAATGCCGGCGTTCCGTGTTTCGGCACCGCGCGGCGGGCTCAGTGGTTGCTGTTGCCGGATTCCACGCGCAAAGGCACGTGGCCGTCGGCCAGCCGGGCCTGCACACGGTCCCCGGGCTGGAGCTGATCGACGCTGCGCACCAGTGCGCCATCGTCGCTGCGGGTGAGGATTGAATAGCCGCGGGCCACGGTGGCCAGTGGGCTGACCGCCTCCAGTGAGCGGGCGATGCCGCGCAGACGCAGCGCATCACGCTGCAGCTGCCGCGCCATTGCCGCCTGCGCGCGTGGCGCCAGCGCAGCCAGTCTTTCCGTGAGCGCGGCCAGCCGGCGTTGCGGCTGGGTGGCGCGCAGGATCGCGGCGCTGTTGGCAAGGCGGGCCTGGCGGCGCTCCTTCTGCTGTCGCCAGCCCGCATCCAGGCGGGCGAACGCAGCCTCCTGCCGGTGGCGCAGCAGGTCCAGTCGGGCCTGCGGGCTGTGCGTCTGCAGCCGCAGCGCGGCACGGTCGGCGCGCTGCATCGCTTGGCCCAGCGCATGCGTCTGCAGCTGGGTCAGACGCTGCGCCAGCCGGCGCAGGCGCACGGTGAGATCACGCTGGTCCGGCACCAGCAGCTCGGCGGCCACCGAAGGGGTGGGGGCCCGCAGGTCGGCGGCGAAATCCGTCAGGCTGAAATCCGTTTCATGGCCCACCGCCGAGACCACCGGCGTGTTGCTGGCGGCAATGGTGCGTGCCAGCTGTTCGTCGTTGAATGCCCACAGATCTTCCAGTGAGCCGCCGCCGCGGGTCAGCAGGATCACGTCGTAGCGGCCGCTGGCATCGGCCTTGCGCAGCAGCGAGGTGATCTGCGCGGCGGCGGTGTCGCCCTGCACCAGCGAGGGCAGCAGTTCCACCTCCAGCAGCGGAAAGCGTCGGGCCAGCACGCTCAGCACGTCGCGCACCGCCGCGCCACTGGGCGAGGTGATCACCGCCAGGCGTCGCACATGGGCCGGCAGCGGGCGCTTGCGTGCCGCATTAAACAGGCCTTCGGCTTCCAGCCGCGCTTTCAGCTCGTCATAGGCGCGACGCAACGCGCCTTCGCCGGCTTCTTCCATGTGATCCAGGATCAGCTGGTAGTCGCCGCGTGCTTCATACAGAGTGAGCCGGCCGCGCACCAGCACGCGCAGGCCTTCGCGTGGCACAAATTTCAGCCACTGGCTCTTGGGCTTGAACATCGCCGCACGCACCTGCGCGCGGGCGTCCTTCAGGGTGAAATACAGGTGTCCGGAGGCTGGCCGGCTGACATTGCCCAGCTCGCCTTCCACCCATACCAGCGGAAACGCGCTTTCCAGCAGGTCGCGCGCCAGCGTGTTGAGCTGGTTGGGGGTCAGGATGTCGGCACTGCGTTCCATGGATCAGGCGTTGGAGCGTTGAAGCGGGCGGTCATGGTCGCATGGAAGCGGCTTGCGACTCACGGCGGTCCGATGCCGGCGCTTTCGGTGTGACGCTGCAGTGCCCACTGCACGTGCTCGCGGACCAGGGCGGAGGCGTGCTCGCGACGTTGCTCCAATGCCTGTTTCGCGTCGCGTGAGGGCGCGGCATTGCCCAACGCCACTGCGATATTGCGCAGCCAGCGCTCATGGCCGCTGCGGCGGATCGGGCTGCCTTCGGTGCGGCGCAGGAATTCGTCTTCCTCCCAGGCAAACAGCTCCGGCAAGGTGGCGGTGTCGAGGTTGTTGCGGGCGCGGAAATCCGGCTCGTCGGTGCGACGGGCGAACTTGTTCCACGGGCAGACCAGCTGGCAGTCATCGCAGCCGTAGATGCGGTTGCCCATCAGTGGACGCATTTCCAGCGGAATGGCGCCTTCATGTTCGATGGTCAGGTAGGAGATGCAGCGGCGCGCGTCCAACCGGTGCGGGGCGATGATGGCGGCGGTCGGGCAGACGTCGATGCAGCGCGTGCAGGTGCCGCAATGCGCACTGGCCGGCGCATCCACCGGCAACGGCAGGTCCACGTAGATCTCGCCGAGGAAGAACCACGAGCCGCCGTTGCGGTCGATCAGGCAGGTGTGTTTGCCGATCCAGCCCAGTCCGGCATTGCGCGCCAGGGCGCGTTCCAGCACCGGCGCCGAATCGACGAACACCCGGTAGCCGAACGGGCCGATCTCGCCGGCGATGCGTTCGGCCAGCTTCTGCAGGCGGTTGCGCATCAGCTTGTGGTAGTCGCGGCCCAGCGCGTAGCGGGCGACATAGGCGCGCTCGGCATCATCGAGCGTGGCCCAGGCCGCGGCATCGTCCTTGTGGCCGTAATCCAGCCCCACCGAGATCACCCGCACCGTGCCGGGCAGCAGCTCCTGTGGCCGGGCGCGCATCGTGCCATGGCGGGCCATCCATTCCATCGTTCCGTACAGCCCCTGGCCCAGCCAGTCGGCCAGGTGCGCCTCATCCTCGCCCAGCGCGATGCCGCTGATGCCACAGCGCTGGAAACCCGCCTCGCGGGCGAGCTGGCGGATGCGCAGCGACAGCTGCGCCGGATTGACGGTGAAAGCGGCTTCAGACATGTGGCAAGTATAGAATCCGGGGCATGGACGAGCCTGTCGAACTGTTCGATACCGTCGCCGCCCGGCGCATTGATGTCCAGGCCACCGCGCTGCTGGGCGGCGATGGCTATGTGTTGATGCAGCGTGCCGGACAGGCGGCCTGGCAGTGTGCGTTGCAGCATTGGCCGCAGGCGCGGCGGCTCGTGGTGGTGTGCGGCCCGGGCAACAACGGTGGCGATGGATACGTGCTGGCGCGTCTGGCGCGCCAGTCCGGGCGCGAAGTCAGCGTGTTGCATCCGCGCGGTGCCGCTCCACGTAGCGCGCTGGCCCAGCGTGCCTGTACCGATTATCTGGCTATCGGCGGTCACGTCGAGGTATCGCCCGATTGCCTGCGGCAGGCCGAGTTGATTGTCGATGCGCTGTACGGGATCGGCTTCAGCCGTGCGCCGGAGGCGGCGGATGCGGCGCTGATCGCGGCGATCAACGCCGCCGGCGTGTCGGTACTGGCGCTGGATGTGCCCAGTGGTGTGGATGCCGACAGTGGCAAGGTTCCGGGTGAAGCGGTCCGCGCCGGGCGGGTGCTGCAGTTCATCGTCGCGCACCGCGGTTTGTACACCGGAACGGCCCTGGAGTTTGCGGGCCAACGGCTGCTGGCGGATCTGGACTTGCCGCCGCCGGCGCTGGACGGTATCGCTGCCAGCGTGCAGCGCTGGTCGAAACCGGCGCTGTCGCAGTACCTGCCGCGGCGGCGGCTCAATACCCACAAGGGCGAGTCCGGGCATGTGCTGTGCGTGGGCGGCAACCACGGTGCAGGTGGCGCGGTGATGCTGGCGGCCGAGGCGGCCTTGCGCAGTGGTGCGGGCCTGACCAGCGTGGCGACCCGTGGCGTGCATGTGGCGCCGCTGCTGGCACGGTGCCCGGAGGCGATGGCACATGGCATAGAAAATATCGCCGGGCTGGATGCTCTGCTGGCGCGTGCGAGCGTGGTGGCATTGGGGCCCGGGCTGGGCCAGGACGCGTGGGCGCAGGCGCTGTACGCGGCGGTGCTGGCCAGCGGCAAGCGGCTGGTGGTCGATGCCGATGCCTTGAATCTGCTCGCACTCGAGCCACGTCCGCTGCCGCAGGCCATCCTGACCCCGCATCCGGGCGAGGCCGCGCGCTTGCTGGGAACCGATACCGCCAGCGTGCAGCATGATCGCTTCGCCGCGGCGCAGGCGCTGGCCGGGCGTTACTCGGCGGTCGTGGTACTCAAGGGCGCCGGTACTGTGGTGGCCAGCCCCGGGCAATTGCCGCGAGTGATCGCCGCCGGCAACCCGGGCATGGCGGTGGGGGGCATGGGGGATCTTTTGACCGGCGTCATTGCCGCGTTGTGCGCGCAGGGCCTGGCGTTGTTCGATGCCGCCAGCACCGGTGCCCTGCTGCATGCACTGGCCGGGGACGTGGCCGCACTGGACGGGGATGTGGCCGCACTGGACGGGGAGCGCGGGCTGCTGCCGCGTGATCTGTTGCCGCACCTGCGGGCGCTGGCCAATCCATAATGGCGACCATGATCGAACTGATTCTTCCTGACAGCGAAAGCACCGACCGGCTAGGGCAGGCGTTGGCGCAGACCCGGCCGGCACAGGCGGTGGTCCATCTGCAAGGCGACCTGGGCGCGGGCAAATCCACCCTGGCGCGCGCGCTGTTGCGTGCCCTGGGGGTACAGGGCGCGATCCGCAGCCCCACCTACACCCTGATCGAGCGTTATCCGCTGGCAACCGGCGAGGCGTGGCATCTGGACCTGTACCGGATCGGCAATGCGGGCGAGCTGGATTTTCTCGGGCTGGACGAAGGCAGCGCCGATCTGTGGCTGGTCGAATGGCCCGAGCGCGGGGCCGGCGGCCTGCCGCCGGTGGATCTGGTGATCGGGCTGGAAATCGCCGGCCACGGTCGCCGCGCCCGGTTGCGGGCACACAGCCCGACCGGTGAATCGTGGCTGCAGCGGTTGAGCGAAATAGCCGACTTGCAGTCGCTTCCTGCCCTCTGACAACAGAAAGGTGCGGCAGGTGGCGGATTATTAAAGGAAAAGTATTGCAATTGCCGGAATGCGGTGATTGAATCCGGGCATGACTACGGGAAACCCGCTGTTCGCACTGTCGCTTGCTGTCGTCGGGCTCTGCCTGGCTGCGGTGCCTGCGTGGGCGGGCGAGGTCCGTGGGGTAGGGCTGCACAGCGGTAGTACCGGCACCCGGGCCGAAATCCAGCTGGCCGGTGGTGGCAGCTACAAGACCCTGAGCCTGTCCGCACCGAACCGCCTGGTCGTCGATTTTCCGGATTCCAGCGCTGTACGTGACCTCAAGCTGCCCGCTGCGACCGGCGTGGTCACCGCGGTGCGTACCGGCACTCCGACTCCGGGCACGTTCCGGGTGGTGTTCGATCTGGCCGAGTCGGTCGCGCCGTTCAAGCCCCGGATGCAGGGGCAGGGCGCAGAGTCCACGTTGCTGATCGAATGGCCGGGCGAAGCACCGGCGCGCGCTGTGGCCGCGAGTTCTGCGCCAGTTGCGCCCGCGGCACCCGCCAGCACGCCAGTACAAAACAGTGTGGATCCCCGTGCCGAGGCCGCCCGGGCTACCGCCGTACTGACCGCCGCGGTGCGCCAGCAGGCCACCTCGCCTGCGCCGGCCGTGGTTGTCAATGCAACCCCTGCACCTGTCGCCGTCAGCGCGCCGCAGAGCCAACCCTCATCGCCGGCGGCGATTCTCAATGGCCAGGGCGCAGCCGTCCCCACCACCATTGCCACTGGCAAGCCGGGCCCCGTCCCGGCCGCGCAAGCCGCTGCTGCGGCCGCACCGGAGGTGGCTGCCGCAACGGCGCCGCGCCCCGTGATGCCCAGCGATGCCTCGCGTATCCGCATGCAGCCGGGTATGCGCGCCCTGGTGGTGGCGATCGACCCCGGACATGGTGGCCAGGATCCCGGTGCGATCGGCCCGACCGGCAAGCGCGAGAAGGACGTGACCTTGGCCGTGGCGCGTGAACTGGCGCGGCAGGTCAATGCCACGCCCGGACTACGCGCGTTCCTGACCCGCGATACCGACGTATTCATCCCGTTGCCGCACCGCGCCCAGCGGGCCCGTGCGGCCAAGGCCGACATCTTCATCTCGATCCACGCCGATGCGGCTGAAAACCGCTCGGCCACCGGGTCCTCGGTGTATGTGCTCTCCACCAAGGGCGCGTCCTCGCAGCGCGCCCGCTGGCTGGCGGACAAGGAAAACGCGGCCGACCTGATCGGCGGCGTCAGCCTCAACCGCACCGAAGGCACCCTGGCCAACGTGCTGCTGGATCTGGCCCAGAGTGGCAACATGAAGGCCTCCGAGGACGCGGGCAATCACGTGCTCAGTGGCCTCAAGCGCATCGGCAAAAATCACAAGCCGAACATCGAGCGGGCCAACTTCGCCGTGCTGCGGACCTCGGATATGCCGGCGATGCTGGTGGAAACGGCCTTCATCTCCAATCCGGATGAGGAGCGCCGCCTGATCGATCCGGCCTACCAGCGCAGTATCGCCAGCGCGGTGCTGGATGGCGTGCACACTTTCTTCAGTCGCCAACCGCCGCCGGGTACGCTGTTCGCCGCCCGCGCCCAGGCGGAAATGGATGCCTCCGCCGGCACCGTGGCCGGCGGCAGCAAGTAAGCCTTCGCCGGTGTCTGTTCAAACGGCTGCCTTCGGGCGGCCGTTTGCCGTTTAATGGCGCTGCCGACAGGGCTGCAAAGCCCGCTTGCGGCGCGGCGGGCTGGCCGGGCTCGGCTATCATCTGCGCATGCATGATGTCAGCCTGATTTCCTCGCGACTTCCCTCATCGACCTTGATCGTGGCGTGCGCTACCGGCGGTGCGGTATGAACTCGATCCGTCCGCTGCCGGAGATCCTGATCAACCAGATCGCCGCCGGCGAAGTGGTCGAACGGCCCGCATCGGTGGTCAAGGAACTGGTCGAGAACGCGCTCGACGCCGGTGCCACCCGCGTCGATATCGATCTTGAAGAAGGCGGGGTGCGCCTGATCCGCATCCGTGACAACGGCGGTGGCATTGCCGCCGAGCAGTTGCCGCTGGCGGTGTCGCGCCATGCCACCAGCAAGATCGCCAGCCTGGATGATCTCGAATCGGTGGCGACACTGGGTTTCCGCGGGGAGGCGTTGCCATCGATCGCCTCGGTCAGCCGCTTCACCCTGGCCTCGCGGCGCGCCGCTGATGAGCATGGCGCCGCCTTGCAGATCGAAGGCGGCACGCTGGGTGAAGTGATGCCGCGTGCGCATGCGCCGGGCACCACCGTGGAGGTGCGCGAGCTGTTCTACAACGTGCCGGCACGGCGCAAGTTCCTGCGTGCCGAGCGCACCGAGCTGGGGCATATCGAAGAGTGGCTGCGTTCGCTGGCATTGGCGCGGCCGGATGTCGAGCTGCGGGTCTCGCACAACGGCAAGGCCTCGCGCCGCTACAAGCCCGGCGACCTGTATTCGGATGTCCGCCTCGCCGAGACACTGGGCGAGGATTTCGCCCGGCAGGCGTTGCGGGTGGACCACAGCGCCGCCGGCCTGCGCCTGCACGGCTGGATCGCCCAGCCGCAGTATTCGCGCGCCAGTGCCGACCAGCAGTACCTGTACGTTAACGGTCGCCCGGTGCGCGACCGCAGTGTCAGCCATGGGGTGAAGATGGCTTATGGCGACGTGCTCTATCACGGCCGGCAGCCGGCGTATGTGCTGTTTCTGGAACTGGATCCGGCGCGGGTGGACGTCAATGTGCACCCGGCCAAGCACGAGGTGCGTTTCCGCGACGCGCGGCTGATCCACGATTTCGTCTATCGCACGCTCAAGGAGGCGCTGGCGGAAACCCGCGCGGGCATGGAACCCGGTGCGATCGCGCCGTCGCATCCGGCCGATGCGGTCGGGCAGGGGGCCGCGCCGGCAGGTTATGGCGGCGGCTACGTGCTGGGCCGTCCACCGGGCAGCGCGGGTGCGGGAAGCAGTGGCAACTGGCAGGCACGTCAATCGCCGCTTGGCCTGCAGGTGGCCGAGGCGCCTTCGGCCTATGCGGCGCTCTACTCCTCGCCTGCAGCCGGCATTGTGCCGGCCGTCGGCGAGGCTGGTCCGGCTTTGCTGCCGACCGCCGGCGACAGTGGCGTGCCGCCGTTGGGCTACGCCATCGCCCAGCTGCACGGCATCTATATCCTGGCCGAGAACGCCGAAGGGCTGATCGTGGTGGACATGCATGCCGCGCACGAACGTATCGGCTACGAACGCCTGAAAGCCGCCCATGACGGTATCGGCCTGCACGCGCAGCCGTTGCTGGTGCCGATCACCCTGGCGGTGGGCGAGCGCGATGCCGATACCGCCGAGCGCGAAGCGGCCACGCTGGCCGAACTCGGCTTCGAGATCACCCGCTCCGGGCCGGGTTCGCTGCATGTGCGCAGCATTCCGGCGTTGCTGGCCAATGCCGAGCCGGAAGGCCTGTTGCGCGACGTGCTCACCGATCTGCGCGAGCACGGCCAGAGCCGGCGTATCGCCAGTGCCCGCGACGAGCTGCTCTCGACGATGGCCTGCCATGGCGCGGTACGCGCCAACCGGCGGCTGAGCTTGCCGGAAATGAACGCGCTGTTGCGCGATATGGAAATCACCGAGCGTTCCGGGCAATGCAATCACGGCCGTCCGACCTGGGCGCGCTTTTCTCTGGCTGAAATTGATCGCTGGTTCCTGCGGGGGCGTTGAAGATGAAACATTGGGGGGGCGCGGCACTGATCGCCGCGATGCTGTTGGCCGGTTGCGGCGGCAAGGACGAGGACCGCGGGCACACCGCGCCGAAGCCCGATGCCGGGTTCGTGCGTGACAACCAGTTGTGGCGGGAGCAGCGCCTGACCGAGCTGCTGACGGTCGATGGCTGGACCAGCCTGGTCGGCCTGCACTGGCTGGAGCTCAAGGCGCATTACATCGGCAGTGGCAGCACCAGCGGCATCCGCCTGGCGGTGGGGCCGCCGCGCATGGGCATGGTGTCCCGCGAAGGCGAGGCGCTGTGGTTCACCCCTGAGCCGGGCGTAAGCCTGCAGGTGGACGGGGTGCCGGTGAAAGGCCGCATCCGCTTCCACAGCGATGACGCCGCCGAGCCGACGTTGATCCAGTTCGATGACGGCAAAGGCACGTTGAGCCTGATCCATCGTGGCAGCCGCTATGCGCTGCGGGTCAAACATGCCGATGCGCCGGCGCGTGCGGGCTTTGGCCATCTGGACTATTGGGCGCAGGATCCGGGCTGGCGTATCACCGCCCGCTTCGTGCCGCATGATGCCGGCAAAAGTCTGCCGATCGTCGATATCACCGGGACAACCACGCAGCAGGCCAACGCCGGCGCGGTCGAATTCGAGCGTGATGGCCGCACCTGGCGGCTGGAGGCGCTGGGCGAACCCGGCCGGCCGCTGCAGATCATTTTCGCCGACCGCACCAGTGGCCGTGGCAGCTATGCCGCCGGCCGTTACATCAACCTGGAGGTGCCGGATGCTAACAGCCAGGTGATAATCGACTTCAATCGCGCCTACAACCCGCCGTGTGCGTTCACGCCGTTTGCGACCTGTCCATTGCCGCCGCCGGAGAATCGCATGGACCTGCTGGTCGAGGCGGGCGAGAAAGCCTATGTGAAACCCAAGCAGGAGACGGCAGGATGAAATGGATGACGCGCGCGGGGCTGCTGCTGGCAACCACGATGCTGCTGGTTGCGCCATTGGCTGCAATCGCCCGGCAGGCCGAGCCGGTTGCGAAGGCGGCGCAGGCACCACCGGTGCCGTTGCTGTGGAAGGTCAGTGGCGCGCAAGGCAGCGCGGTGTACCTGCTGGGTTCCTTCCACATGCTCAAACCCACCGACTATCCCGTGTCGGCGGACGTGGACGCGGCGTTTTCCGCTTCCCGACGGCTGCTGTTCGAGCTCTCGCCCGAGGAGATGGGCTCGCCGCAGCTGGCAACGCAGATGCTGCAGGCGGCGCTGCGACGTGACGGGCGCCAGCTCAAGGATGATCTTGATGACTCCACCTGGCAGCAGCTGCAGGCCTGGGCGGCCGATAACAACATGCCCGTCGAGCGGCTGGCAGGCCTCAAGCCATGGTTTGTGGGCCTGACCATCAGCATCGCGCAGATGGCCCGGCAGGGGCTGGATCCGCAATCAGGCCTGGACCGGCATCTGATGGAGCGCGCCGCGAAGGCCGGCAAGCCGGCCGATGGACTGGAGAGCGCCGCCGCGCAGATCAGCTTGCTCGACGGCATGAGCGTCGAGGAGCAGCGCCAGTTGCTGCGCGAAGCGCTGGAGCAGGCCGATGAGGGGGATGCGCAAAGCCGGCGACTGCATGATGCCTGGCGTCGCGGCGATGACGGGGTGTTGTGGCGCGATATGGCCGCGCAGATGAAGCGGCAGTATCCGGAGCTGTACCGGCGGATCAATGTGGATCGCAACGATGCCTGGCTGCCCTTGCTGCAGCCCTGGTTGCAGCAAGGGCAGGGCGACACGCTGGTGGTGGTAGGCGCGTTGCACCTGCTCGGCAGTGATGGCGTGGTCGAGAAGCTGCGCGCGCGCGGCTACAAGGTCGAGCGGATCTGTTCGGCGTGCAAGCCGGCCAAGCGGTGAATCATCTGCAGATCAGATACAAAAAGGCCGACGCTTGCGTCGGCCTTTTTGATGCGGGTCAGCGGCTGCTGCGCGATTTGTTGCCCGTGGCGCCTGGCGGTGGATCGGCCGGCTTGTTGGAGGCGGCCGGAGGGCGACCGAAACCGCCTCCCATGTTGCGCTGGAATTCCTGCCACAGCTCCAGGTTGCGCTCGGTGAGCTGGTTCATCATCGCCCACGGCGTCTGCCCGAGCAGGTTGCCCATCTGCTGGCGGAACTGCTGCTGCTGGTCCAGGAACACCTGCATGCTGCGCTCCAGATAGTTGCCCATGAAGCCCTGCAACGAATCGCCGTAAAAACGGATCAACTGGCTCAACAGCTGCGTGGACAGCATCGGCTCACCGTCCTGCTCCTTGTCGGCGATGATCTGCAACAGGACCGAGCGGGTCAGGTCTTCACCGCTCTTGGCGTCACGGACTTCAAAGGTCTCGCCATCCAGGATCAGCTGCCGCACATCTTCGATGGTGATGTAGCTGGAAATCTCGGTGTCGTAGAGCCGACGGTTGGGATACTTCTTGATGATGCGGGTCGCAGCCATTAAGCAGTCACTCGTCACGGTATGGGCGCAGCATGGCGCAGTGCAGCAGGGCTTGCAACCGCCAAACGTACGGGTTGCAAAGGCCGGCGAATTGTTATTTGTTGCGCAGCAAGGAATGCGGTCATCGTGCAGCACTGTGTGGAGGCTTACCAGCCCATGTGGTGGCCGCCGTTGATATCCAGGTTCGAGCCGGTGATCCAGGCTGCCTCTTCGGCCACCAGAAACGCCACCGCGTAGGCGATCTCCTCCGGCTTGCCCAGGCGCCCGGTGGGGATGTCGGCGATGATTTTGGCGCGGACCTCCTCGGGCACCGCCATCACCATGTCGGTGGCCACATAGCCGGGGGAAATGGTGTTGACGGTGATGCCGAAACCGGCGTTCTCGCGTGCCAGGGAAATGGTGAAGCCGTGCATGCCGGCCTTGGCTGCGGCGTAGTTGGCCTGGCCGTACTGGCCCTTCAGGCCGTTGATCGAGCTGATCTGGATCACCCGGCCCCAGCCGCGTTTGCGCATGCCTTCAATCACCGGGCGGGTGACGTTGAACACCGAGTTGAGGTTGGTGTTGATCACGTCGTGCCACTGCTCGGCACTCATGCGATGGAAGGTGGTGTCGCGGGTGATGCCGGCGTTGTTGATCAGGATCTCCACCGGACCCAGCGCCGCCTCCACCGAATCGATCAGCCTGCGACCGCTGGCGGGGTCGGCCACGTCGCCTTCGAACAGCGCGATGTCATATCCCTTGGCCTGCATCTTCTGCTGCCACTGCTGCGCCTTTTCGGCATTGCGGAAATTGCTGGCGACCCGGTGTCCCTGGTCGGCAAGACGCTGGCAGATGGCGGAACCGATGCCGCCGGTACCACCGGTGACCAGTGCAACGCGGGATGTCATGGGATGTGCTCCAGGGCGTATTCGCAGGGGAGCGGGTGATTCTAATGAAACCGGGCTCACGCCGGGTGCGAATCGACGGCGATCAAGCCGCTCTTGCGCAGCTGTGCCGGTTCAAACCCCGCAACGGCCTGTTGCAGCAGCTCCGGCAGCGTGACCGCCGCCTCGATCCTGGCCGGCTGCTGGCCCAGTGCCGCCCACAGCCAGCGCAATACCGGCAACGGCTGATCGGCGTTCACCGGCAACGCGGCCAGGGACTTTGAGAGCTTGTGGCCGTCGGTGCCCATTACCAGCGGCAGGTGCAGGTAAGCGGGTGTCGGCAGGCCCAGCGCCCGTTGCAGCAGGATCTGCCGCGGCGTGGAGTCGATCAGGTCGGCGCCACGCACCACGTGGGTGATGCCCTGGTCTGCGTCGTCCACCACCACCGCCAGCTGGTACGCCCAGCAGCCATCGGCACGCAGCAGGACGAAGTCACCGACCTCCCTATCCACCTGCTGTTCAATCCGGCCTTGCAGGGCATCTTCGAAGGCGATGCGGCTGCCGTCCGGCACGCGCAGACGGATGGCCGGATGGGGGCGCATCTGGCTGGCCACGCAATGGCGGTGGATGCCATGTTGCACGCCCAGGTCGGCCCTGCTGCAGTGGCAGTAGAAGGCCTTGCGTTGTGCGAGAAGAGTGTTGATCGCCGCGCGATAGAGGGGGTGCCGCCTGCTCTGGTACTGCACCGGCGCGTCGGACACCAGGCCGAAAGCCGTGAGGGTGGCCAGTTGCAGGTCGGCCGCACCGGCAACCTCGCGGGGCGGGTCCACGTCCTCGATCCGCACCAGCCATTGGCCTGCTGCATGGCGGGCCAGCAGCCAGCTGCCAAAGGCGGCCAACAGGGATCCCAGGTGGAGCGGACCGGTCGGTGAGGGCGCGAAGCGGCCGCGGTAAACAGAGGAGGACATCGAAACTGAATCGTCCGTCACATTGGTGCTTGAATTCAAGCAGTACGCGCCGCAGATTTAACGCCATTCCCATCCTCACGGATATGTTTCCCATGTTTACCCGTATTGGGCTGTTTCTTCTGACCAACCTGGCGGTGCTGGTCCTAGCCAGTGTTGTCATGTCCGTTTCGGGCGTGAATCCCTCGCAGATGAGTGGCCTGCTGGTCATGGCGGCCATCTTCGGCTTCGGCGGCTCGATCATCTCGCTGCTGCTCTCCAAGTTCATGGCCAAACGCGGCACCGGCGCGGTGGTGATCACCGAGCCGCGCAACCCGACCGAGCGCTGGCTGCTGGATACGGTGGCCCGCCAGGCCAAGGCGGCGGGCATCGGCATGCCGGAAGTGGCGGTGTACGACGCGCCGGAAATCAACGCATTCGCCACCGGCGCCAACCGCAACAACGCACTGGTGGCGGTCTCCACCGGCCTGCTGCACAACATGAGCGAGGACGAGGCCGAGGCCGTGCTGGGCCACGAAATCGCCCACGTCGCCAACGGCGACATGATCACCATGGCGCTGCTGCAGGGCGTGCTGAACACCTTTGTGATCGTGCTGGCCCGCGTGGTCGGCGGCGTCATCGACAGCGCGCTGTCGGGCAATCGCGAAGGCGGTGGTCGTGGCTTTGCCTACTACATCATCGTGTTCGTGCTGGAGATGGTGTTCGGCCTGGGTGCGACGGTGATTGCGATGTGGTTCTCGCGTCATCGCGAATTCCGCGCCGACCAGGGCGGGGCCTCGCTGGCCGGCCGGCAGAAGATGATCGCCGCGCTGGAGCGGCTCAAGCTCAATCACGGCCAGAGCACGCTGCCCACGCAGATCGCCGCGTTCGGCATCGCCGGCTCCACCGCCAAGAAGCTGTTCCTGAGCCATCCGCCGCTGGATGAGCGCATCGCCGCGCTGCGGGCCTCGACGGTGGCCTGACCGGCTTCTGGCACCCTCTGGCGAGAACGCCCGGCAATGCCGGGCGTTTTTCGTATTGGCGCCGCAGTGGCAATGGGATTGTCGCGACACGCGGCGCCGGCTTCGGGAGCGCGGTGTGGTTGGCTGCGCCCGCCGGAGGGATGCGTACACCCCAAGCAAAAACGGCACCCTTGCGGGTGCCGTTTCATCAACGCGCAAGCGGTCTCGATCAGAACTTCGGATCGAATTCAGCGGCGTAGCCGGTGTTGACGATCACCTTCTGCAGCGCCTCGCACACCTTGATGTTGCCGGCTACCACCTGTTGGGTTTCCGGGCCGCGTGAATCCATGCGGGCCAGCGTCGCGCCGCGGTAGTTGCAGACCTTGCCACCGGCTTCGCGGACCAGCAGGACGCCGGCGGCGATGTCCCAGGCTTTCACACCGGCCTCGAAATAGGCATCGGCACGGCCACAGGCCACATAGGCCAGGTCCAATGCGGCCGAACCGGTGCGGCGTACGTCTTCGGCCTGCACCAGCAGGGTGTCGACGGTCTTGAGCTGGGTGCTGGCACGGGCGCGCTCACGCGGCGCGAAACCGGTGTGGATCATCGTGCCTTCCAGATCCTTGCGCTCCGCCACGCGGATACGGCGGTCGTTGAGCACGGCGCCATTGCCACGGCTGGCAGTGAACAGTTCGTTGCGCAGCGGGTCGAAAATCACCGCGTCGATCGGCTCGCCGTTTTCGACCAGGGCGATGGAGACGCAGTAGTGCGGGAAGCCGCGCAGGTAATTGCTGGTGCCGTCGAGCGGGTCGATCACCCACATGAAGCGGTTGACGCCCTGGATGCCGCCTTCCTCGCCGAAAATGCCGTATTCGGGGTAGGCGCGCTTGAGTTCCTTGACGATGACCTTTTCCGCATCGCCATCGACTTCGCTGGCGTAATCCATCCGACCCTTCTGTACCACGTTCAGGGCTTCAAGCTTGTTGATGTTGCGGAGCAGGACGTTGCCGGCGAGGCGTGCGGCCTTGACCATGACGGTTACGGCGGGTTTCTGCATGGCGAAAGGCTCCCGTGAAGGCAGAGATCGGATTGGCGGGGGAAAAGAGCAGGTCGGCGCAAAGGCCGTCGCGCAGTTTACCATCTACGGCTGTCCAGCTCCTGATTTTTTTACCGCCATGTCTGCTTCCGCTCATATTCGTTTTGTTCTTGTCGGCACCCAGCATCCGGGCAATATCGGTGCGGCGGCCCGGGCCATGAAGACCATGGGGCTGTCGAGGCTGGTGCTGGTGGCCCCGGAGAACCCGCTGGATGACGTCGCGTTCCGCCGTTCGGCCGGGGCCGAGGATGTCCTGGGGGATGCCCCTGTATTTGGCACCCTGGCCGAGGCCGTGGCCGATTGCCGCCTGGTGCTGGGCTGCACCGCGCGCGCGCGCCGGGTGCAGCTGGAAGAGCTGCTGCCGGAAGTCGCCGGGCAGCGGGCCGTCGCCAAGGCGGGGGAACCGGCGGAGGTGGCGTTCGTGTTCGGTCGCGAGCGCACGGGGCTGACCAATGACGAGCTGCAGCTGTGCCACGCCGCCGTGCATATTCCGTCGGATCCCGGGTTCAGCTCGCTGAATCTGGCGGCTGCAGTGCAGGTGCTGGCCTACGAGGTGCGTATGGCGGCGCTGGAAAGCCCCCGGGGCGCGCCGCTGGCAGCGGCCGATCAGCCCCCCGGTCAGGACGATACGCCGGCCAGCCATTCGCAGGTCGAAGGCCTGTTCGGGCAGCTGGGCGATACCCTGGACCAGATCGATTTCCACAAGGGCCGTGCGCCGGAATCGGCGATGCGCAAGTTGCGGCGCCTGTTCATGAAGGCCGAATTGAGCGAGCAGGAAGTGCGGCTGCTGCGCGGCATCCTCTCCGATGCGCAGCGCATGGCGCGGCTGGCCGCACAGCGACATGACTGAGAGGTGAATCACGCTTCATGATTTCCGGTACGCTTGGACGGTCAACAGGGGAGTGGCCGTTTTGGGTGTGCTGCGATGGCTGTGGGGAGCCGCGCTGGCATTGGCTGCACTGCAGCCAATCGCGGCAGCGGCGATGGAGCGTTCGGTGCTGGTACTGGGGCGGATCAGCGATGATCCGAAGGCCCACTATGACCAGCTGAAGCCTCTGCTGGACTACGTCGTCCCGCGCATGCGTGATGTGGGGATCCGTGAGGGCCGGATACTGATGGCCAAGGATGCCCAGCAGATGGCCAGCTACCTGCGTCGTGGCCGGGTGGACTGGGTTACCGAGACCTCGGGTACCGGCATGGCACTGGAGCAGCGTGCCGGCGCGCGGCCGTTGCTGCTGACCGAGCGCAACGGCGTCAGCAGCTATCGGAGTGTGTTCTTCGTCCGCCGCGACAGCCCGGTCACCCGGTTGGAGGACCTGCGCGGTCGCACGCTGGCGATGCAGAGCGTGCTCTCCACCAGCGCCTACCTGGTGCCGGCGATGACCTTGCTCGATCACGGCGTGCAGCCGGAAATACTCCTCAGCCCGAAGGATGTGCCCGCCGCCGACTCGGTGGGCTATGTCTTTGCCCGGTCGGAATTGAACATCTCCACCTATGTGCACAAGCGTCTGGTCGATGCCGGCGTGATCAGCAACCTGGACTGGGAGGACGCGCGCAGTGTGCCGCCAGCGTTCCGTATGGACCTGCGGGTGATCCATCGCAGCGAACCGCTGCCGCGTGCGCTGGAAATGGTGCGGCGGGATCTGGACCCGATGGTGCGCCGGCGGTTGCAAGAGGTGCTGCTGGAGGCCAGCCGGGATCCGCAGGCCAGGGTGGCGCTGCACAAGTTTTTCGGCACGACCGGCTTCCACGCCGTGGACCCTGCCAATCAGCGTGCACTGGCCCGCCTGCGTGCCGGTCTGGTACGTGTGCGGATGGAGGTGGAATGAAACAGATCCGCTTCGGATTGCAGGCGCGCTTCCTGCTCGCGATGGCCGGAGCCTTGCTGGTGGTCGCTGCGATTGTGGCGTTGATACTGGCGCGGCAGGCCGCGACGCAGCGCGAGGTGTTGCGGATCAGCGGCGACGTGGTGGCACAGGTTCTGCAGCAGGGCGTTCGCAAGCAGGGCGTGGCGCTGGCCGAGTCGTTGGTGGAGGCGCTGGTGAATCCGCTGTACTATTCGGATCTGGATGCGATCGGCGCGGTGGTGCGCAACACCGTCAGCCAGAAGGCGGTCAGCTATGTGCTGGTGCATGATCCGGAGGGGCGTTTGATCCACGACGGTTCGATGGACGTGGCCAGCTACGGGCGGCAGATGCAGGACCCGCTGGCACAGGGCGCGATCGCCGCCACGGCGCTGCGGGTGCAGGAATCGCCGTCGGTGCTGGAGGTGGATCTGCCAATCCGCATTGGCGGGCAGCCGATTGGCGGGTTGCGGCTGGGGATGGGCCTGTCGCAGATGCAGACGCAAGAGGCCGAGGCCCTGCAGATGCTTGAGCTGCGCATGCGCGAGAGCGGGCGTCGGCAGCTGGGGTGGGGACTGTTGCTGATGGCGGCGCTGATCGGTTTTGCCTGCGTGATGGGCTTGTACGTGCAGCGCACGCTGGTGCGCCCGATCCGCTGGCTGGGCAGTGCGGCGCGACAGATCGAGGCCGGCGATTACCAGGTGCAGGCGCAGAGCACCCGGCTCGGCGGCGAGGTGGGAGAGCTGATCCGCACGTTCGGCCGCATGAGCCAGAGCATTGCCAAGCATGACCGGGAAGTGCGGCAGATGGCCTACACCGATGCGCTGACCGGGCTGACCAACCGGCTGGCGTTTCGCGAGGCGCTCGATCACCGCCTGCTGGGCGCGCGCGCCTCCGGTGGTGCCCTGGCCCTGCTGTTTGTCGATATCGATGAGTTCAAGCGGGTCAATGACACCCTGGGGCACGAGGCGGGCGACGAGGCGCTGCTGCAGTTCGCCCAGCGCATCGCCGGCGCGCTGGAGCAGGAGGGCGACGATGAGGCGCTGCTGGCGCGCTTTGGTGGTGATGAGTTCGTGATCCTGATCGGCGATGGCCGTGGCGCGGCGGGCAGTACCGCCACGCGGCTGGCCGAGCGCCTGGTGTGTGATCTGGGACAGGCGCTGAATGTGCAGGGGCGCGAGATTTTCCTGGGCAGCTCCATTGGCATCACCTTGTTCCCGGAGGATGCCGGTGATGCCAGTGCGCTGCTCAAGAACGGCGACATCGCCATGTACCAGGCCAAGATGGCCGGCAAGAACTGTTTCCGCTACTACAACCGGGCGATGGATCACGCCGTGGAGCGGCGCCTGCATCTGGAGCAGGAGTTGCGCGGAGCATGGGATCGGGGCGAGCTGCGACTGGTCTATCAGCCGATATTCCGTACCCGCGACCGCATGCTGGTGGGCGCTGAAGTGCTGCTGCGCTGGCAGCATCCGGTGCTGGGGGCCATTCCACCGACGGTCTTCATCGATGTGGCCGAGCAAAGCGGGCTGATCCAGCAGCTCGGGCCCAAGGTGCTGGACGCGGCCTGCCACCAGGCACGGCAGTGGCCGCGCAATGCGTCCGGCGAGGAGCTGTTTGTCTCCGTCAACATTTCACCGCGACAGTTGCGCAATGGCGATCTGATCGGCGAGGTGGGGCGGTGTCTGCGCAGTTCCGGCTTGGCCGCTTCGCGCTTGCATCTGGAGCTGACCGAAACGGCGGTGATCGGCGATGAGATGCTGGCCGCCTCTTTGCTGGAAAAGCTGCATCGCACCGGCGTGAAGGTGTGGCTGGATGATTTCGGCACCGGCTTCTCCGGCTTGAGCCATCTGCGCCAGGTGCCGGTGGACGGGGTCAAGATCGACCGCAGTTTTGTCGCCGACCTGCAGCGCGATCCGGATGACCTGGCGCTGACCACGGCGATCATCGCCATGGCCCACGCGCTGGGCATCACCGTGGTGGCCGAGGGTATCGAGCAGCAGGGCCAGTTCGATCTGCTGGAGCAGCGTGGCTGCGATCTGGCCCAGGGCTACTGGCTGAGCCGCCCGCTGGAGACGGACGATCTGGTGCGCCTGATCGACGCGACCGTCATCGAGTCCTGCTGAATCAGAGTGGGCGTTTGCTGGTATCGCCGGGAAGTTCGCGCACCAGTTTCGGCACCAGGTAGCCTGACAGCCGGGCCATCAGCCCGGCATGCAGGGCGGTGGCGCGCTCGTCGCTGACTTCGAAATGGGCCACACCCTGCACCCGGTCCAGTTGATGCAGGTAATACGGCAATACCCCGGCGGCAAAGCTGCGTTCGCTCAATGCGGCCAGGGCATCCAGGTCGTCATTGACCCCGCGCAGCAGCACGGCCTGGTTCAGCAGCTGGGCGCCGGTGCCGCGCAGGCGGGCGAGCGCGGCATCCACCGCCGTGTCGAATTCCTGCGCATGGTTGGCGTGGATCACGAACGCCACCGGCCACGGGAGCTGGTCCAGCCACTGCACCAGCTCCTCATCCACCCGCTCGGGCATCACCACCGGCAGGCGGCTGTGGATGCGCAGCCGCCTGATGTGCGCGATGCCTGCCAGGGCGGTGGTCAGTTCGGCCAGTTTGGCGGTGGTCAGCGACAGCGGATCGCCGCCGGAGAGGATGATCTCGTCGATCGAGGGATCGGCGGCGATCGCGGCTACCGCGTCTTCCCAGCCGTTGCGGGCGGCGTTCTCCCCGGCATAGTCGAAATGGCGGCGGAAGCAGTAGCGGCAATGGATGGCGCAGCTGCCGGTGGCGACCAGCAGGGCGCGGCCACGGTACTTCTGGATCACGCCGGTGGCCTTCTTGGCGGCCCCATCGCCGACCGCATCGAAACTGAATCCGGGGACGACCTGCATTTCCGCGTCAATCGGCAGCACCTGCCGCAACAGCGGATCGGACGGGTCCGCGCGCCGCATCCGCGCCACAAAGCTGCGCGGTACCCGCAGCGGGAACTGCGCCAGTGCCTCGGCCGAAACTCCCAGGTCCCGGGGATCCAGCGCCAGCGCCGCCAGCAGCTGGGCCGGGTCGCGGATGGCCTGCCGCCAGTGCTCCTGCCAGCGGAGCGCGGGCAAGGGGATGACGGCTTTTTCTGGAGTGAGGGCGGGGGCTGCGGTTATCATTGGCGGTCAGAAAACAGATGCCCCACCTGACGGCGGGCGTTCCATTCTAATCCGGCCGGCCGCTCCCCGCGGCGGTTTCGTCTTTTCCAGGAGTTTCAGTATGGCCACTTACGGCATGAATGACGTCAAGAACGGGATGAAGATCCTGGTCAATAACGAACCAGCGGTCATCACCGATACCGAATACGTCAAGCCGGGCAAGGGCCAGGCGTTCACGCGCGTCAAGTACCGTCTGATCCGGTCCGGCCGCGTGCAGGAAATCACCATGAAGGCGACCGACGATCTGGAAGCCGCGGATGTGGTCGATACCGACATGCGCTTCCTGTACGCCGATGGCGAGTACTGGCACTTCATGGATCCGGAATCCTTCGAACAGGTGCAGGCCGACAAGGCCGGCATGGGCGGCGCCGAGAAGTGGCTCAAGGGTGAGGAGGACTGCGTGGTCACGCTGTTCAACGGCCAGCCGATCTTCGTGCAGCCGCCGAACTTCGTCGAACTGAAGATCACCGAGACCGATCCGGGCGTGCGGGGTGACACCTCCGGTGGCGGCGGCAAGCCGGCCACGCTGGAGACCGGGGCGGTGGTCCGCGTGCCGCTGTTCGTCAACCAGGATGAAATCATCAAGGTTGATACGCGTTCGGGCGAATACTCCGCGCGCGTCAAGTAAGCAACACGATGCAGGCGCCGCCACCCTTCACCCACAGCTCCGCGCTGCAGGTGTGGGGGATGCGGCGCCTGTTCGCATCCGGCGTCCGCCGGAACCTGTCCTGTAGGTGGTGATGACCGTGAGTGAAGTGCAACCCCAGCCATGTGATCTTCTGATCGAAGCCGGTTACGTGGTGCCGATCGAGCCGCATGCGGTGGTGCTGGAAGACCACGCCGTGGCGGTGGCCGATGGCACGATCGTGGCGGTGTTGCCGCGCGCCGAAGCGCGCCAGCGATTCAGAGCCAAAGAAGTGGTGTCGCGCCCGGAAGCGGCGCTGATCCCGGGCCTGGTCAATGCGCACACGCACAACCCGATGACGCTGCTGCGTGGCGTGGCCGACGACCTGCCGTTGATGACGTGGCTGCGCGAGCACATCTGGCCGGTGGAAGCGGCGGTGATCGGACCGGAGTTCGTCGCCGATGGCACCCGTCTGGCCATTGCCGAGATGCTGCGCGGTGGCACCACCTGCGCCAACGAGAACTACTTCTTCGCCGACGTGCAGGCTGCGGTGTACCGGCAGCATGGCTTCCGCGCGCTGGTGGGCTCGGTGATCATCGACTTCCCCAGCGCCTGGGCCAGGAGCGATGACGAATACTTCGCCCGTGCCGGCGAGCTGCACGATGCCTGGCGCGGCGATGCGCTGATCGGCACCGCGTTTGCGCCACACGCGCCCTATACGGTGAACGATGCCAACTTCGAGCGGGTGCGGATGCTGTCCGACCAGCTCGATATGCGGGTGCATCTGCATACGCATGAAACCGCGCAGGAAGTCAGCGACTCGATCAAGCTTCACGGCCAGCGCCCGCTGGCGCGGCTGGACCGGTTGGGGCTGGTCAACGAGCGCCTGATCGCGGTGCATATGACCCAGCTGACCGAGGCCGAGATCCACCTGTGCGCCGAACGCGGTGTCAGCGTGGTGCATTGTCCGGAATCGAATCTGAAGCTGGCCTCGGGCTTCTGCCCGGCCTGCGCACTGGCAAAGGCCGGCGTGAACCTGGCCATCGGTACCGACGGCTGCGCCAGCAACAACGATCTGGATATGTTCAGCGAGAACCGCACCGCGGCGATCCTGGCCAAGGCCGTGGCCAACGATGCCACCGCGCTGGATGCGGCGACCACGTTGCGTGCGGCCACGCTGGGCGGCGCACGCGCGCTGGGCTTTGCCGACCGCATCGGCTCGATCGAGGTCGGCAAACAGGCCGATCTGGCCTGCGTGGACCTGTCGGCGCTGGAGACCCAACCCCTGCATCACGTGCTGTCGCAGCTGGTGTATGCCGCCGGTCGCCACCAGGTCAGCGATGTCTGGATTGCAGGCAAACCGAAGCTGGTCCAGCGTCAGCTGGTCGATATGGACATTGCCGCGATCACCGCCAATGCGCGCCAGTGGCGCGACCGCATCCGTACCATCCGCGCCTGACCGCGCAACCGGCCGCCACGCGCGGCCGCAACAGGAAACCGATATGAGCGCAGCTTCCAGCTCCACCAATTTCGATCAGGCCGAACTGGACAAGTTCGCCGCGCTGGCCAACCGCTGGTGGGATGCGGATGGCCCGCAAAAGCCGCTGCACGCGCTCAACCCGGTGCGGCTGAAATACGTTTCCGATCGCGTCATGCTGCGCGGCGCCAAGGTGCTGGACATCGGCTGCGGCGGCGGCCTGCTCAGCGAGGCGCTGGCCAAAGAAGGCGCGAATGTCACCGCGATCGATCTGGCGCCGGAACTGGTCAAGGTCGCGCGCCTGCATGGTCTGGAGTCGGGCGTGCAGGTCGATTACCGGGTGCAGGCCGCCGAGGATCTGGCCGCCGAGCAGCCCGGTGCGTTCGACGTGGTCACCTGCATGGAAATGCTCGAGCACGTGCCGGACCCGGGCGCGATCATCGCCGCCTGCCAGCGCCTGCTGCGTCCGGGCGGCAAGCTGTTCCTGTCCACCATCAACCGCACCGCGGCGGCCTTTGCGGTGGCCATTGTCGGCGCCGAGTACATTGCCCGGTTGCTGCCCAAGGGCACGCACCACTACCAGGAATTCATCAAGCCGGCCGAGCTGGGCGCATGGTTGCGCGAGGCCGACCTGTCGCTGCAGGACGTGTCCGGCATGGCCTACGAGCCGTGGCGCAACCGCGCCCGCCTGAGCAGCCGCACCGACATCAATTACCTGGCCTACGCGGTCAAACCGGAACAGGCATGACTTCGGCGGCGTTTCCGGCGGCGGTGCTGTTCGATCTGGACGGCACCTTGCTGGACAGTGCACCGGATTTCGTCGCCACCGCCAACCGTATGCGCGAGGCGCGACAGATGCCGCCGGTGGCTCCGGAGCAGCTGCGGCCGGTAGTGTCCAAAGGCTCGCGGGCGATGCTGGAAGTGGCCTTCCCGCAGATGGCAGAGAGCGAGCGGCATGCGCTGATCCCGGAATTCCTGGACATCTACGAGTCGCTGATCGGCCAGTACGCGCGCCTGTTCGACGGTATCGAGCCGATGCTCGAGGCGTTGGAACAGGCCGGTGCCCGCTGGGGCATTGTCACCAACAAGCCGGAGTATCTGGCGCGGCTGATCGTGCCGCAGCTGGGCTGGGAGCAACGTTGCGCAGTACTGATCGGCGGGGACACGCTGGCCGAACGCAAGCCGCACCCGCTGCCATTGCAGGTGGCGGCGCAACGCATCGGTATGGCCGTGACGAGCTGTGTCTACGTGGGCGATGACGAGCGCGATATCGTCGCCGCCCGTGCAGCCGGGATGCCCTCGGTGGCGGCGCTGTGGGGGTACCGGCTGGACGACGATGACCCGGCTACCTGGGAGGCCAACCGCATCTGCACGCTGCCACATGAACTGTGCCAGCCGGCGGCGTGGCCGGCCGTTTATCGGGCTTCGGTCTGATCCAATTATTCGAGGTATGACGTGAGTAGTGCGCTGGACAGCTTCCTGGACAAATGGCGTGCGCGGTGGCCGGAATGGACCTTCGTGGAGCGTTTCGTCGATGAGGCCGATCGTGCCCGTGCGGTGGCGTGGTTCGCGCTGCTGCAGGAGTTCGATGACATGCTCAATACAACCGGTGATACCACGCCGGTCGATGCCAAGCTGGCCTGGTGGGGCGAGGAGCTGCGCAGCTGGAACACGCAGCGTTCGCGGCATCCGCTGGGGCGGGTGCTGGAGCCGGTGCGTGCGCCCTGGGCGCAGTTGGCTGACGCCTTGCCGGGCCTGATCGCTGCCCGTGCACGTCCGGCTGACGCGGCGCAGGCGCGCAGCAGTCTGTCGGCCTATGCTGCGGCCGTTGCCGCGGTGGAAGCGGCCGTGTTCAACACGGCGTCGCTGCCGGCTGCCGCCGATGCGGTGCTGACGCAGACCCTGGCGCAACGTGTGCAGGAGTTGGGCGTGGCCGCCGCGCCGCAGGAATTTAGTGGCGAAGCGGCGTGGGAGAAGGTGCTGCAGGCCGGCTGGCGGGCCCGTGTGGCCGGTCCGCGACCGCGCCGCATCTACGCGGCCCTGGCGCGTGGCCGCCTGCAGGCCTGCCTGCGCGGTGGCGAGTATCAGCCCAGCCCGGCGGGACTGTTGTGGCGCAGCTGGTGGGCTGCGCGCGGTTGAGCGTTGTGTGTCAAATCACGACGCACGCGCCGCCCCGCGTCCGCGGGCGTTCAGTGGCGTGAGTGCGCGGGCGCGCTGCCGCGTGCCCGTGTGGTGAATGATCGGCGGTTACTTGCCGCGTTCCAGCACAAGCAGTGGATCGATGCGTGTGTCGAACCAGTTCATCCCCCAATGCAGATGCGGGCCGGTCGCGCGGCCGGTCGCGCCTACGGCGGCAATGGTCTGGCCCTGTGCGATGCGGTCACCGACCTTCACATCGATCCGCGACAGGTGCAGGAAGTTGGAGCTGATGCCGAAGCCATGGTCCAGCACCAGGGTGCCGCCGGTCAGGTACAGGTCGGGGCCCGCAAACGTCACGATGCCGGCCGCCGGGGCCTTGACCGGGGTACCGGTAGGCGCGGCGATATCCATTCCGGAATGACCGCTGCCGGGCTGCCCGTTGTAGACGCGGGCATTGCCGAAGCGGCCACTGATCCGGCCCTGCACCGGCCAGAGGAAGGTCTGGGTGAAGTCGGTACGGTTGTCGTCACGCTTGCGCGATTCGGTCACCAGTGCCTGCTCGCGGGCAATACGTTCGGCGATGGCCGGCGGCGGATTCACCGTCTTCGGCGGTACGCCGTTGACGTGCTCGGTCGGCCAGTCACGCGCAGTCACCGCGATTGAAATGGTCTCGCTGCCGCCCTCCGGGCGCTGCACCTGTACCTGCAACGGGCCCTTTTCATCGCGTCCAACACCGAACACCACGCTGCCATAGCTGCTGACCCGCAGCTCGCGGCCGGCATAGCGGACCGTGCTGCCGGCCGGCACCTTGCCGATCACCATCGCGCCCTGCGAAACGCTGGCCGGGAACACCACGCGGCTGTCGAGCAGGTTGCCGATGTCATCCTGCGCCTGTGCCGCCGGTGCGGTGAACAGGGGCGTGGCCAGCAGCAGCGCCCCGAACAGAAATACCTTGCGCATCAACGATCGTAGGTCATGCGCTGGCCGGCCGGTGCACCGACCAGCTTGCTGCCATCCCACACCCGCTGGCCGTTGACCCAGGTGGAGGCGATGCGCGAGCGGAAGGTGGTGCCTTCAAACGGCGACCAGCCGCACTTGGACAGCACGTCCTCGCGCTTGACCGTGAACGGCACGTCCTCGACTAGCACCAGGTCGGCGAAATAACCCTCGCGCAGGAAGCCGCGTTCTTCGACATCGAACAGTTGGGCCGGGGCGTGGGCGAACTTCTGCACCACCTGTTCGCGGCTCAGCTTGCCTTCGTGCACGCGTTCCAGCGCCGCGACCAGCGCGTACTGCACCAGCGGCAGGCCGGACGGTGCCTGTGCGTAGGGCTTCTGCTTCTCTTCCCAGGTATGCGGGGCGTGGTCGGTGGCCAGCACGTCCAGCACGTCGTCGGCCAGCGCAGCGGTGATCGCCTCGCGGTCGGACACGTCCTTGATCGCCGGGTTGCACTTGATCAGGTTGCCCTTGGTCGCGTAATCGGGGCGGGCGAAGTGCAGGAAGTGCACGCAGGTCTCGGCGGTGATCTGCTTGCGGCTGCCATCGGCACGGATCAGCGGACCCTTCTCGAACAGCGCCAGCTCATCGGCGGTGGAGATATGCAGCACGTGCAGGCGGGTGCCGTGCTTGCGCGCCAGCGACATGGCCAGTCGGGTCGACTTGATGCAGGCCTCACGCGAGCGGATATCCGGGTGCATCTCCGGGGTCAGCGCGTCGCCGTACTTTTCCTGGAAGGCCTTCAGGTTGGCGTCGATCATCGGCGTGTCTTCGCAATGCGTGATGATCGGGGTCGGGCATTCGCGGAAGATCGCGTCCAGGGTTTCCGGGTTGTCGACCAGCATGTTGCCGGTGGAGGCCCCCATGAACACCTTCACGCCTGGTGCCTTCTTCGGGTCCAAGGCGCGGATCGCATCGAGGTTGTCGTTGCTGGCGCCGTGATAGAAACCGTAATTGGCCCAGGCCCGGCCCTTGGCCAGTTCGTACTTGGCTTCGAGGATGGTCGAATCCAGGGTCGGCGGGTTGGTGTTGGGCATGTCCATGAAGCTGGTCAGGCCGCCGGCCACGGCCGCGGCCGATTCGCTGGCGATGTCACCCTTGTGTGTCAGGCCCGGTTCGCGGAAGTGCACCTGGTCATCGATCATGCCCGGCAGCAGCCAGCGCCCGGCCGCATCCACCACCTGCTCGCCGTCACGCGGGGTCAGGCCGCTGCCGATCTGCGCGATGCGGTCGTTCTCGATGCGCAGGTCGCCGTCGAAGGTGCGGCCTTCGTTGACCATGCGGGCATTGCGGATGAGCGTGGAGGGCATGTCAGTGTTTTCCTGTGCAGCGGCAAGAGGGGGCGTCGGCGCGCTTGGGGACGGGGTCGAGGCCGCCCGGATGGAACGGGTGGCAACGCCCCAGCCGCCGCAGCGTCAACCAGCAGCCACGCAACGGGCCATGGACGGAGATGGCTTCCATCCCATATTCGGAGCAACTGGGGACAAAACGGCAGCGCGGCCCGAGCAGGGGGCTGATGAGGCGCTTGTACAAGCGCAGTACGGCAATGAGAAGGCGGCCGATCACCCGTTAATGATATGCCAGTTGGCATTGCCGCAGGATTTGTCGCAGGATGCGCGAGGGTTGCCGATGCGGCGTTGCTGCTTCAGCGGCCCGCCGGGCGCGCTGATGCGCTTGGTCAGGTTCCGAACTGCGCGAACGGTCCGGTGACACCATCGAACCGATTCTGCACGTGTCGAGCATCCGTTCAGATTGAACGGGCTGGCGCGGTTGCCGCTGCTGGTCGGGTAGGCTATAAAGGCCCGCTTTCCCGGGCCCCGGGGGAAACAAGGAAGAGCGTTTCGTGGCTGCTAAAAAAACTGCAAAGAAGGCCGTCAAGGCCGCCAAGAAAACCGCCAAGCCTGCAGTAACGAAGGCGGTGTCCAAGCCAGTTGCGAAGAAGCCGGTCACCAAGGCCGCCAAGCCGGCAGCCAAGAAGGCGTCCGCCAAAAAAGTGGTAGCAAAGAAGGTGGTAGCAAAGAAGGTGGTAGCCAAGAAGGCGCCGGTCAAGAAGGCTCCCGCCAAGAAGACCGTAGCCAAGGCGGCTCCGGTCAAGAAGGTGGTAGCCAAGAAGGCGGCACCGGCAGCCAAGAAGGCCGTCAAGAAGGTGGCCAAGCCGGTCGCCGCGCCGGTCAAAAAGGTCGCCAGCAAGCCCGCTCCAGCTCCTGTTGCCAAGAAAGTGCCTGCCAAGCCCGCCGTGGCCAAGGCAGTCAAAACCCCCGTCGCCAAGCCCGCGGCCAAGTCCGTACCGAAGCCGGCTTCCAAGCCGGTGACGGCCAAGTCTGTCCCGGTCAACGTCGCCAAGACGGCCGCAGCTCCGGTTACCCAACCGGTTGCCGCCAAGCCGTCGCCTGCGACCAAGACCCCGCAATCCAAGAATCCCGTGTCTGCACCGAAATCCCACGTAAAAAATTCCGTCAAGGCCCCCGTCAAGTCCGCTGCGCCTATTGCCGTCCGTCCGGTCGGCAAGGTCGCCGTGGCCGTCACCGCACGCTCGGCCGCTCCGGCTCCGCGCAGCAAGTACAAGGTGGTGGAATACAAAGTCGATGACGCCACCGGTCGTCCGATCCTGCCGGAGGGCTACAAGCCGTCGGCGGATGAGGAATACATGAGCGCGCTGCAGCAGGAATATTTCCGCCAGCGTCTGCAGGACTGGCGCGCTGATCTGGTCGAGGAATCCAAGCAGACCATCGAGAACCTGCGCGAAGAAGTGCGTGATATCGGTGACGAGGCCGAGCGTGCCACGCGCGAGACCGAGAACTCGCTCGAGCTGCGTACCCGTGACCGCTACCGCAAACTGATCGGCAAGATCGACAGCACGCTCAAGCGTCTGGAAGCCGGTGATTACGGCTACTGCGTGGATACCGGCGAGGAAATCGGCCTGGACCGGCTGGAAGCCCGTCTCACCGCCGAGCGCACGATCGATGCGCAGGAGCGCTGGGAGCATCTGCAGAAGCAGCAGGGCGAATAAGTCCCGCCGCACCGCTGATGCCATCCGGAACCCCGCCACGGCGGGGTTTCCTTGTTGAGGAGAGACGCAATGTCTGATGCCGAAGTTTTCATGCGTCGCGCGGTGGCGCTGGCCCGCGACAACATCGCCGCGGGCGGGCGCCCGTTTGGCGCGGTACTGGTCAAGGACGGGCAGGTGCTGGCCGAGGCGGCCAACAGCATCCACGCCAGTCACGATCCCACCGATCACGCCGAGATGCGGGCGATCCGCCACGCCAGTGCGCGCCTGCAAAGCCCGCGGCTGGAGGGGTGTGTGATCTACGCCAGCGGCCATCCGTGCCCGATGTGTCTGGCGGCGATGTACCTGTGCGGCATCGAGCGGGCATGGTTCGCCTACTCCAACGAGGACGCGCAGCCGTTCGGATTGTCGACCGCTGCGGTCTACGCGCGTCTGGCGGCGGGCCCGGCCGCAGTGGACTCGGGGTTGCAGTCGTTGCCGCCGGCGGGGGAGGAGGGGCTCTATGCCGAATGGGCCCGGGCGCAGGCCTGAGGCTTATTGCAGGTCACGCAGGTCCAGGCGCCGCAATTGCGGCGCTTTCCATGCGGTGATGCCGGCCACGCCCAGTACCGCGCAGCCGCCGATCACCGCGGCAGGCACCAGCCCGAGCAGGCGCGCCATGCTGCCGGCATAGAGCGCGCCCAGTTCATTGGATGAGCTGATGAACAGGCCGTTGATCGAGGAGACGCGACCGCGCATCTCGTCGGGAGTGGCCAGCTGCAGGATGGTCGAACGCACCACCACCGAGACGCCGTCGAAGGCACCGTAGAACAGCAGGATGGCCGCGGACAGCCAGAAGTGTTGTGACAGCCCGAAGCCGATCACGCACAGGCCAAAGCCGGCCACGGCCAACAGCAGGACCCGTCCGGCATGGCGTTGCAACGGGCGGCGGGCAAGCCATAGTCCGACGCAGATCGAGCCCAGCGCCGGCGCCGCGCGCAGGATGCCCAGGCCTTCCGGACCGTGATGCAGGATTTCCCGGATGAAGGCCGGCAGCATCGCGACGACACCGCCGAGCAGTACCGAGAACATGTCCAGCGCCATCGCGCCGAGCATGATCTGGTTGCCCAGCACGAAGCGCGCGCCCTCGGCGATGCTGGCGAAGATCGGTGCGCGCGACTGCGGCGGCGCCGGTTCGCTGACGCGCAGCGATGCCAGTGCGAGCAGCGCCAGTGTCGCCATCACCGCAGCCACGCCATAGGACAGGCTCTTGCCGCCCCAGGCCACGAGGAGGCCGCCCAGGGCGGGGCCAAGCACCATGCCGGCCTGGAACACCACGCTGCCGAAGCCGGCGCCGCGTGCGAACTGCCCACGCGCGAGCACCCGGGCGAACAGGGCGTTGTAGACCGGCGAGAGGAAGGCGCGCACCATGCCGGTCAGGGCGATGGCCAGGTAGATCGGCCAGGTGCCTTTGAACGGAAGCCAGCCGTTGGTCACCATCACCAGCACCGCAGCGGTGGCGATCAGGCCGAGGCTGGCGGCCATGCCCAGCTTGCGCCGCGGCAGATGGTCGACCAGGTGGCCGGCAAACGGCGCCACGCAGAAGTAGGGCAGCACTTCGGCCAGACCGATCAGCCCCAGTGAAAATGGATTGCGGGTGATCTCGTAGATGTGCCAGCCGACCGTGATCGCGACGATCTGGTAGGACAGCATCGCCGTGATGCGGTAGGCCAGCAGCTGGGCGAAGCCGGGCTGGCGCAGGATCGCGCCAGGGCTGCTGTCCGTTACAGCGCTCACTGCTGCTGCGCTTGGGCGGTATCCCGGATGAAGGCCAGCATGGCGGCCAGGCCGTTGCTGCGGGTGGGTGACAGGTGTTTGGCCAGGCCGATAGCGGCGACGTAGTCCGGGGCGGTGGCCAGGATTTCCGCGGCCGAGCGGCCGGAGTAGACGCGCAGTGCCAGGTAGATCAGGCCCGAGACGATGGCCGAATCACTGACCGCATGGAAGACCAGCTTCTCGGCGTTGCCTTCCGGAACGATCCACACCATTGACTGGCAGCCGTGCAGGCGATGCTCCTCACTCTTCCATTCCTCCGGGAAGGTGGGCAGCTTGCGGCCCAGATCGATCAGGTACTGGTAGCGTTCGGACCAGTCCCCGAAGAAGGAGAACTCTTCGGCGATCGTGGCCTGGGCATCGGCGGCGGTGGGTTCGAGCGGAAACGGGGTATCAATCACTTCAGTATCCGGTTGTCGGTCAGGGCAGGGGGCGGCGACTCAGCCGCGCTTCCAGCGCACGCCCTGCGGGGTGTCTTCCAGCACGATGTTCTCGGCGGCCAGCTGGTCGCGGATGGCATCGGCGCGGGCGAAGTCGCGAGCCTGCTTGGCGGCGATGCGTTCATCGATCAGGGCCTGGATGCGGGCATCATCGCCGGCATCGGTGCCGCGGCTGAACCAGTCGGCCGGTGCCTGCTGCAGCAGACCCAGCGCCAGACCGGCGCCGAGCAGCTCGGCCTTCAGGCGAGCCTTTTCCCCGGCGGATTCGGCCCTGCGCGCGTCGCTGGCGATGCGGGCCACTTCGGCCAAGGCCAGCGGCGTGTTGAGGTCATCGTCCAGCGCGGCTTCGACGCTGGATGGGATGGTGGCCATGGCGTCCACATCGGCCAGATCGCGCAGCGTGCCGTACAGACGGTCCAACGTCCGTACCGACTGCTCGATCAGTGCGTCCGACCAGTCCAGCGGCTGCCGGTAGTGGGCCGACAGCAGCGCATAGCGCAGCGCTTCCGGCGGATGCTGCTGCACCAGATCGTGCACGCGTTCAATGTTGCCCAGCGACTTGCTCATCTTGGCGCCGCCGAAGTTGAGCATGCCGTTGTGCAGCCAGAAGCGGGCGAAGGTCTTTCCGCCATGCGCGCATTCGCTTTGCGCGATCTCGTTTTCGTGGTGCGGAAACTGCAGATCCACGCCGCCGGCGTGGATATCGATGGTCGGGCCCAGATGGGCGGCGGCCATCGCCGAACACTCGATGTGCCAGCCCGGGCGGCCACGGCCCCACGGCGATTCCCAGCCGGGCAGGTCGTCGGTGGACGGTTTCCACAGCACGAAGTCCCCCGGATCGCGCTTGTAGGGCGCCACATCGACGCGGGCGCCGGCCAGCATTTCGTCAGGATCGCGGCGCGAGAGCTTGCCGTAGTCCTTGAAACTGCCCACCGAGAACAGCACGTGACCCTCGGCGGCGTAGGCGTGGCCGCTGCCGATCAGGCCTTCGATCATCGTGATGATGTGCGGGATGTGCGCAGTGGCCTCGGGCTCGATATCCGGCGGCACCACGCCCAGCGCGGCCATGTCCTCGCGGTAGGCGGCCGCGAAACGGTCGGTGATGGCCGAGATCGGCACACCCTGTTCCTTGGCGGCGGCATTGATCTTGTCGTCCACGTCGGTGATGTTGCGCGCGTAACGCAGATGCCCGTAGCGGCGGCGCAGCAGGTCGGCCAGTACGCCAAAGACCACCGGGCCGCGGGCGTTGCCGATGTGCACGTAGTTGTAGACCGTGGGGCCACACACATACAGGGTCGGGGCGGTGGGGTCGAGCGGAGCGAAGGGCTCCAGCTGCCGCGTCAGGTTGTTGTGCAGGCGCAGGGTCATGGGTATCCGGGGGAGAAACGAACCGCGCAATTCTAGCGGTCCCGGCACGGTGGGGCACGTCCGGGCTGGGCAATCGGGTCGTGGACGGGTTATGTTCAGGCCAGCGTCGGCTTGGCTGCCTACACTATCGATCGTGACCCGACTCTTCCCGCTGCGAGTGTTGATGAATCCCGCGCCGTTTTTGTCCGTCCTCTGCCTGCTGGCTTTTTTTGTCGCCTCGGCACGGGCGCAGGAAGCTTCCGAGGTCGATGGCCGCAACCGCGTCGTGGTGGTTGAGAATGTGCGCTACGACTATGCCCAGGTGCTCAATGTCGAACCGGTGTTCCAGACCCTGCGCGCAACCCGCACCGAAGAGCATTGCGAACCTGTCGCCACGCGCACGCTTGCGCCGGTGCAGGTGAAGGGGGAGGAGAGCAAGGGCGGTTTTCGCCGCTTCTGGGACTCGGTACGGGGTATTTTCGTCAATCGTGAAGAAAGCGCGGAAGACACCGCCGAGGCGCCGCGCATCCATGACACCAGCCGGCATGCCGCGATGCTGACCCCGGAGTGCAAGATCGTCGAGGTGGGCCGTGAATTCCGCCGGCCTATCGCCTATGACGTGGACTATGTCTACAAGGGCGTCAAATTCCGCTCGCGCCTGCCGGAGGATCCGGGAAACCGCTTGAAACTGCGGGTCTCCATCACCCCGGATATCGGCTCGATGGTTGAACAGGCTGCAGGCAATCCTTGATGTTGCGTTGCGACACTTGCGCCCCCCCGGCGTGCGTGCGACCATGCGCGCCGATGAAATCGAATGACGCCCAGCTTGGTATCAGCGCCGCCCGGATGGCCTCCGGTATGACGTCGCGTGCCCGCCGACCGGAACCCCACAATTTCGCTGGGTAACCGGAGCTTCGTGCTGTCTGTTCGGAAAACCCAGCCCAGGCTGGGTTTTTTCGTTTCCGATCCATGAAAAGTTTCAAGCGTAATGAATTGCGCGTCCGCGCACCTTCCGCCGGTAACGACGGATTTCCCCGCAGCGAAGGAAAGATCGATGTCTCTGAAGCACTTCTTGAACACCCAGGACTGGAGCCGCGCCGAACTGGACGCACTGCTCACCCAGGCGGCGTTGTTCAAACAACACAAGCTGGGTGATGACCTGAAGGGTAAATCGATCGCCCTGGTGTTCTTCAATCCGTCCATGCGCACCCGTACCAGCTTCGAGCTGGGCGCGTTTCAGCTGGGTGGGCATGCGGTGGTGCTGCAGCCGGGCAAGGACGCTTGGCCGATCGAGTTCAACCTCGGTACCGTCATGGACGGGGATACCGAAGAACACATCGCCGAAGTGGCCAAGGTGCTGGGCCGTTATGTGGACCTGATCGGCGTGCGTGCGTTCCCGAAATTCGTGGACTGGAGCAAGGACCGCGAGGACCAGGTGCTCAAGAGCTTTGCCAGGTATTCGCCGGTGCCGGTCATCAACATGGAGACCATCACCCATCCGTGCCAGGAACTGGCGCACATCCTGGCGCTGCAGGAACATTTCGGCACCACCGACCTGCGCGGCAAGAAGTATGTGCTGACCTGGACCTACCATCCCAAGCCGCTCAACACCGCCGTGGCCAATTCGGCGCTGACCATCGCCACGCGCATGGGCATGGACGTGACCCTGCTGTGCCCGACCCCGGACTACATCCTGGATGAGCGCTACATGGGCTGGGCCGAGCAGAACGTGGCCGAGAGCGGTGGTTCGCTGCAGGTCAGCCACGACATTGCCAGCGCCTATGCCGGCGCCGATGTGGTCTACGCCAAGAGCTGGGGAGCGCTGCCGTTCTTCGGCAACTGGGCCCCGGAGCAGCCGATCCGCGACCAGTACAAGCACTTCATCGTCGATGAGGCCAAGATGGCGCTGACCAACAATGGCGTGTTCAGCCACTGCCTGCCGCTGCGCCGCAACGTCAAGGCCACCGACGGTGTGATGGACTCGCCGCAGTGCATCGCCATCAACGAAGCCGAAAACCGCCTGCACGTGCAGAAGGCCATCATGTCGGCGCTGGTGCGCTGAATCCGGACCTCCTGCAACCTTTCCGCTTTCCTCCCCCATGGCGGGCCGCCGGTCCGCTTCACGAGCAACTGACATGACCTCCAAGAAAGACATCGTCCTCGCCTTCTCCGGCGGCCTCGACACCAGCTTCTGCGTGCCCTACCTGCAGGAGCGTGGCTACAACGTGCACACCGTGTTCGCCGACACCGGCGGCGTGGACGACGAAGAGCGCGACTTCATCGAGAAGCGTGCCGCCGAGCTGGGCGTCAGCAGCCATGTCACCGTCGACGGTGGCCCGGCAATCTGGGAGGGCTTCGTCAAGCCGTTCGTGTGGGCCGGCGAGGGCTACCAGGGCCAGTACCCGCTGCTGGTGTCGGACCGTTACCTGATCGTGGACGCCGCGCTCAAGCGCGCCGCCGAGCTGGGCACCAACATCATCGCCCACGGCTGCACCGGCATGGGCAACGACCAGGTCCGCTTCGATCTGGCAGTGAAGGCGCTGGGTGATTACGTGATCGTCGCGCCGATCCGCGAAATCCAGAAAGAACACACCCAGACCCGTGCCTACGAGCAGAAGTACCTGGAAGAGCGTGGCTTCGGCGTGCGTGCCAAACAGCAGGCCTACACCATCAACGAGAACCTGCTGGGCCTGACCATGTCCGGCGGCGAGATCGACCGTTGGGAAGCGCCGGGCGAAGGCGCCCGCGGCTGGTGCGCGCCGCGCAGCGCCTGGCCGATCGAACCGCTGACCGTGACCCTGAAGTTCGTCGAGGGCGAGGCCGTCGCGCTGGACGGCAAGGCACTGCCGGGTGAGCAGATCCTGGCCCGCCTCAACAAGATGTTCGCCCCGTACGGCGTGGGCCGTGGCGTGTACACCGGCGACACCGTGATCGGCCTGAAGGGCCGCATCGTGTTCGAAGCGCCGGGCCTGGTCTCGCTGCTGGCCGCGCACCGCGCGCTGGAAGACGCCGTGCTGACCAAGCAGCAGAACCGTTTCAAGCCGGACGTGGCGCGCAAGTGGGTGGAGCTGGTGTATGAAGGCTTCTACCACGACCCGCTCAAGACCGACATCGAGGCGTTCCTGAAGTCCTCGCAGGCCAAAGTCAATGGCGAGGTGGTGCTGGAAACCCGCGGCGGCCGCGTCGATGCGGTGGCGGTGAAGTCCGAGCACCTGCTCAACGCCAAGGGCGCGACCTACGCGCAGTCGGCCGATTGGGGCGTGGAAGAAGCCGAAGGCTTCATCAAGCTGTTTGGCATGAGCTCCACGTTGTACGCGCAGGTCAATCGCTGATCCGCGACGGGCGCCGCTTGGCGGTGCCCGCTGTTGTTTCCGCCCGGCTCACTTGCGCCGGGCTTCCACTGCTTTCTTCCGGTTTGAATGCCCATGACGCAGTTGCTTGACACGACGCTGGACCACCTGCAGGCGCTGGTGTCGTTTGACACCCGCAATCCGCCGCGTGCCATCACCACCGGTGGCATCTTCGATTACCTGCGCGCCAACCTGCCGGGCTTCAATGTCGAGGTGATCGACCACGGTGCCGGTGCGGTCAGTTTCTACGCGGTGCGTGGCACGCCCAAGTACCTGTTCAATGTGCATCTGGACACGGTGCCGGATTCACCGCACTGGTCGGCCGATCCGCATGTGATGCGGCGCCTGGACGACCGCGTGGTCGGCCTGGGGGTATGCGACATCAAGGGCGCCGCCGCCGCGCTGGTGGCCGCCGCCAACCTGACCGATGGCGATGCGGCGTTCCTGTTCTCCAGCGACGAGGAAGCCAATGATCCGCGTTGTATCGCCGCCTTCCTGGCCCGTGGCATCCCCTATGAAGCGGTGATCGTCGCCGAGCCGACCATGAGCGAAGCGGTGCTGGCCCATCGGGGGATCAGCTCCGTGCTGATGAAATTTGCCGGTCGTGCGGGCCATGCTTCGGGCAAGCAGGATCCGTCGGCCAGCGCGCTGCATCAGGCCATGCGTTGGGGCGGAAAAGCGCTGGAACATGTCGAGTCGCTGGCGCATGCACGCTTCGGTGGCCTGACCGGGCTGCGCTTCAACATCGGCCGCGTCGAAGGGGGGATCAAGGCCAACATGATCGCGCCCGAGGCCGAGCTGCGTTTCGGTTTCCGTCCGTTGCCGTCGATGGACATCGACGGGTTGCTGGCCACTTTCGCCGGCTTTGCCGAGCCGTCGGCGGCGCACTTCGAGGAAACCTTCCGGGGCCCGAGCCTGCCGTCCGGTGATATCGCCCGTGCCGAGGAACGCCGCCTGGCCGCCCGCGACGTCGCCGACGAGCTGGGCCTGCCGATCGGCAATGCGGTGGATTTCTGGACCGAGGCCTCGCTGTTCTCGGCCGGTGGCTACACCACGATGGTGTATGGCCCGGGCGATATCGCCCAGGCCCATACCGCCGACGAGTTCGTCACGCTGGAACAGTTGCAGCGTTATGCGGAGTCGGTGCTGCGGATCCTGCAGCGCGGCGCCTGAAGCACGTGACCCGGCGCGGCTGCGCCGGATTCTCCCCTGCGACCGCGGTCGCCCCGATGAAGCAAGACATGTCCCCTGCCATGCAACCCCACCGCCAAACCCGCCAGACCATCGTGCGCCTGCTCTCGAGCATGGCCAGCGCCAAGGAGATCAGCCAGTACCTGAAACGGTTCTCGCAGCTCGATGCCAAGCGCTTTGCCGTGGTCAAGGTCGGTGGCGCGGTATTGCGCGACGATCTGGAAGCGCTGACCTCGTCGTTGTCGTTCCTGCAGGAGGTCGGCCTGACCCCGATCGTGCTGCACGGCGCCGGCCCGCAGCTGGATGCCGAATTGTCGGCGGCCGGAATCGAGAAGCACACCATCGACGGCTTGCGGGTGACCTCGCCCGAAGCGCTGGCGATCGTGCGCAAGGTGTTCCAGAGCTCTAACCTGAAGCTGGTGGAAGCCCTGCAGCAGAATGGCGCACGTGCGACCTCGATCACCGGTGGCGTGTTCGAGGCCGAATACCTCGACCGCGATACCTACGGTCTGGTCGGCGAGGTCAAGGCGGTGAACCTGGCGCCGATCGAGGCGAGCCTGAAGGCCGGTTCGATCCCGGTGATCACCTCGCTGGGCGAAACCCCGAGCGGGCAGATCCTCAACATCAACGCGGATTTTGCCGCCAATGAACTGGTGCAGGAGCTGCAGCCGTACAAGATCATCTTCCTGACCGGTACCGGTGGCCTGCTCGATGCCGAGGGCCGGGTGATCGATTCGATCAACCTGTCCACCGAGTACGACCAGCTGATGGCGCAGCCGTGGATCCACGGTGGCATGCGGGTCAAGATCGAGCAGATCAAGGACCTGCTGGACCGCTTGCCGGAGGAGTCCTCGGTGTCGATCACGCGTCCGGCCGATCTGGCCAAGGAGCTGTTCACCCACAAGGGCTCGGGCACGCTGGTGCGTCGCGGCGAGAAGGTGCTCAAGGCCACATCGTGGGATCAGCTCGACGCCGCGCGGCTGAAGACGCTGATCGAATCCAGCTTCGGCCGTACGCTGGTGCCGGACTACTTCGAGAAGACCAGGCTGCTGCGCGCCTATGTCAGCGAGCACTACCGCACCGCGGTGATCCTCACTGATGAGGCCGAGGGCGTGTACCTGGACAAGTTCGCCGTGCTGGACGACGCACAGGGTGAGGGGCTCGGGCGTGCGGTCTGGAATGTGATGCTGGAGGAAACCCCGCAGCTGTTCTGGCGCTCGCGTAACGGCAACCCGGTCAACCATTTCTACTATTCCGAATCCGATGGCTGCTACAAGCTCGATCACTGGAAGGTGTTCTGGTTTGGCGCCGACGATTTCGACAGCATCAAGGGCTATGTGAAGCACTGCGCCGAACGCAAACCGAGCCTCCAAGGCTGAGTGATGCTGTCGCACTCAGCCACTGCGTGGAGCACCGTGCCGACCCTGCGGGGCCGGCACGTAACGCTGGAGCCGTTGCAGATGGCGCACGTGCCTGCGTTGCAGCGGGCGCTGGGTGAGGGCGAGCTGTCGCGCTGCTGGTACACCAATGTGCCCGCGCCGGAGGATGCCGCACGTTATGTCACTGCGGCACTCGAGGCGCAGGTGCAGGGCAGGGCGCTGGCCTTTGCGGTCGGCAACGCCCGCGGTGAGATTGTGGGCAGCACACGCTTATACGCGCTGGACGCGGATGTGCCTAGGCTGAATATCGGCTACACCTGGTATCACCCCAGCGTCCAGCGCACCGGGCTGAATACCGAGGCCAAGCTGCTGTTGCTGCGGCACGCCTTCGAAACCCTGGGCTGTATCAGCGTCGGCTTCGAGACCAGCTGGTTCAACCAGGCCTCGCGCAATGCCATTGCCCGGCTCGGTGCCAAGCAAGATGGTGTGCTGCGCAACCACAAGCGTCACGCTGACGGGTCGCGCCGCGACACCGTGGTGTTTTCCATCATCGACTCGGAATGGCCGGCGGTGAAAGCCCACCTGCAGTTCCTTCTGGATTCGCACTCATGACTGACAAGAAATTCTCCCTGGGCATCGTTGGCGCCCGCGGCTACACCGGCACCGAGCTGATCAAGCTGGTGGCCGCGCATCCGCGGATCGAGCTGGCGTTCGTGTCTTCGCGCGAGCTGGCTGGCCAGCGCGTGGCCGACCATAACGCCGCCTATTGTGGCGAGCTGCGCTACGAAAACCTGGATGCCGATGCGGTGGCCGCCAAGGGCGTGGACGCGGTGGTGCTGGCGCTGCCCAACGGCAAAGCCGAACCGTTTGTGACCGCGCTTGACGCGGCCCGGCCAGACACGATGATCGTCGATCTTTCAGCCGATTACCGCTTCGACAACAGCTGGTACTACGGCCTGCCGGAGCTGACCCGTGGGCGCTATGTCGGGCACAAGCGCATCAGCAATCCGGGCTGCTACGCCACCGCCATGCAGCTGGCGATCACGCCGCTGCTGTCACAGCTGGCCGGCCCGCCGACCTGCTTCGGCGTGTCCGGCTGGTCCGGTGCCGGTACCACGCCCTCGGACAAGAACAATCCCGAACTGCTGCGCGACAACCTGATGCCGTATGCGTTGACCAACCACGTGCACGAGCGCGAGGTGTCGACCCAGCTCGGTGTGCCGGTGGAATTCATGCCGCATGTGGCCCCGCACTTCCGCGGCATCACCATGACCGTGAATCTGTGGCTGCAGCAGCCGCGCAGCCGCGAAGAGATCGTCGCGCTGTATCAGCAGCGCTATGCCAACGAGCCGCTGGTGGAGGTGGTCGATGAGGCGCCGTGGGTCAGCCGCATTGCCGGCACGCACGGCGTGCAGATCGGTGGCTTCACCCTGGCGCCGGGCAACAAGCGGGTGGTGGTGGTGGCGACCATCGACAACCTGCTCAAGGGCGCGGCCAGCCAGGCCTTGCAGAACCTCAACCGGGCTTTGGGGCTGGATGAGCTGACCGCCATTCCGCACTGAACCTCTCGCACAACTGACGGGATATCCCCATGACCAACCTGCTCTGGCAGAAACCCGGTGTCGCGGTTGACGCCAAGATCCAGACCTTCCTCGCCGGCGACGACGTGATCCTCGATCGCGAGTTCTTCCTGCACGACATCCAGGCCAGCACCGCCCATGCTGAAGGGCTGCAGCACATCGGTATTCTCAGTGCCGATGAACTGGCGGCGCTCAAGCGCGAACTGGTGGTGCTGGCCGAGGATTTCCGCAGCGGCGCCTTCGTGCTGGACGAGCAGTACGAGGATTGCCACTCGGCCATCGAGGCACGCCTGACCGAGCGTCTGGGTGATGCCGGCCGCAAGATCCATACCGGGCGCAGCCGCAACGACCAGATCCTTGTGGCCACGCGTCTGTGGCTGAAGGAGAAGCTCGAACGCGTTGCGCAGATCAGCGTCGAGGTCGCCAAGGTGGCCTTGGACCGCGCCGCCGCCGAACAGCGGCAGCCGTTGCCGGGCTATACCCATATCCAGCGCGCCGTGGTGTCCTCGGCGGGCATGTGGTGGGCCGGCTGGGCCGAGGCCTTCATCGACAACGCCATCCGCGCCCGCGACACCCGCGCGTTGATCGATACCAACCCGCTGGGCACGGCCGCCGGCTACGGCGTCAACCTGCCACTGGACCGCGAACACACCACCGCCGCGCTGGAATTCTCGCGGATGCAGATCAGCCCGATCTACGCGCAGCTGTCGCGTGGCAAGTTCGAACTGGCCGCGCTGGAAGCGCTGGGTGGCGCCACCCTGGATCTGCGCCGCATCGCCTGGGATCTGTCGCTGTTCACCACCGGTGAGTTCGCTTTTGTCGCGCTGCCGGCGCAGTACACCACCGGCAGCTCGATCATGCCGAACAAACGCAATCCCGACGTGATCGAGCTGATGCGGGCCACCCATGCCAGCGTCGCCGCCGCACGTACCGAGATTGAGCAGCTGCTGTCGCTGCCGTCCGGTTACCAGCGCGACCTGCAGAACTCCAAGGGTGCCATCGTGCACGGCTTCGGTCGTGGACTGGCGGCACTGGAGCTGCTGCCGGCGCTGCTGTCCAATCTGGATTGGCGCGATGACAACATCCGTGCCGCGATCGATTCGGGTATGTATGCCACCGATGTGGCGGTGGAAGCCGCGGTGGCCGGTGTGCCGTTCCGCGACGCCTACAAGGCCGCTGCCGAGGCCGCCGACAGCGCAGGGCAGGGGCGTACCCCCGAGGGCAGTCTGGCCGCCCGTGTTTCACCCGGTGCCGCGGCGGACCTGCGGCTGGACGAGCTGGGGACGCGCTGGCAGGCGCTGCAGGGCTGAGTCGACACGATGCGGGCGCCCCACAGGCGCCCGTATTGGTTCTAGAAGAAAGCAAGTGCGACGAACGCATGGCTAGCGTGCTGTCATAGCCGGCAAAGGAGAGCGGAATGAGGCTGTATCTGGTGATGGCCCTGCGCAGGCCGTCGTTCGACAACGCGGTGATCGCGCCCCACAAGGCGTTCCTGGATGACCTGAGGGGCCAGGGCCGCCTGTATGTCACCGGAGGATTCAGTGACGGCAGCGGTGGCGCCTATGTGCTGCAGAACGTGGCCGATCTGGACGAGGCCAAGGCCATCGTCGCCCGTGATCCGCTGGCGGTTCACAACAGCTCCGAACTCACCATCCATGAATGGAACACACGCTGACCCCATGAGCCAGACCTCGCCCCCGGCATTTATCGAACAGCCGCTGCCGCCGTGGCGCCGCGCGGTGCTCAAGATCGGCAGCAGCTTGCTGGCCGCGGACGGCGGTGGTCTGACGCCGCGTTTCGCGCTTGGTCTGGCGCAGTTCGTGTCGGCCAATGTGCTGGCCGGGCGTGAGGTGGTGATCGTGTCCTCCGGTGCGGTGGCCGCCGGCCGCGCGATCCTGCCCAAGGCGGCCGAAGCCGGTGCGGCGATGGCCGCACGCCAGGCGCTGGCGGCGCTGGGGCAGGCGCAGCTGATCGCGCTGTGGCAGCGCTTCTTCGAGCGTCCCGTGGCGCAGGTGCTGTTGACGCACGATGACCTGCGCAACCGCCGTCGCTATCTCAACGCACGTGCCACGCTCCACGAGTTGTTGGCGTTGGGCGCGCTGCCGGTGGTCAACGAAAACGACACTGTGTCGGTGGATGAGCTCAAACTCGGTGACAACGACAACCTCGCCGCGATCGTTGCCGCACTGGTCGATGCCGATGCGCTGTTCATCGCCACCGATATCGATGGCCTGTACAGCGCAGATCCGCGCAGCAATCCGCAGGCGGAGCCCATCAACGAGGTGCATGAGCTGACGCCGGGGATCCTGGCCATGGCCGGTGGCAGCGGCAGCGCGGTCGGCACTGGTGGTATGCACACCAAACTGCAGGCCGCGGCCAAGGCCGGCGCTGCCGGTATCGACACCTTCCTGTTCAATGGCCGCGATGGCGATGTGGTGCGTGGACTGGCCCAGGGCCGCCTGCGTGGTACGCGCCTGTATGCCGGTCAATCGCGGATCGCCGCGCGCAAATACTGGCTGAGGCATGCGCCGGTCGAGCCGGGCGCGATCCTGGTCGATGCTGGCGCCGCGCGCGCGCTGCGCGAGAAGGGGGCCTCGCTGCTGCCTGGCGGTGTGAGTGGGGCCGAGGGCGAGTTCCGCCGCGGCGATATGGTCGAAGTGCGACTGCAAGATAACGGGGATACGCATTGCATCGCGCGTGGGATCAGCCAGTATTCGGCGACCGACATCCGCCGTATCAGCCATCACCATACGCGCGAGATTGAAAGCATCCTCGGCTACAACTACGGCGACAACGTGATCCACCGTGACGACATGGTGTTGCTGTGATCCTCCGGCTTCGAATCCGCTTCGGGAATGACCATGAGTGATATCCGCACCCTGGCGCTGCAATGTCGCGCCGCCGCCCAACACCTGGGGCAGCTGTCAACGCAGGCGCGCAGCGCGCTGCTGCTGGCCATGGCCGATGCGCTGGAGGCCGATGCGGTGGTGATTCTTGCTGCGAACGGGGAAGACCTGGCCGCCGCGCGCGCCAAGGGCGTGGGCAGCGCGATGCTGGACCGGCTGGCGCTCACCCCTGCGCGTCTGGCAGGGGTCGCCGATGCGCTGCGCGAAGTGGCGGCGTTGCCGGATCCGGTCGGCGAGGTCACGCGGGATTACGTACGCCCCAATGGCATCCGCGTGCAGAAGGTGCGGGTGCCGCTGGGAGTGATCGCGATGATCTACGAAGCGCGCCCGAATGTGACTGCCGATGCCGCGGCGCTATGCATCAAGGCCGGCAATGGCGTGATCCTGCGCGGCGGTTCGGAGGCGATCCACTCCAACACCGCGATTGCTGCCAGTCTCCGGCGCGCGTTGCGCGAGGCCGGTGTGGCCGAAGCGGCGCTGACCCTGGTCGAGGATCTGCGTCGCGAAACCATGCTAGAACTGCTGCAGCTCAACGACATCATCGATCTGGCGATTCCGCGTGGCGGCGAGGGGCTGATCCGCTTTGTCGCCGAACACGCGCGCGTGCCGGTGATCAAGCACTACAAGGGCGTGTGCCACCTGTTTGTCGATGACAGTGCCGACCTGCAGCTGGCGCTGGATCTGCTGATCGACGGCAAGGTGTCGCGTCCGGCCGCCTGCAACTCGCTGGAGACCTTGCTGGTGCATGCGGATATCGCACCGCGCTTCCTGCCGTTGGCCGCGGCCGCGTTGCGTGCGCGCGGCGTCGAGTTGCGCGGCGATATGGCCACGCAGGCGCTGTTGCCGGAGGTGTTGCCGGCCACGGAGGATGACTACGCCGCCGAGTACCTGGATCTGGTTCTGGCCATTCGCGTGGTGCCCGATATGGCGGCGGCGATTGCGCATATCCAGCGCTATACCTCCGATCACACCGAAGTCATCGCTACCGCGGACCCTGCCCATGGCG
This sequence comes from Stenotrophomonas sp. STEN013, assembly GCF_056760355.1. Taxonomy (NCBI): domain Bacteria; kingdom Pseudomonadati; phylum Pseudomonadota; class Gammaproteobacteria; order Lysobacterales; family Lysobacteraceae; genus Stenotrophomonas; species Stenotrophomonas sp. STEN013. The sequence continues at coordinate 68,300 of NZ_JBRREO010000006.1, read as the reverse complement.
AGGCGTTCATGCATGCCCTGCGCTCGGCAGTGGTGATGGTCAATGCCTCGTCGCGCTTTTCCGACGGCGGGGAACTGGGGCTGGGAGCGGAAATCGGCATTTCCACCACGCGCCTGCATTCCTATGGCCCGATGGGGCTGGAGGCGCTGACGGTGGAGCGTTTTGTGGTGCGCGGCGAAGGCCAGGTGCGACACCCGCTGGTCTGAGACCCGTCCGGGAGCTCTGCCGGCAGTTCCGGTGCGGCACAGCCGGCGCCGGATTTACCAGTGGTCTTCCAGCTGCTGCGGCTTGCAGGCGAACCATGCGGCGACCAGTAGCACGGTCGAACACAGTGCCAGGAAGGCGAATGACCACGCCCAGCCGTCACTGATGCCGTGCAGCCAGCCGAACAGCAGCGGCCCAAGGCTGGCCAGGCTGTAACCCACGCCTTGCATGAAGCCGGACAGTGCCGCCGAGCCGGCCTGGGTGCGGGTGCGCAGGTTGATCAGGGTCAGCCCCAGCGGGAAGGTGGACGGCCCGAGTCCGGCGATGATCGCCCACAGCCAGGGGGCACGCATCGGCGCCAGCAGCAGGCCGGCGAAGGCGATCATGTTCAGCACGAACACCATCACCGCGATCGGGAAGGGGTTGCGCATGCGCACCGCCAGGGCCGGGACCAGCAGCGACGGGGCCAGACCGATCGCCGAGTAGACCGCGACCATCACGCCGCCGAGTGATTCGCTGGCGCCGGCTTCGACCATCACCTTCGGCAGCCAGGTGAACAGCGAATAGGTGCCCAGCGAGGTCATGCCGAACATCAGCGCCATGCCCCAGCCGAGTGAGGTTTTCCAGACCTGGCCGGTGGCGTGTGCGGGACCGCTGGTTGTGGTCTCGATGCGCGGCGCGGTGCGCGCCAGCAGAAGCCAGGGCAGTACCGCGGCCGCGGACAGCAGCGACCACATGCCCAGCGAGATGCGCCAGTCGAACTGGTTGGCGACCGGTACGGCCAGCAGCGCCGGCACCATCGTGCCGGCCTGCAGGACGGTGATGTAGATCGTGCTCAGTGTGCCGACCCGATCGGCGAAGTAGCGCTTGACCAGGGGCGGTACCACCACATTGCCCATGCCCATGCCGGCCAGCGCGATGGCCGAGCCGAGCATCAGCACGCCGACGTTGTCGGCGAAGGCGCGTACTAGCAGGCCGGCGGTGGCCAACACCATGGCCAGTATCGCGGTGCGCTCCAGGCCGATGGTGCGGGTGATACGCGGTGTGGCCAGGCCGAATACGGCGAAGGCCGCGGTCGGCATCATGCCCAGCACGCCGGTCATGGTGCTGCCGAAATCAAAAACGTGGCCCAGGCGGTCCAGCAGCGGGGTCAGCGAGGTGACCGCGCTGCGCAGGTTCGCGGCGACCAGCACGATGGCGGCGAAGGCCAGCAGTCGCCCCTTGAACAGGGATGTGGACGGTTGTGGAAGGTTGGATGCGGACACGGGCTGACTCCAGCGCGGGCGGGAAGCGGTGTATCGCTTCGGAAACCGCCAAAAACAAAAGCCGGCCTAGGGCCGGCTTTTGTCGAATTGGTCGGGGAGACAGGATTCGAACCTGCGACCTCTACGTCCCGAACGTAGCGCTCTACCAGACTGAGCTACACCCCGAAGGAGCCGCTCATGATAGCGGTGACCCTCATGTCTTGCAAGTTTTTTTGTTCAGTTAACGCGTCTGCATGACGTGGCGCGTGACTGCCGGGACAGGACAATCCCGGTGACAAAAAAGCCTGGTAAACGTTGCCGTTTTCCAGGCCTTCTTGCGACCTTCTGGTCGGGGAGACAGGATTCGAACCTGCGACCTCTACGTCCCGAACGTAGCGCTCTACCAGACTGAGCTACACCCCGTGAAGGAGCCCGGAAAGATACGCTCAGTCCGGGCTTATGGCAATAGCAAAACGCTATTTTTTAACGGTTCTCTGCCTTGCGGCGATCTTCGCGGGCTTCAAACCACATGCCATTGAGGATGGCGACGGTCGATGCCAGGCCCGCACCGAGAATCCAGGCGAAATACCACATGAGTTGACTCCTTGATTGTTGTCGTTGCGGATCAGTAGGCGTTCGGGTTTTCACCCATCTCTTCCAGCGTCGTCTTGCCCTTGAGCACGCGGTACACCCAGGTGGTGTAGCCGATGATGATGGGCAGGAAGATCACCGTGGCCAGCAGCATGATCCACAGCGTCAGGTGGCTGGAGGAGGCATCCCACACCGTCAGGCTGGAGCCGGGCTGGGTGGAGGAGGGCAGCAGGAACGGGAAGATCGCAAAGCCGACGGTGAAGATGATGCCGGCAATGGAAGCGCCCGAGGCGATGAATGCCAGGCCGCCGCGATGCTTGCGCAGCAGTACCGCGCTGGCCAATGCACCCAGCAGGCCCACGACCGGAGCCAGGATGGTGGCCGGCATGGTGCGGTAGTTGTGCAGCCAGCCGCCGGCCGCGGAGAACTCGGCCGTCTTCAGCAGCGGATTGCTGGCGCCATCGCTGACCATCTGCGAGGTGACCTGGTAGCCCGGCAGGCCGAATGCGACCCAGGCGCCGGCCAGGGCGAACAGCACGAACGAGGCGATGGCGGCGATGCTGCCGATGCGGGCCGAGCGGTCCGCGACCGGGCCGCTGGTCTTGAGTACCAGCATGGCCGCACCGTGCGAAACCAGCATCGCCACACTGACCAGGCCGGCCAGCAGAGCAAACGGGGTCAGCAGGCCCAGCAGGTTGCCCGTGTAGAACACGCGCTGGGTGTCGTCGAAATGGAACGGCACGCCCAGCAGCACATTGCCGACTGCCACGCCCATGATCAGTGCCGGGATGAAACCACCGACAAACAGCGCCCTGTCCCAGTTGTCGCGCCAGCGCTGGCTGGGCATTTTGCCGCGGTACTTGAAGCCGACCGGGCGCAGGATCAGGGCGAACAGGATCAGGAACATCGCCAGGTAGAACCCGGAGAAACTGACCGCATACAGCGGCGGCCAGGCGGCGAAGATCGCACCGCCACCGAGCACCAGCCATACCTGGTTGCCTTCCCATACCGGTCCGATGGTGTTGATCACCAGGCGGCGCTCCTCATCGGTCTTGGCCACGAACGGCAGCAAGGTGCCAACGCCAAGATCGAAGCCGTCCATCACCGCGAAGCCGATCAGCAGCACGCCCAGCAGCAGCCACCAGATCACGCGCAGTGTCGTGTAGTCCAGAAGAATGAATTCCATGAGTGTTCTCCTGCCTTATGCCTGGCCGTTGCCGGAGGCGCGGGCGTGATGGGGGACGGCGGCCGGTTCCTGCAGCGACGGCAGGATGTCGTCCGGACCCTTGCGGATGGCCTTGAGCATCAGCTTGACTTCGATGACCAGCAGCACCGTGTACAGCGCGGTGAAGCCGATCAGCGTGGCCAGGATCTCGTAGACCGCCAGTCCGGAGGCCGCATAGAACGTCGGCAGCACGCCATCCACCGCCCACGGCTGACGGCCGTACTCGGCGATGAACCAGCCACATTCAATGGCGATCCACGGGGCCGGCAACGACAGCAGGGCGACCTTTAGGAACGTGCGCTTGTCTTCGAAGTTGTTGCGGCACGAGAAATAGAACGCCAGGGCGAAGAAGCCGATCATGTACACGCCCAGGCCAACCATGATGCGGAAGGTCCAGAACAGCGGTGCGACGGTGGGCACGGTGTCCAGTGCCGCCTGCGAGATCTCCTCCGGCGTGGCGTTGGCGATATCGTCGCGATAGCGCTTGAGCAGCAGGCCGTGGCCCAGGTCCTGCCAGTGACGGTCGAACACTTCGCGTGCTTCAACGTCGTTCTTGTCGGCGCGGATGCGATTGAGCGCGGCATAGGCGATCTGCCCGCCTTTGACCCGCTCCTCGGCCTGCTTGACCAGGTCCAGGATGCCCGGGATTTCCTGATCCAGCGAACGCGTTGCGATCAGGCCCATCACATAGGGAATCTTGACCTCGAAGTCGTTGCGCTGCTCCTGCTGGTTCGGAATGCCGAATGCGGTGAACGGCGCCGGTGCCGGATAGGTGTGCCACATGCCTTCAATGGCGGCCAGCTTCATCTTCTGGTTTTCCGCGGTGGCGTAACCGGATTCGTCACCCAGCACGGCGACCGAGATCGAGGCCAGCAGGCCGAAGGCGGCCGCGACGGCAAACGAGCGGCGGGCCAGATCGCGGTGCTTGCCGCGCAGCATGAAGAATGCCGAGATCGACATCACGAACATCGCGCCGGTGACGTAGCCGGCCGACACGGTGTGCACGAACTTGGCCTGCGCCACCGGGTTGAGCAGCACGGCGGCAAAATCCACCACCTCCATGCGCATCGTTTCCGGGTTGAACACCGCACCCACCGGGTACTGCATCCAGCCGTTGGCGATCAGGATCCACAGTGCCGACAGGTTGGTGCCCAGCGCCATCAGCCAGGTCACCGCCAGATGCTGCACCTTGGTCAGCCGGTTCCAGCCGAAGAAGAACAGGCCGATGAAGGTGGCTTCGAGGAAGAAGGCCATCAATCCTTCGATCGCCAGCGGCGCACCGAAGATGTCACCCACGTAGTGGCTGTAATAGGACCAGTTCATGCCGAACTGGAACTCCATCACGATGCCGGTACCGACACCCATGGCGAAGTTGATGCCGAACAGCACGCCCCAGAACAGGGTCATGCGCCGCCAGACCTCCTTGCCGGTCATGACGTACACGCTTTCCATGATCGCGATCATGAAGGAAAGACCCAGCGTGAGTGGGACGAACAGGAAGTGGTACATCGCGGTCAGCGCAAATTGCAGCCGCGACAGCTCTACGACGGTCGAGTCGATCATGGCCGTTCTACCTCGTGGGATATGGGCATCATGTTATGTCAGGAGGGGGGTTCTACGATGTGTGATACTCCCTGTTCATACTGTCGCCTGCCTTGATCTGAATCAATGTGGCGTGGTGATGCAGCGGCGAAGGTAGGCCTCCGGCAGTGGGTGCAAGGCGTGTCTACAATCGGACAGGTTTTTTTCAGGCAGGTTGCCGGTCTTGAGTGAGAGTACACATCCTGCTGAGGCGCAGCGTCAGCAGCGTCGTCAGCAACAGCAGTGGCTGGCCGGACTGGCCGAAGGCGCCCGTTCGCGGCAGCGGCTGGCCGCGTTCGCGATCTGTGCCTCCGGCGCCCTGCTGATCGGACAGGCGGCGGCCATCGCCTGGCTGATCCAGAGCATCGTGGTGGAGCATCGTCCGCTGGCGCAGACCGCCGCGGTGTTCGGCCTGCTGGCGCTGGTCCTGCTGTTCCGCAGTCTGCTCGGGGGGCTGGCCCAGAGCGCGGCCGGCGATGTGGCGGACGCGGCCAGGCTGGCGCTTCGGGAAAAAGTGTACAGGCGTCTGATGGAACGGGGTCCCTTGTGGTTGCGCCGGCAGCGCACCGGTGAGCTGAGTGAGCTGCTGCTCAGTCACGGCGATGCCATCGAAGGCTACTACGCCGGTTTCCAACCGGTCCGTACGGAAGTGGTGGTGGTGCCGCTGCTGATCGTACTGGCCGTGGGCTGGGTGGACTGGGTGGTGGCGGTGATCCTGGTGTGTACCGCGCCGCTGGTTCCGTTTTTCATGATGCTGGTGGGCTGGGGCGCCGAGGCGGCCGGTCGCGCGCAACTGGGAGAACTGGCGCGGATGAGTGGCCACTTCGCCGACCGCATCAAGGGGCTGGGCCTGCTGCGCCTGTATGGGCGTGGCGACGCCGAGCTCGGCGGCATCGCCGTGGCGGCCGAGGGCGTGCGCGAGCGCACCATGAAAGTCCTGCGGATCGCGTTTCTGTCTTCCACCGTGCTGGAATTTTTCGCCTCGGTCAGTGTGGCGATGGTGGCGCTGTATCTGGGGCTCAGTTATCTGGGCCTGATGTCGTTGCACGCTACGGTGCCGACGCTGGGAACCGGCATGTTCTGCCTGCTGCTGGCCCCGGAGTTCTACGCCCCCTTGCGGCGCCTGGCCGCGCATTACCACGACCGTGCCAACGCGCTGGCGGCCGCGGCCGAGGTGGAGCGGCTGTTGCAGGACGACTTGCCGGTTGCCCCGGTGCCCTCGGAACCTGCGCTGCCGCCCGAGCCGGTCCAGTTGCACGCCCCGTTGCTGACGCTGCAGAACCTGAAGCTGCGACCGCAAGGCGCGCGCCACGACGTGATGTCCGGGTTCTCGCTGAGCATCGACCAGGGCCAGCATCTTGCTCTGGTGGGGCCCTCCGGCTGCGGCAAAAGCACCTTGCTCGAAGCGCTGGCGGGCTGGCTGCCACCGCGCGAAGGACGCATCCTGCGCCGCGGCCAGATGCGGGTGGGCTATGCGGGGCAGCGTCCGTACCTGTTCCATGGCTCGATTGCGGACAACCTGCGGCTGGCCGACCCGACCGCCAGCGATGCCCGTCTGCAGGCGGCGGCCGAAGCGGCGCAGGTCATGCGTTTTGCCCGGGAGCTGCCACACGGGCTGGACACGGTGATCGGTGAGCGCGGCTTCGGCCTGTCCGGGGGGGAGGCCCGACGCATCGGTCTGGCGCGCCTGTTGTTGCGCGATCCGGATCTGCTGCTGCTTGATGAGCCCACCGCATTTCTTGATCCTGAAACCGAAGCCGCCCTGTTGCAGGCGCTGGCCATCCATGCACGTGGACGCACCGTGGTGATGGCGACCCACAGCGCGGCGGCGATGCGCTGGGCCGATGCGGTGGTGCGTTTGCACCCCGATCGTGCCGTACCCGCGCAGGTGCAGGCATGAACGACAGCATGCGAGAGGTGTTCGCCCGGCATCGCTGGCGTTTGCTGCTGGCGGTAGTGCTGCTGCTGACCACGATGCTGGCCGGCGTCGGCCTGCTCGGGTTGTCCGGTGGTTTCCTCACCGGTGCGGCGCTGGCCGGTGTGGCGGGGATGGGCGCCACCTTCAACTTTTTCTCGCCGTCGGCGGGTATCCGCGGGCTGACGATGGCGCGGATCGTATCGCGCTATTTCGAAAAACTGGTCGGTCACGATGTGACGCTGCGTATCGCCCGCGATCTGCGTGTGTGGTTCTTCCGTCGCGCCTTGCCGCTGGCGCCGGCGCGGCTGGGCGGCAGCCGTACCGGCGAACTGCTGGCCCGGCTGGTTTCAGACATCAGCGAAGTGGATGGAGTGATGGTGCGGGCTGCCGGACCGCTGCTGGCGCTGCTCGGCATCGTGCTGGCCAGCGTCGTCGCGGCAGCGCTGATCTACTGGCCGGCGGCCATGTTGCTGGTCGCCATCGCGGGGGCGATCGGGATCGGCGTGCCGGTGCTGGCCGTGCGCCATGGTGAGCATGGCGAAATGGAACGCGCGCAGACGCGGGCGTCGTTGCGCACGCTGGCGTACGAAGGGCTGGAAGGTGTGGCGGATCTGACCGCGCTGCAGGCGCAGGGGGATTGGATCGCACGTGTGGATGCCGCCGCACTGCAGGTTGCCGCTCGCGACCGGCGTCGTCGTCGTCGCTTGATCGCTGGCAATGTGCTGCATTCGGCCTGCGCCGGAGTGGGGCTGCTGGCGATGCTGTGGCTGGCGCTGCACGCATTCGAGGGCGGTCAGGTGAGCGGGCCGCTGGCTGCGGCGCTGGTGTTCCTCACCTTGGCCTTGCTGGAAGTGGCCGCGGGCAGCAGTCTGGCCTGGCAGTCGCTGCAGTCGGCACGCGTGGCCGGCCAGCGCCTGCGTCAGATCGTGGACCAGGCCCCGGCGGTGGAAGATCCCGCCCAGCCCCGGGCTTTGCCGGACACGCCGGCAGAGGTGTCCTTCGAACAGGTGGTTTTCCATTGGCCCGGGGAGTCCCGGCAGTTGCTCGACGGGGTGGAGTTGCGACTGCGGCCGGGTGAGCGTGTGGCCATCCGCGGCGACAGTGGGTGTGGCAAGACCACGTTGTCGGCGTTGCTGCTGCGCCTGTGGGACCCTCGCCAAGGGGCCGTGCGCTACGGCGGCGTGGATCTGCGCGATGTCGCCCAGGAGGCGTGGCATCGAAAGGTGGCCTGGTTGCCGCAGGGCGCGCCGGTATTTGCCGGCTCCATCAGCGAGAACCTGCGATTGGGCGATCCACAGGCCGATGACGCGGCAATGTGGTCGGTGCTGGAACAGGTACGGCTGAGCGCCTGGGCGCAGCAGCAGGGGGGGCTGTCAGCGTGGGTCGGCGAAAACGGTGCGACCATGTCGGCCGGTCAGGCGCGCCGTCTGGCGCTGGCCCGCGCGCTGCTGCGCGATACGCCGCTGATGGTGCTCGATGAGCCCACCGAAGGATTGGACGTGGACACCGCGCACGCGTTGTTGCTTGATCTGGCCGCCGCGCTGGGCTCACGCAGTTTGCTGATGATCACCCATGATCCGTTGCCCGATGGCGTGGTGCACCGGGAATACCGTCTTCAGCACGGACAACTGCAGCCGCTGACCAACGCCGAAGTCCCCGCGCGCTGAGTACGGCGGGGCGCTGCGGAAAGCCGATTCGAAAACGGTGAGGGCCGGGGCCCTCGGGCATTGCGGTGGGGTTTGCTGGCAGAGCAGGTTGTCGCGCAATGCGGCCTGTTTGCCCAGTGCGTAGCCGATGCCACCCAAAAGCAGCAGCGCGCCGCAGCCAATGGAAATGGCAGCCAGCGTTTCGTTGCGGCGCAGGTCCATGATGCCGAAGGCGATGAGCGCCAGTGGCAGCAGTGACCAGTGGAGGGTCAATGCCAGCACCATGCCCAGCAGCACGATGGTGTCGGTCCGATGCTTGAGTACGTTCGTTGCGTCCTGCATATACCTCTGTCTCCACGGAAGAGGGGATGTAGAACCGGGTGTTGCCTGGGTGAGGCCGGTGAACGATAGCAGGGCGCTGCGCCGTGGCTCAAACGAGGCTGGGCAGCCAGCCGCTGAATACTGCAGCCAGCGCGGTCAGATGGAGCCCCACCGTTACCCAGAACACCTGCTGGAAACTGCGCTTGCTGGATTTGTGGCGGAACAGTCCCTGCGCCAGCAGCGCGCCGGGCCAGCCGCCGAACAGGGCGATCAGGTGCAAGGTGCTTTCCGGGGTGCGCTGGTCGCCGCGTTGCGCGGCACTTTTGTCGTAGGCATAGAACGCCAGCGCCAGCAGGCTCAGGCCCACGATGGTCCCGGCGATCCAACCGGGAAGCAGTCGGGTTACCCCGCCCAGCACCGGTATCGACAGGGCAATCAAGCCCAGGGCGGTGCGGGGCAGGCGCCGGGCTGACTGCTTCGGCGCTGCAGGGGGTCTACCGGTAGCGGCGAAGCGGATGGCGGTGGCCGCCAGACGCCCACGCTCGTCGCGCTTGGGCTGGTAACTGATCAGCTGGCCTTCCAGCGGGCGCGGTGTGCCGCGTTCGAAGGCCTTGATATGGACGAAGGCGCGTTCGCCGCCCCCGTTGGGGCTGACGAAACCAAAGCCCTTGTCGTCATTCCAGTCCTGCAGCCGTCCTTGATAGCGCATCCGTTGTATCGCACGAGTAGCAGTGCCGGTATTGGATCGCAGCGGCGAGGTGTTGTGAAGCGCTCAACGCCCCGGCTCGGGCGGTGGTGCCTCGTCGCGCACCCGCAGGAAGCGCGCGAAGCGCGGCAGGCCGGTGGCGGTGTAGCCGTTGTAACGGTAGGTCACCAGGGTGCCGATGCCGGGCGGATTGGCGCGCTGCGCATCCTTCAGCCCGCTGCCGATGCGGAAGCGGGCGCCGTCGCTGCGCTGTACCAGCAATGCGCCGAGCATGCCGCTGTACTTGCCCTTGCCGGGCACATGCCCGACCACCCAGGCTTCGGCGTCCTGCCATGGCTTGAGCTTGAGCAGGCCTTCGCTGCGGCCGGGCAGGTAGCGGTTGTTCTGGTGGTGGAGCATCAGACCCTCGCCGTCGGCGGCAACCACCGATTGCAGCAGGCGCTGCAGGTGGGCGGTGTTGGCCATCCTCTGCTGCGGGATCAATGCGAGGCCGGGTCTGTCTGTGGCCCGAACCAGCACCTGCAGCGCCGCCAGCCGTTGCGAGAACGTACCCGGGTGCGCGGGCAGGTCGAAGGCCATGAAGCGGATCGCACGCCACTCCTGTGGACGGGCCGGGGTGGTGCGGATGATGGCGCTGACCTCGTCGAAACGGCCGCGGGCGATCCACAGTTCGCCATCCAGTGGCTGTTGCGGCCAGCCGCGGGTGAATCCGGGCGGAGCGCTGATGCGGTTGCCGGCACGCGTCCACAAGGCCTTGCCATCCCAGCGGGCGCGCACGCCGTCGAGCTTTTCACTGATCCAGTATGGCGCCGGATCGGTGCCGTCGCGCCACTGCCCGGCCAGCATCAAGGGCGGGGCAGTGCCGGCGCGGGCGTCAGCAGGCAGCAGACAGGCGCATAACAGCAGAAGGAGCAGTCGAGCCATGGCGGTCCCGGGGGAAGGGCGAGGACTGCCACAGTGGAGCGTGATCAAGGCGGTGGCTATCGGCGCCAGGCCGACGCGTGTGTAGGAATCGCCGGCTCAGTGCTGTCGGTCAGGCGGCCGGCAGCGTATCCAGGAAACCGCGTACGGCCGGGCCGAAGCGGTCGTAGTCGACCAGGAACGCATCGTGGCCCTGCGGCGATTCCATCCCGATGAACTGTGCCTGTGCCCCACCGGCCCGCAGGCCGTCGGCGATCTGCTGCTGCTGTTGCACCGGGAACAGGATGTCGGTGTTGGCGCCGATGGCCAGGGCGCACGGCACCTGGATCTTCGCCAGCCCGGCCAGCACGTCGCCGTCGGCGTACTCGGCCAGGTCGAACCAGTCCATCGACCGGCCCAGATAGAGGTAGCAGTTCGGGTCGAAATGGCGGACGAAACGGCGCGCGTGTCCCTCCAGGTAGCTTTCCACCTGGAATTCCAGCCCGAACGGGTCATCGTCGCTGTGGCCGGGATCCTCCGAGTCCAGCCTTACCCGGCCAAAGCGGCCGTCCCACTCCAGCGCAGAGCGGTAGGTGATCACGCCCAGCTTGCGGGCCATGCGCATACCCGACTCCGGGTAGTGCGCTTCATTGTAATCACCGCCATTCCAGGCCGGATCCAGGCGGATGGCTTCGCGCTGCAGCGAGCGGATCGCGATGGAGAACGGCAGGGCCTGCGCGCTGCCGGAAATGTTGATGTGCGAACGGGCGATGCCCGGGTGCAGCAGCAGCAGGGCCAGCGCGGTCATGCCGCCCATGGAGTTGCCGATCAGGCAGGCCAGCCGGGTGATGCCGAGGGATTTGACCACCTCCGCCGCGGCATTGGCGATGTCTTCGATCGACAGCTCGGGAAAGGACAAGCCATAGCGCTGGCCGGTGGCGGGATTGAGCGAGGCCGGGCCGGTGGAGCCCTTGCAGCTGCCCAGCGAGTTGACGCAGATCACGTACCAGCGGTCGGTGTCGATCGGCTTGCCCGGGCCGAGCATCGGCTCCCACCAGCCGGTGGCTGGATTGGCCGGGTTGCTGGCGGCGTGGGCATCGGGAGACAGGCCGGTGACGATCAGTACGGCGTTGCCGGCATCTGCGGCCAGTGTGCCCCAGGTTTCAAAGGCGATCCGGGCGCCGTGCAGCTGGCCACCGCGCTTCATCGGAAAGGGCGAGGGCAGCGGATGGAAGCGGCTGCCGGGCGGAATGAATTCGGTCATCGGCTGATTTTACCGGGCTTGGCGTCCGTGTCTTGGATGCGCGACATGACCCCGGGTTATCTGCCTATGCCCGCTCCGTGCGAGGGGAGGTCGAGCAGCAGGTCCACCGGGGCGTCGGCCGGCAACGTGACGATCACCGGTGCCGATTCGATATCGCCGTTTTGGCGGATTGCGGTGCCGCTTTGTGACAGCCGCGCGAATACCTCCACTTCCGTCAGCGACGACAGCTTTGCAGTCGGCATCGGGCTGTCGGTGTCGTCCAGGACCACGGTCAGCGGTTGTTGTGGGGCCGGGTGGCGCTCCACCGCCACCGGCATCGGTGGGCCACCGGGCACGCGGGCGATGACGAACAGCGTGTCGTTGCGGGAGGTCGCGCGCGTGGCCAGCGCCGGTGTCAGGGTCACCCGCACCTGCAGGCCCGCGCCGCTGGCGGCCGGCGCGGCGTCGGCCGGGCCTCCGGAAGCGGGGCCGGCCGCCGTGCGGGCGGCGGCAATCTGCTCCTGCAAGGCGGCGGCAGCGGCCGGCTGCAGGCGCGGCAGCAGCGATTCCCAGGTGCGGGCGGCCTGTTCGGCCTGGCCGCGCTGGCGCTGGACGATGCCGATCAGCCAGATCGCGCGTTCGTTGTCCGGAGCCAGCTGGCGGGCATGTTGCAGCCAGCGCAGGCCGGTCTCGTCGAACAGGAAGGAAGGCTCGGCCTGCGCCCGGGTCTGTGCGGCTTCCACCAGCAGGGCGGGTTCGTCGGGCATCAGCTTGACCGCGCGCTCATAGGCGGCCGCCGCCTCGGCAATGCGACCGAGTTCGAGCTGGGAGCGGGCCAGCAGCGTCCAGCCATCGGCGCGCTCGGGGTTTTTCTCCAGCGCGGCCTGCAACTGGGTGATGCCCTCTTCCAGGGTTTGCGGCGCCGCCGCGGCGCGGGTCTGCGGTTGCAGTGCGGCCGGGGTTCCCAGCCACTGGTACAGGCCGATCGTGGCCACCACCATCGCCGCCACCAGCGTGCCCCAGATGCCGCGCTTGCCGGCGCGCAACAGCGGCCACAGCATCCAGCCGCCAGCGACGGCTGCCAGCAGTCCGGTCAGCGCGAGGAACAGGCCGCTCACCATTCGCGTTCTTCCTGACTGGATTCGTCCAGCACCCTGGGCGGCAAGGCCCGGGCGCGGCGCCGTACATGGATGACCAGCATTCCCGCGCCGATCAGCAGCAACAGCCCCGGGCCGAACCACAGCACTGCGGTGCCGGTATCCACCTGTGGCCGGTACAGCACGAACTGGCCGTAGCGCTCGACCAGGAACTGCTCGATCTGGGCGTCGCTGCGGCCTTCGTGCATCAACGTGAGCACTTCGCGGCGCAGGTCATGGGCGATCTGCGCGTTGGAGTCGGCCAGCGACTGGTTCTGGCACTGCACGCAGCGCAGCTCGGCGGTCAGGGCGTGGAAACGCGCCTCCTCGGCCGGGTCGCGGAACTGCAGCGGCGTGGGGTCGCCCATCGGCTGGGCCTGGATCGCGCCGGCAGTGCCGAGCAGCAGAACCAGCAGGAGTGCCCAACGCCTCATCGCGCGCTGCTCGTGGCCGGCAGCGTACCGGGATTGCCGGCGGCGGCTTCCACTTTCTCCAGCGCCGGGATCAGCTGCGTGTCGAGCACGTGCTGGGTGATCGCGCCGCTGTATTTCCAGCGCACGATGCCGCTGCCATCGACCAGGAAGGTTTCCGGCGCGGCGGCGATGCCCCAGTCCAGCGCGGTGCGGCCGTCCTGGTCGGCGAGCACCACCATGTACGGATTGCCCAGTTGCTCCAGCCAGCGCAGCGCGTCGGCGGGCTCGTCCTTCCAGTTGTAACCGACCATGCGCAGGCGCTTGGTTTCGGCAAAACGGGTCAGCACCGGATGCTCGTCGCGGCAGGCCGGGCACCAGCTGCCCCAGACATTGAGCAGGTAGGGCGCACCGCGCAGATCCTGGCTGCCGATCAGGACGCTGGGGTCGTGCAGCACCGGCAGCGAGAACTCCGGCGCCGGCTTGTCCTGCAACGCCGAGGGCAGGCTGTCGCGGTCCGGATTTCCCGAGCGGCTGACGCCATAGAGCATCAGCCCCATCAGGCCGATGAAAAACAGTACGCCGAGGACGATCGCCACCGGCGGCAGGCGCTGCGGGCGGACGGGCGGTTGCGGGGACGGGTTGGACATCAGGCTTTCCTCTGCGGAATGCGGCGGAAGCGGCGGTCGACGGCGGTGATGAAGCCACCCAGCGCCATCAGCGCCGCTCCCAGCCAGATCCAGCGGACAAAGGGTTTGATCTGCACGCGCACCGCCCAGGCACCATCGCCCAGCGATTCGCCCAGGGCGACATAGATATCACCGCCGAGCGCCGGGTGGATGCCGGCTTCGGTCATGGCCTGGCCGCCACTGGCATACATGCGTTTTTCCGGGTGCAGCAGGGCGACCGCGTCACCGTTGCGGGAAACCTGCACGTGGCCGCGGTCGGAGTGATAGTTGGGACCATCGACGGCATCCACGCCCTCCAGCGTGAGCTGGTAGCCGCCGGCATCCACCGACCTGCCCGGTGCCAGCGCCACTTCATGCTGGACATGCAGCGCTTCCACCAGCAGTGCGCCGACCAGAAACACGGCGATACCCAAATGCGCCAGCAGCATGCCCACGGCTTCGGCGTTGAGCCGGCCATTGTTGCGCAGGCGTTGCCACAGGTAATAGAGCGTGCCCAGGCCGACCCACGCGGCGGCGGCGATACCCGCGGCGGCTTTCAGCTTGCCCTGCGGCGCCATGAACCAGGTCACGGTGCCCAGCAGCAGGGCAAGCCCGGCCCACGGCGCGAGCAAGGCCAGCGGGCGCAAGCCCTGTTCGCGCTGCCAGCGGGTCAGCGGGCCGAATGGCAGCAGCAGCACCAGCGGGGTCATCAGCAGTACGAACAAGGTGCCGAAGTAGGGCGGGCCCACTGACACCTTGCCCAAGTCCAGCGCGTCGGCGATCAGCGGATACAGCGTGCCCAGCAGCACCATTGCGCAGGCGCAGCTGAGCAGCAGGTTGTTGGCCAGCAGCAGACTTTCGCGCGAATTGAGGCTGAAGGCGCGGCGGGAACTGTCGCTGTTTCCTTCCAGTCCGGGGGCACGCAGTGCGTACAGCAGCAGCGAGCCGCCGATCACCAGCGCCAGGAACACCAGGATGAACAGGCCGCGCGAAGGATCGGCGGCGAACGAATGCACGCTGGTCAGCACACCGGAACGGACCAGGAAGGTGCCCAGCAGCGACAGCGCGAAGGCGGCGATGGCCAGCAGCAGGGTCCAGCCGACGAACACGCCGCGCTTCTCGGTCGCCGCCTGTGAATGCAGCAGCGCCGCGCCGATCAGCCAGGGCATGAAACTGGCGTTCTCCACCGGGTCCCAGAACCACCAGCCGCCCCAGCCCAGCTCGTAGTACGCCCACCAGCTGCCCAGCGCGATACCGAGGGTGAGGAAACCCCAGGCCACGTTGGTCCATGGCCGCGTCCAGCGCAGCCAGCGCACGTCGATGTGGCCATCGAGCAGGGCGGCGATGGCGAAGGCGAACGGCACCGCGAAGCCGACATAGCCGAAGTACAGCATCGGCGGGTGGATGATCAGGCCCGGGTCCTGCAGCAGCGGGTTCAGGTCGTGGCCTTCGGCGGCGGCCGGCAGCAGGCGCACGAAGGGATTGGAGGTGAACAGCAGGAAGGCGAGAAAGCCGACACTGATCAGCCCCATCACCGCCAGCACGCGCGCCACCACCTCGGCCGGCAGCTGGCGCGAGCAGATCGCCACCGCGGCGGTCCACAGCGCCAGCACCAGCGCCCACAGCAGCAGCGAGCCCTCGTGCGCGCCCCACACCGCCGAATAGCGGTAGATCATCGGCAGCAGCGAGTTGGAGTTCTCGGCGACGTAACGCAGCGAGAAATCCTGCTGGACGAAGGCGATGGTCAGCACCCCGAAGGCGCCGGCCACGGAGGCCAGTTGCAGCAGCGCGGCCGGGCGGGCGGTGGCGATCAGCGCGTCGTTGCGGCGGTGTGCGCCAATCAGCGGAAGCACGCTCTGCAGAACGGCTGCCAGCAACGCGAGGATCAGCAGGACCTGTCCGATTTCAGGCAGCACTCAGGGCGTTTCCGTGGTGGCGGGGGCATCGGCGGGCACCTGGTGCTTGGTATGCGCCATGCCCATCTTGTCGGCCAGTTCCTTGGGCATGTAGGTCTCGTCATGTTTGGCCAGCACGTCCTCGGCGACGAACACGCCATCGACCATGCGGCCGGTGGCGACCACCGCCTGGCCCTCGCGGAACAGGTCCGGCAGGATGCGGTCATAGGTGACGGGCAGCTGCGCGTCGCCGTCGGTCACCTCGAAACGGGCGAGCAGCGCGCCGGCTTCGCGCTGGAACGAGTCCTTGGCGACCATGCCGCCGAGGCGGAAGCGCGCGTCGGGCGCGACCTTGCCGGCCATCACTTCAGCCGGGGTGTACAGGTAGGCGATGTTGCGCTGGAGCGCGGTGGCCACCAGGGCCGCGGCGATGCCGGCGGCGGCGAGGATCGCACCCACCAGCAGCAGGCGTCGGCGCTGGACAGGACTCATCGGCTCAACTCCCCGTGGTCGGCTGGCGGGGTGGCGCTGCGGCTGGCACGGGCCAGCCGGCTGCGGGCCTCACGCAGCTGCTGGCGCAACTGCAGCCGGGGGATGATGAAGTCCCACGCCAGTACCGCGAAGAAAACGCCATAGGCCAGCGCCACATACTTGAAGTAGCTCATTGTGCTTTCTCCAGACGTTCGCGTACCCAGCCCTTGCCGGTCTCGCGGCGCAGGTTGTCGGCGCGGGCGCGCGCCAGCAGTGAGCCGGCGAACCAGAACTTGGTGGCCAGCACCATCAGCCACAGCGGCAGGGTCATGCTGCTGTCCATGCTCGATTCGCCGAACACACGGATGGTCTGGCCCTGGTGCAGCGAATTCCACCACACCACCGAATAGCGGATCACCGGCAGCAGCACCACGCCGACGATGGCCAGCAGGCCGGCGGCGCGGGCGGCGGCGCGGCGGTCGTCGATGGCGCCGTACAGGCCGATCACGCCCAGATACAGAAACAGCAGGATCAGCTCGGTGGTCAGGCGTGGGTCCCAGTCCCACCAGGTGCCCCACATCGGCTTGCCCCAGATGCTGCCGGTGAGGAGGGTGATCACGGTGAAGGCGGCACCGATCGGCGCGCAGGCCATGGCCAGGATCTCGCACAGCTTGATCCGCCAGACCAGGGCGATGGCGCTGTAGAACGCCATCAGCGCGAACACGAACAGGCTCATCCAGGCTGCAGGCACGTGGATATAGAGAATGCGGAAGCTGTCACCCTGCTGGTAGTCGGCCGGCACCACCGCCAGCGCCTGCCACAGGCCGAAGGCGAACAGCGGCAGGGCGGCGAGATAGCACCAGGGTGACCAGCGTGCGGCAAAGGCATCGAAGTAGGCGGGAGAACCCAGCTTGTGGAACCAACCGATCAAACCTTTGAACATCCGCTCGCTCGCTGAGGAAGACGAAGGCAGTGCCATCGCGGGGCCCCGCCGCCAAGCCCCGCCAAGCGCAGGCGCCTTTGCTGCCGCAAGATTAGCTCAAGACGGCGCGATTGGTGTGGCCAGCAATCAATGACAAAGCGCATTCGTGCGTGATAGCGGCGCGGGTCAGGGGCTGGGGCGGTCTCGGGGCAGCGTGCCCTGCAAAAACCGGTATACGGATGCGCGCGCTTGCTGCTGCGCCTGCGGTATGTCGCTGGCGTCGATGCGGCCATTGATCGAGCGCAGGATCAGGCCGCCAAGGATCAGCGTGTAGAAGTCCTTGGCCGCGGCCGCGTTGTCGTCAATGTGCAGCCGGCCGGCCAGCGCCTCGCGGGCGAAATACTGGCTGAGCAGTCTCTCCATCGGCTCCACCCCATGGTCCAGGAACCAGTCCCGCAGTTCGGGATGGGCCGGGCCCTCGGAAACGACGATGCGATGGCAGGCGATACGGACCGGGCTGAGGATTTCCTCGACCATCCGGCAGGCCGCGTTTTCCAGGGCCTGTTCCGGCGGCAGCGTGGACTGCAGCAGCTCCTCCACGCTTTGCCCGAAGTCGTGGATGCTCTGCTCCATCAACGCGTGCGCCAGCCCTTCCTTGTCGCCGAAGGCCCGGTAAAGGGTGGCCATGGAACCGCCGGCGCGCTTGACGATGTCCGACAGCCGCGCGCCCTGGTAGCCCTTTTCGTTGAGGACCTCGGTGGCCGCTTCGAGGAACTTTTCCATCCGCTGCTCGCCGCGGCGTTGCATGCCGACGACAGGCCGTGGTCGAAACGGGGACTTCACGCTGTCGGGAGAGCCGGGGGAGTCGGGGCTGGACATCGGGCGACCGCAGGCAGGAAGCGGACGCCAAGAGTAGCGCGTCGCCGGCTCAGGAGTTGGCGATGCGGATGGCCGCGGCCGCCGTCAGCGGCGCGAGCACGGCACTGGCCGCAAGGCCGGCGGCCAGCATGAGCAGGGCGCCGGTCGCATCCAGACCCTGCGCCGAGGCGGCCACGGCCCCGGCACCGAACACCAGGACCGGCACGTACAGCGGCAACACCAGCAGGGCAAGCAGGATGCCGGCGCGGCGCATGCCCACCGTCAGGGCCGCCACCACCGCGCCGAGCAGGCTCAGCAGCGGCGTCCCCAGGGCCAGCGAGGCCACCAGCACCGGCAGCTGGTCGCGCGGCAGCTGCATCAGTTCGGCCAGCAGCGGGCTCACCAGCACCAGCGGGAAGGCGGTGGTCAGCCAGTGCGAGAACACCCGCACCGCCACCAGCCAGGCCAGCGGTACCGGCGAGAGCAGCCATTGTTCGAGCGAACCGTCTTCGGCATCGCTGCGGAACAGGGTGTCCAGCGACAGCAGCCCCGCCAGCAGCACCGACAGCCACAGCACCGCCGAAGCGACGCTTTGCAGCAGCCGGGGCTCGCCACCGAGCGCCAGCGCGAACAGGGCGACCACCAGCACCGCGAACAGCACCGGCTGGGCCGCATCGCCCCGCCGTCGCCACAGCAGTTTCAGGTCGCGCGCCAGCAGCGCCCTGGCCGCACCGAGCAGGGTGGGTTGCGGACCGGCCAGGCTCATGCGGCCTGCTCCTGTGACGGGTTTGCCAGTGTCAGCGTGCGGTTGCGTACCGGGGGCGCCGCATAGGCGCCGTGGGTGGTGACCAGCGCCGCGCCGCCGCTGCGCAGGTGGGCGGAAATCATCCGGTTCACCAGGTTGATACCTTCCAGATCGAGGTTGGCGTAGGGCTCGTCCAGCAGCCATACCGGAGCGGGCGAGAGCCACACGCGGGCCATGGACAGGCGCTTTTTCTGCCCGGCCGACAACTGCCTTACCAGCGTGTCCTCATAGCCGGCCAGGCCGGCAATGGCCAGCGCGTTGCCCGGCATCTGCCGTGCCCGCCGGCCGTGCAGGCCACACAGCAGGTGCAGGTTCTCCAGCGTGCCCAGATCCTGCTTGAGGGCGGTGAGATGGCTCAGATAGGCGATATAGCGCGAACGGTCGGCAGCGGCGGCCGGGCGCCCGTCGATTTCGATCTGGCCTTCATCGGCCCGCAGCAAGCCGGCCAGCACGCGCAGCAAAGTGGTCTTGCCCGCGCCGTTGCCGCCCTGGACCAGCAGCGCCTCACCGGCATCGACATGCAGATCGAGGGGGCCGAACACCGGGTCGTCGTCACGGCTGAAACGCAGGCCGCGCGCGGACAACAGCGGCGGGATGTTCGAAGTCTGGGTCATCGGGTCGGGCGCTTCCGTCCTTGGGTGGGAGCGCAGATATCGCTGGCGCATCGGGGCGCCGCCATTATAGACGCGGGTGTGCGGCCGATCAGTGCGCTGCCCGGCGCTCTGCCCGCGGGCCCTTGTCGCCGCTTTTGCTTACACTCGCTGCTTTCTCCCCCGGCGCGTACGTACCGATGCAACCGCAGACCAAGCTGCCCAAGGTGGGCACCACCATTTTCACCGTGATGTCCCAGCTCGCTGCCGAACATGGCGCGGTCAATCTGGGCCAGGGGTTTCCCGATTTCCCGGCGCCGCAGCGGCTGATCGACGAAACCGCCAAAGCGATGCGCGAGGGCTTGAACCAGTACGCGCCGATGACCGGTGTGGCGCCGCTGCGCCAGGCCATCGCGCAGAAGGCGCTGGACTGCTATGGCGCGCAGGTCGATCCTGACAGCGAGATCACCGTGACCTCCGGCGGCACCGAGGCGATCTTCAACGCCATCCACGCGGTGGTGCGTGCCGGCGACGAGGTGATCGTGCTCGATCCGGCCTATGACTGCTACGAGCCGGCGATCGATCTGGCCGGCGCGCGCGCGGTGCATGTCGCGCTGGACCCGCAGACCTTCGCGGTGGACTGGGACAGGGTGCGCGCGGCGATCACGCCCAAAACCCGCATGCTGATGGTCAACACCCCGCACAACCCGTCCGGGGCGATGCTGTCGGCGGCCGACATGCAGGCGCTGATCGATGTGCTGCGTGGCACCGCCATCTACCTGATCTCCGACGAGGTCTACGAACACATCATCTATGACGGCGCCCGCCATGAATCGGCGCTGCGTTACCCGGAGCTGCGCGAGCGCGCGTTTGTGATCTCCAGCTTCGGCAAGACCTACCACTGCACCGGCTGGAAGATCGGCTACGCCATCGCGCCGCCGGCGCTGAGCGCCGAGTTCCGCAAGGTCCACCAGTACAACACCTTCACCACCTACAGTCCGGCGCAATATGGCTTTGCCGCGATGATCCGCGATGAGCCCGAACACCATCTGGAACTGGGTGCGTTCTACCAAGTCAAGCGCGACCGCTTCCGCGAGCAGCTGCTGACCACGCGGCTGACGCCGCTGCCGGTGCCGGGCGGCTACTTCCAGCTGGTGGACTACTCGGCGGTCAGCGATCTGCCGGACCATGAATTCGTGAAATGGCTGACCATCGAGAAGGGCGTCACCGCCATTCCGCTGTCGCCGTTCTATGAAACCCCGCCGGCTGGCCAGCGTCTGGTGCGGCTGTGCTTTGCCAAGAACGATGCGACGCTGGATGCCGCCATCGCACGGCTGCAGCAGCTGTGACGCCGGAGGTATCGGGCATGCAGGATCTGCGCATCTCGCTGGTACAGGGCGACACCCGCTGGCACGACCCGGCTGCCAACCGCGAGCACTATGCCGCGCTGCTGGCGCCGCTGGCCGGCAACACGGACCTGGTGATCCTGCCGGAGACCTTCACCAGCGGTTTTTCCAATGACGCCATCGACCAGGCCGAGGACATGGACGGCCCGACCGTGGCCTGGATCCGTGCGCAGGCGCGCGCGCTGCGCGCGGTGGTCACCGGCAGCGTGCAGCTGCGGGTGGGCGAGGGCATCTACAACCGGCTGTTGTGGGCCACGCCCGAGGGCGGGCTGCACTGGTACGACAAGCGCCATCTGTTCCGCTACGGCGGCGAGCACAAACGCTATGCGGCCGGCAATGCGCGGTTGTGTGTCGAGCTGAAGGGTTGGCGGATCAATCCGCAGATCTGCTACGACCTGCGCTTTCCAGTGTTCTGCCGCAACCGGTTTGATGTGGAACGGCCCGGACAGATGGACTTCGACCTGCAGATTTTCGTCGCCAACTGGCCGTCGGCGCGCGCCTATGCATGGCAGACGCTGGCGCGGGCGCGGGCGATCGAGAACCTGTGCTACGTGGCCATCGTCAATCGCGTGGGGGTGGATGGCAACGGTCTGCATTATTCCGGCGACAGCGCGGTGATCGACTTCCTGGGCCAGCCGCAACTGGAAATCCGCGAACGCGAACAGGTGGTCACCACCGCCATCTCGGCCGCGGCCCTGGCTGCGCACCGCGAGCGCTTCCCGGCGATGCTCGATGCCGATGATTTCATCCTGGCCGGCCCGGTGGTGGCTCGCTGAACGCAAACCGGCCGCGGCGGGCGCGGGCGGTCTGCATCGCATGGATGGGCTGCTACGCTCGCGGGCAGTCAATGACGAGGGCCGAACAGCATGAAACCGATTCTGGGCACGATGGCGCTGCTGGCGCTGACCGCCATGGCACCGGCCGCGCAGGCCGCCGGCAATATTGATTGTGAGCTGCGCTACAACCTGTCCGGCTGGTCGGCGTTCTACAAGACCGCCGAGGGCACGGGCACGATCCGCTGCGACAACGGCGCCAGCTTTCCGGTCAAGATCACCGCCAAGGGCGGCGGGCTGACCGTCGGGAAGACCTCCATCACCGACGGCCGGGGCAAGTTCACCGGTGCCTATTCGGTGAATGATCTGCTCGGTACCTACGCCGCTGCCGAGGTGCACGCCAGCGCCTCCAAGGCGACCGATGCCCAGGTGATGACCAAGGGCGATGTGTCGTTGGCGCTGGCCGGAACCGGGCAGGGCTGGAGTCTGGGGATCGGTTTTGGCAAGTTCGTGATCGAGCGCCGCTGAGCTTTGGCTCCCTCATCAGGAGCAAGCCCCGCCGCGCGGCGATGGCCATAAAAAACGCCCCGTTACCGGGGCGTTTTTCTTTTGCCGATCAGCGATCAGGCGCCGCGCGGACCGCGATTGCCACCGCCGCCGGGACGTCCACCGCCCCCCGGGCGACCGGCGCCACCGGGACGGTTGCCGCCCGGACGCGGGCCACCGGCAGGGCGACCGCCCGGACCACCGGGGCCGCGGCCCGGGCCACCGGGACGACCATTGCCGCTGGGACGGCCGCCGGCCGGGCGCGCGCTGCCATACGGACTGAACCCCGGATTGGCGTGGTCGGACGGGAAGCTGGGCGCATTGCCCGGATGACCGTACGGGTGCGCCTTGCGCGGCTGGCCCTGACCGGCCCCTGCGCCGCCTTGCGGTCGGCCCTGGCCCGGACCGCCGCGGCCGGGGCCACCGGCGTTCGCGCCGGGACGCGGCTTGCCATACGGGCGGGCCTGGCCTTCACCGGCCGGGCCGCGGCCGGGGCCGCGATTGCCGCCCGGACCGGCATTGCGGTGGCCGCTCGGGCCGGTGCTGACGCCGTCCGGCACGTACCAGCTGCGGAACGCCGCCGGATTGCCTTCCGGCAGTGCGCGGTTGCCCTTGTCGGGGCGTGCCTTGAACGGACGCTGTGACTGCTTGGCCGCGGCTTCACCGCTGACGGTCAGGCCGCCCTTGTAGGCGCCGCCGGGCTTGCCGCCGCGACCACGGCCACGCTCTTCGCGCACGTTGTCGAAGCGGCGCAGTTCGCGGCCTTCATCGGCACTGTTGTGGCCGTTGACGTAGGCGTTGCCCCGGCCGCCATCGCGCGACACGCGCACGGTGGTCTTGGCCGCGCGGCGCTGGCCGATCACCGGCTGCAGGGTCAGCGCCGACGGGGTGCCTTCTTCCAGCTGCAGGTGGTTGCGCAGTGTGTTGACCTGGGCCGTGGCTAGTTCCACCGATTGGCCGCGCAGCAGTTCGCGCGGCAGCTCGATCTTGCCGTAGCGGGTGCGCTTGAGGCGGCTGACCTGGCAGCCCTGCGATTCCCACAGGCGGCGCACTTCGCGGTTGCGGCCTTCCTTGACCACCACGCGGAACCAGTCGTGCGAGTCGGTGCCGCCGATGCGCTCGATCTCGTCGAACTTGGCCGGGCCGTCTTCCAGGGCCACGCCACGGGCGAGGCGGTCGACGATGTTGTCCGGCACCTTCTCCTCGCCTTCCGGGGCGCGCACGCGCACCACGTACTCGCGCTCGACCTCGAAGGACGGGTGCATCATCGCGTTGGCCAGCTCACCGTCGGTGGTCAGCAGCAACAGGCCGGTGGTGTTGATGTCCAGGCGGCCGATGGCGATCCAGCGGGCGCCCTTGAGCGGCGGCAGCGCTTCGAACACGGTCGGACGGCCTTCCGGGTCCTCGCGCGTGGTCACTTCGCCTTCGGGCTTGTTGTAGATCAGCACGCGCGAGGGATCGGTCAGGGCGCTGGCGACAAAGCCGCGGCCATCGAGCTCGATCTTGTCGCCGCTCTTGATCGACATGCCGGTCTGCGCGGTTTCGCCATTGACCTTGACCAGGCCGTCGGCGATGCGCTGCTCCAGTGCCCGGCGCGAGCCGAGGCCGGCCTGCGCCAGCACCTTGTGCAGGCGCTCTTCAAGTTTGGGCTGTTCGGCAGTGGCGTCGCGCTTGAGCGAGAGCTTGTTCAGTGCCGGTTTGCGGGGGGTGTCACTCATCTACTTGGCTCCGGCCGGCGTTTTCCGCGTCGGCCTGTTGTTCGGGATCGGCTTCGTCAACAGCCACGGTCGTCTTCGCGACGGCGTTGTTTTCGGTGTCTTCCACTTCCGCCGCGCGCTCTCCCGGCGCGGCGTCGGGTTCGCCCGTGAGGGCGGTATCGGATGCGGTCGCCGGCGAATCGGAAGATCCAGCGGCGACGGCGGTGTCTGTGTTGCTGCCTTGGCCTGCGCCCGCGTCATCGTTGGCCGCCGCGCCTGCGGTCAGCGGGGCGGCCGGTTGGCCGTCCTCGCCCAGTGGCAGTTGCGGCTCCAGCTCGCCCAGCTCGCGCAGTTCGGACAGCGGCGGCAGTTCGTCCAGGCGCTTGAGTCCGAAATAGTCCAGAAAGGCCTTGGTGGTGCCAAACAGCGCCGGCTTGCCGGGCACGTCGCGATGGCCGATCACGCGGATCCACTCGCGCTCTTCCAGGGCCTGGATGATGTTGCTGCTGACCGCCACGCCGCGCACCTGCTCGATTTCGCCGCGGGTGATCGGCTGGCGGTAGGCGATCAGTGCCAGCGTTTCCAGGGTGGCACGGGTGTAGCGGGTCTTGCGGTCGGTCCACAGCCGCGAGACCCAGCCGTGGACTTCGCCGGTGATCTGGTAGCGGAAGCCGGAGGCGACCTCCACCAGCTCCACGCCGCGCCCGCTGCAGGCCTCGGCCAGCAGCTCCAGGGCCCGCTCCACGCTGCCCGGCGGGGCCGGCTCGTCTTCCGGGAACAGGCTCTGCAGCTGCGACAGCGTCACCGGCTGGTGGGAGGCCAGCAGCGCGGCTTCGACGATGCGGTTGATCAGCGGTTGATCCATGCGGCGGGTCGGTTGCTCAGGCGGGGTCGGAGGTGTCGGCGTCATCGAACTCGCTGGAGAATTGCAGCGGTGCGTTGGTGTTGCCGGCGGCCAGGGATTTGACGTAGATCGGCGCCAGTGGCGCTTCCTGCACGATGTCCAGCAGCTGTTCCTTGGCCAGTTCCAGCAACGCCAGGAAGGTGACCAGTACGCCGAGCTTGCCTTCATCGGCGGTGAACAGGGTCTCAAAACGGTAGAACTTGCCATCTTCCAAATAGCTGAGCACATCGCCCATGCGCTGCCGCACGCTCAATGCCTCGCGCTTGATCGCATGACCGCTGAACAGCTCGGCGCGCTTGAGTACGTCGTGCAGCGCCATCAGCATTTCCTTCAGCTCCACCGGTGGCGGCAGTTTCACCGCGGCGCGCTCCGGTACGAAGGCATGGCCGACGGCGGTGTCGCGGTCCTGGCGGGGCAGGGCGTCGATATCTTCGGCGGCCTGCTTGAAACGTTCGTACTCCTGCAGCCGGCGTACCAGTTCGGCACGTGGATCGGCCTCCTCGCCTTCCTCGGCCGGCGGACGTGGCAGCAGCATCCGCGACTTCACTTCGGCCAGGATCGCGGCCATCACCAGATACTCGGCCGCCAGCTCGAAGCGCAGCTCCTGCATCACGTTGATGTATTCCACGTACTGCTTGGTGATCTCGGCGACCGGGATATCCAGGATGTCCAGGTTCTGCCGGCGGATCAGGTACAGCAGCAGGTCCAGCGGGCCTTCAAACGCATCCAGGATGACTTCCAGCGCGTCCGGCGGGATATACAGGTCCTGTGGGATCTGCAGCACCGGCTGCCCATGCACCATCGCCAGCGGCATTTCCTGCTGCTGCGGAAAGTGAGGCGGCGTTGGCGGGTTCGCGTCGTGCGCGAGTTCGGCAGTCATCAGGTCGACATCGGGTGTTGCAGTAGCCGCACACATTCCCGGTTCCTGCCGGAAAGGATGCCGCCCTCAATATTGCAAGCCATGCGCGCCAGTCAGGCGTGCGTACACATATCAACAACTGGGCGCGCCGCAGGTCTGCGGCAACGTCATCACGAGGAGGTCGTCTACGCGGTCCGGGATGCGCTGTGGATCGGCGGTTCGACAGGAGGGCGGGGCCTGCTGCCGTACCGAGCCGCGACAGGCCGGCTGCGTGCAATGGTGCAAAGAGTAATGGCCGGGACCGGCCGATGTCCAGCGCCGTGACGCTAGACTGGTCGGGAATCCATTCAGCGGACAAAGCGAGGCAGCCCGTGTGGTACGTGATTGAAGGCTATGACGGTGAGCAGGTGCTGGAAGCCCGGATGGGCGCCCGCGCCGCCCATCTGGCGCGTTTGCAGGCCCTGTTGGCGCAGGGCAGGCTGTTGTTGGCCGGCCCCTGTCCTGCCATTGACGCCGAGGACCCCGGTGCGGCGGGCTTCAGCGGCAGCGTGGTCATCGCCGAATTCACCGATCTGCAGGCCGCGCGGGAATGGGCCGATGCCGATCCCTATGTTGCTGCCGGGGTCTATGCGCGGGTGGAAGTGCGTCCGTTCAGGAAGGTGCTGCCATGAACGCGGTCCGGGTGGAACGGATCCGTGCGGCGCTCCAGGAAGCATTCGCCCCGCAACTGTTGGAGGTCGAGGACGACAGCCATCGCCATGCCGGGCACGCCGGTGCGCGCGACGGGCGCGGGCATTTCAATGTGCATATCGTCAGTGCCGCCTTTGCGGGCAAGACGCCGCTGGCCCGGCACCGGGCGGTCTACGCGGCGCTGGGCGGGATGATGGAAACCGACATCCATGCGCTGTCGATCAAGGCGCACAGTCCCGACGAGGCGCCCTGACGCGATCAGGGCGGCACCAGGGGGTGGGGCGTCGCTATCCTGTGGCGGTCATACGTTGTCCTGTTCATTTTCGGCGGCGATAACGGACGGTTTACAGTCCGGTCTGGAAACGCTTACATTCCGCCCAACCCGGGTCGACGGAGGGTGGGGCGGTGGCGCAGTCGGCAATCACCATCAAGGATGTTGCCCGCGAGGCGGATGTCTCGGTCGCCACCGTGTCACGGGCGCTCAACGGTCATGCCAACGTCGCCGCGCCGGTCCGCCAGCGGGTGCTGGAGGCCGCCCGACGGCTGCGCTATGCGCCCCATGCGGCGGCACGCAGTCTGAGCAGCCGTAGTACCCAGACCCTGGGCGTGGTGTTGCCCGACCTGCACGGCGAGTTCTTTTCCGAACTGATGCGCGGTATCGACGGTGCGGCGCGTGCGCGCAACCGCCATCTGCTGGTGTCCAGCTACCACGGCGACCAACAGCAGCAGGCGGCGGCATTGCAGGCCATGCGTGGCCGGGTCGATGGCCTTGTGGTGCTGTCCCCGTACGCGGTGGATTCGGATTTCCTGGTCGACAACCTGCCGCCGGCGCTGCCGACCGTACTGATCAACACCCCGCTGCCGGAAGGCGGATATCCCGCTTTCACCATCGACAACCACGCCGGGGCGCTGGCCATGACCGGCTACCTGCTGGGAGCCGGATACCGCCGCATCGCGTTCATTGCCGGGCCGCAGAACAACCACGATGCGCGCGAGCGCCTGCGCGGATTCCGCGAGGCGATGGCCGCGTTCGGTGCCGGCGCCGAGGCCATCGAGTTGCCGGGCAACTTTGACGAAGCGTCCGGACATCGCGCCGGCCTTGAGCTGTTGCGTGGCGCGCGGCTGCCCGATGCGATCTTTGCCGCCAACGACATGATGGCGCTGGGGTGCCTGTATGCGCTTGCACAGGCGGGTATCCGTGTGCCGGATCAGGTGGCGCTGGCCGGGTTTGACGACATCCCGCTGGCGCGTTTTGTTCACCCTTCATTGACCACGATGCAGGTGAGTATTGCTGAATTGGGCGAGCGGGCGATGTTGCACCTGTTGCAATTGATCGACAGCGATGGCGCGTTGGACACAACGCCCGGCGTGACGCTGGTTCCAAGCCTGGTCGTGCGTGATTCCACCGCTGCACGAAGTCCTTCAAGCCCGGCGCCTGGCGCAGGGATATCCGATTAACGAATCGCGCGGATAGCACCGCCTGCCCGCCGTCCACGGAGAAACCCCCCTCATGACAAGCCACCCCCCTCGCACCTCGCATCCCCCACGCGGATTGCTCAGCTGCGCCCTGGCCAGCTGCCTGCTGCTGGGCGCCGCGCCGGCCTTCGCGCAAAGCACCAGCGCCACGATCCGCGGCCAGGTGATGGCGGACTCCGCCCCGGCCGCACAGGCGCAGATCACCGCCACAAACCTTGCGACCGGCCTGAGCCGCACTGTGCAGAGCACTGCCAGTGGGGGCTATTCGCTGGCCGGCCTGCCGCCGGGCACCTACCGGCTGGATGTCGAGGCCGGCGGCAAGCGCAGCAGCCAGAACATCACCGTGCAGGTGGGACAGACGGCCACGCTGGATCTGGGCGTGGGCGGCGTCGCAGAAACCGCCGCCGGCGGGACGGCGACCACGCTGGATACTGTGCAGGTGGTGGCCAGTCCGGTTGAAACCCGCACCTCGGAAGTGGCCACTTACATCACCCGCAAGCAGATCGAAGCGCTGCCACAGGGCACCCGCAACTTCCTGGCCTTTGCCGATACCGTGCCGGGCATGCAGTTCACCCAGGATGCGGCCGGCAACACCAAGTTGCGTTCCGGCGCGCAGGGCAGCAGCGGCATCAATGTGTATATCGATGGCGTCGGCCAGAAGGGCTACACCCTGCCCGGTGGCGTGGGTGGACAGGACTCGACCCGCGGCAATCCGTTCCCGCAGTCGGCCATCGGCGAGTACAAGGTCATCACCTCCAACTACAAGGCCGAGTTCGACCAGATCAGCAGCGCCGCGGTGGTGGCGGCCACGCGCTCGGGCAGCAACGAGTTCGAGGGCAGCTTCTTCTGGGACCGCACCTCCACCGACTGGCGCACCGCGACCCCGGCCGAAGAGAAAGCCGGCGGCAAGAAAGTGCCCTCGAAGGAGGAGCAGTACGGTGTCTCCTTCGGTGGCCCGATCGTCCAGGATCGCCTGAACTTCTTTGTCGCCTATGAGGCCAAGGAGTACAGCACGCCCAAGACGGTAAGTCTGGGCGCGCAGGGGCGCTATGACCTGGCCGATATCCCGGCCGATATCCGCGACCAGATCGGCCCGGCCGCCTCGCCGTTCACCCAGGACATGTACTTCGGCAAGCTGACCTGGACGCCGGATGACCGCAACCTGGTCGAACTGTCCGCGCAGGTACGCAAAGAAGACGAGCGCATCGGTGTGGGTGACCAGAACACCGCGCAGCGGGCCACGATCAACCACAACGAGGTCAACCGCTACGACCTGCGCTGGCAATACAGCGCCGACACCTGGCTCAACGATGCGCACCTGACCTACGAGGACCTGTCGTGGGCACCGCAGCCGACCTTCGACGGCAACGGCTACATCCTCAATATCTCCCAGCCGACCGCCACTGACCGGCTCAACCTGGGCACGATCATCAACACCGGCGCCAGCCCCAACAACCAGGACAAGGGGCAGAAGGGCTGGTCGATCCAGAACGATTTCACCTTCACCGGCTGGCAGAACCACACCGTGAAGATGGGCGTGAAGTACAAGGCGGTCGACGTCAACGCGGTGGAGCGCAACTACTCCAATCCGCAGTTCTACTATGACCTGGCGACCGGCCTCCAGCAGCCGTACCGGGTCGAATTCGCCACCGGCGATCCCAGCACCTCGGGTGGTTTCACCACCTCGGCCAACAAGCAGTTCGGCGTCTACATCCAGGACGACTGGGAGGTCAATGAGCACCTGACCGTGAATTACGGCGTGCGCTGGGACTATGAGACCACCCCGAACTATGAGGATTTCGTCACGCCGGCGGCGCTGGCGAACGACATCCGCAACTATCCCAATTTCCAGAATGCCGACTGGAACCCAGATGACTACCTCTCCACCGGCAAGAACCGTGATGCGTTCAAGGGCGCCTGGCAGCCCCGTCTGGGCTTCTCCTACGACCTCAATGCCGACCAGCGCCACGTGATCTTTGGCGGTGCCGGCCGTGCCTATGACCGCAACCTGTTCGACTACCTGCAGATCGAGACCAACCGCACCTCGTTTGGCCGCTACAACTTCTATTTCACCGATGCCGACGGCCTCTGCCGCCGCCCTGGCAACGATTGCGTGGCCTGGGATCCGGGCTACCTGAATCCCGGCGCGCTGGACCAGCTGGCCGCAACCGTCGACCTGCCACGCGAGTGGTGGTTGAACAACAACGACCTGAAGGTGCCGTACTCGGACCAGTTCAGCCTGGGCATGCGCAATGCGTTCGAGCTGGGTGCGCAGACCTGGTACAGCGAGGTGACGCTGTCCTACGTCCGCAGTCACGATGGCATCACCGCGCGCCTGGGCAATCGCCGGCCGGACGGCTCGTTCCTGCCACCCGGCGGGACCTGGGGCACGCCGTGGGGCTTCGATCCGCCGTTTGGCCGCATCGTCCTGCTGGACAACATGTACGAGACCAAGACCAAGTCGGTGCTGCTGAAGCTGGACAAGCCGTTCAATGCCGCCTCGCGCTGGGGCGCGACGGTGGCCTACACCTATACCCGTGGCCGCCAGAACACCAATGCCGATGGCTGGATCGACATGTTCGAGTACCCCAATACCGGTTACTACGGCTGGTTGCCGGCGCGCGGCGTGCCCGAGCACCGGCTGGTGAGCACCGGCATCTGGGATGCGGGCTGGGGCGTCACCCTGTCGGGCAAGCTGACGCTGGAGTCCACCAAATACCGCAATGCCACCAACTGCCTGCCAGGCTGGGACGACTGCTTCATCGATCCCTACCAGCCCAATGGCAGCATCGGCTACAAGCGCTTCGATCTGGCCGCCAGCAAGGAATGGGATACGGGTACTTCGCTGAAGCTGCGGGTACGGGCGGACCTGCTCAATGTGTTCGACTGGACCAACTGGGATGGCTATGACGACTGGTACGGCGGTCCGAACGAGCCCAATGTGAACTTTGGCCGCCATCAGGACGGCATCGTCGGCGGCACCCGCACCTTCAAGCTGTCTTTCGGACTGGACTGGTAAGTGCGGATCCCGGCCGCTGTCATGGCGGCCGGGACCTTTCGCACATGCGTCACCTGTTCCGTCGCGGGATCGTGGCGGCCTGACTCCTCTTCATCTGGATGTTGCCTTGAGCATGCCGCGCCTGATCCCGTTGCTGTGTAGCGTTGTCGCCGGTTTCGGGCTGGTGCTGCTGGCTGGATGTGGCAAAGCGCCGGAGCCGCCGATGCCCAAGATATTGCCGCAGGTGATCCTGATCGAGGCCGACCTGCCGCCGCGGCCGATGAAGCCCGAGCTGCCGCCGCTGTTCGACGATATCGAGCGACGCACCTTCCAGTATTTCTGGGACACCACCAACGAGCAGAACGGGCTGACACCGGACCGCTATCCGTCGCGGCCGTTCGCCTCCATCGCCTCGGTCGGTTTCGCGCTGACCGCCTATCCGATCGGTATCGAGAACGGCTGGATCAGCCGCAACCAGGCGATCGACCGCACCTTGCTCACGTTGAAGTTCTTCCGTGATCTGCCTTCGGGCCCGCAGCGCACCGGCAAAGGCGCCTACAAGGGCTTCTACTACCACTTCCTGGACATGCAGGAAGGCCGCCGCTACGACAGCTGGGTGGAGCTTTCCAGCGTCGACACCGCGCTGTTGCTGATGGGCGTGCTGTTCGCGCAGTCCTATTACGACGGCGACGATGCACGCGAGAAGGAGATCCGGCAGATCGCCGACACGATCTACCGGCGTACCGACTGGCAGTGGCTGCAGCGCAACAAGCCGCTGGTGTCGATGGGCTGGTTTCCCGAGAGTGGCTTCATCGAGCATGACTGGATGGGCTACAACGAGGCGATGATGCTGTACGTGCTGGCGCTGGGTTCGCCGACCCATCCGGTCGGGCCGGATGCCTGGACGGTATGGGCGCGAACCTACGACAACGACTGGGGCGTGTTCCAGGGCCAGGAGTATCTGTCCTTCGGCCCGTTGTTCGGGCACCAGTACAGCCATGTCTGGATCGATTTCCGCGACATCCAGGATGCCTACATGCGCGAGCGCGGCATCGACTACTTCCTCAACAGCCGCCGGGCGACATTGGCCCAGCGCGAGTACGCCATCGCCAACCCGATGCAATGGAAGGACTACGGCGAGAACGTGTGGGGGCTGACCGCGGGCGACGGCCCGCAGAACACCACCCAGGAATACCGCAGCGAGCAGCGCCAGTTCCGCCACTATTCGGCCCGTGGCGCCGGTCTGCGCGAGAATTTCGACGATGGCACCATCGTGCCGTCGGCGGCGATTTCCTCGCTGCCGTTCGCGCCGGAGGTGGTGATTCCGGCAACGGTGGCGATGCACCAGCGTTATGGGGATTATCTGTATTCCAGCTATGGCTTTCTGGATTCGTTCAACCCCAGCTTCAACTACGATATCCCGCTCAAAACCGGGCGCCTGATTCCGGGTCGTGGCTGGGTCGCCAGCGATTACATCGCCATCGACCAGGGACCGATCCTGACGGGTATCGCCAACTACCGTGACGAGTTCGTCTGGAACGTGATGAAGAAGAACCCCTACATCCGCAAAGGACTGGAACGTGCCGGTTTCAGTGGGGGCTGGCTGGCGCCGGAAGGCGATAGCCAGCCGCTGCAGAAGGACGAACAGGCCGCCTCGGCACGCGCCTCCGGGATTGCCGAATCGCGTGCGGCGGCCGCCGAAGCGCAGAAGGCCGCCGCCGATCAGCCGGCGGCGTCCAAGCCGCATCAGCCTTAAGCAGCGCGATGATCCGCTGGCTGGCCGTCGTGATGCTGTTGCTGGTGCTGGCCGGCTGCGCGCGGCCCGAGCAGGACACCACGCTGCGCTTCTGGGCGATGGGGCGCGAGGCCGAAGTGGTCGGCGAGCTGGTCCGCGAGTTCGAGGCTGAAAATCCCGGCCTCCGGGTCGAGGTGCAGAACATCCCGTGGACCGCGGCGCACGAGAAGCTGCTCACCGCCTATGCCGCCGAGGGTCTGCCGGATGTCTGCCAGCTGGGCAATACCTGGATTGCCGAATTCGCCACGCTGCAGGCGCTGACCCCGCTGCAGTCCTACGTGGAGGCGTCAACGGTGGTGGATCCTGCGGACTACTTCGCCGGTATCTGGGACACCAATGTCATCGCCGGCCAACTGGCCGGTATCCCGTGGTACGTGGATACGCGGTTGCTGTTCTACCGCAAGGATCTGCTGCGGCAAGCCGGCTATGACCA
The DNA here is from genome assembly GCF_056760355.1 of Stenotrophomonas sp. STEN013. Lineage (NCBI taxonomy): Bacteria > Pseudomonadati > Pseudomonadota > Gammaproteobacteria > Lysobacterales > Lysobacteraceae > Stenotrophomonas > Stenotrophomonas sp. STEN013. Next base: position 35,389 of record NZ_JBRREO010000006.1, on the reverse strand, counting down.
TCCGCCGCGGACCTGGGCCGAGTGGGAGCAGGTCAATGCCGCGCTGAAGAAGCGCATGGGCGATCGCGGCTATCCGGTATTGATGCCGTTGAACGAGTTCGAGCCCCAGTTGTCGTTTGCCCTGCAGCAGCACGATCCACTGCTGCGTGAGGGCGATACCCGCGGCAATTTCCGCAGCCCCGGGTTCCGGCGCACGCTGGCCTTCTACGAAAACATGTTCGCGCAGGGATGGGCGCCGAAGATGTCCGAGACGCAGATCTCCAACGTCTGGGACGAGTTCTTCCGCGGCTTCACCGCGTTCTATCTGTCCGGTCCCTGGAACATCCGTGAATTCCGCCAGCGCCAGCCTCCCGGGCTGGAGGGCGAATGGGGCACCGCGCCACTGCCCGGACCGCATGGCCCGGGTGCCGGCATCGCTGGCGGCACCAGCCTGGTGGTGTTCCGTTCCTCACAGAAAAAGGAGGCGGCATGGAAGCTCATCGAGTTCCTGTCGCGGCCGGAGATCCAGCAGCGCTTCTACACGATCATCGGCGACCTGCCGCCGCGTCGCAGCGCGTGGCAATCGCCGGAGCTGGTCAACGACCCGCTGACTGCCGCGTTCGCCGACCAGCTGGAACGCGTCAAACCCACGCCCAAGGTATTGGAATGGGAGCGCATCGCCCAGCAGATGCGGGTGGTGACCGAGCAGGTGGTGCGGGGCGGGTTGCCGCAGGACCGGGCGGTGGAGCAGCTGGACCGACAAGTCGATGAGATCCTGGCCAAGCGCAGCTGGATACAGGAGCGGCATGCCGACCAGGCGGCTGCCGGAGCGGGGCAATGAAGCGCCGTTCACTGGCGGGCTGGATCTTCGCCGCGCCGGCGCTGATCGTCATCGGGGTGTTCTTCGGCCTGCCGGTGCTGTCGGCGCTGGCGTTGAGCCTGACCGACTTCGACCTGTATGCGCTGGCCGATCCCCGCAACCTGCGTTTCGCCGGCCTGGACAACTACATCGACCTGCTGCGGACGCCGATCTTCTGGAAGTCGCTTGGCAATACCGCCTACTTCGTGCTGCTGGGCGTGCCGCTGTCGATCGCACTGTCGCTGGGCGCGGCGCTGCTGCTCAACGCGCCCGCCGCACGGTTCAAGGCGCTGTTCCGCACCGCGCTGTTCGCACCCGTGGTGACCACGCTGGTGGCGGTGGCGGTGATCTGGCGCTACCTGTTCCATACCCGCTACGGGCTGGTGAACTGGGGGCTGGAGCAGATCGGTCTCCATCCGGTGGACTGGCTGGGCGACCCGCGCTGGGCCATGCCGACCATCATCGGTTTCGCGGTGTGGAAGAACTTCGGCTACAACATGGTGATCTTTCTGGCCGGCCTGCAGGCGATTCCCAAGGACCTGTACGAGGCCGCGCGCATCGATGGTGCCTCGCGCTGGCAGCAGTTCCTGCATATCACCCTGCCGATGCTGGGGCCGGTGCTGCTGGTGGTGGGCGTAATCACCGTGTCCGGCTACTTCCAGCTGTTCGCCGAGCCGTACGTGATGACCCGCGGTGATCCGCTGCAGAGCACGGTGAGCGTGCTGTATTTCATGTTCGAGGAAGGCTTCAAATGGTGGAACCTGGGGCGCGCCTCGGCGGTGGCGTTCCTGCTGTTTCTGATCATTCTGGCGCTGACCACCCTGATGCTGCGCTTTGGCAAGCGCCGGGAGCTGGTATGAGTCACACCGGGAGCGGGCGCGAGATCGGGCAGTCGCGTTGGCATGTGCTGTGGATCAATGGCGGGCTGGCGGTGCTGGCGATGGTGAGCCTGGCGCCGCTGGCGTGGATGCTGTCGGTGTCATTCATGCCCAGCGGTCAGGCCTCGCAGTTTCCGCCGCCGCTGCTGCCCGTGCAGACCACGCTGGACAACTACCGGACGCTGTTCGCGCGTACCGGCATGGGCGGCAACTTCCTCAACAGTCTGCTGGTATCGGTTGCGATCACGTTGGGCTCGCTGCTGTTCAACACGCTGGCCGGATATGCGTTCGCCAAGCTGCGGTTAGCCGGCCGGGAGCGGATCTTCCGGCTGCTGCTGGCCGCGTTGGTGATCCCCGCGCAGGTGGCGATGCTGCCGCTGTTCCTGCTGATGAAGCAGCTGGGCCTGGTCAATACGTTTGCCGGCGTGGTGATTCCGGCACTGGCCAGCGTGTTCGGAATTTTCCTCGTGCGCCAGTACGCACGCTCGATTCCCGATGAGCTGCTGGAAGCGGCGCGGATCGATGGGGCCAGCGAGGCGCGGATCTTCTTCCAGATCGTGCTGCCGATGCTCAAACCGGTACTGGTGACGCTGGCGATATTCACGTTCATGGGCACATGGAACGATTTCATGTGGCCGTTGATCGTATTGACCGACCAGGAGCACTACACGCTGCCGGTGGCCTTGGCGTCGCTGTCGCGTGAGCACATCATGGACGTGGAAATGATGATGGCAGGGGCGGTGGTGACCGTGCTGCCGGTGCTGCTGCTGTTCCTGCTGCTGCAGCGTTACTACATACAAGGGCTGTTGCTCGGGAGTGTCAAAGGGTGAAGTGGTCGGCAATCATCGCAATGGTGGGGGGGCTGGGTCTGGCGGTCGCGGCGCAGGCGCAAAGTGGTGCGCGGGTGCTGGCCAAGTTCGATGACGTCAATGCATGGCAGTTGATCACCTCCAACCAGGTCAGTGGCGCGTTGCGGCCGGTGATGGCCGGCAGCGGTCGCGCGCTGTGCCTGGACTACGACTTCCACGATGTCTCCGGCTATGTGGGCATCCGCCGGCCCCTGGAAATGACCTGGCCGGAGAACTACCAGGTGTCGTTCATGCTGCGCGGCGATTCGCCGGCCAACGACCTGCAGTTCAAGCTGATCGATGCCAGCGGCGACAACGTGTGGTGGGTCAACCGACCCGGCTATGTGTTTCCGAAAGACTGGACCCAGGTGAGCTATCGCAAACGGCATATCGAAAAAGCCTGGGGCCCTGGCCAGGACAAGACCCTGCGGCGCACCGCGGCGGTGGAGTTCACCCTCTACAGCAAGTTCGGTGGCAAGGGTACGGTGTGTTTCGACCGCCTGACGATGCAGGTGCTGCCCAAGGAAGACACCTCGGCGCTGACCACGAGCGTGATCGCCGATACCGCCACCGCGCTGCAGCAGCGGATCGCCGATGGCAAGCCCGATACGGTGTGGATCAGTGGCGGCGTGAAACAGCAGACCATCAGCCTGGATCTGGGCAAGGTGCGCGAGTTCGGCGGCGCGGTGATCCAGTGGGTCCCCGGGCTGGAGGCATCGCGCTACGTGGTGCAGGCCTCGCGCGATGGACGCGACTGGCAGAAGATCCGCGAAGTGGTGGCCGGAGGCGGCGGACGCGACTGGCTGGCCTTGCCGGAGACGGAGGCGCGCTATCTGCGTTTCGACCTGGTCGATGGTCCCAGTTGGCGCTACGGCATCCGCGATATCAGCCTCAAGCCGCTGGCGTTCGCGGCCACGCCCAACGATTTCATCCGCTCGCTGGCGCAGGAGCTGCCGCGAGGGGCGCTGCCGCGCGGTTTCAGTGGCGAGCAGCCGTACTGGACCCTGCTGGGCCTGGACGGGGGCCACGAGCAGGCGCTGATGGGCGAGGACGGCGCGCTGGAGGCGGTCAAATCCGGCTTCAGCATCGAGCCGTTCGTGGTGCTCGATGGCAAGACGCTGGGCTGGGCCGACGTGAAAGCCAGTCAGCAGCTGCAGGATGGCTATCTGCCCATTCCCTCGGTGCAGTGGCAGCATGACCAGCTTGGTCTGACGGTCACCGGGTTCGTGCAAGGCCGCCCCGAGCAGGCGCAGCTGGTGGCCCGCTACCGGCTGCACAATCCGGACAGGGTCGCCCACGACTACACCTTGGCGTTGGCCGTGCGTCCGTTCCAGGTCAATCCACCCGGCCAGTTCCTCAACACCGTGGGGGGCGTCAGCCGGATCGAGCGATTGGCGATCCAGGACGGCAAGGTCAGCGTCAATGGCACGCTGCAGGCATTCGCCACGCTCAAGCCCGATGCCGAATTTGCCAGCGCCTTCGACAGCAAGCTGGAGGTCACCCATCTGGCCGGCAAGAGTCTGCCGCCGACCCGCGAGGTGCGTGACAGCACCGGCCTGGCGTCCGGCGCGATGCTCTACACGTGGAGGCTGGAGCCGGGGCAGAGCCGCGAAGTGGCACTGGTGCTGCCGCAGCGGGGCGCCTGGCAGATGCCGGCGGCGTTCGATGCGGACAAGGCGCAAAAGCAGGTCGCCACGATGTGGCGGCAGAAACTGGACCAGGTGCGGCTGCAGCTGCCTGCCGCAGGCCAACCGCTGGCCGACACCTTGCGCACGGCGCTGGCGCACATGCTGATCTCCCGCGTCGGTTCGAGCCTGCAGCCGGGCACGCGCTCGTATGCGCGCAGCTGGATCCGCGATGGCGCGATGATCTCCGAAGGCCTGTTGCGCATGGGCCGAAGTGATGCGGTACGCAGCTATGTGGACTGGTATGCGCCCTACCAGTTCGACAACGGCATGGTGCCGTGCTGTGTGGATGCGCGCGGCAGTGATCCGGTGCCGGAAAACGACAGCCATGGCGAGCTGATCTACACCATCGCCGAGTACTGGCGGCATACCGGCGACCGCGCTTTCCTCGAGCGCATGTGGCCGCATGTGCTGGCTGCCTGGGGGTATATGGAAGACCTTCGCCTGGGCGAGCGGACCGAGGAGAACCGCGCGCGGCATCCGGGCTTCTACGGCATGATGCCGGCCTCAATCAGCCACGAAGGCTATTCGGCCAAGCCGGTGCATTCGTACTGGGACGGTTTCTGGGCGCTGCGCGGTTACAAGGACGCGGCGGCGATGGCGGTGGCGCTGGGACTGGAGACCGAGGCGCTGGCGATGGCCGAGTCGCGCGACCAGTTCCAGCAGGACCTGCAGCAGTCGCTGCTGGAAACCATGAAGGCCCATCGCATCGACTATCTGCCCGGTTCGGTGGAACTGGGCGACTTCGATCCGACCTCGACCACGATCGCGCTGGCGCCCGGCGGCGAGCAGGGGCGGCTGCCGCAACCGGCGCTGGACAACACTTTCGAGCGCTACTTGCAGCAATTCCTCGCCCGCCGTGACGGCAAGCGCGACTGGAAGGACTACACGCCCTACGAATGGCGCAATGTCGGGGCGTTCGTGCGCCTGGGCTGGCGCGAACGGGCCCAGCAGGCCAGCGAATATTTCTTCAAGGATCGTGCGCCGGCCGGCTGGAACCAGTGGGCCGAGGTGGTGTCACGCACGCCGCGCGAGCCGTTCTTTGTCGGCGACCTGCCGCATGCCTGGGTGGCGTCGGACTTCGTGCGTTCGGCGCTGGACATGTTCGCCTACGAGCGTGAGCTGGACGAGTCGATTGTGCTGGCCGCCGGGGTGCCGGTGGCCTGGCTGTCCGGCAAGGGCGTTGCCATTGAGGGCCTGCATACCGCGCATGGCCCCTTGAAATTCAGCCTGGTCCGCAGCGAGCGTCGCTTGACCTTGCAGGTGGCCGACGGCCTGCAGCTTCCGCCCGGCGGGCTGGTGTTGCCGTGGCCCTACGAGGGTGAGCCGGGGGCGGCCATGATCAATGGCGAGCCGGTACCGTGGTCGGGCGGGGAGCTGCGGATCGGCAGCGTGCCGGCCAAGGTCGAGATCGACATGCCGGCGCAGGTGCGGCGCGATGAGCGCTCACGCCGCTGAGGTGGGCGGGAGTGGTCTGCGCAAATAAAAACTGCGCCTCGCAGGCGAGGCGCATTAAGCCGGCGGGAAAGGAGAGGGGGATTCCCGCCGTACTTTCAGAAAATCAGCCGGCGCGGGCCGTACGGACGATTTCCGCCGCGGCAGCAGCCGAGCGCTTGACCTCATCCCACTGGCCGGCACGGATCCAGCTGTCCTGGACCATCCACGAGCCGCCGATGCAGACCACGTTCTTCTGCGACAGGTAGTCGCCGGCGGTGGCTTCGGTGATGCCGCCGGTGGGGCACAGCTTCAGTTCCGGGATCGGTCCGGCCACGCCTTTGATCATCGCCAGCCCGCCCACGGCGGTGGCCGGGAACAGCTTGCAGATGCGGAAACCGCGCGCGACCAGCGTCAGCAGTTCGGTCGGCGAGGCCGCGCCGGGTACGACTGGCAGCGGCGCGGCGGCCAGCGCCTCGGCCATGTGCGCCGGGGTGCCCGGTGTCACCAGGAAATCGGCACCGGCATCGATGGCACGCTGCATCTGTTCGACCGTCAGCACGGTACCGGCGCCGACCACGACGTCGGGCAGCTCGCGCTTGAGCATGGCCAGCGCCTCCATCGCCACCGGTGTGCGCAGCGTCAGTTCGATGGCCGGCAGGCCACCTTCAAGCAGCGCGGCGCTGACCGCCCGTGCCTGGTCCAGGGTATGGACGGTGACCACGGGCAGAATGCCGGCTGCGGTGAGCAGCTGTTCGGCGCGATCCTGGTGCTGGGCGATACTCATGGGGTTCCTCTTGAAGCGGTGGGCGCGCCGTGCTTGCGCGGCGCGCGGGGGTCAGGCGTCCTTGGCTTCGTGCGGCGCGGCGGCCGCGGCGGCGTCATGACCGAGTTCGTATTCGGCGTCATAGTCCCACTGGCTGCCATCCGGATGCGCCGGGCCACAGGAAATCGACACCGCGCCCTGGTCGGCCGGGCCGACGATGCGACGGTTCATCGCAAACAGGTTGCGGCCCAGGTCGTTGCCGGCCGGCGCGGTATTGGCGGCGATGCCACGGGCCGCCCATTCGGCGGCGTCCACCAGCACTTCAAGAGTGCCGGCCTCGCCGTCCAGGCGGATGATGTCGCCCTCGCGCACGCGGGCGATGGGGCCGCCACGGGAGGCTTCCGGGGTGACATGGATGGCGGCGGGGATCTTGCCCGAGGCGCCGGACAGGCGGCCGTCGGTGACCAGCGCCACGCGCCGGCCCTGGTTCTGCAGCAGCCCCAGCAGCGGTGCCAGCGAATGCAGCTCCGGCATGCCGTTGGCGCGCGGGCCCTGGTAACGCACCACCGCAACGAAGTCCTGCGGCAGGGCGCCGGCGGCGTGCAACTTGTTCAGCACCTGCGGCGCATCCACCACCACGGCCGGGGCCTCGATGGTGCGGTACTGCGGCTTGACCGCCGACAGCTTGATCAGCGAGCGGCCGATATTGCCCTTGAGCAGGCGCAGGCCACCCTGCGCTTCGAATGGATTGGAGGCCGGGCGCACCACGTCCTCGTCGCCACTGACCGCTGCGGCCGGGACGTAACGGACCTCGCCATCGAGCAGACGCGGCTCCTGGGCGAAGGCGCGCATCCCGCCCTCGGCGATGGTGACCAGGTCGTCATGCATCAGCCCGGCGTCCATCAGCTCGCGGAACACGAAACCCGGTCCGCCGGCGGCGGCGAAGCGGTTCACATCGGCTTCGCCGTTGGGGTAGACGCGGGCCAGCAGCGGCACGATCTGCGACAGCTCGTCCATGTCGTCCCAGGTCAGCACGATGCCCGCGGCGCGGGCCACGGCGATCCAGTGGATGGTGTGGTTGGTGGAGCCGCCGGTGGCCATCAGTGCGACCACCGCGTTGACGATGGCGCGCTCGTCGATGATGCGGCCAAGCGGGCGGAAGTCCGTGCCCAGCGCGCAGATCTCCAGCGCCCGTGCGGTGGCGGCGCGGGTCAGTGCATCACGCAGCGACAGCTCCGGATTGACGAACGAGGCGCCGGGCAACTGCACGCCCATCGCCTCGAGCAGGACCTGGTTGGAGTTGGCGGTGCCATAGAAGGTGCAGGTGCCCGGGGCGTGGTAGGAGGCCGATTCGGCTTCCAGCAGCTCTTCGCGGGTGGCCTCGCCGGCGGCATAGCGCTCGCGGACTTCGGCCTTCTTCTTGTTGGGGATGCCCGGGGTCATCGGCCCGGCCGGCACGAACACCGCCGGCAGGTGGCCGAAGGCCAGTGCGCCGATCAGCAGGCCCGGCACGATCTTGTCGCACACGCCCAAGTAGATCGTGCTGTCGAACATGTCGTGGCTCAGGCCGATCGCGGTGGCCTGGGCGATCACGTCCCGCGAGAACAGCGACAGTTCCATGCCGCCACGGCCCTGGGTGACGCCATCGCACATGGCCGGCACGCCGCCGGCGACCTGCGCGGTGGCGCCCAGTTCACGCGCGGCCCGGCGGATCTGCTCGGGGTAGTGCTCGAACGGCTGGTGGGCCGAGAGCATGTCGTTGTAGGAGGTGATGATGCCCAGGTTCGGGGTGACATCGGCACGCAGGCGGCCCTTGTCGGTCGGACCACAGGCGGCAAAGGCGTGGGCGAGATTGCCGCAGCTCAGGCGCGAACGGGACGGTCCGTCACGCAACGCCGCGTCGATGCCGGCCAGGTAGGCCGCGCGCGAGGGGGCGCTGCGCTGGCGGATGCGGTCGGTGATGGCTTGGATTTTCGGGTGCAGGCTCATTGGCTACCAGCTATGAGAGGGGCGCGGACAGCGCCCGGTGACAGGGTGCGGCGACTGCGCAGGCGCGATCGTCGGCAGCGTGGTTGGCCCGGACCGGTACTCAGGCGCACCAGTGCACGCGCAGGCGCGGGCCCGGGGCATTGATGGCGGCCAGTACCGGATAGCGGGCGACATCGTTGGATTCGAGAGCGGCATTGAGCACGTCCAGCTTCTGCTGGCCGCGCAGCAGCAACAGGCGCGTGCCGATCGGAGCGAACCCCTGCGGTGTCAGGGTGATACGCAGCGGCCAGCCATTGGCGACCGGACAGCCGGTGGCGTCCAGCGCCGCATAGGTCTGGGTGCTGGCCAAGGCCCGTCCGAGATCGCGCGAACCCGGGAACAGCGAGGCGGTATGGCCGTCATTGCCCATGCCGAGCACCACCAGACAGGCCGGCTGGCTGTGCTGGGCCTGCAAATTGGCGTCGTGCACGCACTCGGCCAGCGGCTTGCCGATTCGCACCAGCGGATCGAAGTGCGCACCTTCGGCATGCTTGAGGAAGCTGTTGCGGACCAGCCAGGCGTTGCTGTCGCGGTCCTGCGGCGAGAGCCAGCGTTCGTCGGCCAGGCCGACCTCGACACGTGCCCATTCCAGCGGCAGCTCGGCCAGCGTTTCATAGACCGGTGCCGGGGTCGTACCGCCGGACAGCAGCATGCGTGCGCGCCCGCGTTGCTCGATCTCGTGGGCCAGGACCGTTTCCATCTCCTTGGCAACACCGTCGGTCCAGGCCTCGTGATTGGCGTGGCGAACCAGCGTGATACGGTCGGAAACAGCGGCGTTCATGCGACAACTCCTTCAGTGTGACGGGCCGCGTCCACGGCATAGGCGGCAGCGCCGAGCAGTCCGGGGCAGGGGTGGATGATGGCCATTGACGGTACCTGCGACATGGTCGCGGTGAACCGGCCCTTGCTTTCAAAGCGCTGGCGGAAGCCCGAATGGCGCAGTGAATCGAGCAGTCGTGGCACCAGGCCGCCGGTCAGGAATACCCCGTCCCATGCGCCTTGGACCAGCACGGTATCGCCGGCCACCGCGCCGAACACTTCCATGAACACCTCGATAGCGCGCACAGCCAGCGGATCACCAGCCTGGGCGCGTTCGCTGATCTGTTCCGGCCGCAGCAGCCCCGGGTCATTGCCGGCCATCTCGCTGAGTGCGCGGTGGATGTTGACCAGGCCCGGGCCACAGACCAGCCGCTCGTTGGAGACACGGCCGAACTGTGCCGAAAGGATTTCCAGAATCCGGATCTGTTCGGGCGAGGCCGGCGCAAAGCTGGCGTGGCCGCCCTCGGTAGGCAGCGGATAGTTGCGGCCATCGCGGACCACCAGCGCCCCCACGCCCAGGCCCGTGCCCGGGCCGATCACGCAGTAGGTGCGCGACTGGCCGGCGGCGCCCGGCTGCCAGCTGGCGCCGCCGATCTGGGCGACATCCTGCGGCTGCAGCAGTGCCACGGCCATGGCCTGGGCAACGAAGTCGTTGACCAGGTGCAGCGAATGGAAGCCCAGCTGCGCGGCGGTGCGGTCACGGGAGATCACCCACGGATGGTTGGTGATCCGGGCCTCGTCACCATCCACCCGACCGGCCACCGCGAACACCCCGCTGCGCGCTTGCGCGCCCTGTTCCTGCAGATAGTGGGCTGCCGCATCCGCCAGCGACGGGAAGGCCGTCACCGGGTAGGCACGGATGCTGCTCTGGTCCAGCGGGGCCCCGGCGGTGATGTCGGCCAGCGCAAAGCGCGCGTTGGTCCCGCCGATATCGGCCACCAGGGTCAACTCCGCCGATGCCGTCACTGTGCTGCCTCCGCAGACTTGGCGGCCATATCTTCGGGCAGGAAATCCAGGGCCTGCGCCGGGCCCCAGCTGCCGGCCGCGTAAGGCTCCATGGGCAGGTCGGCCGCTTTCCAGGCATCGGCAATGCTGTCGATCCAGGCCCAGGCCGCCCGCACTTCGTCATCGCGCACGAACAGGGCGTGGTTGCCGTTGAACGCGTCCAGGAACAGGCGTTCGTAGGCGATGCGGCGGTGCAGTCCGGTGGGGACGGACAGCTCCAGCGACAGCGGCTGCAGCTCCAGCGCGCCCCATTCCGGGCCGGCCAGCGAGCTCATCAGACCGAGCTGGATGTTCTCCTGCGGCTGCAGCTGGAAGGTGATGCGGTTGGGCGTGGCGTTCTTGCGATCCGGGCGTTCGAACACCCAGTGCGTGACCGGCTTGAGATTGACTTCGATGCGGGTGGTGCGCTCGGGCAGGCGCTTGCCGGTAACCAGATGGAACGGGACACCTTCCCAGCGCCAGTTGTCGATATGCGCGGTGACGCCGACAAAGGTCTCGGCCTCGCTGCCTTCCGGCGGCTGGTAGGCCTGGACCGGCTGGTCGTTGATGGTGCCGGCGGTATAGCGGCCGCGGACGCTGTCCTTGGCCGCGTGCTTGGCGCTGAGCGGGCGCAGGGCGCGCAGCACTTTGACCTTCTCGTCGCGGATGCGGTCGGCTTCCAGGGATGCCGGCGGCTCCATCGCCACCAAGCACAGCAGCTGCAGGATGTGGCTCTGCACCATGTCGCGCATCGCGCCGGAGCGGGAGTAATAAGAGTCACGGCCATCCACGCCATCGCTTTCGGCAACCAGGATGTGCACCGACTCGATGTAATTGCGGTTCCACACCGCCTCCAGCAAGGTGTTGCCGAAGCGCAGCGCCATCAGGTTCTGCACCGCCGCCTTGCCGAGGTAGTGGTCGATGCGGAAGACGCGGTCCTCGTCGATCAGCTTGCCGATCGAACGCAGGATTTCGGCGGCACTGGCCGAGTCCGAGCCGATCGGTTTTTCCAGCATCAGCCGGTTCGGTGCAGCCAGCGCGCCGCCCAGGGCCAGCCCTTCGCAGGTGGAGATGTACAGGCCCGGCGGGATGGACAGGTTGCTCACGCATTTGCGGTGCGCCAGATCCTTGACCGCTTCGGCCACCGACTCCGGGTTGCGCAGATCCACCGAGCGGTAGTCGATACGCGCGAGCAGGCTGTCGATGTCGTCCTGGCTGGCATGCGGCACGGCCTGTTCAAGGCGCGGGCGCAGGATGTCGTGGAACTTCGCGGTATCGTGCGGCGACAGCGCCAGTGCACGTACGCGGAAGTCCTCGGGAAGCAGGCCATCGCCCAGCAGGCGCAGGAGGGAGGGGAACAGATAACGCTGGGCCAGATCGCCTGTGGCACCGAACAGGAAAAGGGTGTCGTGCATGGTTCGAGTTTCGTGTGCGGGTGACATCGTTGTCAATCGTTGTTCATCGGGCCGCACCACATGCGGGCGGGTATGGAAATGCAGGCTGGCACGGGCAGTTGCGGCGTGCACGGCACCGTGCGCAGGGCGATCTGGCTGGGCGATTTCGCCCGCGGACTTCGGGTCCGCCGTTCACGCTGGGAACCCAGGTGATGGTGCCATATGAATATGCTTAACGGGGGCACGGTTTCCGATGTATACGATTGCAGGGTACGGGTGCTGGATGGTTTTGCCTGTGCTGGAGGGCTGCCGCGAGGTGGCGGTGACGGGTTCGGCAGCGAGGTGGCGATGGCCAAGGTCCGGTTTGACGGGGTGCGCAAGGTCTACGACAACGGCCAGGTGGCGGTGCACGGGGCCAGTTTCGATATCGAAGATGGGGAGCTGATGGTGCTGGTGGGGCCATCTGGCTGCGGTAAGTCCACCCTGCTGCGGATGGTGGCCGGGCTGGAGGAGATCAGCGCCGGCACGTTGAGCATTGGTGATCGTGTGGTCAACGACGTGGCGCCGAAGGATCGCGACATCGCCATGGTGTTCCAGAACTACGCGCTGTATCCGCACATGACCGTCGCCGAGAATCTGGCCTTCGGTCTGAAACTGCGTGGCCACGGCAAGGCCGAGGTACAGCGAAGAGTGCAGGGCGCGGCCGAGGCGCTCGGCCTGGCAGCGATGCTCGACAAGCTGCCACGCGCGATGTCGGGCGGGCAGCGGCAGCGCGTGGCGTTGGGGCGGGCGCTGGTGCGCGAGCCTTCGGTGTTCCTGCTGGATGAGCCGCTCTCCAATCTGGATGCCAAGCTGCGTCACTCGGTGCGCGCCGAGATCGCCCAGCTGCACCGCAAGCTGGGTACCACCATGATCTATGTCACCCACGACCAGGTGGAGGCGATGACGCTGGGGCAGCGCATCGTGGTGCTTGATGAAGGGCGGGTCCAGCAGATCGATACGCCAATGGCGCTCTACCAGCGGCCGGCCAATCTGTTCGTGGCCGGGTTTTTGGGCAGTCCGGCAATGAATATGCTGCGTGGGCGGCTGAAGTCCTCGTCCGTGGATGGCCTGGCGCTGGAACTGGCGGACGGGCCGCTGCTGCCGCTGGGCGGGCTGACGCTGAGTCCGGGCTGGTTTGGCACGGAGATCGTGGTGGGCGTGCGCCCCGAGCATCTTCAGCCCAGTGAAGCGGTAGGGCACTTCAGTGCCGTGGTCGAGGGGGTGGAGCCGGTCGGCAACGAGATCTTCGTCAACCTGCGCCATGGCGCGCAGCCGCTCGTGATGCGGGTGGCGCCGCAGCCGCTGCCGGCGCCGGGTGAGCGGGTCGGGGTCGCGGTCACTCCGGCGGCCTTGCACTTCTTTGATGCCGGTACTGGCCAGCGGCTGGAATGGGTGCCGGGGTGATCAGCGGGCCAGACCGTCCAGCAGCTCCAGCCGCGCGGCGTCCTCACCATTGATCCGTAGTGCGGCTGGCGGCAGCTCCAGTGGCAATACCGCCAATGCCAGTGCGCCGGCACAGCTGGCCACGGTGCCGACGCTGGCATCCTCCGCGCTCACGCTGTCGCCGGGCGAGGGGGTGGCAGCGGTGTGCAGCAGCGCAAGCGAGCGCTTGGCCTTGCCCAGGAAGTGGGTGCGCGCCACGATTTCCTGTCCCGGGTAACAGCCCTTCCTGACGCTGTAGGCATTGAGCCGGTCCAGCCCGAGTTGCTGCGGGGTCCATTGCTCGCGCTGCGTGTCGATCAGACGCGGCAGGCCCAGGCGCAGGTCGGACTGGCGCCAGGCCAGCTCTTCTGTCGCACTGGCCTGCTGAGCGCCGCTGGCTGCGCCAAGGCGCAGGCTCCGGGGCAGCTGCGGCGTACCCACATCCAGCTCCAGGACACCGCCTTCAAGCTGCGCGATCTGCGCACCGGTGGCCTGGGCCGGTGCTTGGAAGGCGCCGCTCACGCAGGGGGTGGCTTCCGTCGTCAGGGTGACTTTGCGGCGGAAGACGAAGCGGCGCAGTTGCTCGGCCATGGCTTCCGCACCGCCGTCATGACAGACCAGTAACAACTGCTGGGCATCCACGCGCAACAGCTGAAACGCAGCAACCACGCGGCCTTTGGCCGTCAGCCAGGCGTTCCATTGCCAATGGCCGTCATCGAGCGCGACCACGTCATTGGCGAATTGGGCTTGGGCGAAGGGGACCGCATCGGGGCCGGCAAGACGCAATACCTGCGGCTGGGCGAGCATGCGGAAACCGTTGAAAACAGGGGCGAGGTTGTCAGACACGTGACTGGGGACTAAAATTTGTGCGTTGCGAGACCGACAATGATAGGCCAAACAACCCCCACTCCCGAGACCGAAACTGAAGCCCCGCAGGCACCGGAGAAGCAGCCGCTTCCCGAGGCTGACGCGGTGCCGCAGGAAATCGGTGGTCGCGGCGGACTTGATCCGGTGCGATACGGGGATTGGGAAAAAAACGGGCGCTGCATCGATTTCTGAGCAGCGTACAGCCAACGCGGCATTCCGCCGCCCAGCCGAGATACGAGTCAGCGAATGGCGAACAGACCCCGCCCCCTTTCTCCGCACCTGCAGGTGTATCGCTGGCAGATCCAGATGGCCACCTCGATCCTGCATCGAGCTACCGGCATCATTCTGGCTGTCGGCGCCCTGATCATCGCAGGCGGTTTGCTCGCCCTGATGATGGGCCCTGAGTCCTGGAGCTGCTTCACCTCCCATGCCGGCGCTTGGTACGGCAAGGTGATCCTGTTCGGTTGGACCTGGTGCTTTGCCTACCATCTGTGCAATGGCATCCGGCACATCGTGCAGGACTTCGCCATCGGCTACGCCAAGCCGACCTTCATCCGCAGCAGCTGGGTGTCGGTGATCGCATCGCTGGTCATCACCGCGCTGATCTGGGCCTACGTCTGCATGGGAGCTGCCGCATGAGCAAGTACCGCACCCCGCTCAAGAATGCCCGCGGCCTTGGCAGCGCCAAGTCCGGCACCGAGCACTTCATCCACCAGCGCCTGACCGCAACCGCACTGGTCGCCTTGACCCTGTGGTTCCTGTGCTTCGTGCTGAGCCTGATGAACGCCGACTATGTCACCGCCGTGGCTGCCGTGGCCAAGCCGTGGAATGCCATGCTGCTGGTCGGCTTCCTGGTGGCCATGTTCTGGCACGCGCAGCTCGGTCTGCAGGTCGTGCTGGAGGATTACATCCACAATTCGCTGCTGGCCCTGGCCCTGCAGACCACGGTGAAGTTCGTTGCCGTGATCGGCGCGATCGTCAGCATCTTCGCGGTTGCCCGCGTTGCGCTTGGGAACTGATACATGTCCGCTTACAACATCACTGAACACAAGGTCGACATGGTGGTCGTCGGCGCCGGCGGCGCCGGCCTGCGCGCGACCTTCGGTCTGGCCCAGAAGGGCCTGCAGACCGTCTGCATCACCAAGGTCTTCCCGACCCGCTCGCACACCGTGGCGGCGCAGGGCGGCATCTCCGCCGCACTGGCCAACATGGGCGAGGACGACTGGCGTTACCACTTCTACGACACCATCAAGGGCTCCGATTGGCTGGGTGACCAGGACGCGATCGAGTACATGTGCCGCGAGGCCATTCCGGCGATCATCGAGCTGGAACACTACGGTGTTCCGTTCTCGCGTACCGAAGACGGCAAGATCTACCAGCGTCCGTTCGGTGGCATGACCACCAAGTATGGTGAGGGCCCGTCCGCGCAGCGCACCTGCGCCGCCGCCGACCGTACCGGCCACGCGATCCTGCACACCCTGTACCAGCAGTCGCTGGCGCACAACGCGCAGTTCATGATCGAGTACTTCGCGCTCGACCTGATCATGGACGAGGAAGGCGTCTGCCGCGGCGTGCTCGCGCTGGACATGGCCGAAGGCACCCTGCACCTGTTCCGTTCGCAGGGCGTGGTGCTGGCTACCGGCGGCTACGGCCGCGCCTACTTCAGCGCCACCTCGGCCCACACCTGCACCGGCGACGGTGGCGGTCTGGTCGCCCGTGCCGGCCTGCCGCTGCAGGACATGGAGTTCGTGCAGTTCCACCCGACCGGTATCTATGGCGCCGGCTGCCTGATCACCGAAGGTGTCCGGGGCGAGGGTGGCATCCTGCGCAACAGCAGTGGCGAGCGCTTCATGGAGCGCTATGCACCGCACTACAAGGATCTGGCCTCGCGCGACGTGGTATCGCGTTCGATGACGATCGAGATCCGCGAAGGCCGCGGCGTCGGCGAGCACAAGGATCACATCCTGCTCGACCTGACCCACCTGGGCCCGGGCGTGATCGACGAGAAGCTGCCGGGTATCGCCGAAAGCGCCCGCATCTTCGCCGGCGTCGACGTGCACAAACAGCCGATCCCGGTGATCCCCACCGTGCACTACAACATGGGTGGCATCCCGACCAACTACCACGGTGAAGTGGTGCGCAAGGTCGGCGACAACCCCGATGCGGTCGTACCGGGCCTGTACGCCATCGGTGAAGCCGCATGCGTTTCGGTGCATGGCGCCAACCGTCTTGGCTCCAACTCGCTGCTGGATCTGGTGGTGTTCGGCCGTGCCGTTGCCAACCGCTGCGCCGAAACGATCAAGCCGGGTGCATCGCACAAGACCCTGCCGTCCGATGCCTGCGACAAGGCGCTGGGTCTGCTGGACAAGCTGCGCCACGCCAATGGCGATACGCCGACGGCGGTGATCCGCGACAACATGCAGCGCACGATGCAGGCTGACGCGGCCGTGTTCCGCACCAGCAAGACGCTGGAAGAAGGCTGCCAGAAGATGGCGCAGGTGTTCGATTCGTTCCAGGACGTCAAGGTTTCCGACCGCTCGCTGGTCTGGAACTCGGATCTGATCGAAACCTACGAGCTCAACAACCTGCTGCTCAACGCTGTGGCCACGATCAACTCGGCCGAACAGCGCAAGGAAAGCCGCGGTGCCCACGCGCACGAGGACTTCCCGGACCGCGACGACGTCAACTGGCAGAAGCACACGCTGGTCACCGTCGACGAAAAGGGCAAGTGCAGCTTCGACTACCGTCCGGTGCACATGTACACGCTCAGCGATGACGTGTCCGTGGTGCCGCCGAAGCCGCGCGTCTACTGATCCGGGGAACTACGAAAATGGCTGAATTTGCACTCCCGAAGAACTCCCGGCTGACCAAGGGCAAGCACTTCCCCGCCAAGAGCGGTGCGAAGAACACGCGGACCTTCAAGATCTACCGCTGGAGGCCGGATGACGACCAGAATCCGCGGACCGACACCTACGAGATCGATCTCGATGCGTGCGGCCCGATGGTTCTGGACGCGCTGATCAAGATCAAGAACGAGATTGATCCGACCCTGACCTTCCGCCGCTCCTGCCGCGAAGGGATCTGTGGTTCGTGCGCGATGAACATCGATGGCACCAACACGCTGGCCTGCACCCGCGCCATCGCCGATTGCGGCAAGGCCGAGGTACCGATCTACCCGCTGCCGCACATGGACGTGGTCAAGGATCTGGTTCCGGACCTGACCCACTTCTATGCGCAGTACGCCTCGATCAAGCCGTGGATCCGTACCCAGACCCCGGCGCCGCCGGACCGTGAGCGCCTGCAGTCGCCGGAGGACCGCAAGAAGCTCGACGGCCTGTACGAGTGCATCCTGTGCGCCTGCTGTTCGACCAGCTGCCCGAGCTACTGGTGGAACGGCGAGCGTTACCTGGGCCCGGCGATCCTGCTGCAGGCTTACCGCTGGATCATCGACTCGCGTGACGAGGACACCGGTGCGCGTCTGGACGACCTGGAAGATCCGTTCAAGCTGTACCGCTGCCACACGATCATGAACTGCGCACGGACCTGCCCGAAGGGCTTGAACCCGGCCTTGGCCATTGCCGAGATCAAGAAGCTGATGATGGCGCGCCGCGCCTGATCCAGCGGTTTTCCGCCAGGCAACCGTGCCTGGCGACTTTGGCGGCACCGGCCTTTGGGTCTGGTGCCGTCTTCGTTTCTGCCGTGGACTGGCCACGGCTTGCAGGACAGGTGGATGATGAGCCCGGAAGAAGAAATCGAGCTGAAGAAGCTGCGCTGGCGCTGCCGACGCGGCATGCGCGAGCTGGACCAGCTGTTCGGTCGCTATCTGGACCGCTGCTGGGTGCAGGCGCCGGCAGCAGAACGCGTGGTTTTCCTACAGCTGTTGGAGACCGAAGACGATAAGTTGTGGCGCTGGTCCATGGGCTACGAGGCTTGCCCCGATGCGCAACTGGCACAACTGCTCGACAAGATCCGCGCCTTGCCGGTGTGAGTGGCGGCCATCGCGCTGGCAGGCGCTGGTGATGATGGCGCTGGGCCTCGGCGCGGCCATCGCCTTGATGGACTGCGCGTTGCCGCGCCTGTATGCGGCGCCCGCGGCGTTGTGCGTATTGGCCGTCTGCGTGTGGCGCTGTCGTTGCGAGCTGCGGCGCCCGCCGCGTCATCTGCTGGTTCCTTGCGCGCCATCGCCGGTGCTGGTGGACGGCGCGCCGGTCACCGCCGTGGAGTTGCTCGAGCGCGGGCCGCTGACGCTGCTGCGCTTCAGGCAGGGCCGCCGCCGCGGCAGCTGTCTGTTCTGGCCCGACACGTTGGATTCCGGGCAGCGACGTGAACTCCGACTGGCCGTTCGTACCCATGCCGTTTCCCGCGACGCGCCGACGGTGGCACCATAGCGGCAGTTCACGGGCACACACGCATGTTCAAACCCTTACCTGTCGCAATCGGATTGCGTTACCTGCGTGCCAAGCGCCGCAACGGTTTCATTTCCTTCATCTCGATGGCATCGATCTTGGGTATCGCACTCGGGGTCATGGTGCTGATCACCACGTTGGCGGTGATGAGCGGTTTCCAGAAGGAGATCCGCGACCGCCTGCTGCAGATGTCCGCCCATGCCACCGTCAGTGCCGATGGCGAGGCGATGTCCAACTGGCAACATGCGGTGGATGTGGCGATGAAGGATCCACGCGTGGCCGGTGCCGCGCCGTATATCGAGATCCAGGCCATGCTGGCCGGCCCGCGCGTGCAGGGTGCCATCGTGCAGGGCATCGACCCGGCGCAGGAGCCGAAGGTGTCGGTGATCGGCGAGAAGATGGTCAAGGGATCGCTGGACAGCCTCAAGCCCGGAGAGTTCAACATCCTGCTCGGCAAGGAGCTGGCGATCTGGCTCGGCGTCGGCGTCGGTGACAGTGTGGTCGCCACCCTGGCCGAAGTGCAGGGCACGCCGATGGGGGCGATGCCGCGGGTCAAGCGCTTCACCGTCAGTGGCATCTTCGAGGCCGGTTCCAACGAGGTCGACCGTGGCGTGGCCTTCACCAACATGCAGGACATGGAACGGGTGCTGCGCATGGACGGGGCCACCGGCGTGCGCCTGAAGATGCACGACATGGACCAGGCCTACACGGTGGCGCGCGATCTGGCAGTCAATCTCAACGGCTATTACCGCGTGAGCGACTGGACCCAGGAAAACGCCAACCTCTACCACTCGTTGCGCATGGAGAAGACGGTGATGGGCATCCTGCTGTCGCTGATCATCGCGATGGGGGCGTTCAACCTGGTGTCCTCGCAGGTGATGCTGGTCACCGACAAGCAGGCCGACATCGCGATCCTGCGCACCCTGGGCCTGACTCCCGGCGGGGTGATGCAGGTGTTCATGGTGCAGGGCACCTTGATCGGCGTGTTCGGCACGCTGGCCGGCGTGATCGGTGGCATCACCCTGACGCTGAATCTGGAGCGCATCCTCGGCCTGATCGAGAGCGCTTTCAACATCAAGCTGCTGCCGGAGGACGTGTATTACATCACCGGCTTGCCGACGGATATGCAGACCGGCGATATCGTGGTGATCACCCTGGTGGCGCTGATGATGAGTTTCCTGGCAACGCTGTACCCGGCTTGGCGCGCGGCGCGCACCCAGCCGGCGGAGGCGCTGCGCTATGAATGAGAATGCACGCATGGAATCGGTGATCCGCGCCGAGGGACTGGGCAAGACCTACGCCGAAGGCAAGATGCACACGCCGGTGTTCGATGGCCTGGACCTGGATGTGGCCGCCGGCGAGACCGTGGCGATCGTCGGCGCTTCCGGTGCCGGCAAGAGCACGCTGCTGCACCTGCTGGGCGGTCTGGATATTCCCAGCGCCGGCGAGGTCTATGTCACCGGGCAGAAGATGTCGACGTTGTCCGATACCGAGCGCGGGCGCCTGCGCAACCGCTCGCTGGGCTTCGTCTACCAGTTCCACCATCTGCTGCCGGAGTTCACCGCGCTGGAGAACGTGATGATGCCGGTGATGCTGGGCGGCAGCGACGCGGCCGAGGCGGGCAAGCGTGCTACGGCCCTGTTGGAATCGGTCGGGCTTGGCCATCGCCTGGAGCACAAGCCGGGCGAGCTGTCTGGCGGTGAGCGCCAGCGTGCCGCGGTGGCGCGTGCACTGGTGAACCAGCCGGCCTGCGTGCTGGGAGACGAGCCGACCGGCAATCTGGATGACAAGACGGCCGCGACCGTTTTCGAGCTGATGTTGGAGTTGAACCGTGCCCAGCGCACCAGTCTGGTGCTGGTGACCCACGACCGGGGTCTGGCGCGCAAGTTGGACCGGGTGCTGGAGCTGCGCCAAGGACGCCTGCACGAGCTGGAACGCGGCCAGGTCTGATCCCGGGTCTTACGCGCCGGTATTGCTGCGGATTTAACTTTGCACGGCGGATGATCGCCATGCGGGTGCCATGCCCGTGGTCACCCTATGTCCAAGGAGTCATGTCATGAGAAAGCTGCTGGTTACCTTGATTGCTCTCGCCGCACTGGCTGGGTGTGCAACCACGGGCAAGTTGTCCAGCGATGAGCGGCTGGCGCTGTATCGCGCCCATGCCGGCGAACCGGTAAAGGATTTCCAGTATTTCGGCTCGCTCAACGGCTGGACCGAGCTGGGCGACAGCGCACTGGCGGTGTGGACCCGCCCCAGTGAGGCATATCTGCTGGAGCTGATGGGGCCATGTATCGATCTGGATTTTGCGCCGGCCATTTCAGTGACCAACCAGATGGGGCGGGTATCTGCCCGGTTCGACAGTGTGATCGTGCTTGGCGCTGGCTTGGGTGGGCCGGGCATTCCCTGCCGGATCCAGACCATCCGGCCAGTGGACGTGAAGGGCCTGCGGCAGACCGAGAAGGCGTTGCGCGAAGCCAGGTTGCAGGAGCGCGAAGCGGCCAAGCCGTAATCGCACGGCGGGCCGCAGGTGGCCTGCGCCTCGGGTTCAGCCCTGGGTGTCGGGCGTCACATAACCGGCAGGCTTTTCCGCCCCGCCAGCGAACAGGTACTTCACCAGTTCTTCTTCCAGAAACGCGCGATGCTTCGGATCGCGCGGCGAGAGCCGGTTCTCGTTGATCAGCATGGTCTGGTGCGCTAGCCACGATGCCCAGGCCTGCTTGCCGATGCCAGTGAAGATGCGCTGCCCCAGCTCGCCGGGATAGGGCACGAAGTCCAGACCTTCGGTTTCGCGTTGTTCGTACTGGCAGAAGACGGAGCGGGACATGGCGTATTCCTGTTGGATCAGTGCGCCGGGTGGCGCTCTAGCAGTTTGCGGATCGGTGCGGGCAGCCCCAGCGAGGGCAGTTCACTGGCTGCCACCCAGCGCAGGCTGTCATTGTCGCCGACCCTTGCGTGGAGGGCGACCTTGCGCACGTGCAGCGGCTGCAGGTGCAGGCGGTAGTGGCTGAAGGTATGCACGATCGGCGGCAATTCCTTGCTGTTGTCGTAGTCACCGGCAATGTTGTCGGCAAACCATTGCCGCATCTGGC
Organism: Stenotrophomonas sp. STEN013; assembly: GCF_056760355.1. Lineage (NCBI taxonomy): Bacteria > Pseudomonadati > Pseudomonadota > Gammaproteobacteria > Lysobacterales > Lysobacteraceae > Stenotrophomonas > Stenotrophomonas sp. STEN013. The sequence goes on along the minus strand of NZ_JBRREO010000006.1, from coordinate 13,889 downwards.
TGTCGGTGTCGGCCTGGGGCAAGGTCCACAGCGAGGCCCAGATACCGGTCGGCGGGCGCTTGAGCAGCAGGATGCGACCCTGCGCGTCCTCCAGCAGCAACGCGGTGGCCTCGCGTTCGGGCAGGGTCTTGCTCGGTTTGGGCGTGGGCAGCGACTCGACCAGTCCTTGCGCATGGGCAATGCATGAAGTCTGCAGCGGGCACAGGATGCAGGCCGGCTTGGCGCGGGTGCACAGCGTGGCGCCGAAATCCATCTGCGCCTGGGTGTAGTCGGCCATGCGGCCGGCGGGCACTTGGGTGAGCTGTTCGGTGGCCAGCGCCCACAACTGCTTTTCGATGGCGGGAAGGCCCGGAAAACCGGCAATGCCGTGATAGCGGGTCAGCACCCGCTTCACGTTGCCATCGAGGATTGGCAACGGGTCGTTCCAGGCCTGGCTGAGGATCGCACCGGCGGTACTGCGGCCGATGCCGGGCAGGGCGAGCAGGGCCTCGAAATCGCGGGGCAGTTCACCGCCGTGCAGTTCAACGCATTGCTTTGCCGCGGCATGCAGGTTGCGGGCGCGGGCGTAGTAGCCCAGCCCGGCCCAGTGCGCCATCACCATGTCGTTGTCGGCGGCGGCCAGATCGGCCAGAGCCGGAAACGACTGCACAAAACGCAGGAAGTAGGGGATGACCGTGGCCACCTGCGTCTGCTGCAGCATGATCTCCGACAGCCATACCCGGTATGGCGAACGCGGGTGCTGCCACGGCAGGTCGTGGCGGCCGTGCTGGTCGAACCACGCCAGCAGCGGTCCGGCGAAGGTGTCGGCGCCGGTCTTCGCGGAGCGGGGCATCAGTTGCCGCTGCTGCCCAGTGCTTCGGGCAGCAGGGCGTCGACGAAGGCTTCCGGATCAAACACGCGCAGATCTTCCGGGCGCTCACCGATGCCGGCAAAACGGATCGGAATGCCGAACTCGCGGGCCAGCGCGAACACCACGCCGCCCTTGGCGGTGCCGTCCAGCTTGGTCACCACCAGCCCGGTGACGCCGGCGGCGGCGTGGAACTGGCGCAGCTGTGACAGCGCGTTCTGGCCGGTGGTGCCATCGATGACCATCAGCACTTCGTGCGGAGCGGTGTCGTCGATCTTGCCGAGCACGCGGCGGATCTTGCTCAGTTCGTTCATCAGACCGGTCTGGGTGTGCAGGCGGCCGGCGGTATCGGCGATCAGCACGCTGGTGCCGCGCGCCTTGCCGGCCTGCAGGGCATCAAACGCAACCGAGGCGGCATCGGCGTTCTGGCCCTGGGCGACCACGGCCACGCCATTGCGCTCGCCCCAGATCTGCAGCTGGGCAACGGCGGCGGCGCGGAAGGTGTCGCCGGCGGCCAGCATCAGGCTGTGGCCCTGATCCTTGAAACGCTTGGCCAGCTTGCCGATGGTGGTGGTCTTGCCGACGCCGTTGACGCCGACGGTGAGGATCACAAACGGCTTGGCGTTGGCGTCGATGACCAGTGGCTTGGCCACTGGCTGCAGCAGTGCGATCAGGTCCGCGCGCAGTGCGGCCAGCAATGCATTGGCGTCGGCGAATTCGCGCGATTTCATGCGCTTGCGCAGGTCTTCGACCAGTGCAGTGGTGGCCGGCACGCCGACGTCGGCGGTGATCAGCGTGGTCTCGATCTCGTCGAGCAGGTCGTCGTCGAGTTTGGGATTGCGCGAGAACAGGCCGCCGAAGCTGCGGGCGAGGGTGCTGTTGCGCAGACGTTCGCGCCAGCCGAGCTTGCCGGAGGCGGCGGCCGGTGCGGCGCTGGCGGGAATAAGCGCATCGTCGGTCGCCGCGGTTTCGACTGCGGGCACTGCAACCGCTACCGGTGGCGCCTCTTCCTGCGCGGCGGGCATTGGTTCGATCACCGCGGCCGGCGTTTGCGGAGCGGCCGGTACGGCAGCTGTCGCTGCGCTGATGACGGATGCAGGCTGTGTTTCGGCCACCACACTGGCCGGAGCAGGCGTCTCGCTCACGGCCGTGGCAGGGGATTCAGCCGCCGGCGCCGGAAACGCTTCACTGGCATCGACATGCGGTGAGGCATCGGCGGGTGCTTTCGGGAACGCCGCGGCCAGCTCCTCCGCGCTCAGCGTGGACGGCTTGGCGGGCTGTTGGGCGTCGTCGTTCTTCTTGCGGCGGAAAAAGCTGAACATGAGGGAAAAAGGCCTGAAATCAGCGGCATATGCTACCACCGGGGCCCGCAGGGGGGCGGTGGCGGATAAACGCGGAGCCGGCACAGGGCCGGCTCCGGGCGGGGGCTGCGTGGGCGCAAGTTACGCCGACAGCTCCAGCAGCAGCTTGTTGAGGCGGCGCACGTAGCCGGCCGGGTCCTTCAGGCTGTCGCCGGCGGCCAGTGCGGCCTGGTCGAACAGCACGTGGGCCAGGTCGTTGAAACGGTCCATATCGGCTTCGGCGTCGAGCTTTTCGATCAGCGGATGGGCCGGGTTGAACTCGAACACCGGCTTGGACTCCGGTACCTTCTGGCCGCTGGCTTCCAGGATCTGGCGCATCTGCAGCCCCAGGTCCTGCTCACCGATGGCCAGGATCGCCGGCGAATCGGTCAGGCGGTGGGAGACGCGCACTTCGGCCACGTCCTCGCCCAGCGCGGTCTTCAGGCGCGTGACCAGAGCTTCCTTGGTCTTGGCGACTTCTTCCTGCGCCTTCTTGTCCTCTTCGGTTTCCAGCTTGCCCAGGTCCAGGTCGCCGCGGGCGATGTCGACAAAGGACTTTCCGTCGAACTCGTTGAGGTAGCCCATCAGCCACTCGTCGATGCGGTCGGTCATCAGCAGCACCTCGATTCCCTTCTTGCGGAACACCTCCAGGTGCGGGCTGTCCTTGACCTGCTGGTAGCTTTCGCCGGTCAGGTAATAGAGCTTGTCCTGGCCGTCGATCATGCGGGCGACATAGTCGGCCAGGGCCACACTCTGCTCGCCGCTGCCGTCATGGGTGGAGGCGAAGCGCAACAGGCCGGCGATCTTCTCGCGGTTGCCGTAATCCTCGGCCGGACCTTCCTTCAGCACCTGGCCGAAGTTCTTCCAGAAGCCGGCATAGTCCTCCGGCTTGTCCTTGGCCAGCTTCTCCAGCATGTCCAGCGAACGCTTGGTCAGCGCCGACTTCATCGAGTCGATCACCGGGCCGGACTGCAGGATTTCGCGGGACACGTTCAGCGGCAGGTCATTGGAGTCGACCACGCCCTTGATGAAACGCAGGTACAGCGGCAGGAACTGCTCGGCCTGGTCCATGATGAAAACGCGCTGCACATAGAGCTTCAGGCCCTTGGGCGCGTCACGGTGGTACAGGTCGAACGGGGCGCGACCGGGGGTGTACAGCAGCGAGGTGTATTCCAGCTTGCCCTCGACCTTGTTGTGGCTCCAGGCCAGCGGGTTGGTCGGATCGTGGGCGATGTGCTTGTAGAACTCCTGGTATTCCGCGTCGCTGATCTCGGACTTGGCGCGGGTCCACAGCGCATTGGCGCGGTTGACGGTCTCCCATTCCGGCGTGGCCGGCTTGTCGGCTTCCTCGCCGTGGTGTTCTTTCTGCAGCTCGATCGGCAGGCCGATATGGTCGGAGTACTTCTTGATCAGGCTGCGCAGCTGCCAGCCGTCGGTGTAGCTGTCCTCGCCTTCCTTCAGGTGCAGCACGATGCGGGTGCCGCGCTCGGGCTTGTCGATGGTGGCGATCTCGAACTCGCCTTCGCCCCTGGAGGACCAGTGCACGCCCTCGCTGGCCGGCAGACCGGCGCGGCGGCTGTAAACGTCGACCTGGTCGGCGACGATGAAGGCCGAATAGAAGCCCACGCCGAACTGGCCGATCAGGTTGGAGTCCTTCTTCTGGTCGCCGGACAGGTTCTTCAGGAAATCGGCGGTGCCGGACTTGGCGATGGTGCCCAGGTGCGCGATGGCTTCCTCGCGGCTCAGGCCGATGCCGTTGTCGTCGATGATCAGGGTGCGCGCGGCCGGGTCGGCCTCGATGCGGATGCGCAGTGGCGCGCCGCCTTCCAGCAGCTCGGGCCGGGTCAGCGCTTCGAAGCGCAGCTTGTCGGCGGCGTCGGCGGCATTGGACACCAGCTCGCGCAGGAAGATTTCCTTGTTCGAGTACAGCGAATGGATCATCAGGTGCAGCAGCTGCTTCACCTCGGTCTGGAAGCCCAGGGTTTCCTTTTGGGTTTCTGCGTTCATCGGTCGGTCGTGCTCCATGGCTGACATGCCGCGTGGGGATCGCGGCGGCTGACTCCACGGGTAAGGGTGATTGAACCGATTTCAAGGCTTGGGTGGCCCGGCAGGTGCTTGGTCTATCATTCCCGTCCTGTTTTTCGCTCGAAGGTCCGTGCCGCCAATGTCCTTGATTTCTCGCCTGTTCCTTCCGGTGGTGGGCACATGAACGGCCGCAGCAAGGCGGCCGGTCCAGCTGGTGGCGGACAGGTGCGTATCGTCGGTGGGCGCTGGCGCAATACCCGGCTGCAGGTGCCGGACCTGCCGGGGCTGCGTCCGACCAGTGACCGCGTGCGCGAGACCCTGTTCAACTGGCTGATGCCCAAGCTGCCCGGTGCCCGGGTGCTGGACCTGTTCGCCGGCAGTGGCGCGCTGGGGCTGGAGGCGCTTTCGCGAGGCGCGGCCTCCGCCGTGCTGGTCGAGCGGGATCCGGTCCTGGTCACGGCGCTGCGCGCGGTGGTGACCCGGTTGGGGGCCGAGGGGCAGGTGCAGGTCGCCAGCGGCGATGCGCTGCGCTGGCTGGACACGGCCGCGCCGCAGCAGGCCGATATCGTGTTCGTCGATCCGCCGTTCGCCGATGGCCTGTGGGAGCAGGTGATCGAACGCCTGCCGCGACATATCGCGCCGGGTGCGTGGCTGTATGTGGAGGCGCCAGCGCAGCGGCGGCAGTCGTTGCCGCCGGAATGGAGCCTGCATCGCGAGGGCGGCACGCGCGAGGTCGGCTATGCCCTGTATCGGCATGCCACTGTTACACTTCGCAACGACTTGAACGCGGTAAACAACGCATGACTTCGGCCAATCGTCGTATTGCCGTCTATCCGGGGACATTTGATCCGATCACCAATGGTCATATCGACCTCGTGAACCGGGCTGCGCCGCTGTTCGAGAAGATCGTGGTCGGTGTGGCCTTCAGCCCGTCCAAAGGCCCGACCTTGCCGCTGGACCTGCGCGTGGAGCTGGCGCGTGAGGCGCTCAAGCGCCATGGGAATGTGGAAGTCGTGGGTTTCGATACGCTGCTGGCACATTTCGTACGTTCCGTGCATGGCGGCGTGCTGTTGCGCGGTCTGCGCGCGGTGTCCGACTTCGAATACGAATTCCAGATGGCGAGCATGAACCGCCATCTGATCCCGGAGGTCGAAACCCTGTTTCTGACCCCCTCTGAACAGCACAGCTTCATTTCCTCCTCGCTGGTGCGTGAAATCGCCCGGCTGGGCGGGGATGTGTCCGGTTTCGTGCCGGCAACCGTGCTGGAAGCGCTGCGCAAGGCCCGCGAAGCCCGCGCGGCCGCCGAATCCTCCAAACAGCTGTAACGAACACCTTTAAAGGGAGAACCACCATGAAGAAAACGATGCGCGTGATGTTGGCCGCTTCGCTGGTGCTGGCCTTCGCGGCCTGCAAGAAGGAAGAGGCCGCGCCGGTCGCCGACGCCCAGCAGGCGCTGGTCGCCCCGGCCAAGGACGACGATGCCGGCTGGAAGAAGTACCTGCAGGCCGTGGCCGTGCAGAACATGGGCAACATCACCGCCAGCCCGTTCCTGTACTACCTGCCGCCGGAGTCCGATCCGGAATTCGCCGCCAAGTACGGCCGCCAGGTGGAAAGCGCCACCACCGCCATGAGCCGCGGCATCCAGCCGGGCAACATGCTGGCCTTCGGTTCCTCGGCTTCGGCGAAGATGGCCGACCTGATCGATACCGCGTTCAAGGACGTGCAGGCCGATTCGATGAAGGGCGTGCGCGTGGTGTTCATCGGCGATGCCGCCGACAATGCCCGCGTGCAGACCATCGTGCAGCCGACCGGCGCCGATTACATCTTCGTTGAAGCCAAGTAATACCCGTGCAAGGCCGGGCACGCGCAATGCGTGCCCGGTTGCGGCCGGCAGCGATGTCACGCCGCAGGCAACCGGTCGCGGCTGGGCCCACCGGTTCAACGCTGGCAGGCGCGGGCATGGAGTAGTGCCATGTCGTTGAAAATCAATGAGCTCTGCGTCAATTGCGACGTCTGCGAGCCTGCCTGCCCGAACAAGGCGATTTCCATGGGCGAGACGATCTACGTGATCGATCCGGCCCGTTGCACCGAATGCGTCGGCCATTTCGATGAGCCGCAATGCGTGGTGGTCTGTCCGGTGGAATGCATCGACCCGGACCCGGATATCCCCGAAACCCAGGAGCAGTTGCTGGCCAAGCTGTTCGGCCTGCAGCGCGACCATCCCGAACTTTACGAACCGGAGGATCCGACGGCATGAAACCGTTTGCCCGTTCCCTGTTGTTGTGTGCATGGCTGTTGAGCCCGAGCGTGTGGGCCTCGGACACGGCACCGGCCCGTGCCACCCATCCTGACGGAGCGGTCATCGCCAGCGGCCACTCACTGGCCACCGATGCCGGCATGGAAATCCTGGCCAAGGGCGGCAACGCCTTTGATGCCGCAGTGGCGGTGTCCTCGACATTGGCCGTGGTCGAGCCGATCAGCTCGGGCCTGGGTGGCGGCGGATTCTTCCTGCTGCACGATGCCAGAACCGGCAAGGATGTGATGCTGGACGCGCGCGAGACCTCGCCCGAATCGGCCACGCCCGAGCAGTTCCTGGACAAGAACGGCGAGCTGGATCGCGACCGCTCGGTCAACGGTCCATGGTCGGCTGGAATCCCGGGCCTGCCGGCGCTGCTGGTGCAGGTGGCCCGCGAACACGGCCGGCTGCCGCTGACCGACTCGCTGGCGCCGGCAATCCGGGTCGCCCGTGACGGCTTCCCGGTGTATGCACGTATGGCCCGTGGCTACGAGTCGCGCCGCGAGGTGATGGAGCGTTATCCGGGGACCCGCGAGGTCTACCTGCGCAACGGCCGTCCGATCGCCGAAGGCGACATCTTCAAGCAGCCGGAGTTGGCGCGCACCCTGCAGCTGCTGGCGGAGAAGGGCTTTGACGGTTTCTACCGCGGCGAAACCGGCAGGAAGCTGCTGGCCGGGGTGAAGCAGGCCGGCGGCCGCTGGACCGCCGCGGAGCTGGCCGGCTACCGGGTCAAGACCCGCGAGCCGATCGTTTTCAACTACCGCGACTGGAAGATCACCACCGCCTCGCCGCCGTCCTCCGGTGGCATCGCGCTGGCATCGATGCTGCAGATCCTGGAAGGCTGGGACATCAACAAGATGGACGAGGCCCACCGCACCCATCTGGTGGTGGAGGCGATGCGCCGCGCCTATCGCGACCGCACGTTCTTCCTCGGCGATCCGGACTTTGTCGATATCCCGCAGAAGGTGTTGACCAGTCGCGACTATGCGCAGGGCCTGCGCGCGACGATTCATCCGGAGAAGGCAACGCCGAGTGACCTGCTGTCGGGCAATCCGACGCCGCTGGAAGACGACGAGACCACGCACTTCTCGATCATCGACGGCGAAGGCAACCGCGTCGGCGGCACCCAGACGGTGAACCTGTTGTACGGCTCGGGGCTGATCCCGGCCGGCACCGGCGTGTTGCTGAACAACGAGATGGACGACTTCGCGCTCAAGCCGGGCACCCCGAATGCGTTCGGCGTGATGGGCTACGAGGCCAACGCGCCCAAGACCGGCAAACGCATGTTGAGCTCGATGACGCCGACCTTCATGGAGAACGAGGACAAGGTCATCGTGATCGGCACGCCGGGCGGCAGCCGCATCATCACCATGGTATTGCTGGGCATCCTCGGCTATGACGCCGGACTGGATGCGCAGCAGGTGGCTGCGTTGCCGCGCTACCACCACCAGTGGCTGCCCGATGAGATCTCCGCCGAGTCCGGGGCGTTCTCGGCGGACGTGGCCAGGCAGTTGCAGGCGATGGGTCACAAGGTCGATCTGCCCGGGGACAGCGCCGCTGGTGGCCGCGGTTCCAGCCACGTGTGGGGCAACCTGCAGACGGTGGAATGGGACCGCCGCAGCAACACCCTCAGCGGCGGCACCGACCCGCGCAATCCGGTCGGCAGTGCCGAGGTCAAGCGCAACGCAACGGCCGACTGACACGCGCGCCGAACAACGCAAAAAGCCCCGCCGTCCGGCGGGGCTTTTCTGTTCCGGGGTGTCAATAATCCGGCGCTGTCGGCTTGCGAATATTTAACGCGGAGTCAGTAGAATTTTTCATATGAAACTATGGTCGATCCGCGGTAATTCGCAAAAACTCGATGGCGGTGCAATGTTCGGCAACGCCCCCAAGGCATTGTGGGAAAAGTGGGCACCGGCCGATGACCTCAACCGGATCGAACTGGCATGCCGGGCGTTGCTGGCCAGTCCGCTGGCCGGCAAGACGGTGCTGTTCGAAACCGGTATTGGCGCGTTCTTCGAGCCGAAACTGCGCGAACGCTACGGTGTGCAGGAGCCGCGACATATCCTGATCGATTCGCTGCGCGAAGCCGGCTTCGAGCACGAGGATATCGATGTGGTGGTGCTGAGCCATCTGCATTTCGACCACGCCGGTGGGCTGCTGGCGCCATGGTCGGAAGGCCGCGCACCGGAGCTGCTGTTTCCCAACGCCACCTTCGTGGTGGGCGCCGCGCACTGGGAGCGGGCGCTGCATCCGCATCCGCGTGACCGTGCCAGTTTCATCCCCGAACTGCCGAAGCTGCTGCAGGACAGCGGGCGGCTGGAAGTGGTGTCCGGCGAGTATTCGAAGGTGCTCGGGGAATCGGTGCGTTTCAGTTTCAGCGACGGCCACACGCCGGGGCTGATGCTGGCCGAGATCGTCGGCCCGGAGCGGGTCGATGGCCTGCCGCGCGGTGGCGTGGTGTTCTGTGCCGACCTGATTCCCGGCCGCTCGTGGGTGCATGTGCCGATCACGATGGGCTATGACCGCAATGCCGAGCTGCTGATCGACGAGAAGCGCGCGTTTCTGGAAGACAAGCTTGCGCGCAACGTGCATCTGTTCTTCACCCACGATCCGCAGTGCGCGATGGCGCAGGTGGTGCGTGATGAGAAGGGCCGTTTCGGCACCGCCCATGAAGTGGCCGAGCTGAAAGCCCGCGCGCTGGCCGCTGCCTGAAAACTGCCCGAAGGTCCCGGGCGATGGCGCCCGGGACCGTGGAACTCAGCCGACGCGGGTACCGAAGATGCGATCGCCGGCATCGCCCAGGCCCGGCAGGATGTAGGCCTTGTCGTTGAGGCGCTCGTCGATGGCGGCGGTGAAGATCTCCACGTCCGGGTGCGCGGCCTCCACGGCGTTGAGGCCTTCCGGTGCGGCGACCAGGAAGATGCCCTTGATGCGGCGGGCGCCGGCGCGCTTGAGCATGTCGATGGTGGCGATCAGGGTGCCGCCGGTGGCCAGCATCGGATCCAGGATCAGTGCGTCGCGCTCTTCCAGGCGACCGGTCAGGCGCTCGAAATAGGGCACCGGCTGCAGGGTCTCCTCATCGCGCTGCAGGCCGACCACGCTCACCCGTGCGGCCGGAATCAGCGACAGCACCCCGGTCAGCATGCCCAGGCCGGCGCGCAGGATCGGCACCACGGTGATCTTGGCCCCGGCGATGCGCTGCACCTGCACCGGACCGGCCCAGCCTTTCATCGTGTGGCTCTCGGTGTCCAGATCGGCGGTGGCCTCGTAGGCGAGCAGGGTACCCAGCTCGTTGACCACTTCGCGGAAATCCTTGGTGCTCATGTCCGGATCGCGGAGCAGGCCGATCTTGTGCTGGACCAGGGGGTGGCGGACTTCGACGATTTTCATGGCGGATATGACGGCAGGGGCGAGTGGCCAGTGTGCCGCAGGCCCTCTGTATCCGGCCAGTACGGCGTTGCAATACGACCGTCCCCGGGCTGTCATCGCCGCGCAATCCCACGGACATACCGTGCCCACCCATCCTTTACATCCTCTGGGGGCGGTAGTGCGCAAGCGCGTGTTGGTGATGGCGGTGACGACGGCGGTGGCCTGTATGGCCACCGCGCAGGCTGGGCAAAAGCCGGTTGCTCCGGATGGCGCGGTGGTTGCCGCCGTCACGGCGGCAGCGGTGGATCTGCAGCCGATCGAGGTGCGGGCTCAGCGCGAGGCGCAGACCCGGGCGGTCGAACTCAAGCGCGACGCCGATGCGATCCAGGATGCGGTGGCTTCCGATTCGATGGGCGACTACCCGGACATGAACGTCGCCGAGTCGCTGCAGCGGTTGCCCGGCGTCAGCGTCACCCGCGACCAGGGTGAAGGCCGCTTCGTGGTGATCCGTGGTCTGGATGCGGCGCTCAACAGTGTCAGCATCGACGGCATCGCGGTGGGCACGCCGGAAGATTCCTCGCGCGCCGCGCCGCTGGACGTGATTCCCACCGATTCGACCGAACGCCTGCGGGTGATCAAGTCGGCCACGCCGGACATGCCGGGCGATGCCATTGGCGGCAGTGTGGTGGTGGAGTCGGCCTCGGCCTTCGACCGCGACGGCCGTTCGCTCAAAGGCAAGCTCGAAGCCAGTCACCAGCAGCTTTCCGGCAAAACCAGCCCCAAGGCCGCGTTCAACTACAGCGAGGTGTTCAACGACACCTTCGGTATCGCGCTGGGTATCAACCACCACAAACGCAGCTTCGAGTCGGACAACACCGAGGTTGCCTACGGCAGCTTCGACGGGGGCGCCGACGATGACCTGGCCGCGCTGGAGATCCAGCGTCGCAAGTACAGCATCGAGCGCACCCGCAGCGGCGCCAACCTCAATCTGGACTGGCGACCGGACCAGGACAACCGCTACTACCTGCGCACGCTGTACAGCCGCTTCGATGATGCCGAAACCCGCCAGCGCACCGTGTTCGGTCTGGAGGACGGTGTCATCAGTGCGCTGGGCGGTGGTCGCTACCAGGTGGATGACCTGCCGGCCGACGCGATCAGCAAACGCATGCGCTACCGCACCAAGGAGGAGGACACCTTTGCCGCCAGTCTCGGCGGTGAAAACCGCCTGAGCAATGCGGTGCTTGATTACCGGCTGGGCTATACCAGGACCCGCGAGCGCGTGAATGACGAAATGGAAGCGCGCTTCGAGTACGACGGTGCCGACCTGTCGGCCACGATCGACCAGAACCGCGGCATTCCCGCGCTGGACCTGGGCTATGCCGGCTGGATGGACAGCGCCAACTACACGTTCGACCGGGTGGTGATCGGGCCCAAGCAGGTGGATGACAGCGAACGCAGCGCGCAGGTCAATGCCCGTTTCGATGCCGACCATGCCAGCTACAAGTTCGGCCTGCTCGGCCGCTGGCGCGAGCGTGCGGTGAATGTTGACGAGGCCGAAATGCGCCGCGGTCCGGCGGTGGATCTGACCAGCTGGAACGGTGCGACGTTGGCACACCGTGGCGGGCCGCTGGGGCAGGGCATGAGCTCGGCGGCGATGCGTCGCTGGTGGGCGAGCAGCGGTGGCCAGTACAGTGCCCGGCCGCAGGATGTCGCCGGCAACGTCATGGCCTCGCTGGAAGAGGATTACACCGCCAACGAGGACATCCTCGCCGCCTATGCGATGGGCACCTGGGATATCGGCGCGCTGCGTGTGATCGGCGGCGTGCGCGTGGAAAACACCCGGTTCGATGCCAGCGGCAACCAGGTGGACATCGCCGCCGACGGCAGGACCGTCACCGTCAGCCCGCGCACCGCCAGCAACAGCTACAGCAACGTGTTGCCGGGCTTGCATCTACGCTACGACACAGGCAACAACTGGGTGCTGCGCGGCGCGCTCAACAAGAGCGTGGCGCGCCCGTCCTTCGGCGACGTGTCACCGCGGCTGGCGATGAACCGGGATGACGGGGAAGTCCGGGTCGGCAACCCGCAGCTGGACCCCTACGAATCGACCAACCTGGATTTCTCGTTCGAGCGCTATCTGGGGCAGACCGGGCTGGTGGCGCTGGGCCTGTTCCACAAGGACATCGACGGTTACATCGTGCAGACCGTCAGCGATGCCGATGCCGGATTCCCCGGCTTCGAGGTCACCCGTTCGATCAATGGCGACAGGGCCAGGGTGTTCGGCGCCGAGTTCAATTGGCAGCAGCAACTGGCGTTCCTGCCGGGGGCCTGGGGCGGCCTGCTGGTCGGGGCCAGCGGCACCTGGCTGGACACCGGATTCGATCCCGGTATCGCCGGTCGTGCGCGCGACGATTTCACCCTGCCGCGCGCGTCGCGCAATGTCTACAGCGCACATGTGGGCTATGAGTGGGGCGGCTTCAGCACGCGTCTGGCCGGTGTGTACCGCAGCCAGTATCTGGACAGCATCGGCGACAGCCGCGCCTACGACATCCATGTGGCACCGCACACCCAGCTGGATTTCAGTCTGGACTACCGTTTCACCCGCAACGTGAGCCTGTATCTGGAGGCGTCCAATCTGCTCGACAAACCGCTGGAGCTGTACCAGGGCGTGCGTTCGCGAACGCTGCAGAACGAGGAATACGGCCGTACCTACGCCGTTGGCCTGAAGGTGGCACTGTGAGGGCCGCGCTGCTGTGTAGCGGCCTAGCCCTGACGCTTGTCGCCTGCCAGCCGGCTGCCAGAAGCTCCCATCCGCTGACTGCGGCCGACATCGCCGAGGGTGCGCGCCCCCCGGTTGCCAAGCGGGTAGGGGAAGCCTTCCTCACGCCGACGACGTCGGCCGACAACATCGATTCGCCAGCCAGCTGGCGCAACGCCGATGGCCGGGTATGGCTGATCGCCACCGCCAAGGCCACCGACAAACTGGTGGTCTACGACGGGCAGACCGGCCAGCACCTGCGTGACGTGGGTAGCAGCGGCACCGCGCTTGGCCAGTTCGACCGCCCCAACGGCATCGCCGTGCAGGGCGACCTGCTGTTCATCGTCGAGCGCGACAACCATCGCGTGCAGGTGCTGCAACTGCCTGACTTCACCCCGCTGGGCACATTCGCCGGCACCGACCTGCGCAAGCCTTACGGGTTGTGGGTGAATCCGCAGCAGGACGGCTACGACGTGTACGTCACCGATTCCTACGACGAGGGCGAGGACGCCGCCGGCAACGATATCCTGCCGCCGCTGGAGCGTTTGAACGAGCGGGTGCGCCGCTACCACGTCCGCGTCGATGGCGGTGCCGTGCAGGCCCGTCTGGTCCGCAGCATCGGCGACACCACGGCCAAGGGGGCGCTGCGGGTGGTCGAGTCGATCTGGGGCGATCCGGCCAACGACCGCCTGCTGGTGGCCGAGGAGGACGAAAGCTACGCCAGCGAGGTCAAGGTCTACACGCTGGCCGGCGACTTCACCGGCAGCACCTTCGGCGAGGGTGTGTTCAAGGCCCAGGCCGAGGGCGTGATGCTGCGTACCTGCGGCGAGGGCGGCTGGTGGATCACCACCGAGCAGGGCAAGGAGCGCAGCGTGTTCCACCTGTTCGACCGCAAAACGCTGGCCCACGTCGGCGCGTTCCATGGCGATACGGTGGCCAATACCGACGGCATATGGAGCAGCCAGCAGGCATCGGCACGCTTCCCGCAGGGCGCGTTGTATGCGGTACATGACGACCAGGGCGTGGTGGCGTTCGACTGGCGCGATATCGCCAGCGCCCTGTCGCTGCCGCAGGACTGCGCGCTGTGAGCACCCGGGGCAGGAGGTCGTGGCTGCTGCTGGCCGCCATGATGGCGGCGGGGGGGGGGGGGGGGGGGGCGCCCCCCCCCGCGGCCCCCCCCCCGGGGGCGGCGGGGGGGCCGGCCCAAACCGGCCCCCGGGGGGCCCCCGGCCACAGCGGCCCGCCCCGGCC